>NZ_JBILQK010000214.1:0-2641 GCF_044373315.1 Roseateles sp. | reverse complement strand
GAAGGCGGAGTGCAAGTTCGAGTTCATGGTGAGCGCCCGTCCAACGAACCTCGGCGCCCACGAACCCTTCCGCTTTGCCGCGCCATCGGGAAGTCAGTACAACGCAATGGCCGCTCGAAGTCAGAGAGATCGCGATCCCTTAGGCGGCGCTCATGGCGGGCCAGCGTATCGGCTACGAACGAAGTGGCCGCAGCCAGATCGGGGAACCTCCCATGCCGGCGAACGGCTCGCTGCAAGCTGCGCCCGAGCAGCTCCAGATGCTCATCACCTGTACGCACCAAGGCACGGTAGTGAGTGCCCAGCGCATAGAACGGCCGAAACAACTCCAACGCCTCGTGGAAATCCGTCGCCAACACGGCCGCCCTACACGCGCCCTCCTGCGCGAGGAGGCGTTCCAAAGCGACGCGTGCAGCACGAACGCTCGCGGCTCCACGGACTACACGACGAGCTTCAGCGCGGAGCACATCAGCGTTGGAGGCAGCTGGCACGTAGCCACAGCCAAGGATCCGAGTAAACGGAGGCAGCACCTTGACCGACCCGCACAGCTTGGGAGCATCTAGATCCAACGCACACACTAGCGAGATCTTGTCGACGCCCCGGGAGTCGAAGTCCTCCTTGACGCCACGCCAGAACGTTGCACTGACAGCATGCCTAGGCCAGGCACCTAACACTTCCCAATCGCCGTCCGCCAGCATGCCCATCGCCCAAGCGACCGTTGACTCGCAGGAAGTTCCATAGGCCACCTGGACTTCGACAGACAGCTCTTCGATATGCACCCCGACGTAGTGCCAGCAAAGCGGCCTCAACTGCCAAGAGCCCGTCGCGGCAAAGGAGTTCGTCAACTGATGCCTCCGCGCATTTAGTCACGCCCACTGGAATACTACCAATTCGGTAGTATTTTGAGAAGTACTAAACGTAACGATGCTCGCTTTTCAGCGAGCTGCGCATGTCGGTAATAGGGAGGCGGTTGAAGGAAGCGCGATTGCGCGCAGGCCTGTCTCAGGAGGGGCTTGGCTTGGAGGCTGGACTTGAACCGGAGTCAGCAAGCACGCGAATGAATCGTTACGAGACCGGCACCCGTGTTCCGGATCTCGAACTGATGGAACGCATAGGTTCCGTGCTCGGCGTGCCGGCCGCCTACTTCTACGCCTCGGACGATCAAGTCGCGGAGCTACTGATTGCGTTCAATGCCCTGTCACCAAAAGTTCGAGCCAAGGCGCTGGACATGGTGAAGACCGCGAACCAACGTGGAAAAACGCTCTGAGATGTGGTTAGGCATTCATTCAGGTTTCTCGACCGCCCTTGTGCAGGGCACTGCATAGAGGCCGATCCGACATTCGCCGGGACATCCCCCTTGCAGTAGGCGACACCCAGACAGCCCGGTACACCGCGAACCGCGGGCCTGTCGGCCCCTCAGGCCAGAGTTCCCACACGTGCGAGGAATCGCACCTTGGCTTCGGCAGACGCGACGCCCGACTACAGAGCGGTGGGCTGCGAGCCGCTCAAGTTCCTGCCCTCACGGCGAGCCAGCTCCGCCTAAACCCATTCAGCCTTGTCGGAGCTCAAGTCCCATCGATGCTGTTCTTGCGTGATGCCCCTGCGCAACCGGTCGCACAGTTGGGCCTTCGTCCACGAGGGGTTCTGGGCGGCGAACTGAACCACCGTCTTTTGGAACTGCTCCACCAAGCCGACACAGCCCCGATTGCGCACCGCCACTTCTTCTGGCTAGGGGCCCACGATGTAGCGCCCATGGATGAGGCGCGCTAGAAATTTGGGCAGCGCACCATGTCACCAGCAAGCAGTAGATGCCTTATTTGCTATAGCCAGACAGACAAGAAGCGTCCCCACCCGTGGTGAGAGGGCGTCAAGCCAACTGCAGCGATAGCACATACAGCATATGGCCTGGCGTCTGATCGAGATCGAGGCATGGATAGACCATCGGCCCTCGACACATTGACTCTGATGGACGCCGGGCACCGACGTTCGGCGAGATGCGTCATGCCCCGGCAGACGTACTTGCGCCCGACCGTCGCAGCCGTGCCGTCTGGCTACTTGACCGTCAGCTCCCAAGCCTGGGAGCGCTTGTGCACGGCCAATCCGTGCAACGCGGCCACGGCCTGAACAAAACCCACGCTATCCCCCGTCTTGAACACCCCACTCACTCGTAGATCTCCCACGCGAGGGTCCACCGTGATCGGTGTTGAGCTGTAGCGGCTCATCTCCGCCAGCGCCTCCCGAAGCGGCACGTTGTCGAAGATCGCCTCCCCACGCTGCCAGGCCAGCACCTGGTCCAGGCGAGGCCGATCGCGCTCGGGTGCGGCAGCGGAGGTGCCCGAGGCGGTTCTGCCCTCCTGGCCGCGGCCGACGCGGACTCTGTCTCCAGCGGCCATCACGATCGGCTGGTTGGAGGCTTTGCTGTCACTGCCCTGCACGACAACCTGCCCTTCGACCAGAGTCACGTCGAGGGCTTCGCGCCCGCCAGCATGTGAAGGCATCAGCCGCACGAGGAAGGCAGTCCCCGTGGCGGTCACCTCCGTCCCGGCGGCACTGACGACAAAGGGCCGGCTTGCGTCCTTGGCGACCTCGAAGAAGGCTTCCCCACCCTCCACGCTCACGCGACGCTGCGCCGGGCTGAGCTCCA
>NZ_JBILQK010000101.1:0-10810 GCF_044373315.1 Roseateles sp. | reverse complement strand
GTTGTAGAAACAGAAACTCAGGTCGAACAACATCTGGCCAGCCACCTTGAGCGCCTGCCGGCCAGCGACGAGGCCTCACGTGCCATCGTCGATCAGATGAAACTGGATGAGGCCCGCCACGCCCAAGCTGCTGGACAGGCAGGAGCGGCCGAACTGCCAGCACCCGTCAAGGCCTTGATGCGCATGGCGGCCAGTGTCATGACCCGCACGGCCCATCACATCTGAAGGTTCAGACCTCGACGAGCTCGACCGAGGTCGTAATCGCGGCAGTCTTGGCCAGCATGATGCTGGCCGAGCAGTATTTTTCATGCGAGAGCGCCACTGCGCGCTCGACTGCGGCTTGATTCAATGCCTTGCCGCTGACGACAAAGTGCATGTGGATCTTCGTGAACACCTTGGGATCAGCATCGGCGCGCTCGGCGCTCAGCTTCAGCTGGCAGCCACGCACGTCGTGGCGGCCGCGCTTCAGGATGAGCACCACGTCATAGGCAGTACAGCCGCCGGTACCGGCCAGCACCGTCTCCATAGGACGCGGCGCGAGGTTGTGCCCACCGCCCTCCGGGGCGCCGTCCATGGCAAGCATATGACCGCTTCCGGTCTGCGCCACGAACGACATGCCCTGCGTTCCCATCCAATCAATCGTGCATTCCATAGCTTCTTTCGTTTCTGACATTTGCCTAGACCGCGCATCGAATATGACAAATCAATGGCAGATCCGGGCAAACGTCAACAATTCGAGGCAGTTACCTATTCTTGCCGCTTTGCCGCAGGAAATATTGCAGCGCAGCATTTTCCCGCGATAGAATTCTATTCAAGCGACTGAAAGCCGTTGGGCGAGGATCTTGTGATCCTGCTGACCGCTTTCGACGCACCGTTTGTCTCCTCCACCGCCTCCATGGTGGATTAAGCCCGAGCCCGCAAGGTCTCGGGCTCTTTTTTGCCTATCTGACCCAGCAGCGGGAGCGGAGAAGCGCTCGCTTATGATGCAGCGCCGCAAACATCCCGCACTGGAGACCTCTCAATGGCCGGCCCCGCCTCGAAGAATCCGAAACGCCGCCGCAGCGCCCAAACGAGCCTGCCGGCCCTGATTCCAAGCGGGAACAGCTACCTGCAGCGCATTCTCAACGCCAAGGTCTACGAGGTCGCTGTCGAGACCTCGCTGGATGCGGCGCGCAATCTGTCGAAGCGGCTAGGCAACAAGGTCTTGCTGAAGCGCGAAGACCAGCAGCCCGTCTTCAGCTTCAAGCTGCGCGGTGCCTACAACAAGATGGCACATCTGAGCGCCGATGCGCGCGCCCAGGGCGTGATTTGCGCATCCGCCGGCAACCATGCACAAGGTGTGGCACTGTCAGCGAAGAAGCTCGGTTGCCGCGCTGTCATCGTGATGCCGGTGACCACGCCCAAGGTCAAGATCGACGCCGTCCAGGCGCTGGGTGGCCAGGTCGTGCTGCATGGCGACAGCTTCACCGACGCCTACGGACGGGCGCTGGAGTTGGAGCGTGAGCAGGGCCTGACCTTCGTTCACCCCTTCGACGACCCGGACGTGATCGCGGGTCAGGGGACCATCGGCATGGAGTTGCTGCGCCAGCATCCCGGCCCCATCGACGCGGTCTTCGTCGCGATCGGCGGCGGAGGCCTGATTGCCGGCGTCGCGGCCTATATCAAGGCCCTGCGCCCGGAGATCAAGATCATCGGTGTGCAGACCCGGGACTCGGACGCGATGGTGCGCTCGGTCAAGGCCGGCAAGCGTGTGCAACTGAACGACGTCGGCCTGTTTTCGGACGGTACGGCCGTCAAGCTGGTCGGGGAAGAGACCTTCCGCATCACCCGCGAACTGGTGGATGACTACATCCTCGTGGACACGGATGCCGTCTGCGCCGCCATCAAGGACATCTTCGAGGACACCCGCTCCATCATGGAACCGGCAGGCGCACTCGGTGTGGCCGCGATCAAGCAGTACGTCGCCCGGACGGGCGCCAAGGGCCAGACCCTCGTGGCGATCACCTGCGGCGCCAACATGAACTTCGACCGCCTGCGCTTCGTGGCTGAGCGGGCTGAAGTCGGCGAGCAGCGCGAGGCACTGTTTGCCGTCACCATTCCCGAAGCGCGTGGCAGTTTCAAGCGCTTCTGCGAGTTGCTGGGCCCGCGCAGCGTCACCGAGTTCAACTACCGCATCTCGGATGCCAAGGTCGCCCATGTCTTCGTCGGCGTGTCGATCGCCAAGCGCGAGGAAGCCGTCAAGCTGGCTGCGCAGATGGTCAAGCATGGCTTCGAGACACTGGACCTGTCGGACGATGAGCTGGCCAAGCAGCACATCCGCCATATGGTGGGCGGCCGCAGCGAACTGGCGCGCGACGAGCGCCTGTACCGCTTCATCTTCCCGGAGCGGCCAGGTGCGCTGATGCGCTTCCTGTCCAGCATGCACCCGGACTGGAACATCAGCCTGTTCCACTACCGCAACCAAGGCGCAGACTATGGGCGAATCCTGGTGGGTATCCAGGTGCCCCGCGGTGACCGGGCGGCCCTGCGCCAGTTCCTGGACACTCTGAACTACCCCTTCGAGGACGAAACCAACAACCCGGTCTACCGGCTGTTCCTGCGCTGACCGATCTGATCGTGTGCTGCACTTGCGCACCCCGACTGGATCCCAGCAGAATCCGCCGACGTCGCGCCCCACCCTGCGCACCGCTTGCCTATGCCCATTCATCAGTCGCTGATTTCACCCACCGCCAATCCCGAGCTCGAACGCGCCTTGCGCGAGCGGATTGAACGGCGTGCGGCCATCAGCGGTGGCCTGGGGGAGCTCGAGCCGCTCGCGGTGCGCCTGGGACTGGTTCAGGAGACGCTGACGCCGCGCTTCCGCGAACCGACGCTGGCGCTGTTCGCTGCCGACCATGGCATCGCCGTCGAGGGCATCGGTCTGCTGCATGGCAACAGCACGCGTGAGCTGGCCTTGCTGGCCCTGCAGAACAAGCTGCCCGTATCCGTCTTCGCGCGGCTCCAGGGCCTGCACCTGAGCGTGGTCGACTGCGGCATCGCCGAACAGATCGCCCCACATCCCCTGCTGCTGGCCCGCAAGATCGCCCATGGCACGCGCAACTCACGGCTCGGCGTGGCAATGAGCATGGAGCAGGCGCACGCCGGTGTGCGGGTCGGCATGGAGATCGCCGCCACGTTCGAGGGCAATGTGCTGGCCTGCGCGGGCCTGGGCCAAGGCTCGGAGGAGAGTGCAGCCCTGGTACTGGCGCGACTCAGCGACCGGCCGCTGAGCAGCTTCATCCTGACGCATGTCGACAAACCCCAGGAAGCAGCCGAGCACCTGCTGGCCAGACTGCAGAATGCCCTGAATCGCCACCGCGACGTGCATGAACCCATGGACGTGCTGGCTGCGCTTGGCGGCTTTGAACTGGCAGTCATGGTCGGTGCCATGCTGGTGGCCGCCAGCAAGCGCAGCCTCATCATCGTCGACGGTTTGGCAGCCTGTGCCGCGCTGCGCCTGGCCGCGCTGATCGCGCCGCCAGTGACCGATTACGCCGTGTTCTGCCGCAGCCATGCACAGCAGGGCCTTGATGAAGCGATGGCCTTGTTCCGCGCCTCGGCCCTCCTGGAGCTGGGCATGCAGAGCAGTGACGGGACCGGTGCCGCACTCGCATGGCCGCTGATCCGCAGTGCCGCCGCTCTGCTCAGTGAGCTGCACGAAGTGGCAGATCGACTGAGCCCTTCAGGCCATGGCGACCTGCCCGTGCTGACCCAGGCCATTGGCGGACCTGACTCCAGGCCCTGAACCAGGCCCCAGGGCACTCTTCAGCGATCCGGCAAACCGCCGCGGTCAACACGCGGCGGCGGCAAGGTAACTTCCGGCTGCGCCGCGGGAGCCGCAGGCATCAGCACCGGCGCGGGCGCCGGCTGAGCGCTGGGCGCAAGCACTGCCGCCGCAGGAATCCCGGTCGCCGGCGCCGCCGGCTCTTCCAGCCGCAGGGTCAAGCGCGTCACACCGCCCTGCCCCAGCGACGCCGAGCGCGCATCGAGTGCCAACAGCTGCAGATCGCCGTCCACCGCGGCGCCCAGCCTTACCGCCCGCGCCGGCGCCCCATCCACCGAGATCAGGGCAACGCCCTGGCCCTGGTAGGACGCCGTACCAGCCCTGGGCGACACCACGCCCAGGAGGCGCAAGCGCGAATCCTGGGCAACAGGTGCCAACTCGGGCGCCGCATGGGCCGGCGTGCTGCCCAGCAGACGCGCCAGATCGCCACGTGGGGCCGCACCGTCGCCGGCAGACCGCGCATGCGAAGGAACCGGCAGCGGATGGGCCAGCATCTGCATGGCCCAGAAACCGGCACTGCCAGCAAGCAGGGCCCAGACGAGGAAGGAGAGCAATCGGACAGGCATGGGCCGATTATGATTCACGCCACCCCGACCACCGTCCCCACCGGAACTCTCGATGCGAACCCTCATGCACCGTCACCGCGGCGCCGGCCAGAACCAAGGCTTCACCCTGATCGAACTGCTGGTCGTGCTGGTCATCATCGGCGTACTGGCGGCCCTGGTCGTGCCCAATGTGCTGAACCGTGCGGATGACGCCCGGGTCACCGCGGCCCGCACCGACGTCAACAACCTGATGCAGGCGCTCAAGCTCTACAAGCTCGACAACCAGCGCTACCCCAGCCGTGAGCAGGGCCTGGAAGCCCTGGTGCGCAAGCCCAGCAGCGGCCCGATGCCGATGAACTGGAAGCCTTATATCGAGAAGCTGCCCAAGGATCCCTGGGGCCGCCCCTACCTCTACGAGGTGCCGGGCGTGAAGGGCGAGGTCGATGTCTACAGCCTCGGCGCCGATGGCCAAGCCGGTGGCGAAGGTAATGACGCCGACATCGGTTCCTGGCAGTAAGGCGCCCTTGCCCGCCGCCCGCGCCCGCGGCTTCACCCTGATCGAACTGCTGGTCGTGGTGGCCTTGCTGGCCATCGCCAGCGCCGCCATCAGCCTCGCGCTGCGCGACCCGGCCGCCGCCCAACTCGAACGCGAGGCCGAGCGCCTGGCCGCCTTGTTCGAATCCGCCCGCGCCGAGGCCCGCACCGCCGGCTTGGCGGTCAGCTGGATGCCGGTGCAGGACAGCAAGTCGGAGGAGCAGTTCCGTTTCGTGGGCTTGCCCGCCAAACTGCAGATGCCCAGCCGCTGGCTGGATGCACCGGCGCCCGTGGTCGAGATCCTCGGCAACGCAAGGGCCATCCGCCTCGGGCCGGAACCGATCATCGGTGCGCAGAGCCTGAGGCTGCGCCTGGGTAGTCAGGCCGTGACGCTGGCCACCGATGGTCTGGGCGCATTCGCCCCGGTGGCCCAAGAGATGGCCGCGCCATGAAGCACCCTGCTCGCCAGACCCATGGCTTCACCCTGATCGAGGTGCTGGTCGCCTTGGCCATCGTGGCCATCACGTTGGCCGCCGGGCTCAAGGCCGCTGGCGCACTGACCAGCAATGCCGAACGGCTGATGCAGACCAGCGCGGCCCAATGGTGCGCCGAGAACCAGCTGACCGAGCTGCGCCTGTCCAAGCAGTTCCCCGGCGCCGGTGAGATCGACTTCGCCTGCAATCAAATGGGGCGCGACTATCTGGGGCGACTGAGCGTGCGCCCGACGCCGAATCCGAACTTCCGCGCCGTCGATGCGCAGATCGCCTCGGCTGACGGCGTGCCGCTGCTGAGCCTCTCGACCATCGTGAGTCGCTACTGATGGCCGCGCTCAATGCATCACGGCTGCGGGGTTTCACACTTGTCGAGGTGCTGGTGGCCCTGGCCCTAATGGCCGCCATGGCAACGATGGCCTGGCGCGGCATCGACGGCATGCTGCGCAGCCGCGATATCAGCCAAGAAAGCCTGAGCCGGACCGAGCGCCTCCAAAGTGTGATCGCCCAATGGGAGCTTGACCTGCAGGCCCTGCAGGACAGCGGCATGCTGAATCCGATCACCTTCGACGGTGTCCGCCTGCTGCTGACGCGGCGCCAGCCCGAAGGCATGCAGCTCGTCAGCTGGAGCCTGCGCGACGGGCGCCTGTACCGCTGGGCGTCGCCGGTGCTGACGACGCAGAACGCACTCAGCGATGCCTATGCCCGCAGCCAGCAGGACATCCCCGGCCAGGAACAACTGATGGCGCTGGACGGCGTGAGCAGCTGGCAAATGTTCTTCTACCGTGGCAACAGCTGGAGCAATGCCCAATCCAGCGATGACATCAGCACGGAGCCCCCCGCAACGCCGCCGGGTTCGGCCGCCAGTGACGCGGGCGGCACACCGCCACCGGGCGGGCGCCGCCAGCTGCCCAGCGGCGTGCGCATGCTGCTGGAGTTTGCCCCCGATAGCGGCCATGAAGGCACGCTGACCCGCCAGGTGCTGCTGGGACCCCAATCATGAGGCGCCAGAGCAGCACCCAGCGCGGCGCCGCCTTGCTGACCGCGATGCTGATCGTCAGCCTGGTCGCAAGCCTCGCGGCAGCGATGGTCTGGCGCCAGTACCGGGCGGTGCAGATCGAAGCCGCCGAGCGCGCGCGCGCGCAGTCGGGCTGGATCCTGCTGGGCGCGCTGGACTGGGCCCGGCTGATCCTGCGGGAGGATGCCCGCGCCAACCGCAGCGAGCCGGTCGATTCGCTAAGCGAGGCCTGGGCCACGCCGCTGGCCGAAGCCAGGCTGTCGACCTTTCTGGCCGCCGACAAATCCAACACCGACGACGGCCCCGAGGCCTTCCTCTCCGGCAGCATCGCCGATGCCCAGGCGCGCTACAACCTGCGCAACCTGCTCGCGGGCACCGAGATGCCAGCCCTGGAGCTGCGCACCTTGCAGCGCCTGTGCGAGAGTGCCGGCCTGCCCACCAACACCGCCACGCAGCTGGCCACAGCGCTGCGCGCGGCCTGGGCCGCGCCCTCCGAGACCACGGCACTGCGGCCGCAGAACATCGATCAGCTGGCATGGCTGGGTCTGAGCCGCGAAACCATCGAGCGCCTGCGGCCCTTTGTCACCCTGCTGCCGCAGCCGACCGCCGTCAACCTGAACACCGCGCCGCGCGAGGTGATCGCCGCGCTGGCCGACGGCCTGGACCTGGCCAGTGCCGAGCGCATCGTGCAGCAGCGCCAAAGCCAGCCGCTGAAGTCCCTGGCCGTGGCCTTGTCCTTGATGCCCGCCGGCGTGACGCTGGGCGAGCAGCGCGCGGCCGTCAATTCCGCCTTCTTCCTCGTCAGCGGACGCCTGCGGCTGGACCAGCGTGTGGTCGAAGAGCGCTGGCTGGTGCAACGCCGGGAGCTTGAAGTCCTGGTGCTGCAGCGCCAGCGCGTCAATCTCAGCCTCGGCTCGCCCTGAGCACGGCCCGGCATGCGCACCCGAGAACCGTCATCCGCTGCTCCTAGAATGCCTCCGACATGACCACCCTGATACTGCTCCTGCCCCAGCGACCGCATCTGCGCGCGCAGGGCCGCGAAAGCGCCGGCCTGGACGTCGCTGCACGCAGCGACACCGGCCCTGAGTACGACTACCTGCTGAGTCCCGACGGCCGCCAGATCGTGGCCCAAGGCCGCTCTCCGGTGGCTCGGCTGCCCAAGGCGCAAACCGTGGTTGTGCTGCCTGCCGATGCCGACATCGCCTGGCATCGGATCAGCCTGCCGCGCGCCGGGCGCCAGATGCGCGAAGCGCTGGCTGGCCAGATGGAAGAGCAGCTGCTGGACGACCCCGAGCACCTGGCCTTCGCGCTCGAAGCCGGCGCCACCGGCGGTGCCGAAGCCTGGGTGGCCGTGATGAACAAGCCGTGGCTGCAACAGCATCTGGCGGCGCTGGACCAAGCCCAGATCTTTGTCGACCGTGTGCTGCCGCAAACCTGGCCCCAGCCGCAATCCAGCGGACACTTCTTTGCGCACGCTGAGGAGACACAGCGTTTGTGGCTGAGCCTGAGCCATGCCAAGGGACAGGCCACACTCAGCCTGGACGGCAGTCTGACGCGCGAAGTGCTCGGCCAGACCGACCTCGGCCCGGTGCAATGGACGGCTGCGCCTGGCGCGGTGGCCGCGGCGGAGCAATGGCTGGGCAGTGCCGTCGCGCCGCTCGGGAACGCTGAGCGCGCGCTGGCCGCCCTGGCCGGTCCTTGGGAGCTGCGCCAGTTCGAGCTCGCCCCCAAGACCCGCGGTCTGCGCGCTCTGCGGCAGAGCTGGCGCTCGGTGATGGGCCCGGCCTGGCGGCCAGTGCGCTGGGGCCTGGTGGGGCTGGTGCTGGTGCAGTTGCTGGGTCTCAATCTGCTGGCCTGGCAGCAGCAGCGCGCGCTGGATGCCCGCCGCGCGGCGATCACGCAGACCCTGCGCGACACCTTTCCGCAAGTGCGGGCCATCCTCGACGCACCGCTGCAAATGCGCCGCGAAGCCGATCTGCTGCGCGCCGCTGCCGGCCGTGCCGGCGAGCAGGACCTTGAAGCGCTGCTGGCCGCAGCCGCCACCGCCTGGCCGGCCGACCGCGGCCCGACCGATGCACTGAGCTTCGAAACCGGCCGGCTCAGCTTCCCGGCCATCGGCTGGAGCGAACCGCAGATCGAACAGTTTCGTCAGCAGCTGAGCAGCGAGGGCTGGCAGCTCGAAATCGCTGATGGCCGACTGGCCCTGAGCCGCGCCCGTCAACCCTGAGAACAAGAAGCACATCATGAGCAGCCCTGACACGACGCGTGCCGCCCGCCTGCAGAGCCTGGTCGCGCAGGCACGCAGCCATTGGCTGGGCCTCGGCGAGCGCGAGCGCCTGACCGTGTTGATCGGCGGCACCGCGCTGGCCTTGCTCCTGCTGTGGACAGTGGCGGTGCAGCCGGCGCTGCGCACCTTGAGCCGGGCGCCTCAACAACTGGCTCAGCTGGATGCGCAGCTGCAGCAGATGCAGAGCCTGGCGCAGGAGGCGGCCGAGCTACGCGCACTGCCCGTGGTGCCCGCGGCGCAAGCCCAGCAGGCGCTGCAGGCGGCCAGCACCCATCTGGGCAGCGCCGCCCGTCTGGTGGTGACAGGCGACCGCGCCGTGCTGACGCTGAGTGGGGTGCCCCCCGAAGCGCTGCAAGCCTGGCTGCTTGAGGTACGCGGCGCTGCCCGTGCCCGACCGGTCGAGGCCAAGCTGCAGCGCGGGCCGAACGGTTTCAGCGGCAACATCGTGCTGGCCGTCGGAGCGGCAGGCTCATGAGGATCCGACCAAGCAAGGCGGCACCCGCGGCAGAGCTGGCGGCGCCGCGCCCACGCCGCTGGGCCCTGCTGGGCGCGCTGACCGGGGGCCTGACTGCCTTGCTCGCGTTCGCGCCTGCGAGCTGGATGGCCCGCGCCCTGGCCGATGCCAGCCAGGGACGCCTGCTGCTGGCTGAGACACGCGGCAGCATCTGGAGTGGCAGCGGCGTGCTGGTGCTGACGGGCGGCGCCGACAGCCGCGATGCCAGCCGCCTGCCCGACCGCCTGGAGTGGACCCTGGGCCTGCAGGGGCTGGCCTTGCAGATCCAGGCCCGCCAGGCCTGCTGCATCAATGGCAGCCTGAGCCTGCGTATCGAACCTGGCCTGGGCCGCTGGCGTCTGGACCTGCTGGACAACGCGGGCGGCTGGACCGCCCGCTGGCCGGCTGCCTGGATGGCTGGCCTGGGCACGCCCTGGAACACACTGCAGCTCAGCGGCGGCGTGCGCATGAGCAGCCAGGGCCTGCAGCTCGAATGGGCGCAGGGGCGCTGGAACCAGACCGGCCGGCTCGACCTCGATTTCGTCAACCTGGCCTCGCGTGTCAGCCCGGTGGCGCCCCTGGGCAGCTATCGCGTGACCGTGGCGGCCGATACGGCCGCAGCCGGCGTGTCCACCCTGCAGATGCAGACGCTGGACGGTGCGCTGCAAATCAGCGGCCAAGGCACGCTGAGTGGCGGCAAGGCCCGCTTCAACGGCAGCGCACAAGCCGCGCCAGGTCGCGAAGCCGGACTGGACAATCTTCTGAACATCATTGGCCGTCGCGAAGGCGGCCGCTCTCTTATCTCGATTGGATGAGCATGCGCTACAGCACCACCCGACTCTGGACGGCCCTGGCCTGCGCCATCCCTTGCGCACTTGCGCTGTCCACATTGCCCGCCCATGGCCAGGCCAGCGCCAGGAAACCGGCATTGAAGGCGCAGACCCCGGTGACGCTGAATTTCGTCAACGCCGACATCGAGGCGGTCAGCCGGGCCATCGGCGCGATGCTGGGGCGGCAGATCCTGGTCGACCCGCGCGTCAAGGGCGTGGTCACGCTCTACAGCGAGCAGGCGCTGCCGGTGAATGAGGCCTATCTGAGCTATCTGGCGGCGCTGCGCGGCCTGGGCTTCACCGTAGTCGACACCGCCGGCCTGCTGAAGGTGGTGCCGGAGTCCGATGCCAAGCTGCAAAGTAGCACGGTCGAAGTGGGCGCGGGCGGCAAGCAGCGCGGCGACCAGATCCTGACGCAGATCTACAAGCTCAACCACGAGAACGCCAACAACCTCGTGGCGATCCTGCGCCCGCTGATCAGCCCCAACAACACCATCAATGCCAACCCGGGCAACAACAGCCTGGTGATCACCGATTACGCGGACAACCTGCAGCGCATCTCGCGCATCGTGGCGGCCATGGACACGCCGGCCAGTACCGATATCGAGGTGGTGCCGCTCAAGCATGCGCTGGCCTCCGACATCGCGGCGCTGGTGCAACGCCTGGGCGACGGCGGCCCGGCGGCTGCTGTGGTGCCCGGTCAGACCAGCGGCAGCGTGAGCGTGCTGGCCGACCCGCGCAGCAACGCGCTGATCCTGCGCGCGGCCAACCCGGTCCGGCTGGCCTCGA
>NZ_JBILQK010000213.1:0-2685 GCF_044373315.1 Roseateles sp. | reverse complement strand
AAACCAGCGGCACGTTGATGCGCAAATGCACCCAAAACCTGCTGCTGACGACGACACCGGCGTCACGAAACCTCTTCAATCGGCACCGAGCACAACCGGCGGTGCTTTGTGCAGAGCTTCCCTAGGCAACTCGGACTTTCTCCACTCCTTGGCGAGCAGCTTCAGGGTCTCATCGGCGATTGCATCTAAGACCGTTCGGCTTGTGGGCCGGCCACGTCTGACTGCGCGGATCCGCTCCACGGTGACCGTTGCAATTCGTCGGCCAATCAACAGTTCGACCTGTCTGCGCCGGCCTAGCTTCATCGGTGACTTGAAGCATGCGCGTATCTTGCTCAGGTCGAAGTCATCCGCAGCGTTGGGCGGTTTAGGGTGGCCGTGGAATTGCCCATCGTGTCGCCAGCCGCGCAAGTGCCAGAGCCAAGCCTGGATGTGGGCATCGTGGTTAACGGCGCCCTGGTGGTCAATCGACGCACCGATGCGCTCAGTGCTGCTATCGGGGGTGGTCGAGTGAGGCTCAGTGCTCATGCCACCTCCTTCGATGCCTTGAGAGCGTAGACCTTGCCAACGGCGGGCGGGGTGGCGATGAAGGCGGACCAGTCGGCCATCATCTTCCGGCGCTTCTCGAACAAATCACCGCGTCGATACGCTGCCTCCGCCTTGTCCTTGATGACATGGGCCAGCGCCATCTCGCAGAGGTCTCGTGGGTAGTTGGTGCGCTCGGCAGACCAGTCGCGGAAGGTGCTGCGGAATCCATGCGGAACAACCGCCAAGCCCATCCGCTTGATGACTGCCTGCATGGTCGCGTCCGACAGTTGCCCGCCTCGGACTGCCGGGAACAACAGGTCGTTGCCCTCGATGCGTGGCAGCGCATTCAGCAACTCAACGGCGGCGGCACTAAGAGGAACGCGGTGTTCCCTACCTGCCTTCATCCGGTTCGCCGGAATCGTCCAGACGGCGCCGTCTATATCGATCTCTGCCCAGGTCGCGCCTCGGACCTCGCCCGACCGTGCGGCGGTCAGGATGGCGAAGTGCAGCGCACGGGCGCCCATGCCCTCGGCCGCAGCCAGGCGCTGCATGAAGGCGTACATCTGGTCTACCGGGAGCGCTGCTCGGTGTTCGACCTTTGCGACCTTGGACGGCTTTGGCAGCAGAGCATCTAAGCCACCGCGCCACCTCGCCGGGTTCAGTCCTTCGGGTCGATACCCTGCTTGCATCGCATAGCTCAGCACAAGCTCAATGCGGCTTCGCACGCGGCTTGCCGTTTCCGTCTTCGTCGTCCAGATTGGGCGCAGTACATCGAGCACGTGCTCCTTCGTGACTTCAGCCACCAGCAGGTCACCCAGCACCGGAAAGGCATAGGCCTCTAGGGTTGACCTCCACTGCGCCCCGTGCTTTTCGTTCTTCCATCCATGCTTGTGTGCCTCGATGTAGGCCAGGGCAACAGCCTTGAAGGTGCGTGCTGTGGACTGCGCAGCCTTCAAGGCAGCTCGTGCGGCGCGCTTATCGGCCACCGGGTCATTGCCTGCCGCGATAGCGTCTCGGGTGTCCTGAGCTTTCTTCCGCGCCTCGGCCAAGCTGACACCAGGGTAGGCGCCTAGGCCAATGTCGCGGCGCTTGGCGCCAACCACGGCACGCAGTACCCAGGAACGAGAACCGCTCGGCGTGATGTGCAAGTGCAGGCCGGCGACCCGACCAACAGCGTAGAACCCAGGGGCGACCAGTCGCCCGACCTCGATGGCTGATAGTTCGGCGGCGAGCTTCGGCATCTTTTGTCCCTACGTTGCAATCCAACATCCGACCCAACATCAAATTTGAGAAGAGATGATATTGGATGTGGCGTATGAGACAAGCGGAAACGGTGGTTCCCTATGGAATGAGCGATCTCTGAGACAAGATGCAGTGTGTTGAATATCGGCGGACGCAGACTCCCTCTCCGCCAATGACAGAGCCACCCTCGCGGTGGCTCTTTTCTTTTCTGCGCATCGGTGATGCAGAACTGGCGAGGCGGGTGAGGGTGGCGCCTTGATTGCGGCAGGCCTCAGAGTTTGTGGGTGGACAGCAAAATGCTCGTTTCGGTGTTCGCAATCCCCTTGAACAAGCGGATGGCGCTCAAGACGCGGTCAAACGCTTCCAGGGATTCAGCCTGCAACTCGGCCACGATGTCCCAGCGCCCGTTGGTGGTGTAGATCGCCGAGACGTTGGGGTGCCCTCGCAAAGACATCAGCACCTCCTGGCTGGTATTGCCTTCGACGGCGATGCTCATCAGGGCGCGGATGCGATGGCTCTCGACCTGGGGCTTGAGGCGCACCGTGTAGCCGACGATGATGCCGTCTCGCTGCAGTCTGGCCATGCGGTTCTGCACGGTGCCGCGAGCCACTTTCAGCTTTGCCGCGAGTGCGGCGACGGTGGCTCGACCGTCCGCCCGCAGCAAGGCGATGAGTTCGCGGTCGGTGTCATCGATCGACGTCATTCTGATCAATAGCGTTGGCGTTTTTTCAGTATAGCCACCGCTTTGCTCAAGCGATGGCGCAGCCTGCCCCGTCGGAGGTGGCGGGGGGTCTTCAAGGCGATCCAGCGCTGATTCGATTGCGGCCTTGGCGCTTGGCTTCGTAGAGCCGGGCGTCTACGGCCGCAATCAGTGCTTCAAGTTGCGTGAAGTGCGCGTTGCTTTCCAGGCCGATGCTC
>NZ_JBILQK010000212.1:0-2714 GCF_044373315.1 Roseateles sp. | reverse complement strand
CCGGCCAAACCCAGCAGGTGCTGGCCGCCGTCGACGCGCTGCTGGCCCGCGCCGGCAGCGACAAGAGCAAGATCCTGCGCGCGCAGATCTTCATCAAGGACCTGGCCGACTTTGCCGCGATGAACGCGGTCTGGGAAGCCTGGGTCGTGCCCGGCCACACGCCGCCGCGCGCCACGGTGAAGGCCGATCTGGCCAAGCCGGAGTGGAAGATCGAGATCGTCGTCACCGCGGCGGTCTGATCCGCTGCGCTGGTCCTGCGCGACGGGGCAGGCGCACAGCGACAGGGCTGAAGCAGCAGTGCTTCAGCCCTACGCTATTGTGGCCAGGCCGAAGGGGTCGTCCAGGCTGTGCGAGGGCGGGGTGAACCAGTGCGGCCCCTGCTCGCTCATGTAGAAGTGGTCTTCCAGCCGGATGCCGAATTCGCCGGGCAGCACGATCATCGGTTCGTTGCTGAAGCACATGCCCGGTGCCAGTGGCGTGTGATCGCTGCCCACCAGATAGGGCCGCTCGTGGATGCTCAGGCCGATGCCATGGCCGGTGCGGTGCGGCAGGCCTGGCAGGGCATAGCCGGGGCCTAGGCCGGCCGCTTCCAGGCAGGCCCGCGCCGCGGCATCGACCTCGCTGCATGGCAGGCCCAGTCGCGCCGCCTCGAAGGCTGCCGCCTGGGCCTGCTTTTCGAGTGCCCAGATCTCGCGCACCCGCGCGCTGGGCGTGCCGAACACATAGCTGCGTGTCAGGTCGGAGGTGTAGCCGTGCACATGGCAGCCGGTGTCGATCAGCACCACATCGCCCTGGCGCAGATGCTGCGCATGCTTCACGCCATGCGGGAAGGAGGAGGCCACACCGAAGAGCACGATCACAAAGCTCGATCCCTTTGCGCCGACGCGGCGATGCGCCGTGTCGATGAAGGCCGCCACCTCGGTGCTGCTGATGCCCTCGTGCAGCATGCTGGCGGTGGCGCGTTGCACGGCCAGCGTCATGTCGAAGGCGCGCTGCATCAGAGCGATCTCATGCGCTGACTTCTGCATCCGGCAAGCTGCGGTGAGCTCGGCAGCGCTGTACAGCCGCATCGATGCCGGTGCTGCACGCTGCAAGCCGTCGACCATGAAGTAGGGCAGGGTCTCGTCCAGCGCCACCTGGCCTTCGCTCACCCCGGCCGCGGCCAGGGCTTGTCGCACGCAGTCATAGGCGTTCTCATGCTCGTGCCAGCTGTGGATGGGGCCGGGCAGCTGCATCAGCTCGCCCACGGTGCCCAGCTCGAACCAGGGCGCCACATAGCGCAGCGGACCCTCGGCCGGCAGCACGGCACCGACAAAGCGCTCGCTGGCGTGCCAGACCAGGCCGCTGAAATAGCGCAGATTGGCACCCGCGTGCAGCACCAGGGCCGCCACGCCTTGCTGGCGCATCAGGGCCTGGACCTTGGCTTGCCGCGCCTGGTACTCGGCCGGCTGGATGTCGGCGATTTCACCCAGCATGGGGCTCAGACTGTTCAAGGCCTCTTCGGCGCTGCGCCCACCCACTCCCAAACCCATACCCGACTCCTGGCTGTTGCGACATCCCGGGCCGTGCCGGCGCGTCGATTCGTTGAAGATATTCCCATAATATATTTAACTTTTGGGCGGCAACGCGGCAGCGTCAGCAATAGCGGGAGGGGGCAGATTCATGTGCACAGTGATCTATGTGGGGCCGCAGGCCAGCGCCGACGGATCGAGCTGGCTGACGCATTCGGACGCCGGCCAGGATTCGCGCATCCGCCGCGTGCAGGCCGCGGACCATGCGCCCGGCAGCATGGCCGGGGTGTTCTGGGGCCTGCAGGAGGTGCGCGGCGCCGACCTGGCCGAGCAGGGCGAGCGCATCGGCGAGATCCCCCAGGTGGCGCATACCTACGCCTACTTCCACAGCGCCTATTCGCACATCAACGAGCACCAGTTGGCCCTGTCCGAATGCACCACCAGCCAGCGCCCGGAGCTGGACTTCGAGCGCGGGCAGGGCGAGCAGATCATGACGATTGAGCAGGCCATGGTGTTGGCCTTGCAGCGCTGCCGCCGCGCGGTCGATGCGGTGGCATTGCTGGGTCAGCTGATGGAGGACTGGGGCTTTCTGCCGTCCTGCGGTGGCGGCAGCGAGCTGCTGGTGCTGGCCGATCCGCATGAGGCCTGGGTGCTGGAAGTGCTGGGCGTGGGCCCGGGTTGGCAGCGAGCCAGCGGCCAGCCCGGTGCGCTGTGGGCGGCCCGCCGTGTGGCGCCCGATCAAACCCTCGTGGCGGCCAATTGGAGTTTGCTGCGCGAGCTGGACCCGGCGGATGCCGAGGTGCTCATCGGGCGTGGCGTCCTCGAGTTCGCCATCTCTCGCGGCTGGCACCCGGCCAAAGAGCCGGTGCTGCACTGGCAGCGCAGCTTCATCCCGCCGGTGCGCGAATGGGCCATCTCACGGCTGTGGCTGTTCTACCGCCAGGTGGCACCCACCTTGAAGGCCTGGCCGCAGCGCCAGCTGGGCGCTGATCTGCACCAGACCCAGGATGCCTATGGCCAGGCGTTGGAGCCGGCTGACTTCTACCCCTTCTCGGTGTGCCCGGAGCATCCGCTGCGACGCACGGATCTGCTGGCCTTTCATCGCAACACCTTCGAAGGCACGGTCTACGACATCACGGCCCAGCCGCAGTGGATGCTGCAGGACGCCAGCGGTGCCTGGCGCCGCAGCGAGCTGGCCACGCC
>NZ_JBILQK010000211.1:0-2726 GCF_044373315.1 Roseateles sp. | reverse complement strand
CCGCACGCCTCTAGAGACCTTCGCGAGAAACCCACCATGGACGACAAAGGTGTTGAAGACGCAGCCATCCTGCTGATGTCCCTCGGCGAGGAGGAAGCCTCCGAGGTGTTCAAGCATCTGCAGCCCAAGGAAGTGCAGAAGCTCGGCGAGACCATCGCCAAGCTCAAGGTGATTCCGCGCGAAAGGGTCGAGCAGGTACTGACCCGCTTCGACGCCGTGGCTGAAACGCAGAGCATGCTGGTGCAGGACACCGATGAATACGTGCGCACCGTGCTTCGCAAGGCGCTGGGCGAGGACAAGGCCAATCTGCTGCTGGACCGCATCCTGCAAGGCGGCGACGTCTCGTCGATTGAGAGCCTGAAGTGGATGGACGCCAACTCGGTGGCCGAGCTGCTGCGCAACGAGCACCCGCAGATCATCGCGGCCATCCTGGCCCATCTGGACTTCGACCAGACCAGCTCGGTGCTGAAGGTCTTCACCGAGCGGCAGCGCAACGAGGTGCTGATCCGCATTGCCACGCTGGATGGCATCCAGCCGATGGCGCTGAAGGACCTCAACGAGGTGATGAGTCAGGTGCTGGCCGGCGGCGAACGCATGAAGAAGTCGAACCTGGGCGGCGTCAAGACCGCGGCCGAGATCATCAACATGATGGGCTCCAGCGTCGAGGCCTCGGTGCTGGACTACATCCGCGAAGCCGACGGCGATCTGGCCCAGAAGATCATGGACAACATGTTCACTTTCGACGATCTGGAGAAGATCGACGACAAGGGCATCCAGTCCGTGCTCAAGGAAGTGCAGAGCGAATCCCTGGTGGTGGCGCTCAAGGGCGCCAGCCCCGAGCTGCGCGAGAAGGTGTTCCGCAACATGTCCAGCCGCGCCGCCGAGACGCTGCGCGAAGACCTGGAGTCGCGCGGCCCGGTGCGCCTGTCCGAAGTCGAAGCCGAGCAGAAGGAAATGCTCAAGATCGTGCGCCGTCTGGTCGACGAAGGCCAGATCGTGCTGATGGGCGGCGGCGACGACCAGTTCCTGTGATCGATATGCGCCACGCTGACACCCATGAACAAACGAAGGCCGGGCCGGCTTCGCACAAGGGGCTGACATGACACCACGCGGCCCCCGCCAAGTGCCTCCCCCCGAGCGCCGCACCGGCGACGAGCGGCGCACGCCCTACGCCCGCTTCATCCCACGCGAGGAACTCTCCGGCTTTTCCGCCTGGAGCCCCGAAGCGCTAGAAGGCGCGCCGACCACAGAGCGTCCCGGCATCTTCGCGCCGGCCGCTGCGCCGGCTGCAGCGGCAACGCCGCCCGAGCCGCCACCAGCACCCGAGCCGCAGATCGACGAGCTGCTGCATGCCGCCCGCCAGGCCGGCTATCAGGACGGCTACCGCGACGGCCTGTCGGCGCTGGAAGCCTTCAAGCAGAGCTTTGCGAAACAGATGAGTGCCCAGATCGGCACCCTGGTGCAGAGCTTCGATGCCGAGTTTGCGGCGCTCGAGGAACAGATGGCCCAGACCCTGGCCAGCATGGCCGTAGAGCTGGCGCGCCAGGTCGTGCGCAGCGAGATCTCGCAGCGCCCCGAGCACATCGCCCAGGTCGCGCATGACGCGGTCGAGTCGCTGCAGCTGTCGGCCCGCCATGTGCGGGTGCGCGTCAATCCAGCCGACCTGCCCTTGGTGATGGACGGCGCTGGCGAGACCCTGCGCGCCCGTGAAGCCCAGGTGCTGCCCGATGCCGAGGTGCCGCGCGGTGGCTGCAAGGTGGATTCAGACATCGGCAGCGTCGATGCCACGCTGGCCAGCCGCTGGCTGCAGGTCGCGCAAGCGATGGGCCAGACCTCGCTTTGGGAAGACCGCCGCGGCAGCGATGAGTCAGGAGCCCAGCCATGAGCGCGAACGAAACCCGGCTGGAGCGCTGGGGCCGATATATGGAGGACCTGCAGGCCTTCGCCGCCACCCCGGTGCCGCTGGAGCCGCAGGGCAAGCTGGTGCGCGTGGCCGGCATGGTGCTGGAAGCCACCGGCGTGCGCGTGCCGGTGGGCTCGGTCTGCGAGATCCATCTGCCACGCACCGGCAACAGCAGCCGCCGCGGCAGTCCGCCGGTCAAGGCCGAGGTGGTGGGCTTCTCCGGCGACCGTGCCTTTCTGATGCCCACCGACGAAGTGCAGGGCCTGTCCAGTGGCGCCATGGTGCTGCCGCGCTTCACGCCGCCGCAGGCGCCGCAGCTGGGCAAGCCGCAACACCCTTGGCGCCGCGATGAAGACCGCGGCCTGCACCTGCCGATGGGCGCAGGCCTGCTGGGCCGCGTGGTCGATTCGCATGGCCATCCGCTGGACCGCAGGGGCCCGCTGGAGAACGTGCACGACGAACCGATGATCCGCCGCCCCATCAACGCGATGGACCGCGATCCGGTGCGCACGCCACTCGATACCGGCGTGCGCTCGATCAACTCGATGCTGACCGTGGGCCGCGGCCAACGTCTGGGCCTGTTCGCCGGCACCGGCGTGGGCAAGTCGGTGCTGCTGGGCATGATGGCGCGCTACACGCAGGCCGATGTGATCGTGGTCGGTCTGATCGGCGAACGCGGCCGCGAGGTGAAGGAATTCATCGAGGACATCCTCGGCGAGGAAGGCATCAAGCGCTCGGTGGTGGTGGCAGCGCCCGCTGATGCGCCGCCGCTGGTGCGCATGCAGGGTGCCACCTATGCGACGGCGATTGCCGAGCACTTCCG
>NZ_JBILQK010000100.1:0-11208 GCF_044373315.1 Roseateles sp. | reverse complement strand
GATCTGGTGCAAGAGGCCTGGGTGCGGCTGGCCTGCTATGAGCGCGACCAGGTGGTGGAGCAGCCTGAGGCCTTCATGATGAGGGCGGCGCTGAACCTCTCGGTGGATGCGCACCGCACCCGCGTCAGTCACGGCGAAGAGGTGCTGCTGGAGGACGTGGTGCTGCTTGACACGGCGCCGGGCACGGAGGCCATCGTGCTGGCCCGCGAGCGCATGGCACGTCTGAGCCTGGGGCTGGGACGGCTGAATGACAAGACGCGCGACATCTTCCTGTGCCACCGTGTAGAAGGCATGACCTACCAGGAGATCGCCCAGCGCCACGGCATGAGCATCAGCACCGTTGAGAAGTACATCGCCAAGGCCACGCTGCAGCTGACGAGCTGGATGGAGGGCTGGTAGCGGTGCAGCGGCCAGGGGCGATGGAGGGCAGGGGAGCGGGACAGGACGGGGCGCTTCCGGTGGTGACACCGGAAATCGCGGCCGAGGCGGCGGTGTGGGTGGCCCGCCTGCATGGGCCGGATCGATCTCTTCACATGGAGCGGGAATGCCTGGCCTGGCAGGGGCGATCTGCCGCACATCGCCTGGCCTTTGAGCGCTGCACGGACACCTGGCAGGAGGTCGCGGGCATTGACTTGAGCACCTATGCGAGAGCTGCAGCGGGCGCAACCAAGGGTGTGTATGCCGGACAGATGCAGGGCAGGGCAGGTGGGCGCCGGCCGATGCGCTGGGTGGCCCTGGCCTTGCTGGCGGGGATATCAGTGGGCGCGATCGTGCTGCAGCCGTGGTCCATGGGCGAGATCTACAGCACCGGGGTGGGTGAGCAGCGCTTGGTGGTGCTCTCGGACGGCAGCCGTATGTCCTTGAACACGGCCACTCGCGTACGCGTGATCCTTGGCCGGGAGCAGCGCACCGTCAAGGTGGAGGGCGGCGAAGCGCTGTTCGAGGTGGCCAAGGATGTACAGCGTCCTTTCGTCGTGAGGGCGGCAGGCGCCGAGGTGCTGGCCACCGGGACGGCCTTCGTCGTGCGGGTGACGCCTGATAGCAAGACCGCTGGCGACGCACTGGCCGTGACGCTGGTGGAGGGGCAGGTCGTCCTGCGCGGCCCCGAGGGCGGCGCTGCAGGGGCTGTGCTCGCAGCCCCCGTCACGATGGCACCGGGCGAGCGCGTGCAGCTGGGCGGTTCGGTGCGTGTAGTGCCACTTCAGGTGGATCGGCCTCGGATGGAACAGTTGTTGGCCTGGAAGCGTGGCGAGGCGATCTTCGATGATGCGTCGCTGCCGGAGGCGGTGGCTGAGATGAACCGCTACAGCTCGATGCCGATCAGGCTGGCGAGCACTGGAGGCCTGGGCGGCTTGCGGGTCAGTGGCTCTTTCCGGACGGGAGACAGCGTCGGCTTCGTGCGTGCGGTGGCCGTGCTGCACGGTCTGGTTGTGCGGGAGCTGCCGGATGGGTTGGAGTTGGCGGTCAAGTAGCGGGCGACTGCAAGCACGCCGGTACGGTCCGCCACCACTCGTGAGGGAAACGTCGTTGTTGACAGCTATACGCTGTCGCTGACGATCACCTAGGTGGATTCGAGCAGGCCGTAAGCCGCAGCCCTCTTCGCCGATGCCTTGCGGTTCGAACACTGCAGCCGGACATTGATCCGTTGAAACCGGGAGTTCACGGAGGCGGTGCTCATGCCGGTTCGCGACGAGATCTCCTTGGTTCCGAGGCCTTGCCATTCCAAGGTCAGCAGATCCAGGTCCTTGTCCTGAAGTCGGGCGTTTTCTCTCAGACGCCTTTGCAGGTAGACGGTGAGCCAGTCATGCAACTCAGCCGCCAGTGATCGGGCGAGCGTACGCACTAGACGCGCCTCCGGCCCTTCAAAGTCCTCGGCGTGCTTGCTACCGAGGCAGAGCATCTCGATCCTGCCGACGCCGCCTGCTGTCGGGATCACCAGGCAGGACCTGAAGCCGTACTGTCGGGCGAGGTCGAGAGACGCGCTGTCGGCCTCGAGGTGGCAGGGCATTTGCTGATCCGTACCGGGCGTGCTGTGCGACCGGGCGAACCGGAACCAGGGGTGATGAGTCATGGGGCCCTGGCTGTGCTGCGTCTGCGCAAAACCGGGGTGGCAGGCGAAGAGGCTGAAACTGGACGGCTCACGCCCGTCTTCCGGGATTGCTGCAGTGAAGACGCTTGCCGTTGCGCCCAGTGCCGTTGTGGCGTTCATCAGCCTGTCGAGCAGCTGCGGCGGGTCTGGGGCCAGGGGGACCCTGACGATCGCGGCAAGTGCTTGTGCGGCGTAGTCAGGACTACTTGCCAGCGCTCGAATGGAGGGGCAATGAGGCGGATCGATCAAAGACATGGTCGAACTCCCTTTTGATCTGCGCGAAGCGAAGCGGGTCTGTGAATCGCAGCGGCTCGGTCGCCAGGCATGCATCGAACACTTCACGGGTCCCAAACAGGGCCCACCACTCCGAATGCACCTGGCCGTCGACTCGCCGGGTGCGGCCAGCCGCCACGCCCGATGGAACACTGGTCAGGCTGACCTGCCAGCCTTCGCCGCCCGCTGAGTCATCTGCGCAGCTGCGTGAGGCTGAGTTGATGGCATCGGCCGTTCGATTCAACATGGCTATCTCCCCGAAACCCGGGCGCGGGCCCAGCTTCTCCGAAAGTTTCTCGACGCGCGTCATGGTGCATGGCTGTCTCCGTTGCCTCAACAAGGCCGGCCGCGAGGTTGTGATCGTTCGGTAAGGCGTGATGAGCTGTGGCAGCTGTTCGGCAATGCGATGCATCGGCTCCGTGAGCAACAGCTTGCCGTCACCAACGGGCTGGATATACGGGCACTAATGTTCGGTCCGTCGCGGGCTAGCGCTATGTGTGGGTGCGCGAGGACGCTCGCCACAGAGGCTCAGGCGGCCTAATATGGCTATTGAGCCGATCTGCGTTCGATTCGCGGCAGTGCAATGCAATGGTCAGGAACTGGCAAGCTGTCTTTTCTGGTGTGCGGGCCGCTTTGATGCGGCGTGGTCGCACGCGCCATGACGCTGACGATCTGGTGCAGGAGGCCTGGATCAAGCTCGCTTGCTACGAGCGCCAACATGCAGTTGCCGAACCCGAGGCCTTTTTGATGCGCACCGCCTTGAACCTGTCGATCGACGCCTACCGAACCAGCAAGAACCACGGCGAACAGGAGCTTCTGGAGGAAATGGTGCTGATCGATACGGCACCGACCGCTGAGGCCATCCTGCTGGGACGTGAGCGTATTGCGCGGCTTAGCGAATGCCTTGCGGGCCTGGACTCCAAGACCCGAAGTATCTTTCTTGCCCACCGGCTGGACGGCCTGAGCTATCTTGAGATCGCCCAGCAACACCGGCTGAGCGTGAGCTCGGTGGAGAAGCACATCGCGAAAGCCTTGCTGTTGCTCACCCGCTCGATGGAGGGCTGGTGGCCATGAATTCCTTTGGCGAGCAGGTGCCGGGTGAAGGGCTGGCGGATGCTGTGACACCTGCGATCGCTGCCGAGGCTGCGGTCTGGATCGCACGCTTGCATGGCCCTGACCGGTCAGCGCTGATGGAGCGCGAGTGCTTGGCCTGGCAGGCACGCTCTGCTGCCCATCGTCTGGCGTTCGAGCGTTGCACCGATGTCTGGCAGGACGTTCCGAGGGTGAGGCTGGCGGATGCCTATGCAAGTGCCTCGCTCGGTGATGCGGTCGCTGGGCCGGCCGTGCACGCGGGTTCGGAGCGAGTACGCTGGCGATTTGTGCCTGTGGTGGGCGCTTTGCTGGTCGCGATGATGGCTGTTTTCATGGCCGGAACTGGCCTGCCCCTCAAACTCTGGCGCGACGCGGAGGTCTATGCCACCCAGGTCGGCGGGCAGCAGTTGGTGCTGCTGGAAGATGGCACGCGTGTGTCTCTGAACACGTCGACGCGGGTGAGCATTGAGTTCAAGCCGGATCTGCGGGTGGTGAACCTCGAGTCTGGAGAAGCCCTGTTTGAAGTCGCTAAGGATACAAGCCGGCCTTTCGTCGTTCGCGTTGCTGGCAGCGAGGTGCTGGCCTTGGGCACGGTCTTTTCGGTAAGGCTAGGGAGTGGCAGCGAGATTGCAAAGAGTGCTCTGGCTGTCACGTTGATCGAGGGACAGGTCAGTGTGCGACCTGCCGAGGCTGGCAAGGCACGCGGTGTTGCTCCGGCCAAGCCGGTCTTGATGCAAGCCGGGGAGCGCATCCGATTGCTTAGTTCAGAGGGCGACTCTGCGGCGCCAGCAACCCTGCAGATTGACAAGCCGCGGATAGAGCCGCTGATGGCCTGGAAGCGCAGCGAAGCCGTCTTCGATGACGTGTCCCTGGCAGACGCGGTGGCAGAGATGAACCGCTATCACCGAACTCCGATCGTGTTGCACGGTGACTCCTCACTTCCAGAGTTGCGCGTGAGCGGCTTGTACCGAACCGGTGACAGCGCCGGCTTCGCCAAGGCAGTGGCCGCGCTGCATGGACTGGTCGTGCAGGAGCATGCTGGACGTTTGGAGCTGACGCCTCCCCACTAGGGCAAGCCCTGGCGGAATTCTTCTGGACACGCACGTCATCTCGTCATCAGCAACCTGACTACACGAGAGGGACACGAGATGCTGGACAAGGGATTCAATGGGAGGAGGAGGGGCGCAAGCCGTTTCCGGGATGGTGCGGCCGTCGCGCTGGTTTTGCTCAGTTGCGGCCTGGCGGGCGCATCTGAGTCGGGCGCAACGCCGAGTTTCCGGATCGATCAGCCGTCGCAGCCCTTGGCCGAATCGCTTCGTGCAATCGCTCGGCAAACAGGGGTTTCCATCGTCTTCGATCCCGGCAAGGTGAGCGGCCGAAAATCGCTGGCCGTCTCAGGGCAGCTGACGGCGTCGCAGGCCATTGCCAAGGCCTTGGAAGGCTCCGGACTGGCACCGATCGTCATGGGCGACGGTTCGATCGTCGTTCGGCCTGCGGTGGCTCCGGTTGATGCACCCCAGCCAGCCGCCTCGGGTGCCGTGCAACCAGCGTCCCCGACCGTTCGGGCGCCTGCAGCCGGCGTGCAGCCCGTCCGCTTGGCACAGGCCCCATCGCCAACCCTTAGCGACTCCGGTCCTGGTGGCGCGTCGGAGATCACTGGCACTACGGCGTGGCTGACGCGTGTCGAGGTCACTGGCTCCCGGCTCAAGCGCATTGATGCAGATGGCCCCACACCCGTCAATGTCTACACGCGCGCGGATATCGAGCGCAGCGGTCAGCCGACGCTAGAACGCTTCATCAGCAGTCTGAATGAGACCTCGGTGAGCCCGGGCGAGGGTGGTTTGGGCCAGACGACAGGGCAAGGCTCGGTGCAGCTGCGAGGCCTGCCGCTGGGCTCGACCCTGGTCTTGATCAACGGGCGTCGTGTGCAGGCTGTGGGCTCATCCTCGGGCAACTACTTCAACCTGAACCTGATCCCGATGGCTGCGGTGGAGCGTGTGGAAATCGTGCCCGTCGGCTCGTCGGCGGTTTACGGGGGCGATGCGCTGGCCGGAGTCGTCAACATCATTCTCAAGAAAGCAATCAGCGGCATTGCTCTTGATGCTCGTATCGGCTCTGGCAGCGGCATTGGCGATGGGAGCCTGTCCATCGGCACAGGCGGCAGTGACACGGCCGGCTCCTTCCTCTTGCTGGCTTCGTTCAACAAGGTGACGCCGCTGACAATGTCCGAACGAGGCTTCTTCAAGGATGGCGACTTCAGGCGATTTGGCGGTGTGGATGCCAGGACGCGGTCTTGCACGCCGGGCACGGTCAGCAGTGCAAACGGTGCGAATCTTCCGGGATTGAGCGCGAGCTTTGCGGCCATCCCGGTGCTCGCGCCGGGCCAGCCGCTGACGATCTCCAGTTTCGCGGCGACGGCCGGCCAGGCGAACCTGTGCAACTCGATGTCGAATGGCAACGGATTGGCGCTGGTTCACGGCACTGAAAATCTTGCGCTGCATGCTGCAGCTGAGCGCCAGCTCAACGCAGCTTGGTCTGCGTTCACTGAAGCGACCTTCGCCAAGGACCGGTTGTACGCACAGCAGGCGGGGGCACTGCTCAGCAACGTCCTGGTGCCGGCTAGCAATCACTACAACCCCTTCGGCGTGCCAGTGCGCGTCACGACACGGCTTGGCTTGGAGAACGGTGCTGAGGCCCTGGCGCGTGACACGGACTTCACACGGCTGCTGCTGGGCTTGCGTGGCGACATCGTTCCGGGATGGGAGTTTGAGACTGCCATCTCCACCACCCGCGACGACGGTGGGAGTCGGACGTCCAACACCAGCGCCAACGTCGCAGCGCGCAATGCTGCGCTGGGCGCTTCGACTGCGGCTGCGGCGCTGAACCCATTCACGACCGGCCAAGCTGCCAGCGAATCGGTACTGAAGTCGATCTGGCCAGATTCGGTCCGCGACAGTCATGGCCGCAAGGATCAGGTCAGTGCTTTTCTGCGCGGTTCGCTGCTGGATCTACCAGCGGGCCCCTTGGACCTGATCGCAGGGGCAGAGACGGCGCGCGATCGTTACCAGACGGCCAACCCCGGGGTCTTTCAGATCGCTGGCAGCCGGTCGAGCAGCGCAGTGTTCGGAGAGGTTCGAGTACCACTGTGGCGGACTGCCGCGGGAGCCAACCCGGGCCAGGAACTGGCAGCGCTTACGCTGGCGGCACGCCGTGACCGATACAGTGACTTTGGGAGCGCAGACACGTATCAGGCAGGACTGGAGGTCCGCCCGGCTCGGACTGTCTTGCTGCGTGCCTCGACCGCCACGTCATTCAAGCCGCCAACACTGCTTCAGACCCATGTTGGCGAAACCCGTCTGACGACCGATGCCTATGGTCTGCTCGATCCCCTGCGCTCGAATGCGCAGGTTTTAGGTGGTGAGGTCTTGCGCGTCACGAATCCGAACCTGGACCCTGAGACAGGCCGCGCGTTCTCATTGGGTGCAGTGTGGGAGCCCGAGTCAGCGGCTGGGACGCGGCTTGGCTTGACGGTCTGGCGCGTGAAGATCGACGGGCTGATCTCCTTGCTGTGGCCCCAGACAGCGTTGGACAATGAGGCACTGTTCCCGGGCTTCGTGACGCGCTTGCCGGGGGTGGGCGGGCAGCCTGGTCCCGTGTCGAGAGTGCTGTACTCGGAGGTGAACTTCGGTCATGTCGATACAGTGGGCGCGGATATGGAAGTCGCGCACGCCTGGAAGGCAGCGGGAGCGAAGTGGTCTGCGGGCGCGAGTGCAACCCGGACCGCTCGGCATGAGGTCGTGCTGGCTCCCGGTGCGCCGGTCGAGGACCGTCTGGCGCGGCGCGCCGTCGACTACTGGTCGCCGAAGTGGAAGGGTCGTGTGTTTGCGAGTGTCGACCAGGGTGCCTGGAGTCTCGGCATCACCAGTCGCTATCTCGGTGCCTACCTGGACACGGCGCCGAGCAATCGCCGGCTCGGCAACTACTGGGTTCATGATCTGTCGGCCACATTGAACCTGAAGCGTCTGGGATTGGGCCTGTCGGCTGCCAAGGAGAGTGCTCTGTCCTTGGCGATTGCAAATGTCGGCGACCGACTGCCCGAGTACGTCGGCACGTATCCCTACTACGACGTCACACAAGGTGACTGGCGTGGTCGCTATGCCGGCCTGCGCCTGTCGATGAGCTGGTAGCGCGTCGCTCGACTGGCTTCGCCGCTTCTGCGGCCCCTCTACTCCCCTCAACACCCTTTGGCTCGGGCTTAGCGTCCGAGATGGATTCATGCGCGCAAAAATATTGGCTTGGTTCCCTGCAAGCCCTGGCCGGCTTGCTCTCCTTCATCCGGTCCAACTGCTCATGCTCGCTGCGGTGATCGCGGGTTCACCGGCTGAAGCTGCTGTTGGCCCCACTGTCCGGGAGCTGATCGAGTTCACCCGCATCATCCAACCGGTGCGGCTGGACGACGACACGCTGCAGACCCAGATCTCTCCGGATGGTGAGCAGGCCTTCATCGTCACTCGCAAGGCTGACGTGGCGAGTGACACGAATCGTTTCGAGATCCTTCTGCTGGATCTGAGTCCGGAGCACCTCGCGGCCTCACGGGCGAAGGAGCCGGCTTCGCTGCTCACGATCGAGGCGCGACACGATGAGGATGACGCCAACCCCGCACTGCGCGATGTGCGATGGGTGGGCAACCGAACGCTGGTGTTTCGGGCGAGGATGAATGACGAGCCGTTCCAGGTCTACCGGCTCGACGTGCTGACCCGCCGGGTCACACAACTGACCCATGCGCCCTTGGGGCTTGTGGCCTTTGATGTCGCGAGCGATCTGAGCAGGGTGGTCTATGTCGCACCCGTTCCCAATCCGGCGATGCAGCCAGGTGCGCGTAGTCTGGTCGTCGGCACCCACTCGTTCTGGAGTGTTCACTTCGGGCAGCACAGCTTCCGAACGCAACAACGACGCTACCAGTACTTCGTGGCCGAAGCAGGGGCACGGGCGGCGGTGCGGCCACTGGGCGACTCCTTCGCTGAGAGCAGCGGGGGCTTCCCCCGCGCGAGCATCTCGCCCGATGGTCGCTGGTTGATCCTGCCAAGGTACGAGCCGGGTCGTCAGGTTGCATGGGGTCAGCAATACCCTCAGATCGCCGAGGCAACGCGCAAGTATGGCCCGTCGGTGGCCCTGGATCCGCTGGGATACTACTCGCGCCCCATGAGCTATGTTTCCCGGCGCATGGTGGCCTATCGCCTGGAAGACGGCAAGGAGATGGCCGTAGTCGATGCACCGGATGACTCGCTGCAGGACAACCAATTGCGCACCGACCGCGTGTGGCAGGAGGGAGGGCGGTCGATTGTGATCGCCGGCACCTATCTGCCACGCAGCGGGTCAAAGGGACCAAATGAGGGTGACATGGGACCGGCATCCCACATCATCGAGTTCTGGCCGGACTCTGGGCAATGGAAGCCCATTGCACTGCTTGTGCACCGGTTGAAGGAAGCCTACCCCGTCGCAGGCATGCCGGGTGCCTTTATCGCCTTGGACGGCGAGCTGCGACGTCGCTTCGAGCGCGATGCTGATGGGACATGGCGCGAACTTGCCGACGACCTCGCCGCCAGCGCAGCAGGACCAAGCCCTGGCGCGTGGCGCTTGAGGGTTGAGCAGGCACTGAATCTGCCGCCCGACATCGTGGCGCAGGGGCCGGCCGGCACCACGGTGCGCCTGACCCGTCTGAATCCGCAGTACTCGGCGTCGTGGGGCACCATGCGGGCGTACAGCTGGAAGGACGTTCAGGGCAGGGCGTGGGATGGCGGGTTGATGGTGCCGTCCGACTTCGTTCCGCACAAGCGCTATGCGCTGGTGATCCAGCCCTATGGGTTTTCAGCGGCGAGGTTCTACCGCGATGGGGCCAATACCTACGATGGCTTTACCAGTGGATTTGCGGGCCGGGCCTTTCTGCGCGAGAACATCCTTGTGCTGGCCTTGCCGTGGCGTGCGACGACGGGCGCCCCGACTGATGAGGCTGGCGCGCGTGTGGCCTTCTACGACGGCGTGCGTAGCGCTATCGATGCCCTGGTTGCCGAAGGGTGGGTGGATCGGGAGCGGGTCGGGATCATGGGCTGGAGCGCGACCGGCGAGCGGGTCCTGAACCTGCTGACCTTTAGCGACACGCCGATCCGGGCGGCCTCGCTGCTGGATGGCGACGCCAACACGCTGTATTCGATGACGATCACCTATGCGGTGATGGACGGCATCCAGGCGCGCAAGGAGCGGGCGAATGAGGGAGGCCCGTTTGGAGAATCAAGGGAGCGCTGGATCCGGAACGACCCCTCGCTCTACACCGACTGCATCCGCAGTGCTCTGCGGATTGAAACTTACGGGCCTGAAGTGCACAACAATTGGGACATCTACGCCTTGCTGCGCCGGCAGTACCGACCTGTCGAAATGATCATGATGCCCGGCGGGGCCCATGCATTGGCGCGACCCAGTGAACGGATGATCTCCCTGCAGGGCAATGTCGATTGGTATCGGTTCTGGCTCCTGGGCGAGAAGCGCTCGGTGCCACTCATCCCGACAGAAACGGATGCCAGTCTGAAGGCCCAATATGCGCGTTGGGACGAGATGGCTGCTCTGAAGAAAGCTGTCGATCTGGAGCCGCGATGCCGACGCAGCACAGGAAGTTGACTAGGTCGCTTACCTAGGCCATCGGCTCAGCCAAGCCTCAATGGCTGCGACTGCGTGGATCTGGCTGATAGGCCCAGGAAGCGCGGTCGGTCGTCCGGACAGCAGTGCCTCAACCTTTGCGCGGTCGAGCATGCCGCGGCGGCACAGCTCACCGTCGAGCAACAGGCTGCGTACCAGGTCGATATTGGCCTGCAGTACCGTCTTGATGTGTGACTCCATACCGCCCTTGGTGCGGCGCTGGATGATCTTCTGCGGCAGATCCGGTGCGAAGGCTTGTCTGGCCAGCGCACGGCCTTGTCCGCCCTGGGTCAGCACATAGGTGGGCAGCCGAAGGCAGAGTTCGATCAGCGGCTGCGAGAGCAATGGGTTGACAAGTTCAGGCGCAGAGTCTTGCTCGAACGGGTCGTAGTAGCCGATTGGATGCATCAGGGCTACGGTCTGTGTGTACTTGCCGATCGGCAGATCGGTGGCCTCACAAAGGGCTGGATGGATGAAGCGCCGCCAATCCAAGGCCTCGTGCTGAATGCCATCGGAAAGCAGGCCCTCGTATCCTCTTGGCACTCGCGCAGCGAGCTTGGGGCGAACACGCTCCTGCGCTGCTTGGGCGATTGCTTGCCAGATCGATACCTTGCCGAGCCTCGCTGCGTCCAGCGCGGCGGCTGCAAAGCCGGCGTCCAGCCCACGGATCCGCAGGTAGTCGGCCGCCGGCCACCACATGGGAATCTCGAAGAAGAGCGCATCGCCGCCAGCACCGGTGAACATGGCGGGCGCAGCATAGGCCGATGCGAAGCGTGCGTCGGTGCCCGAGTTCATCCACCCGATGTAGGGAACCGGGTCCGCCATGCGAGCGATCTGCAGCACCCGCTCGATCCGGTAGGCGGCGTCTCGTTCGCGCTCGAGCAGATCGCGCCCTACGCGTGCTGCGCTTTGCCTGGCATAGAGGCGTTCGTCACTTTCGGCGCCCGGTGAGTGGTAGTTCAAGCAGATCACCGTCGCCTGGGTGTTCCCAGGATCTAGGCAGCTCAAGAGGATTGAGGAGTCCACACCACCCGACAGCCGCAAGAGCAGGGTTTCATAGCAAG
>NZ_JBILQK010000210.1:0-2760 GCF_044373315.1 Roseateles sp. | reverse complement strand
GCTTGAAAATCCGCGTGTCGGTGGTTCGATTCCGCCCCAGCCACCATCCCCCTCTTTTCGGCCGATCCCGAGAGATCCCAAGAAAGCTAAAAGCCCTTTCATATCAAGGGCTTATCCTGAAAAAGGCGGCTCAGGAGATCTCAAACGATCCCTCCACGTCTCGTCGTTGCGTGTACCCACTGAGTACCCCAGACTGCTTTTCAACTGCAGTCATGTTTGGGGTACACCATGGGTCAACTCAACGACCTTCTGATCAGGTCCTCGAAGCCTCGCGACAAGGAGTACTTGCTCGCTGACGGTGAGGGTCTCTACCTTCGGATACGACCCACCTCCAAGGTTTGGGTCTATCGGTACAGGGACGCGGGCAAGGAGGCCAAGCTCAGTCTTGGCCCCTATCCAGCTGTTTCGCTCGCTGCTGCTCGCAAGAAGGCGCGCGCCGAAGCTGAAATGCGTGCGGCTGGTGTGGATCCCAGACTCGCACGCCGTGAGGAAGCGGAGCGCGGTCGCGTTGCGCGACTCAACACTTTCGAACTGACGGCTCGCGCCTGGCTCGCCCAAGCTCGCAAGGACCGGCAATGGTCGGCGGGTTATGCCGAGAAGGTCATGCGGCATCTGGAGCTGCACATCTTCCCGTGGATCGGCGGGCATGCTGCGTATTCCACGTGATCGCGGACACCGTTCCACGCTGATGGCGGACGGCATTCCAAACTGATCGCGGACACCGGGAGGGTGTCCTGAGTGACCCAACGAGGCGTAGGCTGCCCGGCTTTTTGGCCGGGAGAGGCGATGCCCACACCAAGGGTCCTCATGAGCAAGATCAGACAAGCACTTCAACTGCTGGCCGACGCCAGCCTCAGCACCCGGCAGGTGGCTGCCGCTTTGGGCATCAGCAAGACCACTGTCAGCGAGATCGCGATGTATGCGCGCGATGCTGGCGTCGGGTGGCCGCAGGCGGCCACGCTCAGCGACGACGAGCTGCAGGCGCGGCTGTACCCGCCACCACGCCCACGCAGCAGCACCCGGCGCGAGCCCGACTATGCGGTGCTGCATCAAGAGCTCAAGCGTCCCGGCGTCACGCTGCAGCTGCTGTGGGAGGAGTACAGCGCGGGCGCCGGGGATGCGGCCTACCGTTACAGCGCCTTCTGCGGGAAGTACCGCGCCTGGGCCAAGAGCCTGAAGCGCTCGATGCGCCAGATCCACCCAGGTGGTGAGCGGCTGTTCGTCGACTACGCCGGCCAGACCGTGCCGGTGGTGGACGCCGGTACAGGCGAGATCCGCCGAGCCCAGGTCTTCGTGGCGGTGCTGGGGGCATCGAACTACACCTACGCCTGCGCCACGTGGCAGCAGACGGCTGCCGACTGGGTGGGCGCCATCATCGCCACGCTGACGTTCATCGGCGGCGTGCCCAAGTTGCTGGTGCCCGATCAGCCGCGCGCGCTCATCGCCAACCCCGATGCTTACGAGCCCGTCACCGCGCGGCTGATGCAGGAGCTGGGCGAGTACTACGGCGTGGCGGTCCTGCCGGCGCGCCCAGGCCGGCCCCAGGACAAGGCCAAGGTCGAGGTGGGGGTGCAGGTGGTCGAGCGCTGGATCCTGGCTCGGATGCGCCATCGGCGCTTCTTCAGCCTGGTGGAGCTCAACCGCGCCATCGCCCAACTGTTGGTCGACCTCAACCAGCGCCCGTTCAAGAAGCTGCCTGGCTGCAGGGCGGTGGCCTTCAAGGCGCTGGACGCGCCGGCCTTGAAGCCGCTGCCAGCAACGCCGATGGTGCTCGCGCAGTTCAAGCCGGCGCGGGTCAACATCGACTATCACGTGGCCTACGAGGGCCACTACTACTCGGTGCCGCACCAGCATGTCGGCGCCGCCGTGGAACTGCGCATCACGGCCGGCACGCTGTAGGTCCTGCTGCGGCGCCAGCGCATCGCAGCGCACGCGCTTAACCACCACGCAGGCGGGTTCACGACGGTGGCCGAGCACATGCCAGCGTCGCACCGAGCGCACCGGCAGTGGACTCCGGCCAAGCTCATCGGCTGGGGCGAGCGCATCGGTGCCGCCACGGCTGGCGTGGTGCGTTGGCAGATGGAGCACCGCACGCACCCCGAGCAGGGCTACCGCGCTTGCCTGGGCCTGATGCGGCTGGCGCGCGAGTACGGCGACGAGCGGCTGGAGGCCGCGTGCGCCCGTGCGCAGTCCATCCGCGCGCCGCACTACCGCAGCGTCAAGTCGATCCTGGCCAATGGCTTGGACCGGCGAGACAGCAGCTTGCTCGGCGGCGACACGGCATCCATGCCCGCTCACGACAACGTGCGTGGACCCAGCTACTACGGGCACCACTGAGGCGCTGCCGCAAGCCCCTCGGCCGAACTCTCCAACATCACGAACACACCATGCTTCAACAACACACCCTGGACCAACTGCGCGGCCTGCGCCTGGACGGCATGATTGCCGCGCTCAACGACACCGCCATGCAGGCCAGCGCCGAGGCGCTGCCCTTCGAACAACGCCTGGCGCTGCTGGTGCAGCGCGAGCTGGACTGGCGCGACGGCAAGCGCGTGGCGCGGTTGCTCAAGGCGGCCAAGCTCAAGGTCAGCGGCGCCTGCGTCGAGGACATCAACTGGCGGGCGGGCCGCGGTCTGGATCGCCACCTCGTCACAGCGCTGGCCGAAGGTGACTGGATCCGACACGGCCGCAACGTGCTGATCACGGGCGCCACCGGTTGCGGCAAGACTTGGCTCGGGTGCGCGCTGGCCCAGCAGGCTG
>NZ_JBILQK010000209.1:0-2765 GCF_044373315.1 Roseateles sp. | reverse complement strand
TCGACCAAGGAAGAGTCGCAAGCCGAGTCCTTCCGCAAGATGCTGCTGGCGATGGCACGCGATGTTCGCGTCATCCTGATCAAGCTGGCGGACCGTCTGCACAACATGCGAACGATGCAGGCCATGGCGGCCGACAAGCGTCGCCGCATCGCACGCGAGACCCTGGACATCTACGCCCCCATTGCGCATCGGCTGGGTCTCAATCAGATCTATCGCGAACTGCAGGAACTCTCGTTCCAGTTCATCAACCCCTGGCGGCATGCGGCGCTGGCCAAGGCCGTCTCCAAGGCCAGAGGCAACCGTCGAGACCTGGTGGCCCGCGTTGAGCGCGATGTGGTGAAGGCATTTTCCGAAGCCGGTATCAAGGTCGAGATCCAGGGCCGCGAGAAGACGCTGTTCTCGATTTACAAGAAGATGAAGGACAAGCACCTGAGCTTTGCGCAGGTCAGTGACATCTTCGGATTCCGCATCGTCGTTGACGAACTGTCGACCTGCTACCTGTCGCTCGGCGTGCTGCATCAGCTCTACAAGCCCCAGCCCGGCCGTTTCAAGGACTACATCGCCATTCCCAAGCCGAACGGCTACCAGTCGCTGCACACCACCCTGGTCAGCCCGCTCGGGACTCCGATCGAGTTCCAGCTGCGCACCGAGGTGATGCACATGGTGGCGGAAAAAGGCGTGGCGGCGCATTGGATGTACAAGTCCCCTGGGGACGCCAAGAAGACCCAGCAACTCGGTGCGCACTGGCTGCAATCGCTGATCGACATCCAGGACGAGACGCGCGACGCCAACGAGTTCCTGGAGCACGTCAAGATCGACCTGTTCCCGGATGCCGTCTACGTGTTCACGCCGAAGTCCAAGATCATGGCCTTGCCCAAGGGGGCAACGCCTGTCGACTTCGCCTACGCGATCCACTCGGACGTCGGCGACCACTGCGTGGCCGCGCAGATCAACGGGGAACCGGTACCGCTGCGCACCGAGTTGCGCAGTGGCGATGTGATCGAGATCGTCACCGCCGCCGGTGCCCGGCCCAACCCGGCCTGGCTGAGCTTTGTGCGAACCGGACGGGCACGCTCGAAGATCCGCCACTTCCTGAAAAACCTGGAGCTGGAAGAGTCACGCGACCTGGGTGAGAAGATGCTGTCACAGGCCTTGCGCGCCGAGGGACTGCCGCTGCCGAGCCTGGACGACGACGACATGCCGGCGGCGCAGCTCTGGCAGCAACTGGCGCGTTGGGCCGGCAACCGCCATGTGGACGAGTTGTTGATCGAGGTCGGACTGGGCCGCAAGATCGCCACTATCGTTGCCAAGAAGCTGGCACGCATGCTGACCGAGCAAGGGCAGCGCCCTGATGCCGTGATGCTCAGTATGGGGCGTTTCGCGAGCGACGATGAGCCTGCTCAGGGTAGCGTGACATTGGACGGCAGCGAGGGTGCATCAGTACGCCTGGCCACCTGCTGCCGCCCGATCCCCGGAGACGAAGTGCGGGGCTACCTGGGGCGTGGCGAAGGTCTGATCGTCCATACCTCCGAGTGCGCGGTCGGCCGGCGCCTGATGCAGCGCGACAGCGAGCACTGGATCGCTGTCAGCTGGTCCGAAGAGCTGTCGCGCGCCTTTGAAGCCAGCGTCGGCATCCTGCTAACGAATGGCAAGGGCGTGCTGGCCCAGGTGGCGTCTGCAGTGAGCAGCGCCGAAGCCGACATCACACACATTGCGATGAGCGATGAATCCGAACGCCGGGAAACAGTCGAGATGAGCCTGCTGCTGGCCGTGCGTGACAGGTTGCACTTGGCGGACGTGCTTCGCACCCTCAAGCGCAGCCCCGCCGTGCTGAGGGCGTGGCGCGTGAAGCCGCAGGGCCAGCCGGCGAACTAGTTTGGCGACTTAACCGAAACCGGCGCCGGGTATCGCACCTCCAGCACCTCAAGCCGCTCGGCACCTCCTGGCGTCATCAACGGCACTTCGTCGCCCTCGCGCGCCTTCAGCAGTGCGCGCGCGATCGGAGAAACCCAGCTGACTTCGCCCAGCAGGCTGTCGCTCTCGTCGATGCCCTTGATCGTGATCGTGCGCTCCTCACCTTTGGAGTTGGCATAGGTCACCGTTGCACCGAAGAAGATCTGATCGCGGCCGTAGTGAAGGCTGGGGTCGGCGACCTCAGCAATGTCCAGACGCTTGGTCAGGAATCGCAGCCTGCGATCGATTTCCCTCAGGCGCTTCTTGCCATAGAGATAGTCGCCATTCTCCGAACGGTCACCGTTCTTGGCGGCCCATGACACGGTCTCGACGATCTTCGGCCGTTCGACATCCAGCAACTCCATGAACTCCGCGCGCAAACGCGCATAGCCCTGCGGCGTCATGTAATTGCGCGTGCCTTGCGGCAGCGCTGGCAACGCGAACTCCTCGTCGTCGTCCGCGTCACTCTCCTTGGTGAATGCCTTGCTCATGCGTGTATTGTCTCGCTGTCCAACGGCGTGAGTCCCGGGCCTGGGTCTTCGTGAGTCATGCCGCTCTCACCACAATGATATGGAGACGATCAGAATGAGTCAGGCAACAGGGCCCTTGAGCGGCCTGCGCGTCATCGAGATGGCCGGGATCGGGCCTGGGCCGTTTTGCGGCATGCTGCTGGCCGACATGGGCGCTGACGTCATCGTCATCGAAAGGCCCGCCGCGCTGCGCACGCTGGGCGCGGGCGAAGCCATGAATCGGGGCAAGCGTTCAATCTGCCTCGACCTCAAGAACCCCTTGGGGCTGCGCGCTGTGCAAGC
>NZ_JBILQK010000030.1:0-42498 GCF_044373315.1 Roseateles sp. | reverse complement strand
CCCCGGCGCGCGCTACCTGACCTGGCGCCGCTGGCTCAGCGAGCAAGGCCAGCCGCAGCTGCAGCCGCGCCGCTGGATGTATCTGAACTTCACTTATCAGCAGGTGCAGGCCGCCCTGGGCGGCCAGCGGTGGCGTTGGCGCGGCTGGCCCTGGTGGCCGATGCGCTGCAGCGCGGCGATCTGGTCGAGCCCTTCGGCCCCGAGCGCCGCATGGACAGCCCGCTGGCCTACTGGCTGCTGCTGTCCGAGACCAGCCGCCAGCGCGCCGAAGTGCGGCAATTCGGCGACTGGGTGCTTTCGCAGGCCGCGCTGACGCGCCAAGCCATCGGCGAAGCCGCTTAGCCGCTCTTAGGCCGTCAACCCATCTGCGCCCGCAGGCGCCGCTCGACTTCCTCGTCGCGCGCCGCATCGATCTCGCGCAGCACCGCGCCCAGATCCACTGCCGCCAGCTTGCGCTCAAAGCGCCCGGTCAGCGGCGTCTCGGGCGTCAGCACGCCGCGCTGGAACAGCGACCAGATCTCGGGACCATAGTCGGTGGCCAGCAGCGCCGGCGCGAAGCGGCCGAAGAAGTCACGCAGATTGCTGACATCGCGCAGCAGCATGCGCATCGCATGGTTGTTGCCCGCCGCGTCCACCGCCTGCGGCAGATCGATGATCACCGGCCCGTCGGCCGCCAGCAGGATGTTGAATTCCGACAGGTCGCCGTGCACGACGCCGGCGCACAGCATGCGCAGCACCTCGCGGATCAGCGTGGCGTGATGCGCCAGCGCCTCGTCGGCGCTGAACAGCACATCGTTCAGGCGAGGCGCAGCGTCACCGTCGGCGTCGGTGACCAGCTCCATCAGCAGCACGCCATCATGGAAGTTGAAGGGCCGCGGCACGCGCACGCCGGCGCCGGCCAGGCGGTAGAGCGCATCCACCTCGGCGCTCTGCCAGGCAGCTTCAGTGGCCTGACGGCCATAGCGCGTGCCTTTGGCCATCGCGCGGGCCTGGCGGCTGTTCTTGACCTTGCGGTTCTCGGTGTAATCGACGGCCTGGCGGAAGCTGCGCTCGGTGGCTTCCTTGTAGACCTTGGCACAGCGGATCTCGTCGCCGCAGCGCACCACATAGACCGTGGCTTCCTTGCCGCTCATCAGTTGGCGCTGCACCGCATCGATCAGCCCCTCATCGATCAGGGCCTGCAGTCTCTTGGGTGCTTTCATCCGCACATTGTGACCGCGCGGCCACCCCCAGCCTTCAATTCAAGGCGCGATCAGCTCGCGCTCGGTCAGGATCAGCGTCAGCGCCTGGTCATGTGGCTCCACCGCGAACTGCGCCTCGCTGACGCTCCAGCCCAGGCCCACGCTGGTGACGCCAGGGTGCGCCGCCAGCCAGCGGTCGAAATAGCCGCCGCCATAGCCCAGCCGGAAACCCTCGCGCGTGAAGCCCACGCAGGGCACCAGCACCACATCGGGCACCACCACAGCACCAGCAGCGCTGGGAATGCCGCACTCGTCTTTCAGCTCTGGCGTCTCGCCATCCCAGCGCCGGTAGACCATCTCCCGACCACTTTGCTTGGCATAGGGCAAGGCGATCTGAGGGACTTGCTCGAAGTGCTGGGCCAGCACCGCAGCCGCTGCGTTAAATTCGCCCTCAAGCGCCCAGTAAAGCCCCAGGCATTGCGGTTCAAGCTGCGTCAGCAGTTCGGCCAACTGATGCGCCAGGTTCGACTCGGCGGTCTGTGCGGCACTGCCAGCCAACCAGGCCCGGCGTGCGGCCAGCAACTCGGCGCGCAGGCTGGCGCGCTCGTGCGGCAAGGCGGCACTGGCAGACTGAGGCCCGGACAGCGGATTTCCCATGGCAGAACAGACAGAGAAGCAGAAGAAGTTGACCCCAGTATATGCAGCCCCCTCCCCCACCGCGCGCCCCGCGCGATGGACCCGTGCACTGAGCCTGGCGCTGGCGCTCGCCGTCGCAGGGCCAGGTCTTGCCTGGTCCAAGGGCGAAGCCATCCATGAAGCCCAGGCCGCCTTCAAGGCGCGTGACACCAAGCGCCTGGCGGCACTGGCCAGCGCCGCCATCGACACGCAAGACCCGCTGGCGCCCTGGATCCACTACTGGGCCCTGAACAGCCGGCTCGGCCAGGCCCAGCAAAGCGAGCTCGACGCCTTCTATGCGCGCTGGCGCGGCAGCTATGTGGAAGACCGGCTGCGCAACGACTGGCTGCTGGAACTGGGCCACCGCCGCGATTGGGGCAATTTCGCACGCGACTACAAGCAGTTCCGCATGCGCGATGACCGCGATGTGACCTGCTACGCGCTGCTGACCGAAGCACTGGACGGCCAGGATGTGCGAAGCGCCGCGCGCGCCGCCTGGCTGGGCCAGCGCGAGGCCGACACCGGCTGCAATCTGCTAGCCGAGCACCAGCACAAGGCCGGCCGCCTCAGCGATGCTGATGTCTGGCTGAAGATCCGTTTCGCGGTGGAGAACGGCCGCCTGCGCACGGCTCGCCAGGCGGTGATGCTGCTGTCGCGCGAGGCCGAGCGTGGCCTCGGCGAAGTGCTGGACAAGCCCGATCGCTTCCTGAAGGCCAAAACCCGCAAGGCCAGCAACCGCACCCAGGCCGAGCTGATCGGCGTGGCCCTTCTGCGCGTGGCCGCCGGCGACCACGACAGCGCCGCCAGCCAGCTGCGCGCCCGCTGGCAGTCCGAGCTGCCGCCCGATCTGGCCGCCTGGGTCTGGGCCCAGCTGGGGCGCCAGGCTGCCATGCGCCTGCACCCCGAGGCCAGCGAGCTGTATGACAAGGCGCTGATCCTGCAGGGCCGCGCCGCCCCCGAGTGGAGCGATGACACCCTGGCCTGGGCCGCACGCGCAGCGCTGCGCGCCAATGCCGGCGGCGGCCATTGGCCGCTGGTGCTGCGCGCCATCGAGCTGATGAGCGACAGCGCCCGCCAGGACGCCACCTGGCAATACTGGCGCGCCCGTGCGCTGATGGCCACTTCTGCCCAGCGACACGGCGCCGAGGCTCAGCGCATCCTGCAGGGCATCGCCTCGCCGCTGAGCTTCTACGGCAAGCTGGCCGCCGACGATCTGGGCCAGACCCCGGCCCTGCCGCCGATGCCCGCTCCGCTCAGCAGCGCCGAGCGCGCCGCCGCCAGCGCCAACCCCGGCCTGCAGCGCGGGCTGATGATGATCGACAAGGGCATGCGCAGCGAAGGCGTGCGCGAATGGAACTTCAGCCTGCGCGGCATGAGCGATCGCGAGCTGCTGGCCGCCGCGCAGCTGGCCTGCGACCGCGAGGTCTGGGACCGCTGCATCTCGGCCAGCGAACGCACCCGGCAGGAGATCGACCTGACACAGCGCTTCCCCACCCCGCACCGCGAAGCCGTACTGGCGCAGGCCCGCGAGTACGGGCTGGACGCGGCCTATGTGTATGGCCTGATCCGCCAAGAATCGCGCTTCGTCAGCGATGCGCGCTCCAGCGTCGGCGCCTCAGGTTTGATGCAGGTGATGCCCGCCACCGCCAAATGGACGGCCAAGAAAGCCGGCATCACCGACTTCCAGACCAGCCAGTTGCATGACCGCGATGTGAACCTGCGCATCGGCACCCGTTACCTGAAGCTGGTGCTGGACGACTTCGAAGGCTCAATGGCGATGGCCGCGGCCGCCTACAACGCCGGCCCCGGCCGCCCGCGGCGCTGGCGCGACGGCCCAGCGCTGGACGCCGCAGTGTGGGCCGAGAACATCCCCTTCAGCGAGACACGCGACTACGTCAAGCGCGTGCTCTCCAACACCACCATCTACGCCCAGCTGCTGGGCGGCGCCGCCCAGCAGCCCGGGCTGCGCCAGCGCCTGGGTGCCCGCATCGGCCCGCGCGCAGCCAGCGGCGCCCCCGCCATCAACACGGAGCTGCCATGAGCACGAGCAACTGTGCACCATCGATCCTGATCCTGGGCGGCAGCGGCTTCGTCGGCCGCGCGGTCTGCGAGCAGCTGCTGCGCGAGTACGGCGGCGGCGCCCGCCTGACCGTACCCACGCGCCGCCTGCCGCATGCGCAGGCGGTGCAGTCGCTGCCCGGCGTCACCGTGGTGCAGGCCGATGTGCACCGAGACGCGGACCTTCAAGGTTTGCTGCCGGGCCACGATTTTGTGATCAATCTGGTGGCCATCCTGCAGGGCAGCGAGGCCGCCTTCGAGCAGGTGCATGTGGCGCTGCCGCGCCGCCTGGCCGCCGCCTGCCAGGCCGCCGGCGTGCGCCGCCTGATCCACATCAGCGCCATTGGCGCCGACGCCGCCGCGCCCTCGCGCTATCTGCGCAGCAAGGGCCGCGGCGAGCAGGCACTGCGCGAGATCACCAGCCTGGAGCTGACGCTGCTGCGCCCCTCGGTGATCTTCGGCCGCGAGGACAGCTTCCTGAACCTGTTCGCCCGGCTGCAGGCCCTGGCGCCGCTGATGCCGCTGGCCGGCGCCAGCGCACGCTTCCAGCCGGTGTGGGTGGAAGACGTGGCGCGCGCCGTGGTGGCCTGCGTGGGTGATCGCAGCAGCATCGGCCAGACCTACGAGCTGGCTGGGCCCGCCGTGGCCACGCTGGCCGAGCTGGTTCGCCTGGCGGGTCGGGTGAGCGGCCATCCGCGCCCCATCCTGCCGCTGCCCGGCCCGCTGGCCTGGCTACAAGCGGTGGCGATGGAGCTGCTGCCTGGGGTGCCGCTGATGTCGCGCGACAACCTGGCCTCGATGCGCGTGCCCAATGTCGCTGGCGGCGTGCTGCCGGGGCTGGAGACGCTGGGCATCACACCGCAGTCAGCCGCCGCCGTGCTGCCGGGCTATCTGGCGCCAGGCACCGGCTGCGCGCGGCTCGAGCGCTGGCGCGCCAACGCGCGACGCTGATGATGATCATGATGGTGCCGATGCGCGCCAGGCATCAATGCCTTGCGCCGCTTTCACCCCGGCGCGCCACGCCGGCGTCTAAGCTTGGCACTTAGCCCAAGCCACCGAGCCTCACACCATGCAACTGATCATCGGCAACAAGAACTACTCGTCCTGGTCCATGCGCCCCTGGGTGCTAATGACGCAACTAGGCATTGCCTTCGACGAGCGCCAGCTGCGCTTCGACTTCACGCCCGGCTCGGCCTTTTACCAGGCGCTGGCCGCCTACACGCCCACCGCAAAGGTGCCGGTGCTGGTGGAGGACGACGGCTTTGCCGTCTGGGACACGCTGGCCATCATCGAACACCTGGGTGACCGCCACCCCGACCGCGGCGTCTGGCCGCGCGAGCCGCGCCAGCGCAGCCGCGCCCGCAGCCTGTGCGCCGAGATGCACGCCGGCTTCAGCGCGCTGCGAAACCAGTGCCCGATGAATATCGAAGCCAGTCTGCCCGAGATCGGCGCCAAGCTGATGGCCGACGACGCACGTCTGCGCGCCGACCTGGTCCGCATCGATGCCATCTTCAGCGCCGCTGCGCCCGACGCCTTTCTGTTCGGCTCCTTCTGCGCCGCCGATGCCTTCTTCGCCCCTGTGGTGATGCGCATCGCCACATACGCGCTGCCGCTGTCGCCAGCCGCTGCGGCCTATGCCCAGCGCGTGCGCGAAAGTGCTGGCGTCAAGGCCTTCGTGGCTAAGGCTCTGGATGAACGCGACTTCCTCGACTTCGAGGAACCGTATCGCAGCGCGCCCTGACTGAGATGAAGATCTACAAGGTCGGCGGCGCGGTGCGCGATGCACTGCTGGACCGCCCGGTCAGCGATACCGACTGGGTGGTGGTGGGCGCCAGCCCGCAAGCCATGCAGGAAGCGGGTTATCAGCCGGTGGGCAAGGACTTCCCGGTGTTTCTGCACCCGCAGACGCATGAGGAATACGCGCTGGCGCGCACCGAGCGCAAGACCGCGCCCGGCTATCACGGCTTTGCCTTCCATGCCTCGCCCGAGGTGACGCTGGAGCAAGACCTGGCACGTCGCGACCTGAGCATCAATGCGATGGCGCTGGACCCCGACAGCGGCGCCATCGTCGATCCCTACGGCGGCCAGCGTGATCTGCAGGCCAAGGTGCTGCGCCATGTCTCCGACGCCTTTGCCGAAGACCCGGTGCGCATCCTGCGCCTGGCGCGCTTCGCGGCGCGCTTTCACGACTTCACCGTCGCGCCCGAGACGCTGGCACTGATGCGCCAGATGGTGGCTGCAGGCGAGGTCGATGCGCTGGTGGCCGAGCGTGTGTGGCAGGAAGTGGCGCGCGGGCTGATGGAAGCCCGCCCCTCACGCATGCTTGAAGTGCTGCGCGAAGCTGGCGCGCTGGCCCGGCTGGCGCCGGCCATCGACCGACTCTGGGGCGTGCCGCAGCCCGAGGCGCACCACCCCGAGATCGACACCGGCGTGCACCTGTTGATGGTGCTGGACGCCTGCGCGCGCATGGGTGCGCCCTTGCCGGTACGCTATGCCTGCCTGTGCCACGACCTCGGCAAGGGCCTGACGCCGGCCGACCAGTGGCCGCGCCACATCGGCCACGAGGGCCGCGGCGTGCCGCTGGTGCAGCAGCTGAGCGAGCGCTGGCGCGTGCCCAGCGACTGCAAGGAACTGGCCGAACTGGCCGCGCGCGAGCACACCCACATCCACCAGAGCCTGGGATTCGGCCCCGAGGCGCGGCTGCGCCTGCTGGAGCGCTGCGACGCGCTGCGCCGCCCAGAGCGCTTCGAGCAGTTGCTGCTGGCCTGCGAATGCGATGCACGCGGGCGCCTGGGGCTGGAAGACCGCGACTATCCGCAGCATGCCGCACGGCTGGCCGATCTGCGCTGCCTGCAGGCGCTCGATCAAGGCGCCATCAGCGCGGCAGCGCTAGCGCAAGGACTGAGCGGCCAGGCAGTGGGGCGGGCGATTCAGGCGGCGAGGCTGCAGGCGTTGATGGGTGGGGCGTGATCAGCGAACGATTTACCGGCCTGATGGACGGTTGAAGCCTGTGCGGCCGAGCACTCACTCAAGCACTTCATAGTCGATGTCGATGCCGACTACCGCGTTGGCGCTGGCCCGCTCAAGCTCAGGGCCAAGCTTCGGTCTCACTTGCAGAAGAGACGAATGTCGTTCTGCGCAACCTGCCGGTCGTGTGCGTCCGTTGGCGCTCCGTTGCCATGCTTGACTGCGCCACTGAGCACATCTCGGGCCAAGTTGCACTTGGACTCTTTGGTCTCGTCGATCTTGCCGCCCGACAATGACCTCGGTCGAGAACTCGAAGAACCGTGTCCAGAGTCTTCTTTTCGCTTCACCGGCTCAGCAGGGCCAGAAGCCTCCTGGGAACTACTCGTAGCTGTCGCTGCCGGGCGCACGGGTTGGGGAGGCGAGCTTGGGATTCTGATGTCGACCACCTTCTCTACTGCTTGCGGCGGCTTGCGCTCGGAGTAGTGCACCTTGCCATCCTTATCAACCCACTTGTAGACCTCAGCAGCAACCGCCGATGACGCTGCGACCGATGTGAGGACGACATGGAGGATGAACAGCCTGGCTGCTGAGTACTTCATGCTTGGACCTTGAGTTCAGAGTTGAAGGCGCGACGCAACGGCGCCGCCTGAACAACAACGTTTGCGATGAGTGTTCGCGCTGGTCTGGCGCTTGGTTCGCGCCGCGGATGATGGCACTGGCCGGTGCGCGGGCCAAGCGCCATACCGGCCCGGGTGCAATCGAGCGAAGGGTACGGCTTCATAGAGTTTCCGGTTGCTTGCCTACCGGCAAGAGCCACCCAGAAAGCAGTCCTGCCGCGACACCCGCGGGAATGGAAATCCGGGTTAAGAGGGCTACCTCTGACGAACTATGTAGCCAAACGCCGTAGAAAACGACGGCACCAAGAAAGGCGGCTATCGCCCCGAGCAGCGCGCCCAACAGCGCCCGCACCTTTGCGCGTGGGAATGAATACACAACGGCGAGCGCGAGGCCACAGTAAGCGAAGCCTGTGATTACGGCTGCGGGTCCACCAAGGGCGAACGCGCCGGCTATCGCCATTAGATTGAACACCATCGACAAAGGCTCCTTCTCCGCCACCACGCCCGCCAGTGTCAGTAGACCAATGGGTGGTCCAGCAAGCACGAAGACGGCTACGGCTTGCCATGCGTGTGCAAGTCTCGGGACTCTGGAAAAGATGGTTTTGGGAGTCTGTTTGTTGGGTCGCTTCGGAGATGGCCGCCATGCACTCCCCTCCGCAAAGTCTGCATTGCAAACGGAGCATAGCTTCGCGTTCACAGAGACTTCGGCGTCGCAATTCGGGCAGTACATGAGGCCTAACGAAGCTGTCAAAAAATCTCTCACGCAGCCCCAGGCCTAGCGCCTGCAGCTGATGCGAGGTGATTTTGGCGGGTTGAGTTCATCGCGAGCATTGTGCGCATCTTCGCGGCTCGCTGAGCCCGGCTGAACCCGCAATGGGGGCGCCAGGCCCTGTCACTGCACTCATCCGCCACACCCGCTCCGGGCCAGCTTCTCGATGTTGTGCACCAGGCAGAACAGCTGCCAATGCGCCCGTTCCTTGCCCGTTCCGCGCGGCGTGAAGCGGCCCAAGCGCTTGTTGTGCTGCAGGTTGGCGAACACTGGCTCCAGGGTGGTGATGCGGCGGCTGTAGAGCTCCCGCCCCTGTCGGCGGTCGGCAGTCGTGGCTTGTCGCAAGGGAAGCAACGCCCAATCTTCACTCCGCCAAGCTCCTGCGCTGCCCATGCCTGGCTCACATCACCCTCATCGGTAACGCCACACCACAGTCGCCTGCAAACCTGCATCAACCAAGCGATGCCTGGGTTGTGAGGCCGAGCCCACCAGCACGCCATGCCGCCACAGCGGCGCCGAGGGGCCGGCAGCGATGCGCTCGTCGCGCAGGCTCAGGCGCAGCTCATGCGCCCAGCCCGCCGGACCGGACTGGGCTGCGAAGCCGGGCGAGCGCAGCGACAAGGCGGCTTCGCCGAACGCAGAACGGCCGGTGCGCAGCCGTGCCGCATCTGCCGTGGGCAACTGCACATCCACCGTGCCGCGCGGGCCACCGCCCAGCCACAGCTCGGCCCCCCAGTGCCAGCCAGCTGGCGCGCTGCTGATGCCGAGGCGGCCTTGTTGCGCAGCCAGGCCAAGGGCGAGCGCCGCCTGCCGATGTTGCTCGGGATAGCCCTGCACAAGGCCCACTGAGGCCAGGTCGCGATCCAGGCCGCGCCATTCGCCGCGCAGTCCCAGCGCCAGCTCGGCGCGGCCATTCGATGGTGGCAACAGCGGCCGCCAGAGGCTGACGCGCAGGCTGCGCTCCTCGATATCGCTGTGGGTGCGGATAGCGGCGCCGCTGCTGCTGAGGCCGCGGTAGTCGCGCTGGCCGGCGCGCCAGCCGGCATCGGCCTCGCCGTGCCAACCCTCGCAGCGCAGCGCCATGCTGAGCCTGGCGCCGGCCAGCGTGCCGGATTCGCGCAGCAGGCGTCGCCCCTGCGCATCGCTTTCATCCCAGCGGCTGTGGCCCAGCCACAGCGCGGCGCCTGGCTCGGGCGCCGCGCAAGCGGCTGCTGCGGCCGTGCCAGCGTTGAGGGCCAGCAACAGGCTCAGCAGCGTTGCCGCACCCAGACCGCGGCTCGCCATCAGCGCAGATCGCTCCAGCGGCGCGTGGTCGAGCTCTCAAAAACGCCGTTGCCGTCAGCATCGAGCTCCAGCAAGGCCACGCCGCCGGCCTGCGCGGTGATGCGCAGCTGGCTGGACGCCGCGCCCTTGATCAGCAGTTGGCCGGTCGAAGGATCAACCGCATTCCAGTTGCGCACCAGCGGCGCCAGGGTTTCGATGCTGATCTGCTTGGACTCGATCATCGAGCCGCTCAGCGCGCCGGTAATGCTGACGCTGACGTTGTAGAGCGTGCCGCCTGGCGCCTTGGCCACCCTGAGCTGGAAACCGGCCAGCGAGTTGGAGTAGTTCACGCCGCCCAGCGTGCCGCTGACGGTGAAGCTGGGCACGGTGATGGTGACTGAGGAGTTGTTGGCGCCGGTGACCCGGCTCTCCATGCGCATCTCGCCGTGGCCGATGGCAGTGTCCTGGCCCGACACCACGGTGAGCTTGTCCATCCGCAGCGTCAGCGCAGCGCTGTAGTTGTTGGAGCCGAAAACGCCGGTGAGGCTGCTCAGCACCATCTCGATGCCGCCATTGATGGTGGAGCCGCTCTCAACGCAGTTGACGGCGCGGATCGCCATCGAGTCGCCGGCATCGAAGCTGTTGTTGTTGTTCTTGTCGTCGAGGCTGATGTCCATGCGTCCGCCGCCCGAGCAGGCTTCCGACACGGCCGTCACCGCGCCGGTGACCAGCGGCGTGGCGGCCCGCTTGGCCCACCAGCCCGGCGCGCGTTCCACCAGGGCCAGCGCAAGGCGGGTCGGGGCCTTGCCATCGTTGGCCTGCGCACCCACCAGCAGTTCGCTGCTGTCCATGAAGTACAGCGAAGACGACACCGCCGTCTGCGCCACCGCCACCTGGTTGCTGCTTGTGATCGACAGCTTGCCGAGGTTGGGATCGGGGCCAGGCACCAACGGGTCGCCAGCGTTGCCGCCACCGCCACAGGCACTCAGCGCGAGCGCAAGGGACAGTGCCAGGGCCGAGCATCGGCCCAGCTGAGCTGGGTGATGATGACGGTGGTGGTGGTGGTGATTCGTCTGCTTCCGCATGGTGTTGTCCTCCCTTGAGTCCGCAGACATCGCCAGCCTCTTGGCCGTCTTGTCGCTGACCGCGCGGAGTCTATGGGCGCCATGCCGGTTTGGACGATCCCCCTTCAGGGTGTGCCGCCAGCGCCGAGCGGCTCAGAGCGTGTGGCTGCGGTCGCCGCGCGTGAAGCCCAGCGCGTCGAATTCCTGGCCCTCGACCGCGAAGCCGATCACCTTGAACAGCTCGCCCATCTCGTGCTCCTGGATCAGCTTGTGCGCCATCGCCCGCACCGGCAGCTCAGCCTGCTGCTCCATCAGCGCGGCCAGGCCGCAGTTCAGCAGAAAGTGGGCCTGGCTGGTGTAGCCCAGCACGCTGAGGCCGGCGTCCTGCCCGGCCAGCGCGATGCCGGTGAAGTTGACATGCGCGGTGATGTCCTTCTGGCCCACCAGTTGCAGCGGGTCCGGGTCGGCCCTGTGCTGGTGGTGGCACATCAGCGTGCCGCCGTGGCGCTGCGGGTGGTAGTACTCAGCCTCGGGGAAGCCGTAGTCGATCAGGAAGATGGCGCCACGCTGCAGCTGCGCGGCCAGCGTGCGCACGAAAGCTTCAGCCTGCGCATGCAGCTCGGTGATGGTGCCGGGCGGGTAGTGCAGGCGCGCGTCGGCCACCTCCAGCGGCGGCTGCAGGGCGCTGGGCCGGTCGGCCCAGGCAAAGCCGGCGTCGGCGCAGACCACACCGCGCTCCTGCCACTGCTGGCCGTCGAAGTGGATCAGTTGCACCGGCATCGCATCCAGCACCTCGTTGCCAATCACCACGCCGCTGAACTGATCGGGTAGCGCATCCAGCCATTCCACCTTGCCGGCCCAGGCGGCCAGCCGCTCGGCCTGGCGCGCGCGCAGCGTGCCGGACAAATCGACGATGCGGTAGCGGCTGATGCGCTCGCCCAGCGCCTGCAGCAGCTGCGCAGCCAGCGCGCCGGTGCCGGCGCCGAACTCGATGATCTCGTCGCAGCCGGTGGCGTCCAGCGCTTGGCGCAGCTGTGCGGCCAAGGCCTGGCCGAACAGCGGCGACAGTTCCGGCGCGGTGACGAAGTCGGAGCCGCTTTGTGGCATCAGGCCGAACTTCTGGCGCTCGTTGGCGTAGTAGCCCAGGCCGGGGGCATACAGAGCCAGGGCCATAAAGCGGTCGAAGGGCAGCCAGCCGCCGGCTGACTCGATCTCGCGCCGGATCAGCGCCGGCAAGGACTGCTCAGCCTGCTGGCCGTTGTGAATGCTCATGGATCGATTGTAGAAATCAGGCGGGCTTGCGCAGCTTCAGCCAGGCCTCGAAATCCTGCGCCGACAGTGGCGGCGAGATCAGTTCGCCCTGGAAGGCATCGCAGCCCCACGAAGCCAGCAGATCGCGCTGCTGCGGCGTGCGCACGCCTTCGGCGATGACGGCCAGGCGCAGGCCGGCGGCCATCTGCACGATGGCGCGAGTGATGGTGGCCGCGGCCGCATCATCAGGCAGGCGCGCGACAAAGCCCTGGTCGATCTTGAGCTTGTCCAGTGGCAGCTGGGTCAGGTGGGCCAGTGAAGTGTGGCCGGTGCCGAAATCGTCGACCGAGATCGACAGGCCCAGCGCGCGCAGGCTGGCCAGCGTGGCCGGCGCGGCCTCCACATCGTCCATCAGCATGCGCTCGGTCAGTTCCAGCTCCAGCCAGGCGCCGGGCACATCGGCGGCGTCCAGCACATCCGCCACGGTGTCGGCAAAGCTGCTGAGCCGGAACTGCATGGCCGACAGGTTGACCGCGATCGGCACCGGCGCCACGCCGCTCTTGTGCCAGATCCGGGTCTGGCGTGCGGCCTCGCGCATCACCCATTCGCCCAGCGGCACCATCAGGCGGTGGCGCTCGGCCACGTCGATGAAGGCCTCAGGCGTGAGCAGGCCGCGCGTCGGGTGCTGCCAGCGCAGCAGCGCTTCGGCGCCGCGCAGATGGCCATCGGCTGCGCTGATCTGCGGCTGGTAGTAGAGGCGAAACTGGCCATGCGTCAGCGCCTCGGCCAGCTCGGCCTCCAGCACCAGGTCGGCATAGGCGCGGCTGGCCAGCACGGGTTCGAAGAACTGGTAGTTGGCGCGGCCCTTGGCCTTGGCCAGATACATCGCGGTGTCGGCATGCTGGATCAGATCGGCCGCGGTCTCGCCATGCTCGGGGAACATGGCCACGCCGATCGAGGGTGTGACAGAGAGCTGCCGGCCATCGGCGCGCACCGGTACCTCGACCACCGACAGCAGCGCGTGCAGCACCACCATCACGTCTTCGCGGCCGCGCACATCGCGCAGCAACACGACGAACTCATCGCCGCCGAAGCGGGCCACCAGATCGGTCGAGCGCACGCAATCGCTGATGCGCTCGGCCACCGTGGTCAGCACCTTGTCGCCTTCCAGATGGCCCAGCGAGTCGTTGACGCGCTTGAAGTTATCCAGGTCGATGAACAGCAGCGCCAGCGGTTGGGCCGCGGCCCGGGAATGGGCCAGCGCCGGCTCCAGCCGCTCCATGAAGGAGGCGCGATTGAGCAACTGGGTCAGCGAGTCGTGCTGGGCCAGGTGATGGATGCGCGCCTGTGCGGCGACGCGGTCGCGGATGTCGCGCACGATGGTCATGCGCTGGCTTTCGCCGTCACGCTCCAGAGTACGCACGATGAACTCGACCGGAATGCGCGTGCCGTCGCGCCGCACCACCGCGGTTTCGTAGCGCACCTCGCGCTGCTCGGCCATCACGCGGCCCACCTTGCTCAGCTCGTCCTCAGCGATGAAGCCCAGCGCGTGGCGACCTACCAGTTCCTGCTGTGTGTAGCCCAGCAACTCGCACAGCGGTGGGTTGACGTCGGTGATGACGCCGTCGTGGTGGAAGACGATGCCCTCCACCGTCGCCTGCATGAACTTGGCAAGGCGCAGCTCGGACTCGCGCATCGCGGCCTCGGCTTGGCGGTGGCGCGTGATGTCGTTGATGAGCACAAACACAGCGGCCACCTTACCGCCTTCGACCAGATGAGGCAGCAGGCTGACCTCGATCCAGCGGCGTTTGCTGTCACGCCCGAGCAACTCGCGCACATAGGTCACAGGCTGGGCCTGCTGCAGCACCCGGTCGACCGAGGGCTGAATCACGGCGGTGGCTTCCGCGCCGATTACCTGCTGGAAGGTGCGTCCCACGATGTCTTGCGGGTCGAGACCGAAGGCGCTGGCATAGGCCCGGTTCGCGAACTGACAGCGCAAGCCCTGCGCTTCGTACAAGGCAATCTGTGCAGGCACGTTGTCGGCCAGCAGGCGGAACTGCGCCAGCTGATCGGCCATGGCCTGTTGCGCCGCCAGCGGAGCGCCCATTGGCTGCCACAGGCAGGCGTGCGCTGAGAGCGTCGCGTCCCAGCGCCCCTGGCAGGCCAGCCAGGTTTCCGAGCCTGCGGCCTGCAGTTCCAGCGTGAAGTCCCGCTGCTGGCACAAGGCTGCCAGCAGCGCTTCAGCGGAACCGCCGTTGAGCCAGGACCAAGCAGCTGCAGTCCCGCTCAAGGTCCGGAAGCGCGCATTGGCCTGCAGCAGCTGCCCCTGGGCAGACAGCAGCGCGAAGGCGGCTGGCAGCAGCTCGAAGGCCGGCACATCAGCTGCGGCGTCGGGTGCGTGCCTCATGCAGAAGTCTCCTCGATCGTCAGCGGGGCCGGGCCAGCTGCACGGTGTCAAGCGCCAGGCAGAGATCCTCCCAGGCGCGCGCCTTGTCGAGCAGATTGCGCAGCAGATACGCGGGATGGTAGGTGACGATCACCGGGATGCCCTGATAGTCATGTACCCGGCCACGCAGCCGGCCGATGGCCTCATTGCTCTGCAGCAGCGACTGCACCGCGAAACGCCCCATCGCCAGGATGATGCGCGGCTGCACCAGCGCGATCTGCCGCTCAAGAAACGGGGCGCACTGGGCCAGCTCCTGCGGCTCGGGGTTGCGGTTGCGCGGCGGCCGGCACTTCAGCGTGTTGGCGATGAAGACCTGCTGCTCGGGCGTGCCCGGCGCGCGCTTGAGCTGGATGGCGCGCAGCATGCTGTCCAGCAGCTTGCCGGCTTGGCCGACGAAGGGCTCGCCCTGCTGATCTTCCTGCTCGCCCGGTGCCTCGCCGACGATCATCCAGTGCGCCTGCTCGTTGCCGACGCCGAACACGGTGTTCTTGCGCCCCTCGCACAGCCCGCAGGCGCGGCAGCCGGCCACCGCGCTGCGCAGCTCGTCCCAGCCCATCTGGGCGACCGGACCTGCCGGGGCCGATACAGCAGCAGCGCTGCGCGGCGGCATCGCGGGCGGGAGGGCAAGCGACGGCGGCGCTGCAGCAGGTCTGGCGAGCGGCGGCTCGCTGCGCTCGGCAGGCATCGGGGCCGCGGCAGCAGGCGCCGGAACTTCGTGCGCCGCTGGCAGCTCCGAAGGCGCGGCGCTCTTCTGCCACACCCGCAGCCCCATCGCTTCCAGCATGGCGCGCTGGCGCTCGTCCCAGTTGCTCATGGCCCCACCTCATCCAGCACAAGGCTCATTAGCACCGCATCCTCGCGCTGGCCGGCCACCGCCGGGTAGTAGGCGCGCCGGATGCCGGTCTCGACATAGCCATAGCGCTGGTAGACCTCGCGGGCGCGGGCATTGCTGAGCCGCACTTCCAGCCAGATCTGCTCGCAGCGCTGCTGGCGCGCCAGCGCATTGAGCGCATCCAGCATGCGCCGGGCATGGCCCTGGCCTTGCTGCTGCGGCTCAACGGCGATGTTCAGCAGGTGCATCTCGGCCACGCCGGGCATGGCCAGAAAGTAGCCCAGCAACTGGCCCTGCGCATCGTGCAGCACCTGCGCCAGATAGCCTGCGGCCAATGAATCGATGAAGTTGCCACGCGTCCACGGGAACGGATAGGCGCGCTGCTCCAGATCGAGCACCGCATCCAGATCGCCGATCTGCATCGGCCGCAAGGCCAGCCCACGTGGCTCTGCGCTCGCTGGCCTAGGCCCCAAGGTCGCACTCATGCGCGTCACACCTGCAGGGCCTTGGCGGCCAGGCGTTCGGCCGTGGTCTGGGCCACCTTGTCGCGCACATACAGCGGCACGGCTTCGGCGGCGTCCAGCTGCAGGCCCTGCTCCCAGGCCTGGCAGGCCAATGCGGCCAGTGCCGCGCCGCGCTGGCGCTGCTGGGGCCAACTGACACTCGCTGCTGCGGCAAGCTCGGGGAACTCGGCAAGCGCGGACCCACACAGCGCCTGTGGCGCCCCGCCCCACAGCGCCAGCAGGGCCTGAGGGCTGTACAGCGCCGGTTCGGCCACGGTGTGCCAGACGCCCGCGCGCCAGGCATAGGCCGCGGCATAAGCCTCGCACATGCGGGCATCCATGGCCACCCACAGCGGCTCAGGCAAGACCTGACCCTGCGCCTGGGCCTGCAAGCGCGCGTCCTCGGCCACCAGCATCAGGCTGTCGATGGCCAGCACCGGTTTGCTCGCGCCGAAAGCCAGGCCCTGGGCCACCGCACAGGCGGTGCGCAGGCCGGTGAAGGCGCCTGGGCCGCGGCCGAAGGCGATCGCATCCACCTGCGTCAGGGTCAGGCCTTCGGCGACCAGCAAGGCCATCGCCTGCGGCACCATGAGCTCGGAAGCCCGCGCGCCGCCCTCGCCCTCGTAGACCCGCAGACCCTGCGGCCCGCTCAGGGCCAGGGTCAGGGTGTCGGTCGAGCTATCGAGGGCCAGCAGAACAGTCATGTCGGTTAGGGTCTGGCCGGCCCCGCCACAGGGGCAGACGCGGGTCGCGTCGGGGAATCAGAAGGGGTTGCTGAGGGCGCGGGTCTGGGCGATGGAGCCCAGACGGCTTTGGCCGGCCGGGCTCAGCAAGGTGTCGTTCGCCCACAGCCAGGTGGTGGTGGTGGCGTTCGTTGCCAGGGTCTTGTTGGTGCAGTTCGGCACCGGCGACGTGCTCAGGCAGGCGCCATCGACCACATTGGTGTAGCCGTAACCGGAAGCGAACTTGACCAGGGTCTGCAGCAACTCGTCGCCAAACACCACGCCCAGCTGACGACCGTCCAGCGTGACCTTCAAGGTCAGCTCGTTGTTGAAGGCGGCGGTGAGCGAGGTCAGCAGCTTGGAACGGTTCGGGTCGGCCTTGGCGGTGTTTTCCTTGAGCGCGAACGGGGTCAGACCCATGTCCGGCAAGGTCGGCAGGATGATGCGGCCGCCAGCGTCGGCCAAACGGTTGACCTGCGCGGCCAGCAGGCGTCCGCGTGCCGTGGCTTCCGCGCGCAAGGCAGCTTCGGACTGGGCAGGGTATTGGGCGTAGAGCTCCAGCACATCGTTGGCACCGGCCAGCACCGTGATCAGGGTCTTGGCGTCGATGCTGCCCGCTGCCAGGTGCCCATCGATCTGCGTCTTCACATCAGCGACCTTGGCGCCCGGCCGGGCGTAGATCTTGCCGGTCGGCGCGGCGACAGCCGTCGGATTGCACTCGGGAAACACCAGGCCGAAGGTGCTGGCCAGGGTCTGGTTCCACAGCGGGTTGCCGGCGCACTCGATCGCGCCGGTGGTGTCATTGACCGCGTTGATGGTGTACTTCCTGCCGGTCGCGGTGATCACGCTGGACTCATCGCCGAAGGACAGAATGCGCGTGGGCTTGAAGGGCTCGATTTGCCCGCCGCCACCGCCGCAGCCGGCCATCGCCACCGCCAGGGCCACCGCCCCCAACAACATCGGTGCCCGACGCAGCACAGCTTGCTTGAACGCTTTCATCAAATGTCTTCCCTCAATTGGGTAAAGGCCGCCGCAGCTCGCGACAGTCGATCTCGCACCCCGTCCCAGCCACTATCCGGGGGGGGCGCTTCGATCCAGATTTCCTGGGCGCCGGCAGCGTCAAGCGCGCGCAGCACGGCAAACAATTCATGGGCCGCCGCCTTGGCCTCACCGGGCATGGCCCGGTGCAGCACGCCGGCAGGCGGACTCAGCGTTCGCGAATATACCGCCAGCCCTGCCGGCGGCTCTTTCTGCAAGGCGTCAGCCAGTTGCGCCGGGGCCAGCAGACGCACCACGGCGCGCGGCGCATAGTGGGCCGCCAGCGTGCCGGAGGCGCGCGGTGCCTGGGCGTCGGGCGCCCGCAGCGGCTCGCCAGCCGCGGCCTCGATTTCTGCAGGCGTCAGCACGCCGGGGCGCAGCAGCACCGGATGGGCACGGCTGCAATCGACGATGCTGGACTCGATGCCAACCTCACAGTCGCCGCCGTCCAGCACCCAGACCCGGCCCTCGAACTCTTCTTCGACATGGGTCGCGCGCGTGGGGCTGACGCGGCCGAAGCGGTTGGCGCTGGGCGCGGCGATGCCCAGCACGCCGAGCTGGCGCGCCTCGGCCATCAGCGCGCGCGCCACCGGGTGCGCCGGGCAGCGCAGGCCGATCGTGTCCTGACCGCCTGCAGATGCCGCGGCCACGCCGGGCTTGCGCGGCACGATCACCGTCAGTGGCCCGGGCCAGAAGGCGGCCATCAAGCGCCGCGCCACCGGCGGCAGCTCGGCGGCGAAGGCCTCGGCATCGGCGGCATCGAGCACATGCACGATCAAGGGGTGATCACTGGGCCGGCCCTTGGCGGCAAAGATCTTGGCCACCGCCGCATCGTCGTCGGCACGCGCGCCAAGACCATAGACGGTCTCGGTGGGCATAGCCAGCAACTCGCCCGCCGCCAAATGCTCGGCGGAGCGGCGCAGCGCGGCAGGGTCGTGTCCGTTCAGCAGCACGAAAAGCTCACCACTCGGTCGGCAGGCCCAGCACGGCGGCAGCGGCCTGGGCGCGCTGCTGCGCCTGTTCGGCCGTCGCTGCGGTGATGTTCAGATGGCCCATCTTGCGGCCCGGTCTGGCGCTGGCCTTGCCGTACAGATGCAGATGCGTGCCGGGAATCGCCAGCACGGCGTCCCAGGCCGGCTCGCGCTCGGTGCCTGAAGGGTCAAACCACAAATCGCCCAGCAGGTTCAGCATCACGGTCGGTGAATGCAGGCGCGGCGGGTTCAGCGGCAGGCCGGCCATCGCGCGGGCTTGCAGCTCGAATTGCGAGACATCGCAGGCATTGATCGTGTAGTGGCCCGAGTTGTGCGGGCGCGGCGCCATCTCGTTGACGACCAGGCGGCCGTCATGCAGCACGAAGAACTCGATGCACAGCACGCCCACATAGTCCATCTCGGCAGCGATGCGCGCGGCCGCCGCGCTGGCTTGCTCGGCCAATGCCGTCGAAACACTGGGTGCCGGCACCTGGGTGACGGCCAGGATGCCGTCGCGATGCAGGTTCTGCTGCACCGGGAACTGCACCACCGCGCCATCACGGCCGCGCGCGACGATCACCGACAACTCCAGCGCCAGCGGCAGCATCTGCTCCAGCACACAGGGCACGCGCTTGAGTTCGTTCCAGGCCGCGGCCAGCTCTTCGCGGGTCTTGACGCGGATCTGGCCCTTGCCGTCATAGCCCATGCGCGTCGTCTTGACGATGCCGGGCAAGAGCGCCGAGTCGACCGCGGCCAGCGCGGCCTCGCTGTCGATCACGGCGTAAGGCGCGCAGGCCACGCCGCTGGCGGCAAAGTGGGCCTTCTCGTCGGCGCGGTCCTGGCAGATCGCCACACACGATCCAGCCGGTGCCACCGGCTTGCTGCGCGCCAGGAAATCCAGCGCCTGGGCCGGCACGTTCTCGAATTCGGTGGTGACAGCCGCGCAGGCGGCGGCCATGCGCGTCAGCGCTGCCTCGTCCAGGTAGTCGGCGCAGATATGCTCATGCGCCACCAGGCCGGCGGGGCTGGCCTCATCCGGGTCCAGCACCAGGGTCCGAAAGCCCAGGCTCTGGGCTGCATGCACGAACATGCGGCCCAGCTGGCCGCCGCCGATCACACCTAGCGTGGTGGCGGCCGCCGGCAGCAGCCGCAGCGTCTGGCTCGTCATCAGATCAGGTCCTTGCTCATGTCGCGGGCCACCTCGGTCTGGCGGACGCGGAAGGCGGCGAGCTTGTCGCGCAAGCCCATGTCATGGCGCGCAAGCATCGCGATGGCGAACAAGGCGGCATTGCCGGCCCCGGCCGTGCCGATAGCGAAGGTCGCGACCGGAATACCCTTGGGCATCTGCACGATGGAATGCAGCGAGTCGACCCCCTGCAGATGGCGGCTGGCCACCGGCACGCCCAGCACCGGCACCGGCGTCTTGGCCGCCAGCATGCCGGGCAGATGCGCGGCGCCGCCGGCCCCCGCGATGATGGCCTGCAGGCCGCGCGCCTCGGCGGCTTCGGCGTAAGCGAACATCTCATCAGGCATGCGGTGCGCCGAGACCACCTTGGCCTCGAAAGCGACACCGAACTCGGCGAGAATGGTGGTGGCGTGCTTCATGGTTTCCCAGTCACTGCTGGAACCCATCACCACGCCAACCAGGGGAGTGGCGTTCTGCAGATCCTGCACGACTCGCTCCATAGGCTGGAAAACCTTGAATTGTAGGCGGCCACCGCCACCTGCCCTCTTCCGCCCCATCGGCCGCACCGACGCCATGATCGACATCACCATCCAGAACTTCGAAACCGAACTCCTGCAAGCCTCGATGCAGCAGCCTGTGCTGCTGGACATCTGGGCGCCCTGGTGCGGTCCCTGCAAGAGCCTGGGGCCTGTGCTCGAAAAACTGGAAGTGGCTTACGCCGGCCGTTTCCAACTGGCCAAGCTCAACAGCGACGAGCAGCCCGAGATCGCCAGCCAGCTGAGCCAGGCCTTCGGCGTGCGCTCGATCCCCTTCTGCGTGATGTTCGTCGGCGGCCAGCCGGTGGACGGCTTCGTCGGTGCGATCCCCGAGGCGCAGATTCGCGAGTTCCTGGACAAGCATGTGCCGACCGGCGAAATGCTGGAAGCCGAGGAAGAGTTGGCCGAAGCCGAGGCGCTGATGGCCGATGGCGATCTTGAGTCGGCACTGGCCAAGCTGGAACAGGCGGTGCAGGCCGATCCGGCCAACGAGACTGCCCGCTTCGACTATGTGAAGGCGCTGCTGGAGCTGGGCCTGCTGCAGGACGCCAAGGCGGCGTTCGCGCCGGTGGCCGCGCAGGCCGCTGACACCATCACGCCGCATGCGCGCTTTGCCGCACTGGGCCATTGGCTGACGGCGGTGGAGCTGGCGCCGAGCCTGGACAGCGCTGCACTGAAGGCGGCCATCGGCACCAACAAGCGCGACTTCGAAGCCCGCTATGCGCTGGCCCAGTCACAGCTGGCCGGCCAGCGTTTCACCGAGGCGATGGACGAGCTGCTTGAAATCATCATGCGCGACAAGGCCTGGAACGGCGAGGCCGCGCGCAAGCTCTATGTGGCCATCCTTGAGCTGATGAGCAAGCCGGCGCCCAAGGCCCAGGCCAGCGAAGCCAAGAGCACACTGGAGATCGCCGGCAAGGCCGCAGTTGCGCCCAGCGATCCCTTGCTGGACCAGTACCGCCGCAAGCTCAGCATGGCGCTGTTCTAAAGCGGCGGACGCCCCAACCCTGCGGCGTCCAGCCGTTCGGCCCAGTGCGCCTGCTGGGCCGCAAACTCGGCCCATTCACGCTGCGCCGTCTGCGCATGCGTCAGTGACATCAGATCCTCGCCCAGGGCCTCGTAGACCTGGGCCAGGCGGCTGTGCGTGGCGGCGCGATCATCAACGTCGGAGCGCGGGTCCAACTCCATCTCGGCGTCGCGAGCATGCGCCAGCGCCTGCTCGGGCTGCCCCAGATTGACGCGGCACCAGGCCAGATCGGCCAGCAGATTGCCGCCCAGCCGGGACAGGCCGCGGCCCATGGCCAGAGGCAGGTACTGCTCGTAGAGCTGGCTGGCGGATTCGTACTCGCCCTGCATCACCAGCACCTGGGCTCGCAACAAAGGCGTCAGCTCGGACATCGCGCTGGCGCCCACAGCCGCATCGTAGTGGCGGATTGAGTCAGCCCCCAGCAGCAGATCCGGACGCGGCCGGGTCGGGTAGGCCAGACTCTCGTGGCGCATCTGTGCGGTGCGCATCTCGGCCATGTTGTACATCAGGGCCGAGGTGGTGGCGTCATCGCCATCCGCGCTGGCCTCGCGGCGCGCCAGCGAATACCAGGCCTGGGCCAGCTCCCAGCGGTTGGCGAAATGCAATGCCAGGCCCAGCGCTATGGACAGCCGCGCCAGCGCCTGATGGTCCTCAGGCACGGCGATGGCCAAGCAGGCCTTGGCCTGCTCCACCAGACCCTGCAGGTCATGGCCCACATAGGCCAGATGCGCCAGCCAGGCGGTGGCGAGCACATCCACATCACGCTGATCGGCCGCCCTGGCCATCGCCTGGGCCCGTTGCACCTTGTCGCGCGCCGCGACGCCGAAATCGGTGTAATAGCTCATCAGGCCCTCGGCCAGATGCAGCCAGGCGCCGAGCTTGACATTCGGATGCTGGAAGGCCAGCTGATGCAGCTGGGTCAGATGCTCGCGGGCCACGTTCAGATGCCCATGGCGGGCCAACAGCATGACGCGCTGCGCTCGCAGGCAGGCAGACTCCAACTGGCCGCCGGCTGCGGCGATCTGCTGGTCGAGCTGCTGCAGCAGGCGGGAGCGAATGGGCATCTGTGTCACAAAGCGCTCCTGGTGTCGGGGTTCAGCGTGTCAAGCGCTCCAGCGCCTCACGATACTTGGCCGAGGTGTTGGCGATGACTTCGGGGGGCAAGGCTGGCGCGGGCGCGGTCTTGCCCCAGGGCTGGCCGTCGACCTGTGCCTGCTCCAACCAGTCGCGCAGGAACTGCTTGTCGTAGCTGGGCGGGTTGGCGCCGACCGCATAGCTCTCGGCCGGCCAGTAGCGCGAGGAATCGGGCGTCAGCACTTCGTCCATCAAGGTCAGCGTGCCCTCGGCATCCAGCCCGAACTCGAACTTGGTGTCGGCAATGATGATGCCCTTGGTGAGCGCGAAATCGGCTGCCCGCTGGTACAGCGCAATCGAGATGTCGCGCACGCGCTCAGCCATCTCGCGGCCAATGATGGCGACGCAGCGCTCGAAGTCAATGTTCTCGTCGTGGTCGCCCATCTCGGCCTTGGTGGCCGGCGTGAAGATGGGCTCCGGCAGCTTGGAGGCATTCTGCACACCAGCCGGCAGCTTGACGCCGCAGACCTGACCATTGCTCTTGTACTCGGCCCAGCCACTGCCGGCCAGATAGCCGCGCACCACCGCCTCGATCGGAAGCGGCTTCAGGCGCTTGACCAGCATGGCGCGGTCGCGGACCTGCGCCTTCTCGGCCTCGCTGACCACCGACAGCGGGTCTTCGCCGGTCAGGTGGTTGGGCACGATGTCGCCCAGCTTGTCGAACCAGAACAGGGCCATCTGCGTCAGCAGCGCGCCCTTGCCCGGGATGGGCTCGCCCATGATGACGTCGAAGGCCGAGATGCGGTCCGACGCGATCATCAAGATGCGGTCGCTGCCCACCGCGTAGTTCTCGCGCACCTTGCCGCGGGCGATCAGGGGAAGCGAAGTCAGCGAGGATTCGAGCAGGGCTTGGGTCATGGTGAGGACGGCGGGCGCGCCGCCTGGGGGAGTCGTCATTCGATCGGGCACAAGCCGCCGCCCGGCCTGCGCAAGCGCGGATTTTATGCGGCCGGCACGCGCTCAGCGCTTCTGTTGATAGCCTGGCTCAGCCAGGCAAAGGACGCTCAATGAAAAAGCCCGCGGCTGCAAGCACAGCGGCGGGCTCGATCCGAGGCGCCTGGGCGCCTTGGCTTTACTGGACGACCTGGTTCAGTTCGCCGCGCGCATAGGCGGCCGCCACGTCCACCAGCGCCCGCGACTTGATCTTGCCGGCCTGGCCGACGCAACCGAATTCGACATAGCGCTGCTGGCAGACCGCCTTGGCCGCTTCACGGGCAGGCTTGAGCCACTCGCGGGCGTCGAACTTCTCGGGGTTCTCGAACAGGAACTTGCGCACCGCGCCGGTCATCGCCAGGCGGATATCGGTGTCGATATTGATCTTGCGCACGCCATGCTTGATGGCTTCCTGGATCTCCTCGACCGGCACGCCGAAGGTCTGCTTCATATTGCCGCCGTACTGGTTGATCAGCGCAAGCAACTCCTGCGGCACGCTGGAGGAACCGTGCATCACCAGATGGGTGTTGGGAATGCGCTTGTGGATTTCCTTGACGCGGCTGATGGCCAGAATGTCGCCGGTGGGCTTGCGCGAGAACTTGTAGGCACCGTGGCTGGTGCCGATGGCGATAGCCAACGCGTCCAGCTGGGTAGCCTTGACGAACACAGCCGCCTCTTCCGGGTCGGTCAGCATCTGGCTGTGGTCCAGCTTGCCTTCGGCGCCGATGCCGTCTTCCTCGCCGGCTTCGCCGGTTTCCAGATTGCCCAGGCAGCCCAGTTCGCCTTCAACCGTCACGCCGACCTTGTGCGCCAGCTCCACCACGCGACGGGTCACGTCGACGTTGTACTCAAAGCTGGCCGGGGTCTTGCCGTCTTCCTTCAGCGAGCCGTCCATCATCACCGAGCTGAAGCCCAGATCGATCGCGCCCTGGCAGATCGCCGGGCTCTGGCCGTGGTCCTGGTGCATCACCACCGGGATCTGCGGGTAGGCCTCGCAAGCCGCCTGAACCAGATGCTTGATGAAGCTCTCGCCCGCGTACTTGCGCGCGCCGGCCGAGGCCTGCAGGATCACCGGCGCATTGACCTCAGCGGCTGCCGCCATCACGGCCTGCACCTGCTCCAGGTTGTTGACGTTGAAGGCCGGAATGCCGTAGCCGTTTTCGGCGGCATGGTCCAGCAGTTGGCGCATGGAAACGAGAGCCATGGGAGTCCCCGGTGAAGTTGATGATCTCTTCGTGAACGCAGCGCTCGACAACCGTGCCGTAACTGCGTCGTAACTGCGGACGATTCTAACGGCGCCCCCTGCCCAGCCTTGAGGGCCGCCCCCCGCGTCCGGGGGCAGGCGGCGGCCAAGGCGTGACAAGCGTCATGCATCGGCACAAGGGCAAGCGCGCTTGTGCGCATCGCGCCATGACTATAGGCTGCCGGGCTGCTGGAGCCCACTGCCCATGACCCGCCTCGCCCTCGATCACCTCACCCTCTGGATGACCGCCGCCGCGCGCGAGCATTCGCACGACCTGGCCGACCATCTGGAAGAGCGCACCGGCGCCAGCCGACGCGCCGTGCAGGCTGCGCTGCGCAAGCTGGTCGATGCCAACTGGCTGAGCCGCAGCGGCACCTCGCGCCGGCCGGTCTACGGCCCGGGCCTGTTGCGCCAGGTGGCCCGCAGCTACACGCTGCACGGCCTGCAGGAGGATCTGCCCTGGCAGCGCGACTTCGCGCCCAATTTCGATTTGCCCAAGCATGTGGCCCGCATGGTGCAACATGGCTTCACCGAGCTGGTCAACAACGCCATCGACCACAGCGGCGGCAGCAGCGTCACCGTCTCGCTGCGCCAGACCCCCAGCCATGTGCAGCTGCTGGTCTCCGACGACGGCTGCGGCGTGTTCGACAAGATCTGCACCGCCTTTGACATTGCCGATGCCCAGCACGCGATGCTGGAGCTCTCCAAGGGTCGGCTAACCAGCCAGCCCGAGGCGCACACCGGCCGCGGCCTGTTCTTCAGCTCGCAGCTGGCCGATGTGTTCGACATCCATGCCAACAACACCGCGTTCCAGCGCCGCGCCTGGGACAGCACCGGCTGGCAGGCCGGCCGGCCGCTGCCACGCCAAGGCAGCTCGATCTACATGGCGATCGCGCTGGACACCACGCGCACGCTGGACCAGGTGCTGCAAGCCTGGAGTACCGATGGCAGCGGCATCGAGTTCGACCACACCACAGTGCATCTGCGCCTGCTGGCGGGGCCGGGCCAGGCGTTGGACTCACGCGCCCAGGCGCGCCGCGTGGCCGCACGCCTGCCGACCTTCAAGCGGGTGGAGATCAGCTTCGAGGGCGTGAGCGATGTCGGCCACGGCTTCACCGACGAGCTGTTCCGGGTGTTCGCACGGGCCAGGCCTGAAGTGGAGCTGGTGGCCACGCACATGACGCCGCGCATTGCGGCACTGGTGCAAAGCGCGCAGAAGGGCTGAGTTCAGCGTTCGCTGTCGACCAGGGCACGGATGGCGTGGCGACGCGCCGCCAGGCCTTTGTTGATGCGCGGCAGCAGGGCAGCCAGCGGCGTGTTCAGTCCGACGGCAAAGTGCACCGGTTTGACCATCAAGGGCTTGGGCAGCACCTCAAGCGCCGAGCCCAGGCCAACCTCCTTGCGCAAGCGCTGCTCGATCAGCCAGGAGTCCGGGCTGCGATGCGAAGCCAGCACCACATCGCAGCGCCCGCCCATCAGCATGCGGACCCGAGCCGCCAGTCCCCCGACGGAAAGCTGGACCTGACGGCGGGTGCTGTTCGATTCTTCAAATTCAGGGTTGAGGTCGACGCCTTGCCTCGCGCAGACCGTCAAGCTATCGAGATCAGATTGCTTCTGGATTCGCAGGCGGCGCTCGCGCCGCGCGATGAGCCAAACGTGGTTATCGAACAGTACATCGCTGAAGGTGTACACGCGCTCGCGGGCTGGCGTGCGCGCTATGCCGAAGCACAGCGACTGCCCACGTTCAGCCTGCAGCAGCGCACGTGCATAGGGCACCCATTCGATTTGCCATTCGATGCCTGCGCCGTCAGCGATCAATTCCATCAAGGGCAGCACAAAGTCGCGATTGGCGTGCTCACCCACAGCCAGCGGCACGACAGGTAGCACAGCAGCAGAGGAGACGGCACGTGCAGCAGGCCCCAGCGCCCACAACGAGGCGCAAGCAAGGCAGTCCTTCAACCAGCGTCGACGTGACATAGGAATGTGTTGGAGCGCGTCCATCTATCGACCCGGCAAACCTTCAGCATATTGGTACCGCCAGCTTAGCCCATCGGCTCGCCGCAGGTGTTGACATCTGTGCCTCCCGGCATGTCACCCGCATGGTGCAGCACGACGTCACCGACGCGCTGTTCCGGGTGTTCGCGCGGGCCAGGCCTGAAGTGGAGCTGGTGGCCACGCACATGACGCCGCGCATTGCGGCACTGGTGCAAAGCGCGCAGAAGGGCTGAGTTCAGCGTTCGCTGTCGACCAGGGCACGGATGGCGTGGCGACGCGCCGCCAGGCCTTTGTTGATGCGCGGCAGCAGGGCAGCCAGCGGCGTGTTCAGTCCGACGGCAAAGTACACCGGATCGGCCATCAGCGGCTTGGGCAGCACCTCAAGCGCCGTGCCCAGACCCACGTCCTTGCGCAGCCGCTGTTCGATCAACCAGGGGTCCGGGCTGCGATGCGATGCCAGCACCACATCACAGCGCCCGGCCATCAGCATGCGGACCCGACCTGCCAGGTCAGCGCTGGAGGTCTCAACCTGAAAGCGCTTGCCACGCGCCTCTTCAAATGCAGCACTCAAGCTGACGCCGCGCCCGAGGCAGACGGACAAACCATCCAGATCGCTCAATTGCTGAATGCTCAAGCGGCGCTCACGTCGCACGATCGACCAGGCGTGATTGAAAAACAGCACATCGCTGAAGGCATACACCCTCTCGCGGGCAGGCGTGCGGGTCATGCCAAAACCCAGCGACTGCCCACGCTCGGCCTGCAGCAAGGTGCGGGCAAAAGGCAGCCATTCGATCTGCCACTGGATACCTGCGCCGTCCGCGATCAGATCCAGCAAGGGAACGACAAAGGCACGGTTGACATGGTCGCCCACAGCTAGGGGCACCACCACCCGACCAGCGTCTGTGGTGTTCGCTTCGACAACGGGCCCCAGCGTCCACAGCGAGGCCCCCGCCAGACTGGACTGCAGCCAGCGCCGACGGGTCTCACCGTTGCCGCCAGCCGTACTCATCAGTCGACCCGACAGACCTTCAGCATATTGGTGCCGCCCGGATAACCCATCGGCTCGCCGCAAGTGATGGCATAGGTATCGCCGGGCATCAGCACGCCCTTGTCGACCAGCAACTGCTCGGCGGCTTTCAGCGCAGTGTCTCGGTCGTCGAACTTGGGCATCAGCAGCGGACGCACATTGCGGTACAGCGTCATCTTGCGCTGGCTGATCGGCTGTGAGGTCAAGGCATAGATCGGCACCTGCACGCGGTGGCGGCTCATCCACAGCGCGGTGGAGCCCGACTCAGTCAGCGCCAGGATGGCCTTGCAGCCCAGGTGATAGGCGGTGAACAGCGCGCCCATCGCGATGGATTGATCGATGCGCGCGAACTGGCGGCCGGCGAAGTCGGTGTCCAGCGTGACGAACTCGGCGCGCTCGGCTTCCAAAGCAATCGCCGCCATCTGCTCAATGGTCTCGACCGGGAACTTGCCCGCCGCCGTCTCAGCTGACAGCATCACCGCATCGGTGCCGTCCAGCACCGCATTGGCCACGTCAGACACCTCGGCACGCGTTGGCACCGGATTGACGATCATGGATTCCATCATCTGCGTGGCGGTGATCACCACCTTGTCCAGCTCGCGTGCCAGCTTAATCATGCGCTTCTGCAAGGCCGGCACGGCCGCGTTGCCGACTTCCACTGCCAGGTCGCCGCGCGCCACCATGATGCCGTCGCTGGCCTTGAGGATGGCTTCCAGATGGGGAATCGCCTCATAGCGCTCGATCTTGGCAATCATGCCGGGCTTGTGGCGCCAGGGCTCGCCGGCCACATTGGCCAGCTGGCGGGCCATCTCCATGTCGGTGGCGTTCTTGGGGAAGCTCACAGCCAGGTACTCGCACTGAAAGGACATCGCGGTCTTGATGTCCTCCATGTCCTTGGCTGTGAGTGCCGGCGCGGTGAGGCCGCCGCCCTGCTTGTTGATGCCCTTGTTGTTGGACAGCTCGCCGCCCTGCTTGACGATGGTGTGCACCGCCTCGCCCTTGACCGATTCAACCGTCAGCACCAGCAGGCCGTCGTTGAGCAGCAGGGTGTCGCCGGGCTTCACGTCGCGCGGTAGTTCCTTGTAGTCCAGGCCCACGCAGCCCTCATTACCCAGCTCTGTGCGGCTGGCGTCGAGGATGAATTTCTCGCCGTTGATAAGCTCGATCTTGCCGTTCTCGAACTTGCCGACGCGGATCTTGGGGCCTTGCAGGTCGGCCATGATGGCGACCTCTTTGCCGGCGGCAGCGGCCACCTCGCGCACCAGGCGGGCGCGGTCGATGTGGTCCTGCGCCTTGCCATGCGAGAAGTTCAGCCGCACCACATCGACGCCGGCCCGAATCATCCGTTCCAGCACCTCGGGCGAAGAGGAGGCGGGGCCGAGGGTGGCGACGATCTTGGTGGCACGGGTCATGGACTGTCTCTCTATCGGTGCTTGTTACAGACGGCCGATTATGAGCCGCGCCAGTGACCGTCCGGATACCGGACGGTTACCAACTCAACAAGCTCAGCCGCGTGCTGCTGACACGTCGGCCGCGGCCAGCGCCGTCATGTTGACGATGCGGCGCACCGTCGCCGACGGCGTGAGGATGTGCACCGGAGCGGCCGCACCCAGCAGGATGGGCCCAACGGTGACGCCCTGCCCGGCACTGATCTTCAGCACATTGAAGGTGATGTTGGCCGCATCCAGGCTGGGCATCACCAGCAGGTTGGCCGCGCCTTGAAGCCGTCCGCCGGGCAGATAGGTCTCGCGCACCGCAGCCGACAGTGCGGCGTCGCCGTTCATCTCGCCGTCGCACTCAATGTCGGGATGCGCGGCCGAGAACAGCTCGTAGGCGCGACGCATCTTCAACGCCGAGGGTCGCTTGCTGGAGCCGAAGTTGGAATGCGACACGAAGGCCGGCTTTGGCGGCAGGCCGAAGCGCCGCACCGCGTCGCAGGCCATGCCGGCGATCTCGGCCAGGGCCTCGGCGTCGGGCGCATCGTTGACGAAGGTGTCGGTCACGAACAGCGTCATCTGATCCAGCATCAGCGCGTTCACGGTCGCAAAGTTGCGGGCGCCGGGCTTCAGCCCGATCAGGTCGCTCACATGGTCCAGATGCTGCTCGAAGCGGCCCACCATGCCGCAGATCAGAGCATCGGCATGGCCCAGCCTGATGGCCAGCGCACCGATGGTGGTGTTGGAGCGGCGCACCGCCGCCTTGGCCATCTCTGGCGTGACGCCGTTGCGGCCCATCACCTGGTGGTAGGTCTCCCAGTACTGGCGGAAGCGCTCATCGCGATTGGGGTCGATCACAGCCACGTCCTCGCCCAGCTTGAGGCGCAGACCGGCGCGCTTGACGCGCATTGCGATCACCTCGGGGCGGCCAATCAACGTCGGCTGGCACAGCCGTTCGTCCAGCGCCACCTGCACCGCGCGCAGCACCCGTTCGTCCTCGCCCTCGGCAAAGATCACGCGCGCTGGCTGGCCCTGCCCGACCGCGGCCTTGGCCGCGTTGAACACCGGCCGCATCAGCATGCCGGTCTGGTAGACGAAGCGCTCCAGCGACTGGCGGTAGGCCGCCATATCCTGGATGGGCCGCGTGGCCACGCCGGAGTCCGCCGCCGCCTGCGCCACGGCCGGCGCGATGCGCAGGATCAGGCGTGCGTCGAAGGGCTTGGGGATCAGGTAGTCGGGGCCGAAGGACAGCTCCTCGCCAGCATAGGCAGCCGCCACTTCATCACTGGTCTCGGCCTTGGCCAATGCGGCGATCTCGCGCACGCAGGCCAGCTTCATTTCCTCTGTGATCTTGCTGGCGCCGCAATCGAGCGCGCCGCGGAAGATGTAGGGGAAGCACAGGACGTTGTTGACCTGGTTGGGATAGTCCGAGCGGCCGGTGGCAATGATGCAGTCCGGCCGCGCGGCCTTGGCCAACTCGGGACGGATCTCGGGCTCGGGATTCGCCAGCGCCAGGATGATGGGCTTGTCGGCCATGGTCTTCACCATCTCGGCCGATAGCACGCCGGCCGCCGAACAGCCCAGGAACACATCGGCGCCCGCCACCACATCGGCCAGCGTGCGCGCGCTGGTCGTCTGGCAGTAGCGGCGCTTGGATTCATCGAGCTTGGCCGCATCGGCGCGCTCTGCATGGATCACACCCTTGGAGTCGCACACAAATACGTTCACGCGCGCAACGCCCAGGCCCACCATCACGTCCAGGCAGGCAATCGCCGCCGCGCCGGCGCCAGACACCGCCACCTTCACCTGGCCGATGTCCTTGCCCACCAGCTCCAGCCCGTTCAGCAGTGCGGCGCTGGAGATGATGGCCGTGCCGTGCTGGTCGTCGTGGAAGACCGGGATGTTCATTCGCTTCTTGAGCTCGCGCTCGATGTAGAAGCATTCCGGCGCCTTGATGTCCTCGAGGTTGACGCCGCCTAGCGTCGGCTCCATCGCCGCGATGATCTCCACCAGCTTGTCGGGGTCGCGCTCGGCCAGCTCGATGTCGAACACGTCGATGCCGGCGAACTTCTTGAACAGGCAGCCCTTGCCTTCCATCACCGGCTTGGCCGCCAGCGGGCCGATATCGCCCAGGCCGAGCACCGCGGTGCCGTTGGTAATCACACCGACCAGGTTGGCGCGCGAGGTGTAGTCGGCGGCCAGCGCCGGATCCTTCTCGATGTCCAGGCAGGGATAGGCCACGCCGGGCGAGTAGGCCAGCGAGAGGTCGCGCTGGTTGGACAAGGCCTTGGTCGGCGTCACGGCGATCTTGCCGCGCGTCGGGCTGCGGTGGTAGTCCAGCGCAGCATCGCGCAAAGCGGCTTCGGCCGGCGACAGCGGCTTGCTGTTGTCCATCCAGGGTCTCCTGCTGATTCTTGGGCTGGCGAGCTTACTCCCGCGATTAGCGCGCCTTGATGCCGACTGCTTTGCCCTTCATGCAAAGATCGCAAGCGGCAGACGCGGCAGGGGAAGGCTGGTGTTCATGCCCGGGTTGGCGCACGGAGCGTCGCGACGGCTTCGCTTTGGTGGCATGGCACCGTTGGCATGCCACTACCGCTGCATCACGCCCACTGTGGCACGAACAAAGAAGGGCCCCTCAGGGCCCTTCATCGCTCAAGCAAAGCCGAAGCAATCAGCCGTTCGCCCGTTTGGACAGGATCTCAAATGCCGGCAGCGTCTTGCCTTCCAGCACCTCCAAGAAAGCGCCGCCACCGGTAGAGATGTAGCCCACGTCCTTTTCGATGCCGTACTTGGCGATCGCGGCCAGCGTGTCGCCGCCGCCGGCGATCGAGAAGGCGCTGGACTCGGCAATCGCTCGGGCCACGGTCTCGGTGCCCTTGGCGAAAGCATCGAACTCGAACACGCCCACCGGGCCGTTCCAGACGATGGTGCCGGCGGCCTTCAGCTGCTCGGCCAGGATGGCCGCAGTCTTCGGGCCGATGTCCAGGATCAGGTCATCATCCGCCACCTCATTGGCGGCCTTCACGGTGGCAGCGGCATCAGCGGAGAAGCTCTTGGCACAGACCACGTCGACCGGAATCGGCACTGCGGCGCCGCGCGCCTTCATCGCATCGATCACGGCCTTGGCCTCGCCCACCAGATCAGGCTCGGCCAGCGACTTGCCGATGGACAGGCCCGCGGCCAGCATGAAGGTGTTGGCAATGCCTCCGCCGACGATCAGGCCATCCACCTTGTCGGACAAGGCCTTCAGAATGGTCAGCTTGGTCGAGACCTTGGAGCCAGCCACGATGGCCACCAGCGGACGCTTCGGCGCGGCCAGGGCCTTGCTGATAGCGTCGATCTCGGCGGCCAGCAGCGGGCCGGCGCAGGCGATCTTGGCGAATTGCGCAATGCCATAGGTCGTGCCCTCGGCACGGTGTGCGGTACCGAAAGCATCGTTGACATAGATGTCGCACAGCGCGGCCATCTGCTTCGCCAACTCTTCGTTGTTCTTCTTCTCGCCCTTGTTGACGCGGCAGTTCTCCAGCATCACCAGCTGACCCGGCGCAACGCTGACGCCACCCACCCAGTCGGCCAGCACGGAAATCTCGCGGCCCATCAGCTCGCCCATGCGCTGTGCGACCGGCGCCAGAGAATCCTCGGGCTTGAACTCGCCCTCGGTGGGTCGACCCAGGTGCGAGGTCACCATCACCGCAGCGCCGGCCTGCAGTGCCATCTCGATGCAGGGGATGGACGCGCGGATGCGGGTGTCTTCGGTGATGTGACCGGCATCGTCCTGCGGGACATTCAGGTCGGCACGGATGAAGACGCGCTGGCCGGCCACCTTGCCGGCGGCGATCAGATCAGAAAAACGCAGAACGTTCATGGGCGGGAGTCTCGATAGGAGTTGGAAGATCGGCGGCGCTCAAGCAAGGCAGGCCATGCCGGCAAAGCGATGCAGGCGCCCTGCCCTCAAGCTTACCAAGTCACCAGCCCAGCCCGATGCGCAAGACCAGCATCACCGCCGTGCCACTGACGATGGTGCCCAGGATGCCGCGCCTCCAGAAGAAGTAGGCCGTGCCCACCGCCACGGCGAACAGCCGAGCGTCTTTCCAGGTGTCGATCAGCTGCCCGTTGCTCATCACGATCTCGGGCACGATCACCGCCGCCAGCGCAGCGAGCGGCGCATAACGCAGGCCTTGCTTGGCCCAGTCGGGCATCGGCAGCTCGCGCTTGGGAATCATGAAAAAGGCACGCGTCAGCAGCGTGATCAGACCCATGCCGACGATGCCCAGCGCCATCAGCCATTCACTCATCGCGACGACTCCCGGCTGGCCGGTTGCCAGCGTTCGATCAGCAGACCGGCGGCCACGGCGGCCGCAATCGCCACCACGATATTGAGTCGCAGCGGCAGCGCATAGGCAGCCACCGCCGCACAGCCGGCCACCGCCGCGCTAACCCAAGTCTTGTAGTCGGACAACAGCGAGTAGCTCAGCCCCAGCAAGGCAAGCACGCCGGCAAAGCCCAGGCCCCATTGCGTCGGCACCCGGTCAGCCAGCACGATGCCCAGGATCGAGGGCACCTGCCAGGCGGTCCAGTTCAGCGCCACACCGCCCCAGAAGTAAGGGCGCTGCTCCGGCGCCGGCACCGGCTCAGGGAAGCGGCGCAGAAAGGCCACGTAGTTGAGGTCGGCCGCAAAGTAGCCGATGCGCAAGCGGCTGAGCAGCGGCAGATGGCCGAAGTACAGGCGCCACTGCGCGCTGAAGATCACGAAACGCAGGTTGACGCAGAAGGCGGTGGCCCACAGCACCCACAAGGGCGCGCCGGCCGCCAGCAACGGTAACGCCGCCAGCTGCGAGCTGCCGGCAAACACCACCAGGCTCATCAGCAAGGCCAGCGGCATCGACAGGCCGCTCTTGATCATCGCGACGCCGGTGACCAGGCCCCAGGCCGAAATGCCCAGCGAGATGCCGGCCATGTCGCGCGCGCCGCGGCGGAATTCGGGGTGTCGGATCAGGGCGCCAAGCTCGGAACTCATGCACCCATTGTCATGCCTGATGCCGACCCTGCCCGGGCAGGCGTGCGCTGTGCGTCAGTTGCCCAGTTTGCGCACCGTGCCGCTGCCTGCCACCGAGCTGCTGACCTCGGGCGAGCCGACATAGCGCACATCACCGGAGCCGGCGATGCTCACCTTGAGCTGCTTGCTGGCCTGCACGCGGGCATCACCGGAACCGGCGATGCTGACGCGGACCTCATCGGCCATCAGCTCGGTGGCTTTGACGTCACCACTGCCAGCCACAGAAACCCTCAGGCCGTTGACACGCCCCTTGGCCTCGACATTGCCCGACCCCGAAACCGAGAAGGTCGCCTGCTCGCTGTAGAGCTGGGCCAAGCTGACGTCGCCCGACCCTCCGATGCTGACGTCCAGCTGAGGCGTCTTCATGGACTCGACCTGCACATCGCCGGACCCACCAACCGCTATCTTCTTGAGGACCACCATGTCGACCACCAGCAGGATGGGCCGGTCGCTAGACAACTGGTAGCCCTTCTTGGGCCGCACCTCCAGGGTGCTGCCGTTCAGCTCGGTTTCGATGTAGGGCAGCAGATTGCGATCGGCCTTCAGCTCCACAGCGTTCGTAGCGGCCTGGCGCACCCGCAGCTTGAAGTGGCCGCTCAGCGCAATGCCGTCGAAGCTGCCTGGATTGCGGCTCTCAGTGACGATGTCGCCAGAGCCTTGCACACGCTCGCCCTTGCCGAAGCTCCAGGTCCAGGCCTGCGCGCCCCCGGCCACTGCCAATCCGGCTGCAAGGACGGTGATGAGGGCGAAACGGCGTGCAAGCATGGCGGGCTCCTGAAGGGATGTCGATGGCCTGCATCCTGCCCAGCTGGGCCTGCGACGCCCAGAGGCGCGCGACCATTTGCAGAAATTGAGGGCCCAGTCGCCGCAGCAAGGGGCCGGACGTCAAGGCGCCCGCAGAGAGCCAGCGGTCTCAGCGGCCCTTGGAGTCAGCCGCCTTGGGCTTGGCCTCGACCGCCTCTTCCTCTTCATCCTTGGGCTTCTTGGCATCAGGCCGCGGCACCACCGGCACCACGCCTTCGAGCTTGTTCTCGCGCATGTACTCGTCCATCTCACGCCAGCCGGCGTGGACAGCCGCCCGCTGCGCCTTGGGGTTCAGCACGTAGCAATCCTCGATGGCACGCATCGCATGCCGGCAGGCGCTGCCAATCGCCTTGCCGTCCGCTTCCTTGGCGGCGGCGACCTTGGCCGGGTCTTCAATGCCCAATTGCTCACAGCCGCCCAGCAGGGCGGCGCTGACGACCAGCAGGCCGGTCTTGAGCAACACAGAGATCTTCATGCCAAGGCTATCGGCGCGCGCTCGCGATTCTTGAGACGCCCGAGTCGCTTCAGCGCTGGCGCGCCAGCGCCATCAGGCGCTCGATGCGCTCTTCCGTCGCCGGATGGGTGCTGAACAAGCCCTTGATACCCCCGCCAGAAAGCGGATTCATGATCATCATCTGCGCGGTCTCAGGATGGCGTTCGGCCGCCTCCAGCGGAATGCCACGGGCAAAGCGATGGATCTTTTCCAGCGCCGAGGCCAGCGCCGCCGGGTCGCCGGAAATCTCGGCACCGCCGCGGTCGGCTTCGAATTCACGTGCACGGCTGATGGCCATCTGGATCAGGCTGGCGGCAATCGGCGCCAGGATCATCACCAGGATGCTGACGATGGGGTTGGCTGGCCGGCCCTCGCTGTCGCGGGCACTGAAGATCATCGCAAAGTTGGCCAGCATCGAGATCGCGCCCGCCATGGTGGCGCTGATGGTGCTGATCAGGATGTCGCGGTGCTTCACATGGGCCAGTTCATGCGCCATCACACCACGCAGCTCGCGCTCGGACAGCACGCGCATGATGCCGGTCGTGGCGGCAACGGCCGCATTCTCGGGGTTGCGTCCTGTTGCAAAAGCGTTGGGCGCGTCTTCCTGGATGATGTAGACCTTGGGCATAGGCAGCTGCGCCTTTTCGGCCAGCTCGCGCACCATGCGATAGAACTGCGGCGCCGAGGTCTCGTCGACCTGCTGCGCGTTGTACATCTTCAGCACCATCTTGTCCGAGAACCAATAGCTGAAGAAGTTCATGCCCAGCGCCACGACCAGCGCGATTATCATGCCCTGCTGCCCGCCCAGCACCGAACCGATCGCCATGAACAGCCCGGTTATGGCAGCCATCAGGATGGCGGTCTTCATCAGATTGAACATCGGTTCACTCCAACAGTGAGGGTTCGGGGGCAATTCCCCAAGGGGATATCTGTGGGCGCCAAGCGCCAATTCAAGCGCGCTCGGCGATCTCGCCGGCGCTGAATGTAGCGCCAAGCGCCACCGGACGTGCATGCAGGAACACCTTGGCCGGCAGGCGCTTGCCACCGGCGCGCTGCAGTTCACGCAGGCGCAGGGCCTGCTCGCCACAGGCCACCGTGATGCCGGCATCGTCGACCGCCAGCACCGTGCCGGGCGCGCCCTGACCCTCGCAGAGTGCGGCGCTCCAGACCTTGATCGCCTCGCCGTCGAGTTGCGCCAGGCCACCGGGGAAGGGATCGAAGGCACGCAGGCGCCGCTCAATCAGCGCCGCTGGCTGCGCCCAGTCGATGGCCGATTCGCTCTTCTCGATCTTGTGTGCGTAGCAAACACCCGCCTCGGGCTGAGGCGTGCGCGTCAGACCACCGCAGGCCGCCAGTTCCAGCGCCTCGACGATCATCCGCCCACCCAGCGCCGCCATGCGGTCATGCAGGGTCGCGGTCGTGTCGTCCGGCCGGATCGCCTGCTTCTCGACCAGCAGCATGTCGCCGGTGTCCAGGCCCGCGTCCATCTGCATGATGGTGATGCCGGTCTCGGCATCGCCGGCCTCGATGGCACGGTGGATCGGCGCCGCGCCGCGCCAGCGCGGCAGCAGTGAGGCGTGGATGTTCAGGCAACCCAGGCGCGGCAGGTCCAGAACCCACTGCGGCAGGATCAGGCCATAGGCCGCGACCACCATCACGTCCGCACGCGAGGCAAGCAGCGCCTCGCGCACCGCGGCTGCCTCCTCGGGGTACTTGCCATCGAGCCGCAGGCTGCGCGGCTGCGCCACGGCCATGCCCTGGGCGACCGCATACTGCTTGACCGGCGAGGCCTGCAACTTCATGCCGCGGCCGGCCGGCCGGTCGGGCTGGGTCAGCACCAGGGGCACGTCGAAACCTGCCTCGTGCAGGCGCTGCAGCGCCTCCTTGGCGAACTCCGGCGTGCCGGCAAAGACGACGCGCATGCCGGCCATCAGCGGCGACGCGCGTACTGTTCGTCTTCGCGCTGCTTCTTGACCATCTTGGTCTTGATGCGCTCGCGCTTGAGCGGGCTGAGGTACTCGACGAAAACCTTGCCCATCAGGTGGTCCATCTCATGCTGCACGCAGACGGCCAGCAGGCCCTCGGCCTCGAACTCATGCGGCTGGCCGTCGCGCCCCAGGGCGCGCACGGTCACGCGGGCGTGGCGCCTGACCTTGTCATAGGTGGCGGGCACCGACAGGCAGCCTTCTTCGCCTTCCTTGATCTCGTCGCTGGTGGCGATCAACTCGGGATTGATCAGCACGCGCGGTTCGTCACGCCCCTCGGAGGTATCGATCACGACGATGCGCTCGTGCACATCAATCTGTGTGGCCGCCAGCCCCACACCTTCAGCCGCATACATGGTTTCAAGCATGTCATCGACCAATTGGCGGACGCGATCATCCACCACCGCGACGGGCTTGGCCACCGTGTGAAGACGGGGATCGGGGAACTTCAGGATGTTCAGGAGGGCCATCGGTGTCGTCGCTAAGAAAGGCTGCTGCGGCAGCCGGCGCTGTGGATTGCGCACAACGCATGTTTGTAAGTGCTTGCAAGAGCGGCAAAGCTCCCGCTTCATCGATTGCGACCCTGCCCGGTTTGGGGGCAGAATCGTCGCCAGCAGTGGGGATTTTCGCCGATCTTGGCGCTTGCCTGCCGGATGGGGTTCGAAAGCCCTGCGGCAGCCCCATCCACCAACGATGATGTCTGACCAGACGGCGCCTCGCGACTCGACAAGCGCGGTCACGGCGCGGGAGAGTTCTTGATGACCCAGAGGCGGCCCTTTCGTCCCACCCCTTCGCCGGCCCGCATCGGCCTGAGCGCCATCAGCGCTGCACTGGCCTTAAGCCTGGGCAGTGCAGCCTGGGCCAGCGGCTACCCCGTCACCGCCGAACAGCGCCAGACCGCCGAGCGCGTGGCGCAAGCGGGCGTGCCCTTGTCCGAGCTGGCAGACAAGGCGCCGGACTCGCACACCGTCAAGCCGGGCGACACGCTGTGGGCCATTTCCTCGCTGTTCCTGAAGAGCCCGTGGCGCTGGCCCGAGCTATGGGGCATGAACCGCGACCAGATCGCCAACCCGCACCTGATCTATCCCGGCCAGGTGCTGCTGCTCGTCAAGCGCGATGGTCGCGCAATGCTGCAACTGGCCCAGGACCGCTCGGCCACTGCCAATGCCGCCGGTCTGCAGACTGACAGGCGCTCGCCGCAGGTGCGCAGCAGCGCGCTCGGCGCGACCGCCATCAACGCCATTCCGCAGCATCTGATCGAGCCCTTCCTCAACGAGGCCGTGGTGTTTGACAACGAGGCCCTGGCCCTGGCGCCACGCATCGTCGCTGCACAAGAGGGCCGCGTGCTGCTGACCGCCGGCGATCTGGCCTATGCACGAGGCGACCTGACGCAGGCAACCGACTATCGCGTCTTCCGCCAGACCCGCCCGCTGCGTGACCCGACTACCGGAGAGGTGCTGGGCCACGAGGCAACCTATCTGGGCACGGCTGAGCTGAAGCGTGCGGCTGAGGAACGAACGCTTGCTGACGGCAAGGTCGAGAACGTGCCGGCGACACTGGCCATCAGGAACGTGCGGCTTGAGATCGGTGTCGGCGATCGACTCTCGCCCGTGCCGCAACGCAACTTCAGCCGCTATGTGCCGCATGCGCCTGCGCAGGCCATCGACGGCCAGATCGTCTCCATCTATGGCGAAGCCCTGACGGCGGGTCAGAATCAGATCGTGGCCCTCAACCGTGGCAAGCAGAATGGTCTGGAGCGCGGTCATGTGCTGGCGCTCTGGCAGGACGGCCGGCGCATGCAGGACCGCACAGGCGTCAAGACTGAGGACATCAAGCTACCGAACGAGCGCCACGGCACGCTGTTCGTGTTTCAGGTCTATGAGCGCGTGTCCTATGCCTTGATCATCTCGGTCCAGCAGCCCGTAAGGGCGGGCGACCGCTTCACCCAGCCCTGAGGGCTGCAGTTCTCGCCCAAGGCCGGAACCCGGCAATGGATCGTGAAGAACTGGACGCCTGGCTGCGCCTGCTGGAGACGCCGGGCATCGGCCTTGAGGGAGCGCGGCGCCTGCTCGCCGCCTTCGGGTCAGCGCAAGCGGTCCTCGGCGCCGCGCCGGCGGCGCTGTCCACTGTGGTCGGGCCTGTCCTGGCGCGCGCCCTGGGCGACGTGCCGGAAGGTCTGCCTGCGCTGCAGGACAGGACCTGGCACTGGCTGGGCGAGGATCCGCAGCGCAGCATCCTGCTCCTGGGTGACCCGGACTATCCGCAAGCGCTGCTGCAGACGGCCGACCCGCCCCTGCTGCTCTATCTGGAAGGGGAGCGCCGCCTGCTCGGTGAAAAGGCGCTGGCCGTGGTGGGGAGCAGGACGCCCACCGAGCAGGGCCGCGACAACGCCGAGTCCTTTGCTCGCGAGCTGGGCGGCGCAGGACTGTGCATCGTCTCAGGCCTGGCCCAGGGCATCGATGCCGCGGCACACCTGGGCGCGCTGTCCGCCGGGGCCGGCACTATCGCCTTTGTCGGCACCGGCCTGGACCAGGTCTACCCGCCGCGCAACCAGGCATTGGCCCGACAGATTGCCGGGAGCGGCTTGCTGGTCAGCGAATACGCGCTCGGCACACCGCCGCTGGCCGCCAACTTTCCCCGCCGCAACCGCCTGATCGCCGGCGTCAGCCTGGGCTGCCTGGTCGTCGAAGCCGCACTGCGATCAGGCTCCCTGATCACGGCACGGCTGGCCAGCGAGGCAGGCCGCGAGGTGTTCGCGATCCCGGGCTCCATCCACTCCGCGCTGAGCCGGGGCTGCCACGCACTGATCCGCCAAGGCGCCAAGCTGGTGGAGAACGCCCAGGATGTGCTGGAGGAACTGCCGCTGAACCGCGCGCCCAGCGAGACGCCAGCATCGGGCACGCCTGCCGATTGGCCCGTAACACCCGGCATGAGCCCCGAGCATGGGCGGCTGCTGGATGCGATGGGCTTCGATCCGGTCGGACTCGATGCGCTGCAGGCACGCGGCGGCTGGCCGACCGCGCAGCTGAACGCCCTGCTGCTGGAGTTGGAGCTCGCCGGCTTGGTGGCGGCCCTGCCCGGCCAGCTCTTCCAGAGGCTTCAACGGGGCTGAAAGGCCCCCACTGCGCTGCGCTTTTCGGCGATTCGGGGCATCCGGGGGCTGGGTTATCATCAGTCCATGTTCGACGTACTCGTCTACCTCTACGAAACGTACTGGCGGCCGGATGCCTGTCCGGATCACGTCCAGCTGACACGCAAACTGTCGGCAGTTGGCTTCGAGAGCGACGAAATCCGCGATGCGCTGTCCTGGCTGAACGGTTTGACCGAGGCCTCGCAATCGCATCATGGCGAGCAAGGGGCACAGAGCCTGCGCATTTACTCAGCGGATGAGTTGGAACATCTGGGCGAGCCCTCGGTGGGCTTTGTCAGCTTCCTGGAGTCAGCCGGCGTGCTGCCACCGCCAATGCGCGAGATGGTGATCGACCGTGCCATGGCCATTCCCGGCGCACCGATGGATCTGGAAGACCTGAAGATCATCGTGCTGATGGTGTTCTGGAGCCTGGGCGAAGAGCCCGACGCCTTGATCCTCGACGAACTGTTCGTCGCCCCCGAAGACCGTCTGATTCACTGACTCACCGCGTCGAGCCGAGCCGTTGCGCTCAGTTCAGCAGACGCGTCGGATCCACATCCAGCTTGGCCAACGCATTGCGCGTTGCCCGCACCGTCAAGGTCTCGTCCTGCGCCGGCAGCAACAAGCCGGCCTGCAGGAAACCTGCCAGCCTGCTGAGCTGGAACAGCACGCCCCGACCTGACGGCGCCACGAACAGGATCAGCTGGTGTCGCATGCCACGCCAGGCCAGCTGCACCGGCTCGTTGCGGCCGCGGTAATCCAGCATGTACCAGCCACCGACCTGCAGCTCACGCGCCCAGGACAACATGGCCGGCGTCGGCGCCGAGCCGCCTTCAGCCACGACTTCCAGATCTTCGGTTTCATGTCCGGAGAGGTCGCGCACCAGCGACTCATTGACCTCCAGCCCGCCGGCTTCAGGCAGCATCGCGTCGAGCGCCTCCAGCTGATCCATCAGCTCTTCCAGGCGTTCGCGCGGGATGGCCGCCGTCTTGGCCGTGAACGCCGCCGCCAGCGCATTGTTGAGGGCGCGGATCTGTTCATCCTGCTTGGTGGCCGACAGACCGGCATGCCCCATGCCATCGCGCAGCGTCTTCAGCAAGGGCGGCAGACGGCGGATCACCTCGGCACGCTCCTCGCGTGACACCTTGGCACTGGCCGACCAGATCAGATCCGCCGCCGCACGCTTCATCTGCCGCGTGATCTCGGACTGGGCGCCGCTGCGCACCGCGGTGACGGCCAGCACATCGGCCCAGATCTGGAATAGGAAGTCGCGTACGCCGTCCTGCACCGGCACCTCGTTGAGCATCTTGCGCAGCTCGATGGTGTATTGGATCGCCAGCGTCTCGCGCTGCTCGACCTGCTGCGCCAGCGAAACGCCGCGCACGCTGGCCTGGTTCTCGTTCTCGAAATAATGGCTGAGGAACTTCTCGAACTCGGTCAGCACCGTCTGGAACACACGCCGGCCGGTGTCGGGATAGGCCTCGACCACCTGCACGATGCGCTTGATCTCGCGCTCCAGGGCCTCGCCGCCGCCGGCGACTGTGGCGCTGGAGGTGTTGAAGCCCATCACGCAGGCGCCCATGCGGTCGATCAGGTCGCGCGCCGGGTGGTCGGCCGCGGCAAAGAAGTCCGGCTCACTGATGGCCACGCGCAAGACCGGCATCTGCAGACGCGCAAACCAGACCCGCACTGACGCCGGAATGCGCTCTTCCTGCAGGATGCTTTGGAACAGCAAAGCCACGATCTCGATCGTGGCGCGCTCGGCCGGCGTGTCCGCCGCTTGCTTGAGCACCTGCTTGAAAGCCTGGTTGCGAGCCTTGATCTCGTCCAGCGCGGCCTGGGGCGGCAGTTCTGCGTCGCCCCCCCCGGCTGCATCCAAGGTGGGGAACGCCAAGACCGTGTGCTTCTGCAAGGCATCCTGCGCATGCGTGATCGCCGCTTGCAGTCGCTGCGAACTCGCAGATGCCGGAGATGCCGCCTGCGTGATTCCCGACGACGCGGGTGCTGGCGAGGTGGTCAAAAGGAAGTCAGGCACCTGGCGGCCGACGACCCGTTGCAACTGCTTGAGCACCTCATCCGCCTGCGCGTTGTGCCGGCCCAGCGGAGCCGATTGCGTCGGCGTGATCTGGCGCGGCATGAAACGGGTTTCATCCTGC
>NZ_JBILQK010000227.1:0-2777 GCF_044373315.1 Roseateles sp. | reverse complement strand
ATGCTGAGTCCCACCACCGAAGGCCTCCGCATCTCCGGCACTCTGCCCGGCGGACAGGACGCACTCGCCATTCTATCAGACGCCAAGGACCTCCCCTTCGTCGCAGAAATCATCGAAATGAACGTCGAACTCGGCGCCAAGCGCATGCGCAGCAGCGAAGCCGACCTCCGCCGCCGCTTCCGCAGCATGATCGACGCCACCGCCAGCGCCGTGAAACGCAACGGCAATGGCTTCGACCCAAGCCGCCTCACCTGGTTCCACCGCCAACAGGCAGCACATTCCGCCGAATGGCGCAAAACCACCGAAGACGCACTCCGCCAAAGCCTCGACAGCCTCGCACCCTGACGGGCCACCCGGCGCTTACCTGCGCACGTTCTGCAAAACCAGATTCAAGTTGTGCCTCAAACCCGCACCGAGGTCGAAAGCGGGCTTTCCTGATAGACGGGAAAGCAAATCCTTCTTCTCGCCCTCGGCCGCGGCGTTGATCCGCTTCATCTCGCCGTCAAAGCTGGTGAAAAGCTCCGCCACCAGCTCATCCGTCGCGTGAAACGGCTTCACCGGCACCGCAGCCGCACCCTCAGCAACCGGCGGCGCGACCGGTGCCTCCGGCCTGCGGATCAGTCCTGTGTCGATGTTCCGCTTGCCAACCAGCCCCTTGATCTGCGCGCTCTCAAGAATCCCAGCCGATGAGAATGTTAGATGCAAATGACACACCGCCGCGTTGCCCATCCCCGACCGCAAATCCACCTGCATCGACAGGAAAACCCCGCGCGATGGCGTCGGCGTGATCGCCGGCGCATGGGTCCGGTAAGTCGCCTCCGTGAACGTGTAATTGGCCGTCCGCTTCTTGTCCCAACCGTTCAGACTGGCACCGAAACTCTCCGCATCGAAGGACACCGCCATCAGCGGCTGGATCGATAGGAACGAAAGTAAAATGAGCGATTTGATTTTCATGACTGCTTGATGGTTGCTTTGGATACTTGTTGGCGAAATCAGAAGGAAACCCTGGCACCCGTGTGCCAGATCCACGCGTCGGTATCGAACCCGCCCCCATTCTCATCACTGAAGGTGATCGACTCCACCCCGGACGAAAGGATCATCCGGTCCTGATAGAGATGAAGGTTCGCTCCGAGATAAAACGAGTGATATTCATTCCCGATCAGGAAATTCGAATCGTCAAACCGCAGATCGGAACTGCTTCCAACACCGGCAACAATCGCTCCGGGATCATCCGAACCCGCATAATGATAACGCCCGACAATCTTCAACGTCCCGGGAATCGCCCACCACTCTGGTGCCAACGTCAAACCCCACACCGACGAATCACCCTTCGCGATCATGAAGTCCGCCAGAAACTTGAAACGATCCCTCTCCAAAGTGAAACCCGTCGATACCAAATGCCGGAACGCCGGATTCTCCGTCACCAACTGCCCGCCATTCGCCGACCTCCGGCCCGCGACGTCATATCCCGGAATCGCACCCGAACGCCCCGCATCAAAGTTGTGAAGATAATCAAAATGCCAACGCGTGCGCTGGGTCGAGCCCTCAAATGAATCAACCATCGTCCGACCCAGACTCAGCGTGACAAACCCATCCCCACGCACCTCCGGAATGTCGTCCGGATCCCCACCCGTGAACCATCCGAGAGCATAATCCCAGTCGCCCGACTTGCGGTCGATCCGCAATCCCAGCGTGGACGGCGGAACCACCAGGTTCGTCAACGCCGAACGCTCCGGATACGGAAGGAACTCCGGTGAAATCCTCGACTCCCCGCCAATCTCCGGCTGGAACTTTCCATAAGTCACCCCGGTGTCTGTTAGGACTTCCGTCCGCGCGCTCAGCCTCTCCAATCCCGAATTCCGGCCCGACCCCGCCATTTCATAATCCACTTCAATGTCCGTATTCCGGAACGCACGGATCCGCGCGCCAAGCCGGGCACGGCGGGTCCGGCTGCCATCCATTTCCACATCCGGCGCTCCAGTCACATGCGCGTCGCCGGAGTTGATGCGCCAATCAAAAAATCCACGGATCGCCAGCTCCTGAATGTAGGGATTCTCCGGATCCTGAAACAACGTCGCACGCGCCCACAACGGATCCAAAGGACTCGGTGCCCAGCCCGAATCCACATACACCGGCTTCTCCTGCTCCGTCTCCGCCAACGCCGCGGGACATCCAGCGCCTCATTCGCTTCAAGCGATGAAACAAAAAGCGGGATGAGCAAACAACCGATCCGGGTAGCGTTCATATCTGGTTTCAGGGTTTGGCTTTCTTGTCCTCTTGCCGATCCGCAGCCCGGCGGACGCGGCTCACATACTGCTCAAGACTGTCACTCTTCTTCAGCGCCAACGCAGCCTGAAGCACCGGCAAGGCCTCCGTGTAACGTTGCTCACGCACCAACATCTGCCCGTATGCCAGATTCGCTGGATACGCCACCGCCTCCGAGCGCACCGCAAGCTGATAGTGGGTCCGCGCCTCCACAACCCACTCCTTGCGCTTCTCCTCATCCTCCTCATCCCGGGCCAGCTTGTCCTTGTGCCGCGCCAGCTCCAACAAAACCTCTCCGTCCGCCGGGTTGATCTCCACCAGCTTGTCTAACAAATTGCCAACCCGGTCCGTCTGACCCGCCGCCTGCGCCGCGCGGACCTCAGTCAACAGCAAACGCGTGCGGTCCGCAGGAGAGATCTTGTCTCCCGCCTTGCTCTGGATCGCCGCGATCAGCTCCTCCGCCTTTTCGGGAAATCCATAATCCACAAGAATCCTCGCCGACTTCAGTGCCC
>NZ_JBILQK010000099.1:0-11339 GCF_044373315.1 Roseateles sp. | reverse complement strand
GGCGGCTTCCGGCACCAGCAGGAAGATCAGCAGGCTGACGGGCTCGTCATCCGGCGCGTCGAAACCGATGGGCTGCTGCACGCGCAGGACGGCAGCGAGGGGATTCTTCAAGCCCTTGATGCGGCCGTGCGGAATGGCCACGCCATGGCCGAGGCCGGTGGAGCCGAGGCGCTCGCGGGCGAACAGGTTGTCCGTGACCGAGGCGCGCGCGATGGCGTGGTTGTTCTCGAACAGCAGTCCGGCCTGTTCGAAGACACGCTTTTTGCTGGAGGCGTCCACATTCACCAGCACATTGCTGGCAGGCAGGATGGCGGCAAGACGGTTCATCGGGTCACAGCGCCGATTACGGCTGATAGCCTTGGGCGGGACGCTTGGTCGGTAGCTAGGAGGAGGATTATAGAAAGCCCACCCCCGCTTGGGGCGGCGCCTTCAGGCGAGTGCGGGAGTATTGCTCAAAATTGCGGCGGCGCAGCAACAAGCCCGAAAGTTTGAGGGTGGTGCGCATGGCGCCCAACAAAAAGCGGCCCGCAGGCCGCTTCGACATCGTGGGTGCCCGGGTTCAGGACGGGCCGATCTCCAGCCGCTTGGCTGAGGCGTGGTGGTGGTCCTGCACCTGCTCCTTGTGGCGCACGACCTGACGATCCAGCTTGTCCATCAACTGATCGATTGCCGCATAGAGATCCTCACTGGACTGCTCGACAAAAATGTCACGGCCCTTCACATGGACGGTGACTTCGGCCTTCTGGCGACGCTCTTTCTCCTTTTGCTTTTCCACGGTGAGCAGGACGTTGATATCAACGACCTGGTCAAAGTGGCGGGTCACCCTGTCCAGCTTCGTGAGCACGTACTCGCGAAGCGCCGGCGTAACTTCAAGATGGTGGCCGCTGATAGTCAGGTTCATAGAGCCTCCTTTCACAGGGGTGGACAAAAAGTCTTTGGGGACGTTTGACGAGAGGGGACAACAGGTAGCGGATAAGAAGATCTGGCGCGGGTAGCGGGAGGTCTGATTCGCTTGCCGGGTTGGCAGAACCAGTGTGCGCCTCAACGCCGCTTTGTGACAAGTGTTTGACAGCAAAGACCCGACGAATTCGAATGCCGCGCCGCCGCCGACGGCGAAGCTGTGATGGAATGCACTGTTGTCGATGCAGGGGCTCTAGGCCGCCGTGTCGATTGCGCCCTCGCTGGCTTGCTGGCGCAGATGCCGCGATGTGATAATTGCTCACCCAATCTCTGGAGTTTTCCTTGGACAGCGATCACCCTCGGTGACCGTCCACTCCAGCAGCTGTGATGCCGGCCGCCCGTTAGCGCGCCGCAGCGCCAGTCCGGAGTGAGACGGGTCCCCACACCCCATCCGGACGGCGAGATTCCGTCCCCTGCCTCGACAGAATGACGGCGCGCTGGCGCTGGAGAGACTCCGCATGCTGAATGTGTTCACGCTGGACAATGGCCGCCTGAAGGGCGGGCTTTTCCAGGAAGAGATCGAAAGTCCCGAAGCGCTGGCGCTGTCCCGCCCGGTTTGGGTGGACCTGGAGCAGCCGACCGCCGAGGAAAAGGGCTGGATTCTTGATCGTTTCGGCCTGGTCATTCCGGAGGACATCGTCGACGAGGATCTGGAGGAGTCGGCGCGCTTCTATGAGGAAGACAACGGCGAGTTGCACATCCGCTCGGACTTCCTGATCGACGACGACGAGGCGCCACGCAATGTGCGGGTGGCCTTCATCCTGCACAACCAGGTGCTGTTCTCGGTGCACAACGAGGACCTGCCGGTCTTCCGCCTGCTGCGCCTGCGCGCGCGCCGCATTCCGGCCCTGATCGAAGATGCCAAGGACGTGCTTCTCAAGCTCTACGATGCGGACGCCGAGTATTCGGCCGATGCGCTGGAGGGTATCTACGACAGCCTGGAAAAAGTCAGCGCGGCCGTGCTGAAGAAGGATGTCAACGACGCTGAGGCCGGCGAAGTGCTGGCGGCCATTGCGCGCGAGGAAGACCTGAACGGCCGCATCCGCCGCAATGTGATGGACACGCGCCGCGCGGTCAGCTTCATGATGCGCAGCCGCATGCTCAGCGCCGAGCAGTTCGAGGAGGCGCGCCAGATCCTGCGCGACATCGACTCGCTGGACAGCCACACGGCCTTCCTTTTCGACAAGATCAACTTCCTGATGGACGCCACGGTTGGTTTCATCAACATCAACCAGAACAAGATCATCAAGATCTTCTCGGTGGCCAGTGTGGCGCTGCTGCCTCCCACCTTGATCGCCAGCATCTACGGCATGAACTTCAAGTACATGCCGGAGCTGGATCAGGCCTGGGGCTATCCGCTCGCGCTGGGGCTGATGCTGGCCTCGGTGGCGGCGCCCTTCATCTACTTCCGCCGCAAGGGCTGGCTCAAGTAGGCCCTTGCCGGCTGCGCCGGGGCCGGCGCGGCAATGTTTGATTCGCATCAAGGTGAACCCTGCCGATCCGGTGGGCTTGCGGATAGCATGCGGCCATTGCCTGCCCTGACTGCCGAGGTCCCCCCATGTCGATGAATCTGCGCTCGCTGATCGCTCTTGTGAACGACAGCCCCCGGTCGGCCGCGGTGCTGACCTTGGCCCAGCGACTGGCAAGTGCGCATGGCGCGCAATTGCAGGCCCTGCACGCAGTGGCACCCAGTGCCTCGGGCGCCTATTTATCCCCCGAGGCTTCGTCGCTGGCCTTGGAGTTGCGGGTGGAGGCCGATGGGCAGCGCCGCGAGCGCGCCGCCGCGCTGGTGGCCCAGGTGGCAGCTGCCAGCGGCAGCGCCCTGAGCTGCACCCACTTGATGAGCGAATCGACGCTGGAGGTGCTGCAGATGACGCGCAACAGTGATTTGCTGGTGCTGGGGCAGACCGACCCGCAGACGCCGGATGGCACAGCCCAGGGGCTGATTGGTCGCCTGCTGATCTCGGGCGGCTGTCCGCTGCTGTTCGTGCCCTATGTGAATGACACGCCGCTGGAGCGCTGCGGATCACGCGTGCTGGTGGCCTGGCGCGACACGCGCGAGAGTGCCCGCGCGCTGCGTGACGCGCTGCCCTTTCTGCAGCGTGCCGAGCGTGTCGAGCTGGTGCGCTTTGCCGATCATGATGAAGCCGGCCCTGAGCCTTTGCTGCGTGCGCAAGCCTACCTGCGCCAGCACGGCATCGAGGCCGAGCTCAAGGTGCTGCACCACCGCGAGAGCTCGCTGGGCGAACGCCTGGTGACCCACTGGACGCCAGACGCGCCGGTCGCCGAGGCGCTGCTTTCGCATGCGGCGGATACCGATGCCGACCTGATCGTCATGGGTGGCTTCGGTCACACGCGGCTGTGGGAACTGGTGCTGGGCGGCGTCACCCGCACCATGCTGAGCTCGATGACGATTCCGGTGCTGATGTCGCACTGAGCCGCTCAGGCGCTCAGGCGACCCGCAGGCGCAGTCGCAGCCAGCGCATCAGCGCGCCCAGCACGGGCACCTTTTCCCACAGCTCTTCGGCTGCATCCCAGTAGTCGCGGTGGTAGGCCACGCGGCCGTCGTCGGCAAAGCGCAGATGGCTGGCGCCATGGATGCGCTCGCTGCGGCCGCGCAGGCCGAACTCGAAGTCCCAGCTCAGGAAGCATTGCTGGTCCTGCACCAGCACGTCCAGCACCTTGAAGCGCGGCGCCTCCAGGCTCTTGAACATATGGTCGAAGATGGCCTGGATGCCGGCCAGGCTGTGCACCTCGTTGAAGGGGTCGCGGAAGTAGGCCTGCTCGGTGTAGTAACGCCCCAGCCAGGCCACGTCGGCGGGCTTGAGGTTTTCGAACAGGTCGACGAAGGCGCGGGCGCGAGGGTCCATGAATCAGAGTCCGGTCGCGCGGCGGACCACGCGGAAATAGAGACCGTAGCTGAGCTGCCGCAGCAGCTTCATCCACAGCGTGAAGCGCCTTGGGAAGTGAATCTCGAAACGTCCCTTGGCCCAGTCCCCCAGCATCGCCTGTGCAGCTTGCACGGGGCTGATGAGGGCCGGCATACTGAAGTCGTTGCCGGCTGTCAGTGGTGTGGCCACGAAGCCGGGATGCACGACGGACACGCCCAGGCCCAGCGGTGCCAGGTCCAGATACAAGGTCTCGGCCAGATGGGTCAGCGCCGCCTTGGTCGGGCCATAGGCCAGCGATTTCGGCAGGCCGCGGTAGCCGGCCACGCTGGATACCAGGCTGAGGTGGCCGCCCTGGCCGGCCTCGGCCTGGCGCAGCAGTTGCGGCAACAAGGCGTCCAGCAGGTTCAGCGCGCCGACATAGTTGATCTGCAGATGAAGCAGCGCTTCGGCCAGATTGAACTGCTGGGCGCGCATGGCCTGGTAGTGGCCGGCGCAATAGACGCAGAGATCGACGCGGCCATGGGACTTTAAGAGCTCGCCCAGCGCCGCATGCAGGTTGGCGGCGTCCTGCACGTCCAGCGGCAGCGCCAGGCTGCCGGGATGCTGCTGCACGAACTCATCCAGCAGCGCCGCATTGCGTGCCGACACGACGACCTTGGCACCGGCGGCATGCAAGGCTTCTGCCAGCGCCCGGCCGATGCCACTGGACGCGCCGACCAGCCAGACCGTCTTGCCTTGCCACTCGCGCAGCTGGGGATTGAGGGCCATGGTCAGAGCTTGCGGAAGGACAGCGTCACTTCGCCGAGCTCGAAGCCGAACTTGCTCATGCGAGCCTTGTTCAGCATCACTTTGTCGTCCATCAGGTACATCCAGTCGTCGAACTGCACCTCCCAGACGCGGCCGTCTACCGGCAGCGCCAGCGTGTACTGCCAGCGCAGCGCATTGCCGCGCGCTTCGCCGCGGGCCTCGCCCACCACATCGTCGGCGCGGCCGCTGTAGCGGCCATCGCCCAGGTGGCGCAGGCGCCAGACGCGGCGCTCGGTCTTGCCGTCGCTGTAGATGAAGTCCTCTTCGAGCACGCCTTCTTCGCCCTGCCAGCGGCCGACCATCTGCACGGTGAAGCGTCGCTGCACCTTGCCGGCGCGGTCCGTGAACACGCCATGCGCGACGAGCGGGCCGTTGAAGTACTGGCGCAGATCCAGCGCCGGGGTCTGGCCGGTGTAGTCGGCCGGTGTCGGTGAGGAGGCGCAGCCGGCCAGCGCCAGCGCGGCGCCAGCGGCCAGCAGCGAGCGGCGGGTCAGGGATGTTGCAGGCATGGCAGAGCCTTTCTTTCCGGACGGATCCAGAGCAGGTAGAGCAGACCTGCCGCCGCCGCCTTCAAGAGGCAAGGCAGCAGGCAGTAGGCCAGGGTCAGGGCTTGTAGGCCGGTGGCGTCGCGCTGGCCCGGGGTGTAGCCCAGCGCTTGCAGCAAGGGCAGCGCCAGGCCGGCGGCCAGCGCCAGATTGAGCTTGTTGGCACCGTTCCACCAACCGAAGAAGGCGCCTTCAGCGCGCCCGGCCAGTCCGGCTTGCTGGATTACGCGGGTCAGCATGGCGCCCGGCAGGGCAAGGTCGGCGCCGAGCGCAAAGCCGCTGCCCAGGCAGACGAACAGAAAGCCCAGCCAGTCGCCCGGCCCCAGCAGCGCCGCCCAGGCGAAGGCGGCAATCGCCAGCGCCATGCCCAGCGCCCAGCTGCGTGCTGCGCCCAGCCGCGCCACCAGGCGCAGCCACAGAGGCAGCGAGGCCGCGGCTGCGAGGAAATAGCTGGCCAGGAACAGCGGCTCGGCAGCGGGTGTCTGCAACCGGTCGCGCACGAAGAACAGCAGCAGCGTGGCCGGGATGGCAGCGGCCGTGCCGTTGAGCAGGAACACAGCCAGCAGGCGCCGGAAGCCCGGCGTCTGCCAGGCCACGCTCAAGGCCGCCTGCTGACCCGTGACGAGCTCGGCGCGCGGTGCGCGTCGCAGCAGCCACAAGCCCGTCAGCAGGCCCAGCGCCAATGCCGCCGCCGTGACGCCCATGCCGGCCAGCGCCGGCAGCACGCTGGCCGTCAGGACACCGGCCAAGGCCAGGCCTTCGCGCCAGGCGTTCAGGCGGGTCTGCCGCAAGGCATCGCCGCCCAACCGGGCACCCCAGGCCTGGTGCAGCACCGTCAGCACGCTGTAGGCCAGATAGGTGCAGACCAGCAGCACGGTGCACCAGATGAGCAGGGGCGTGCCGGCGCGTGGCACGGGAAAGAACAGCAGCGCGAAACTGAAGGCCAAGACCACGGCGGCCAGCGCCAGACGACGCAGCAGTGGCGCGGCCGGGCCGTCCAGCCAGCGGTCGGCCAGCCGGCCGATCAGCGGGTCGGCCAGCGCATCGATGCCGCGCGCCAGCAGCAGCACCAGGCCCAGCGCGGCCAGCGGTGTGCCGAAGTTTTCCGCGTAGTAAGCCGGCAGGGTGACATAGAGCGGCAGCGCGACGAAGGCGAGCGCGAAGCCCAGCCCTCCGTAGCGAAGACCGTCGATTGGGCTCATGCGCTCAGCCCTAGCAGCTTGGCGCGCAGCTGCGGTTCTGAAGTCTGCTCGGACAGCCAGATGCCGAAGAACAGGCGGCTGAACAGCGGGTCGGCCAGGCGCGGCAGCGCACTGCCATTGAAGAAGAAATCGGTGCCTTCTCCCGGCAGGTGGCGCCCGCTGAGGCGGTCGCCCGCCTTCACATCGGGGAATCGCTCCTGCATCTGAGTCAACCAACGGGCCGCGCTGGCCTCGTCGATGAGTTGCTGACGGCGCATCTCGACCAGCGAGCGCTTGGCGATCTCGCTACCTTTTAGACTGCGCGCGTATTCGAGTTCAAGTGCCAGCGGTGCCGTCCACCAGTCGCGCGCCGGTTTGCGCTCTGACCACAGGCGGATGTCATAGATCAGCAGTCCGAACCAGCGCATCTGCGCCTGGCCGACGAGAGTCAGCCCGGCGTCGGGCTTGGCCTCGGCGCAGGCCTGCCAGGCCAGGCCGGGCAGGGCAATCAGGCAGTGACGGCGCGACAGCATGGTAGAGCCTCAGCGCCGCTGCAGCGTGAACTGCATGACGTCAGTGCTGCCGGTCTCGAAGGCGGCTTCGCAGTAGGCGAGGTAGAACTCCCACAGCGCGATAAAGCGCTTGTCGAAGCCTTGCTTGCGCACCAGCTCCTCTCGGCCCATGAAGGACTCACGCCACTGCTTGAGCGTCTCGGCGTAGTCGGTGCCGAAGGCCAGTTCGTTGACGACCGTCAGACCGGCGCGCTCGGCATGGGCGCGGAACTGGCTCGGGCTGGGCAGCATGCCGCCCGGGAAGATGTACTGCTGAATGAAGTCCGAGGAGCGGCTGTAGCGCTCGAACAGCTCGTCGCGGATGGTGATGGTCTGGATGCAGGCGCGACCGCCGGGCTTGAGCTTGTCAGCCACGGTGCTGAAGTAGCTCTCCCAGTACTCGCGCCCGACGGCCTCGAACATCTCGATCGAAACGATGGCATCGAAGCTCTGCTCGGGGATATCGCGGTAGTCCTGCAGGCGCAGCTCGGCCTTGTCGGCCAGGCCGGCGCCCTTGAGGCGCTCTTGGCCAAAGGCCAGTTGTTCGGTCGACAGCGTCACCCCGAGCAGCCGGGCGTCGAAGTCACGTGCCGCGCATTCGGCGATGGCGCCCCAGCCGCAACCGATCTCCAGCACTCGGGCGCCGGGTTGCAGGCCGCACTCGTGCAGCGCGCGTCGCATCTTGGCACCTTGGGCCTCAGTCAGCGGCCGGCTGGTGTCGCCGTCGAACCAGGCGCTGGAGTAGTTCATGCTCGGGTCGAGCCACAGCTTGTAGAAGCTGTTGCCGAGGTCGTAGTGCGCATGGATGTTCTTGCGGCTGCCGGCACGGCTGTTGCGGTTCAGCAGATGGCGCAGGCGGTAGAGCAGGGAACCCCACCAGGAGCCGTAGATCACGCTCTCCAGTTGCTCGCGGTTGCGCAGCATGACGGTCAGCAGGGCGCGCAGATCGGGTGTGCTCCAGTGACCGGCCATGTAGCTCTCGGCGAAGCCGATGTCGCCGCTGCGCAGCACCGCGGCGCAGACCTCCCAGTTGCGGATGCGCAGCGCCGCGCGCGGACCTTGCGTGCGATCGCCGAAATGGGCGCTGCTGCCTTCGGGCAGTTGCACGTCCAGGCTGCCGTACTGCAGTCGCTCCAGCAGCTTGAAGACGGTGCGGGCCGCGGCGGGTGCGGAGTCGGGCAGAGCGAGGCCGGACTTGAGCGTTGTGGTGTTCATGCGGTTGCTTTTCTTGCAGGTGGCGGATGAGCCTAGTTGGCTCAACGGGTCACGAAATCGCCCGGCGCTGCGGGCTTGCTGAAGAAGGGAATGCGCTTGCGCCAGAGCTTGAGCGCCTGCCAGTGGATGCGTGCCACCAGCATCAGGCTGAAAGCGGGCTGAGCCCAGAACGCCGCACGCGCGCTGTTCGTCGTGAGCGGCGCCAGACGGCCCGAGATGCTGGTCTGCAGCAGCGCGCCTGTGTCGTCATCGTGGTCGATGCGGGCCACGGTGCGCGCTTGCGCGGCGCTGCCTGACTGCATGAAGCGGAAACGGTAACGGCCCTGCACGGCACAGAAGGGCGAGACATGGAAGACCTTGGCGGTGCTCAGCTCGTGGCCCCAGGCCAGGGTTTGCATGTCGTCGCCCTGCAGCAGATAGCAATGGCGTTCGCCGAAGGTGTTGTTGACCTCGGCCACGATGGCGGCCAGCGAGCCGTCGGTGCGCTGGCAGTACCAGAAGCTGACCGGCTTGAAGGCATAGCCCAGCACGCGCGGGAAGCAGTGCAGCCAGATTTCGCCGTTGGCGTCATGCACGCCTTCCCGCGCCAGCAGCGCTTCTATCCAGGTCAGCGCATCGGCGCCGCCGTCGCCATGGTCGGCATCGTGGAAGCTCAGCCAGCCGCGGCTGTTGCGGTTCAAGGCGGGACAGGGCTGCTGACGCAGCTGCCGCATCGGCAGCATCAGAAAGTACGCGGCATAGCTGAAGCGGTGCAGCGCGGGCCGCAGGCGGGTGTGGCGCACCTCGCCACGGCCGATCAGGGCCTGCGGCTGAGGGGCGGTGTTCCAGCGCGGGTTCATCGTGCTTGCGCCGCCTTGTGGGCGCGGTCCTCGATCCAGGCCTTGGCGACGCTCAGGCCGGACAGCAGCCCGTCTTCGTGAAAGCCGTAGCGGGTCCAGGCGCCGCAGAACCATGTGTTGTGCTGGCCTTGCAGTGCCGGCAGGCGCTGCTGCGCGGCCACGGCGGCCTGGTCGAACACCGGGTGCGCGTAGTCGTATTCGCCCAGCACCTGCCCGGCGGCTGGCTCGCGCACCGGATTTAGCGACACCAGCACGGGCTGCTGCCAGGGCAGCGGCTGCAGCCGGTTGAGCAGGTAGTGCAGGCAGACCGAGCTCTGATCCGGGCCGGCGGCATCCCCGCCATGCTCGTAGTTCCAGGCGGCCCAGGCCTTGCGGCGGCGCGGCAGCAAGGTGGTGTCGGTGTGTAGCACTGCGCGGTTGCGCTGGTAGGCGATGGCGCCGAGCAGCTGACGCTCTTGTGCTGAAGCATCGTCCAGCAGGGCCAGCGACTGGTCGCTGTGGCTGGCGAGCACGACGCTGTCGAAGTGCTCGCTGCCATGGCGGGTGCTGAGCAGCACACCACCGCTGCCGTCAGCTCCCATGCGCTTGATGCCGGTGACGGCCGTATTCAGGCGCTTGTCGTCGATGCTTTCCAACAGCTTCTCGACATAGTGGCGCGCACCGCCGCGCACCGTGTGCCATTGCGGCCGGTTGGCGACCTGCAGCAAGCCGTGGTTGTGGCAGAAGCGGATCAGCGTGCTGATCGGGAAGGCCATCATCTGCGCCGTCGGGCAGGACCAGATGCAGGCCACCATCGGCAGCAGGTACCAGTCGCGGAACTCGCGGCTGAAGCGCTGCGCGTCGAGGAAGTCGCCGATCGGCTGGGCCAGCGCCTGCTCGGCGCCGCGCTCGGCCAGTTCTGTGGTCAGGCGATTGAAGCGCAGCAGGTCGGACAGCATGCGCCAGAAGCCGGGTCGCAGCAGGTTGCTGCGCTGGGCAAAGACGGTGTCGAGGTTGCTGCCGCTCCACTCCAGGCCGGTGTGCGGCAGTTGCACCGAGAAGGACATGTCGCTTTTGGCGGTCTCCACCCCCAGCTTGGCGAACAGCTCGATCAGCAGCGGATAGGTGCGTTCGTTGAACACCAGAAAGCCGGTGTCGACGCCGCAGGTCTGGCCTTCGAGCGTGACATCCACCGTGTGGGTGTGGCCACCGAAGTAGTCGCCCGACTCGAACAGCGTGACTTGCGCATGGCGGCTCAAAGCCCAGGCAGCCGAGAGACCTGAGATTCCCGAACCCACAACCGCCACTCGCGGGCCCTTGCGTTGGCTGCCGGGGCCGCTCTGGCTGAGATCGCTCAGAAACGGCAGCAAGCTCTGGGCGTGATCGGCAGCGCCGCCGTGCTGGCGCCGCAAATGGACAGGGCCCCCGTCACTGACGGGAGCCCCGGGCAGAAAAGTAGTCGCAAGGCGCCCCGAAGCCAACGAGGGAGGGAGGGAGGAGGAGGAGAAGGGCTTCGGGATTACGGCCCCGTTACCGGGGAGGCCTTGCGACGGAAAAAAATGATTCGACTCCTTGTGTGTCGACCGCAGCGAACCGAATTGGCTCCGTACGAAGTGTTCAATTCCTTGCGCTGCTCGCATGCTCAGGTGGCATGTGTACTCTCCGAAACGTCGCCCTGAGCGCTGTGTGGGAACAATGTCCCAGACAGCGGGGACAAAAGATGACAGAAGTGCAACATTCGGCGACATGGCGGCGGTCCGGGCTTAATCAATGTCAAGGCTGAGCCAGCAGGCGCTCGAGCTCGTTGATGAAGGGGCGGCTCAAGGGCTCGGTGGCTGATGCGAAGCTCACGACTTCGCGGCCATCCCGCGCGATCAGGTATTTGTGGAAATTCCAGCGCGGCGCTTGGCCGCTGCGTTTGGCCAGGTCGACGATCAGCGGATTGCTGTCCGGCCGGTCCGGGCGCGTGCTTGACTTGGCAAACATCGGGAACTTGACGTTGAAGGTGTTCTCGCAGAACTCCGCCACCTCCTTGTTGCTGCCCGGCTCTTGGCTGAAGTCGTTGGACGGGAAGCCCAGCACCACCAGGCCACGCTGTGCATAGCGCTGCTGCAATGTCTCCAGCGACTTGTACTGGCCGGTGAACCCACAGTAGCTGGCGGTGTTGACCACCAGGAGCACCTTGCCCGCGTACTGGCACATGGCCTGCGGCTTTTCGTCCTGCAGGCGCGGCAAGTCCCGCTGCAGCAGCGGTGGGCAGGCTGCGGTCTGCGCCAGCGCCGGGAGCGCCCAGCAGAGGGTCACGACGGCTCCCAGCAGATAGCGCCTGGCCGCTGAGGCTTGATGCGAGGAGACCATAGTTTGTCCTAGT
>NZ_JBILQK010000208.1:0-2793 GCF_044373315.1 Roseateles sp. | reverse complement strand
TGGTGCCAAGGACCTGGGCAAAGCCAGCCTGGTGCTGTCGGTCAAGAAGAGCTTCTGATTCAAGCGACGAGGAGATATAGCCATGAAATTGATCACTGCCGTCATCAAGCCTTTCAAGCTTGACGAAGTGCGTGAAGCCCTCAGCGCGATCGGCGTGCAGGGTTTGACTGTCACCGAAGTCAAGGGCTTCGGCCGCCAGAAGGGCCACACCGAGCTGTACCGCGGCGCCGAGTACGTGGTGGACTTTCTGCCCAAGGTGAAGATCGAGGCGGCGGTTGCCGATGCCGTGGTCGAGCAGGTCATCGAGGCCATCGAAAGCTCGGCCCGCACCGGCAAGATCGGCGACGGCAAGATCTTCGTCTCGCCACTCGACCAGGTGGTTCGCATCCGCACCGGCGAGACCGGCCAGGACGCGCTCTGAGTCGGGGCCGAGCCCAGTGCCTGTGCACTGTGCGACGCCCGACGAAGGCCCGGCGCCTGCAAGCGCAAGGGCTGAGTCGGGGCCGAGCCCAGTGCCTACAGGCGCAAGGGCTGATCGCCCAAGAGTTACCCGATCACAAGACACATCCCGGAGATCCTTCATGAAGAAACTACTTGCCAGCGTGGCGCTGGCGCTGCTGGCCTGTGCGCCAGCCGCCTGGCCCCAGGACGCTGCGGCGTCCGCTCCTGCCGTTGCCGAGGCCGCTGCTGCCGTAGTGGCAGCAGCCTCCGATGCGGTCGCTGCTGCGGCCCCCGTTGCCGAAGCGGCTTCTGCCGCTGCTGCACCGGCACCGGTTCCCAACAAGGGCGACACCGCCTGGATGATGGTGGCCACGCTGCTGGTCATCCTGATGACCGTGCCCGGTCTGGCGCTGTTCTATGGTGGCCTGGTCCGCAGCAAGAACATGCTGTCGGTGCTGATGCAGGTGATGGTCGGCTTCTCGCTGATCGTCGTGCTGTGGTTCGTCTACGGCTACAGCCTAGCCTTCACCGAGGGCAATGCCTTCATCGGTGGCTTTGACCGGCTGATGATGAAGGGCGTCTGGGACAACGTCGGCGGAACCTTCGCCAATGCCGCGACCTTCAGCAAGGGTGTCTACATTCCTGAAATCGTGTTCGCTGCCTTCCAGGCGACGTTCGCCGGCATCACGGCGGCACTGATCATCGGCGCCTTCGCCGAGCGCATGAAGTTCGGCGCGGTGCTGCTGTTCCTGGCGATCTGGTTCACCTTCAGCTACATCCCGGTCGCGCACATGGTCTGGTTCTGGATGGGTCCGGATGCGTACAGCGCTGCAGGCGTAGTCGATGAGATGAACGCCAAGGCCGGTTTCATCTGGCAGATGGGTGCGCTGGACTTCGCTGGCGGCACCGTGGTGCACATCAACGCCGCTGTCGCTGGCCTGGTGGGTGCCTATATGGTCGGCAAGCGCGTCGGCTACGGCAAGGAAGCCTTCACGCCGCACAGCCTGACGCTGACGATGGTGGGTGCATCGCTGCTGTGGGTGGGCTGGTTCGGCTTCAACGCCGGCTCGGCGCTGGAAGCCAACGGCTTCGCAGCACTGGCCTTCGCCAACACCTTCGCTGCCACCGCCGCTGCCGTGCTGGCCTGGTGTATCGGTGAGGCGCTGCTCAAGGGCAAGGCCTCGATGCTGGGTGCCGCCTCGGGTGCCGTCGCTGGTCTGGTCGCCATCACGCCGGCTGCCGGCAACGTCGGCATCGGCGGCGCGCTGATCATCGGCTTCATCGCCGGCTTCGCCTGCCTGTGGGGTGTCAGCGGCCTGAAGAAGCTACTGGGCGCGGATGACTCGCTCGACGTGTTCGGCGTGCACGGTGTCGGCGGCATCATCGGTGCCCTGCTGACCGGTGTGTTCAACTCGCCCAATCTGGGCGGCCCGAGCGCCGTCGGCGACTGGGTGACGGTCGGCATGATCGCCCCGGACGCCTATTCGATCGCGACCCAGGTCTGGACCCAGGCCAAGGCTGTGATCGTGACTATCGTCTGGTCGGGCGTGGTCTCGGTGATCGCCTTCAAGGTGGTCGACTTGGTGATCGGCCTGCGTGTCACGGAAGACGAAGAGCGTGAAGGCCTGGACATCAGCTCGCACGGCGAGACGGCCTATCACAAGTGATCTTCTGAAAGAGCAATCAGGGATTGGGGCGGTGGTCCGCTGCCCCCCGGTTTCTTTCAAAGCCGCCTTCGGGCGGCTTTTTTTCTTGTGCTTGCGCCATCAGCGCGGCAGCAGGCTTCAAGCGAGCCTGCGTGACGCTGTGTGTCAGCTGCGCTTGCTCGCCAGCTCTTCGATCAACTCGACCAGCCGCGCCGGGCTGAATGGCTTGGCCAGGAAGGCATCGGCGCCCGACGCCATGGCGTGATCGTGGTCCGCCGTGCGTGCCTGTGCAGTGATCATGACGACCTGCGTCTTGGCCAGCGCGGGATTGGCGCGGATGCGGCGGCAGACCTCGTAGCCGTCGACCTCGCCGGGCATCATCACATCGAGCAGAACCAGATCGGGCAGCAGCACGGGCAGCAACTGCAGCGCCAGCGTGCCGTTGGCCGCCTCATGCAGCGTGTAGTCGCTGTCCTCAAGTGCCCAACGAATCAGGCGCCGGATATCTGCCTGGTCTTCGACGATCAGGATCCTGGTTCGCATGGCGTGATGATGTCTGCTTCAACAGGCCTTAAGCATAGCGCTAGGGAAGCTCTGCACAAAGCACCGCCGGTTGTGCTCGGTGCCGATTGAAGAGGTTTCGTGACGCCGGTGTCGTCGTCAGCAGCAGGTTTTGGGTGCATTTGCGCATCAACGTGCCGCTGGT
>NZ_JBILQK010000207.1:0-2803 GCF_044373315.1 Roseateles sp. | reverse complement strand
CTGCGGGCATGTCTGCCCTTGAACATCTGATCGAGCGCGCCGAGGCGCTGCTCACCCGACTCGAATCCGTGCTTCCGCAGCCGCTGGCGGCCCCCGACTGGTCGGCCTCGGTGGCGTTCCGCGCGCGTCGCCGCGCCGGCCGCCTGCTGCTGGAGCCGGTGCGCCATGTCTCGACCATCCGTCTACAGGACCTCAAGGAAGTCGAGCCGCAGAAGGAAAAACTGCTGCGCAACACCGAGCAGTTCGTTGCAGGCCGGCCGGCCAACAATGTGCTGCTGACCGGCGCGCGCGGCACGGGCAAGAGCTCACTGATCAAGGCCTGCTTGAACGAATTCGCGCCGCAGGGGCTGCGCCTGATCGAAGTCGACAAGAATGATCTGGTCGATCTGCCCGACCTGGTGGATCTGGTCAGCGAGCGGTCCGAGCGCTTCGTGATCTTCTGCGATGACCTGTCCTTCGATGAGGGTGAGCTCGGCTACAAGGCGCTGAAGTCCATGCTGGACGGCTCGGTGGCTGCCGCTAGCGATAACCTGCTGATCTACGCCACTAGCAACCGCCGCCACCTGTTGCCCGAGCAGATGAAGGACAACCTCGCCGCCAAGATGGATGAGAACGGCGAGTTACATCCGGGCGAGGCGATCGAGGAGAAGGTTTCCCTCTCCGAGCGCTTCGGCCTGTGGGTGAGCTTCTATCCCTTCAGCCAGCCGGAATACCTGGAAATCTGCGCGCAGTGGCTGCGTTACTACGGGCTGAATGAGGCGCAGATCGCCACCGCCCGCCAGCCGGCCCTGGTGTGGGCGCTGGAGCGCGGTTCGCGCTCGGGTCGCGTGGCCTTCCAGTTCGCGCGCGATCTCGCTGGCCGCGGTCAGGCCGAGGCGCTGGCGCCCAACACCATCCACGGCGATGCACCCGAGGGCCTGGATCATGTCTGACGCGGTGCAGGAGCGAGTGCCGGTCGACGTGGCGGTGGGCGTGCTGGTCGAGCGTGGTGCGCAAGGCCGGGAAGGGCGCTTTCTGCTGACCTCTCGGCCGGAAGGCAAGGTCTATGCCGGGTACTGGGAGTTTCCGGGTGGCAAGCTGGAAGCGGGCGAAACCGTGGAACAGGCCCTGCGGCGCGAACTGCAGGAGGAGTTGGGCATCACCATCGGGGCGGCCTATCCCTGGAAGGTCGAGCTGATGGACTACCCCCATGCCCGCGTGCGCCTGCACTTCTGCAAGGTCTACGAATGGGCCGGCGAGTTCGAGATGCGCGAGCGCCAGCAGATGGCTTGGGAGAATCTGCCGGTGCAGCAGCAGCCGGTGCTGCCCGGCACGATTCCGGTGTTGCAGTGGTTTGCCGCCGAGCGCGGCTTTGTCGGCAGCACCCATGTCGGCTGACCCGTACACTGCCGGCATGCAATGGCTTGATCAGATCAAATGGGACCGCGATGGCCTGGTGCCGGTGATCGCGCAGGAGCGTGACACAGGCGACGTGCTGATGTTCGCCTGGATGAACCGCGAGGCGCTGGCGCGCACGGCGGAGCTCGGTCAGGCGGTGTATTGGAGCCGCTCGCGCAACAAGCTGTGGCACAAGGGCGAGGAGTCCGGCCATCTGCAGATCGTGCACGAGATGCGTCTGGACTGCGACAACGATGTGCTGCTGCTAAAGATTACCCAACAGGGGCATGAGCCGGGCATTGCCTGCCACACGGGCCGGCACAGCTGCTTCTATCAGCGCTTTGAGGGCGGCAGCTGGCAGACGGTGGAGCCGGTACTGAAAGACCCCGAGAGCATCTACAAATGAGCAGCAGCCAGATCGACAGCAGGGATGTGCTGGCCCGCGTGGCCGCAGTGATCGAGTCGCGCAAGCCGGGCAACGGCGGTGACGCCGCCGGCAGCTATGTGGCAAAGTTGTTCGGCAAGGGCACCGACGCCATCCTGAAGAAGGTGGGCGAAGAGGCCACCGAGCTGGTGATGGCCGCCAAGGATGCTGACGCGCAGAAGATCGTCTACGAGACGGCCGATCTGTGGTTCCACTCGATGATCGCGCTGGCCCAGTTCGGCCTCAAGCCCGAGGACGTGCTGGCGGAATTGGCCCGGCGCGAAGGCCTGTCGGGTCTGGTGGAGTTCGCGCAGCGTGGGGGCGACGCAGGGGCACAGACCCAGGAGGACTGAGATGACTGATTTCAATGAGGGGCTGGCGATGACGCAACCGATCTCTGCCGAGCGCATGGCCAGTCTCAAGCAGCTGACACTGATCACCTACATCCTCTATGCCTTGAGCGCCTTCACCGGCTTCACGGCCGTCGTCGCCATCATCATCAACTACGTCAAGCGTGACGACACCGCGGGGACGATCTACGCCAGCCATTTCACCTGGCAGATCCGCACCTTCTGGTGGAGCCTGCTGTGGGCCTGCATCGGCGTGTTGCTGATCATCGTCGGCATCGGCTTTCTGGTGCTGATCGCGGATTCGATCTGGGTGATCTACCGCATCGTGAAGGGCGTGCTGAATTGGAATGACGGCAAGCCCATGCCGGTTTGAATGTGAGCATCATGAGTCAAGACCCCAACTGCATCTTCTGCAAGATCGTCGCCGGTCAGATTCCGGCCAAGAAGGTTTACGAGGACGAGCACATCCTGGCCTTCCATGACATCCACCCCTGGGCGCCGGTGCATATCCTGATGATTCCCAAACTGCACATCCCCAGCATGGCGGAGCTCGCGCCCGAGCATGCCGGCGTGATGGGGCAAATGGCAGTGCTGGCGCCGCGCCTGATGCGCGAGCTGGGTGTCAGCAACGGCTTCCGGACCGTCATCAATA
>NZ_JBILQK010000029.1:0-43056 GCF_044373315.1 Roseateles sp. | reverse complement strand
GCGTCGCCGCGTGCGCTTGCTCGATTGCCCCAGTCCAAGACTCGTCTGCTTCATGGTCTCAATCATCTCAGCCGCTCAGGTCGTCCGGTAGCTGATTTCCCCGGGGTTTATGCAGACCATCCCTAGCGCCAGGCCAGCGACGATCAGCGTTGCCACAACACGCGTTCAACACTGAAGCCCCGGGCTGCCAGCAACACCGGTAGAGCTTGCGGGCCTGTCATGTGCAATGCGCCGACAGCCGCGAACACTTGCTTGCCGCTGTCATGCAGCCGCGCGATGCCGTCCACCATGCCTGGATTGCGGTCCTCGTTGAGCCGGCGCAGCCAGACGCGGTCCTGCGGGTTTGCAATGCAGTCGCACCACTGTTCATAATTCTCGAGCTCGGCGAGGTCGCCGCGTTCCCAAGCCGTGATCAGACGCCGCAGCACGGGCCGCACCCGGCCCTCGTCGAGCTGCTCCAGCAGCTCTTGCGTCATGGAAAGCATGCGGGAGTCCTCCATGTCCAGCAGCAGATCTAGCTGCTGCCGAGGCGTCTCCAGCGCGACGATCGGGCGACGCAGCAAGCGCGCCTGGTGGCTGAGCAGCTGCTCCAGTGCAAAGGCGCTGTCCAGCCCGTCCCAGCGGGCTTCCAGCAGCGTCAGCGTCATTGCCTGGATCAAGGGCTGCAGCCCGCTCAGTGCTTGCGGCGGCAGGCAGGCGGCTCGCGTTCTTGCCTGCAGTCGCTCGCGCAGCGCAGCAGGCAGCGCCAAGTTGGTCCGCGCGGCCGTTAGCTGGCGCAGGGTCTCCTGCGTTGCCGGATCGCCGGCATCGAGCTCCAGGGCCAGCACGTCGCTGGCCTGCAACGCTGCACTGACCTTCGGGCCTGGCTGCGTCCACAGGGGCCGGCCGAGATGCACGGTGCCGTAAAGATAAGAATCGCGGCCGCCTTTGCTGACTCGCCAGAGCATGCCGCGGTCAATGCCCGGCGTCGTGCCGGACAGGCTGGCAGCCTCGGCCCCGGTGATCGGCGGCGGGCAGGTTTGCGCCAGCGCGCGGCCGCTGTAGCCGGTATGCAGCGCGAGTGTCAGGAGCAGCAGGGCAATCAGGCGCATCGGCTTCCATCCAGCAGTCTGCGGCGCACTCTAGCAGCGCCTGGGCCTTGTGCTTCCAGCCGGCGTCCCCATCTGCACTGCTCCTAGAATCGGCAGCATCCCCGTCGCCACTCCCTTTGCAGCGCTGCGGCGCTGTCTTCGCAGGCAAGCCCATGGTCCCACACCTCATCACCGCCCTGACCGGCCCGATCAACGAGCTGGAGCAGCGCATCCTGGAGTCGATGCCGGCGATCGAGCGCTGGTTTCGCCTGGAGTGGATGGAACACACGCCGCCCTTCTACAGCTCGGTGGATTTGCGCAACGCCGGCTTCAAGCTGGCGCCGGTGGATACCAATCTTTTTCCAGGCGGCTTCAACAACCTGACCAAGGAAATGCTGCCTCTGGCGGTGCAGGCGGCGATGGCTGCGATCGAGAAGATCTGCCCCGAGGCCAAGAATCTGCTGCTGATCCCGGAGAACCACACCCGCAACAGCTTCTACCTCAGCAATGTGGCGACGCTGATCCGCATCTTCACCCAGGCCGGTCTGAACGTGCGCCTGGGCTCGCTGGATCCCACGGTGGATCAGCCGACCGAGCTGCGCCTGGCCGACGGCAGCTCGCTGACGGTGGAGCCGCTGGTCCGCAGCCGCGGGCGCCTCGGCCTGAAGGATTTCGATCCCTGCACCATCCTGCTGAACAACGACCTTTCCGCAGGCGTGCCTGAGGCGCTGCAAGGCTTGCACGAGCAGTACCTGCTGCCGCCCTTGCATGCTGGCTGGGCCGTGCGACGCAAGACCCGGCACTTCAAGTCCTACGAGGACGTGGCCAAGCGATTCGCCAAGCTGCTGGGCATGGACCCCTGGCTGATCAACCCGATGTTCTCGCCCTGCTCGGGCCTGGACTTCAGTGAAGGCCAGGGCCTTGAGGCGCTGCAGACCCAGGTCGACGCGATGCTGGGCAAGGTGCGCCGCAAGTACAAGGAATACGGCATCAACGAGAAGCCCTTTGTGATCGTTAAGCCCGACGCCGGCACCTATGGAATGGGCATCATGACGGTGCGCGACGCCAAGGAACTGGCCGAGCTGGGCCGGCGCACGCGCAACAAGATGAGTGTGATCAAGGACGGCCAGAGCGTCAGCGAGGTGATCGTGCAGGAGGGCGTAGCCACCAACGAGCGCGTCAACGAGGCCGTGGCCGAGCCGGTGGTCTACATGATGGACCGCTACGTGGTCGGCGGGTTCTACCGCGTGCATGCCGAGCGAGGCATCGACGAGAACCTCAACGCGCCGGGCGCGAGCTTCGTCCCGCTGGCCTTTGCCGAGTCTTCGCATCTGCCACGGCCGGGCGAGCGCCCCGGGGCCAGCGCGCCGAACCGCTTCTACATGTACGGCGTGATCGCACGCCTGGCGATGCTTGCGGCCAGCTACGAGCTCGAGGCGACCGACCCGGACGCCGAGAACTACGCCTGAGCGGCAGCACTGGCCGCCTGAAGCGCACTCTTGAAGTGCTGCACTGGCGGGGAGCTCACATCGCGCAGTTGCCAGATGCACAGGTTGCCAAGACCGAGGTCCACGTACAGGGGCAGGATTCTGACGATGCCTTCGCGCGCAGCACTTTGAGCGAGGTGCTGCGGCATGATGGTGACGAGCGGTAGGCGCTTGAGCATGCCCATGGTCAGCATCAGGTCGTCGGTCTGCAGCACATCGGTAGGAAGCGGCAGGCCCAGTTCCCGCCAGAAGGCATCGCGGCGAGCGCGTGAGCTTGTGCCTGGAAGCGGCCAGATCCAGGGCTGGTCATTGAGCGTCTCCCAGCTGAGCTTGCGGTGCGTCGCCAGTGGGTGCTTGGCGCTGATGGCTACCACCTCGTGGGTCGGCAACAGCAACTCGTAGTCCAAGTCGGGCGGCGTTCCGTGTGCCTGGCGAGCGATCACCAGGTCAAGTCGGCCGGCGCGAAGGTCCTCAAACATCGCTGTCAGCGCATGGGTGCGCACACTGATGGCCAGCAGCGGATGCTCCGCCTTCATGCGAGCCAGCGCGTCGCTCAGAAGATCGGTCAACGCTGCGTTGGTTGCGCCGATCAGCAGCTCACCACTGGTGCCACGCACCAGCGAGGCCACTTCCTCACCGCCGCGCCGCAGCATGGCATCCATGCGTTCACCCAACTCAACCAGGCGTTGTGCGACAGGCGTGAGGCGAATGTTGCGTCCGCGCCGCGCGATCAGGGTTTGTCCGATGGAGCGTTCGATCTCTCCGAGCGCCTTGCTGATGGCGGGCTGGGTGACATGCAGCAGATCGGCCGCGCCACTGAGGGAGCCAGCGTCGGCCAGGGCCTTCAGCACGCGCAGATGGCGCAGGCTCATGCGGCGCATCACGAAGGCCTCGGCCTGCTCCGGACTGACGCCCAAACCCTGTTCGATAACCATCGGAAAAGATCGGTAAAGAAATCGTCATGGATTGTCGGTGTGTGCCGGGCATCTTTGCGGGCTTATCGCCAGTCTTCGCTACGTTCTCACACCGGGGAAACCATGAATCGAGCACATCCTTGTCACCGCAACCTGATGGCGCTTGCTGCCGCGGCGCTGTGTGCCTCTCTCGCAGCTCAGGCGCAGACCGCTGACAGGAGCACCTTGGACCGAGTCGAAGTCACTGGCTCGATCATCAAGCGGCTGAATGCCGAAACGCCCTCGCCGGTGCAGGTCATCTCTCGCAAGGAGATCGAGGAGTCAGGCGTCACGACTGTCGATGAGTTCCTGCGGCGCAATCCAGCTGTTGGGGCGGGTTCTCTCAATGACTCGGTGAGCAACTCTTTCAACAGCGGCACGTCGTCCATCGGCTTGCGGGGGCTGGGCTCCGCGGCAACGCTGACCCTCCTGAATGGTCGACGGCTCGGCGCCGCGCCGGTTGCCGACCCCAATACAGGCCGCTCCACCATTTACAACCTCAATGCCATACCGATGGCTGCCGTTGATCGGATCGAAATCCTCAAGGATGGCGCGTCGGCCACGTATGGGTCTGACGCGATTGCTGGTGTCGTCAACATCATTCTTCGCAAGGACTTCCAGGGTCTGGCCATCGATGCGGGGACCGCGTTCAACGACGATGGCCAGCATCGGGTTGATCGCGCGTCACTGGCTTTCGGCTTCGGCGAATCGATTGCCAAAGGGCTCAACCTGGTGGCGACACTGGATGTGAACGCGCGCAAGCCCGTGCGTACAGCGGACATTCGTGACGACGTTCAGGCCGATCTGTACACGCGCTACATCGGCAACTTTGTTCCGTCGTCAAGCAGCGTGCCTACCGGCAACTACTACACCTTGTCTGGCACCGGTTCAGGCACCTTCCGCCAAGCAGGGGCGGGCTGCCCCGACGCCAACATCATTGGCAAGGGGCTCCCGCAAACGGTACCGCTGTGGACTTCAGCCAGCCTGTGGCGCGCTGGCGAATGCCGCTTTGACACCGAGAATGATCCGAACTCGCAGCGGGTGGGGGCGCAAGACCGGCTCGGGGGGCTGTTGCGTGCCAGCTATTTGGTCAGTGACACAACGCAGGTGTTCAGCGAGCTGATGCTTTCGTCGACGAAGAGTGTCTACGGCCGCGGCAGCCCGACACGGACTGAGTCCCGCTCGGTTTGGGCCAACGCTGACGCCAAGCTTCAGGTCTTTGACGGGCTCCGTCTGCCGGTTGGCCACCCAGACAATCCTTTCACCACGCCGATTGGGCTGCGCTACCGCTTCGCAGACATCACCGGGCAGGACATCTCCGAGTCCCGCAATGTTCGATTCCTGGCAGGTGTCAGCACCACGCTGGGTGCGTGGGATGTTGAGGCGGCGCTTCTCCACCACCACCAGACCCTGGACCAGCGCGTCACCAACCAGCTCACGCTGCAGGGCATGAAAAACGCCATCGCGACGCGGAGCTACCGATTCAATGGCCAGACGAACTCGCCGCAGGCCATCGACGATCTGGTCGATGATGTGCTGACGTCGGGAGTGAGCCGCTACACCTCGGTGGATGTGCGCGCCACGCGCGAGCTGTTCAAGCTGCCGGGTGGTATGGCTGCCTTGGGAACCGGGGCCGAGTTCCGCAAGGAATCGATGTCGGTGCGGCCGGATGGCACGTTGGCGAGTGGCGGCTTTATCGGTCGTGGTTCGGCCTCTGCTGCGGGCAGTCGTACGTCGGGGGCTGCATACGTCGAGCTTCAGATGCCGCTGCTGAAGATGCTGGAGACGCAACTGGCATTTCGCGCCGAGAACTATCAGGACTTTGGCTCGGCAAGCACCGGGAAGTTGGGCGCCAAGTACCAGTTCAGTCCGATCGCAGCACTGCGCAGCACCTATGCCACGGCGTTTCGCGCGCCGGCGCTTTCACAGATCAACGCAGGCAACGTAGCATCGTTCAGCAATAGCGGGAACCCCGAGGATTCCGTGCGTTGCCCGGTGACCAAGCTGACGACGGACTGCTCATCATCGCGCAGCATCCCGGCGGCGATTCTTGCGAACAAGGGACTGCGCCCGGAGACCTCCAAGAGCTTGACGCTTGGCTTGCTGTTCGAGCCCAGCAGCTACGTCAATCTGGCGATCGATGGTTTTTACTACGACCGGCGCAATGAGGTGAATCGTCCCAGCGTCGCCGATGTGCTGCGTACTCCGGACCGATTCCCCGGGGGCATCGTCCGCAATCCCGATCCGAGCACATGGCTGCCTGGGGTGCCCAACTCGGGTCCGATCGACTATGTCATCCGCCAGTTCCGCAACCTGAACCGCACCATCGTGGCCGGCTTCGACATTGATGCACGCGTTCGGCTGCCTCTGCCGGACGCCATGGGCAGGCTGGAGTTCGGTTTGCAGACGACGACGCTGACACGCAGAGATTCGGCATCGCTGCCCGGGGACCCGCTGAGCAGCGACCGGGGTGACGAAGACACGCCTACCAATCGTGGCAGCCTGTCGGCCAAGTGGAATCTGGGCGATTGGCGCCTGAGCGGCAAGCTCAACCATGTGGACCCGATGCGCAACATCGGCTTGTCCGCCAGCACCTGCAAGACGTACACCGATGGCGGCAATCCTGAGCTGTGCAGCATTGCTCGCTGGAACACGATTGATCTGGGTGTGGACTACAAGGGCATCAAGAACTTGAGCTTGAACCTGAACATCGACAACGTGCTGGACCGCAAAGCCAACTATGACGCTTTGGAGACCGGCAATATGAACAATCAGTTCCACAGCGGGCGTGGGCGGTACTTCAGCGTTTCGGCGCAGTACAAGTACTGAGCCGGCCTCTTGGTCGCTGTCTCGCCGGGGGGGGCTTCTGCCCCCCGTTTTGCCTTGGCATGAATAGGTTTGGATCCGAATCGGCATGCGGAATCGTTCTAGCTTGATCATCGGCTGTCTAGCCGTACTTGTTCTCGGAGTGGCCGGGTGCAGCGGTATCGGACCGGCGCAGCCGCCTGCGTCGACCGCACAGTTTGCGGGGACTGGCATCCCGGCATTCCAGCGGCACGCGCCGCTGGCACGCAAGGAGGCGCCGGCGCTGCGCTTTGTCGACTGGCATCCGCAGCAGCGCGAGATGCTGGTGCTGGCGCGCAGCCAGGGGCTGATGCAGCTGCACCGGCTCGCGGCGCCGGGTGCCGTGCCCGAGCCGCTGACGCAAGGCGCTGATCCGGTCGCCGAAGCCTTGTGGGAGCCGCAGCAGGCGCGTTATCTGGTGTTCACCCGCGATCAGGGTGGCGACGAGGCCTATCGCCTGCATCGGCTCGATGCCGGCAAGCAGCCTGCGCCAGGGCAAGTCCTGACCCCGGCCGGCGTTCGGGTCAAGGAGTTCGCCTTTCTGCCGCAAGGGCGCGGCCTGGTGTTTCTGCAGGAACAGCTGGATCGCAAGGGCGGCGACGAGGCCACCGCCACACGCCAAGCGCGCAGCTGGCTGATGTGGATGGATCCGCAGAATCCGGCCGGCGCACGCGTGCTCGGCGAGGTGACGGGAGGGCGCTTCGGCGATCTGCGTATCACGCCTGAAGGCACGATTCTGGTGCTGCGAAGCCAAGGCCAGCGCAGCCAGCTGCTGAGCTTTGATCTCTCAGGGGCCGCGGGGCGGCCGATCGGGCGCGCGCAGTCGGGGACGGACGATGGCGAAGCCTCGGATGCCGAGCGCGACGGTGATGTGGTGTGGGGACGGCAGGCGCTGCAAGGCGAGTTCCGCCATCTGACCCGCCTCTCCGCGGCAACGGGTGAGCGCCAGGCGCTGCTGACCGGGCTGTCGGCCGACCTGGAGGCGCTGGCCGTTCCGCCGGCTGCTGCCGGCCGTTCGCGCCCGCTGGCCCTGGTCAGCAATGAAGGCGGCGTCTCGGCCCTGCGACTGTATGCGCCTGACTCTGCAGCGCCGCCGCAGCGCGTGGCGACTGATCTGCCCGAGGGCCAGCTGCGCAACGCGCGCTGGCATCAGCAATTGCCCGAACTCGGCTTTCACCATGTCTGGACGCAGAGCCCTGGCCAGGTCTACAGCTGGAACCAGGCGGACGGCAAGCTGACCGCCTGGAGTGCTGCAGATACCGAGGGCACGGCGCTGCAGACCGGCCTGCTGCGCTGGAAGAGCTTCGACGGGCTGGAGATCAGCGGCCTGCACACGCCGCCGCCGGCCCACTTCAAGGGGCCGCGGCCGGTCTACATCAGCCTGCATGGCGGCCCGGCCGCGCAGGCGCGGCCGGGCTATCTGTCGGCCACGCTGCGCGCCCTGGTCGAGCAGCAGGGCATGCACCTGATCCAGCCCAATGTGCGGGGCTCGGATGGCTTCGGCAAGCGCTTCCTGGCCCTGGATAACGGCCGCCTGCGCGAGAACGCCACGCGCGATGTGAGCGCCTTGCTGGATCTGATCGCGACACGGGCCGATATGGACGCAGGCAAGGTCGTGGTGGCAGGCGGCAGCTATGGCGGCTATCTGACGCTGGCCGTGGCAGCGGCTGAGTCGCCGCGCATTGCCGGCAGCATCTGCCGCGTCGGTATCGCCAACTTCGTCAGCTTTCTGGAGCACACCGAAAGCTACCGCCGCGATAACCGCCGTGCCGAGTACGGTGACGAGCGCGATCCGGCGATGCGGCGCTTCCTGACCGAGATTTCGCCCTTGAGCCGCGTGGATCGCATGCGCAAGCCCATGTTCATCGTGCATGGCCGCAACGACCCGCGCGTGCCCTATGGCAAGGCGCAGCAGATCGTCAGCGCGCTGCGCGCACAGGGCACGCCCGTGTGGTTCCTGACCGCGGAGGACGAGGGGCATAGCTTCACCAAGCCGGCCAATCGCGACGAGCTGCATCAGAACACGCTGGAGTTCGTGCGCCGCGTTGTCCAGGGCGAGCCGATTCTTCGCTGAGGGACGGCTTCTGAGCCAGCAGCATTGCAGCCTGTCAAGCCCTGTGGTTTCGGCGGGCAACAGTGGCATTGCTGCGCTGCACAATTTCTGTCCGGCAGGCGCAGAATAAGCGCACTGATACTTCGTGGCTGCTTGCGGCCACCCTCGTTCTTGTGAGCTCTTCCTCTACGAGCCGCGGCCCGACCGCGCTGGCCGGCATGACGCTCGGCGCCCTGGGCGTCGTCTACGGTGACATCGGCACCAGCCCCTTGTATGCCCTCAAGGAGGTGTTCCATGGCGGCCATGTTGCGCCCACCCACGACAACATCCTGGGCGTGCTGTCGCTGCTGTTCTGGACGATGACGATCATCGTCTCGCTCAAGTATGTGTTGCTCATTCTGCGCGCCGACAACAACGGCGAGGGCGGTCTGATCGCGATGCTGGCGCTGGCCACCAATGCGGTCAATGACAAGCCCAGGCTGCGCCGGAGCCTGTTGGTGGTGGGGCTGTTCGGCACAGCGATCTTCTATGGCGATGCGGTGATCACGCCGGCCATGACGGTGCTGGGGGCGGTGGAAGGCATCGATGTCTACGCGCCCCAGTTTCATGCGGCGATCATGCCCTTGACCTTGCTGGTGCTGGCCGGCCTTTTTGCCGTGCAGCGCTTCGGCACTGCGGGCATCGGCAAGGCCTTTGGCCCGGTGATGCTGGTGTGGTTCTGCAGTCTTGCGCTGCTGGGAATTCCACATATCGTCGGCAATCCGCATGTGCTGGTGGCCGTCAACCCGGCCTACGCGTTTGCCTTCTGCATGGAGTACCGCTGGGTGGCCTTCGTGGCGCTGGGTGCCGTCGTGCTGGTGGTGACCGGGGGCGAGGCGCTGTATGCCGACCTTGGACACTTCGGCAAGAAGCCGATCCGCATCGCCTGGTATGGCTTCGTGATGCCGGCGCTGGTGATCAACTACTTCGGCCAGGGCGCGATGCTGCTGAACGACCCAGCCGCCGTGAAGAACCCGTTCTTTCTGCTGGCGCCAAACTGGGCCGAGATTCCGCTGTTCCTGCTGGCCACGCTGGCTGCCATCGTTGCTTCGCAGGCGCTGATCACGGCGGCGTTCTCGGTCACCAAGCAGGCCGTGCAACTGGGCATCCTGCCGCGCATGCGCATCCTGCACACCTCCGTGCGTGACATCGGGCAGATCTACATCCCCTTCGTCAACTGGGGCCTGTTCGCCTTCGTGGTGCTGGCGGTGGTGTTCTTTGGCTCGTCCAGCAATCTGGCAGCGGCCTATGGTGTGGCCGTGACGATCGACATGACCATCACCACGGTGATGACCTTCTTCGTGATCCGCTATGGCTGGAAGTACCCGCTGGCGCTATGCGTGGCGGCCACCGGCTTGTTCTTCATCATCGACCTGACCTTCCTTGCGTCAAACCTGCTGAAGGTCGCGCACGGCGGCTGGTTCCCGCTGCTGATCGGCATCGGCATGTTCACGCTGATGCTGACCTGGAAGCAGGGCCGGCGCATGCTCAGCAAGAAGCTGCGCGAGGATGCGATCGACCTGGAGAGTTTCCTGGAAGCGGTGTTCGTCAGCCCGCCCATCCGCGTGCCGGGAACGGCAGTGTTTCTGTCTGCCGAGCAGGGCTCCACACCGAACGCGCTTCTGCACAACCTGAAGCACAACAAGGTGCTGCACGCGCAGAACCTCTTCGTCAGTGTCAAGCACCATGAGGTGCCGTGGATCGGCTTCGACAAGCGCGTGCAGGTGCAGAGCCTGGGCAATGACTGCTGGCAGGTCAGCCTGCACTTCGGCTTCAAGAACGAGCCCGATGTGCCCGAGGCGCTGAAGCTGCTGGAGCAAAGCGGCGTGCTGCTGGAGGAGATGGATACCAGCTACTTCCTGTCGCGCGACATCGTCATCCCCACCATCGGTTCAGGCATGGCCTTGTGGCGCGAGAAGCTCTTCGCCAGCATGCATCGCAATGCAGCGGCTGCCGCAGACTTTCTGCATCTGCCGACCAATCGCGTGGTCGAACTGGGCTCCAAGGTCGAGCTCTGAGCGTGCGCCAAGGCTGCGCGGCAGGGCTCTGACTCAGATCGGCAGCAGTTCGTGCCTGTCTTGGCTCAGCAGCATGACCTGGCGCTGGCCGATGGCCGACCAGGCCTCGGTGTCGTCGCCTAGCGGCTCTGAGGCAATGGCGCAGCCGCCCGGCTGGGGTTTCAGGTACAGGGTTGGCGCAGCGTCATCGCTGGCATAGCGAAAGGCCCAGATCCTTTGCCCATCCGCCAGCGCCGCAGCAAAGCGCAGCGGCGCGGCAATGCCGCGGGTCTGCATCGCGTCCTCGGTCTGGCGCAAGACGGTGCGCACGGCGGTGAGCGGGTCCAGCCCCTGCTGCAGTCCGGCCACGATCAGCAGGAACAGCAGTTCCGAATCGGTGGCGCCGTGCCTTTGCTCGTAGAGATGGTCGGGCAGGGCTCCCTCCATCGCGCGGCGCAGCTGCGCATAGCCGCCGATCTGGCCGTTATGGATGAACAGATAGGGCCCGTAGTGGAAGGGGTGGCAGTTCTGCCGCGCGATGCCACCGCCGGTGGCAGCCCTCACATGGGCGAAGAACAGGCCCGAGCGCACATTGGCACACAGCGAGAGCAGGTTCTCATCCGACCAGGCCGGCATCACCTCGTGATAAACGCCGGGTGTCTCGCGCTCGCCATACCAACCGACGCCGAAGCCGTCGCCGTTGGTGACGGTCTTGGCCTCGACGGCCCTCAGGGACTGGCGCACCAGCGAATGCCTGGGCTTGCACACCAGGTCTTCCAGAAAAATGGGCTGGCCCAGATAGGCCAGGAATCTGCACATGGGCGGCCATCCTTTCGTGCGCCGGACGCACGAAGCCATTCTGGCGCGTTTCCCGGGCAGTCTGGGAATTTCGCTCCTGGGGCTGCGGTGGCCGATGACCTTCAATCACCGGCTGAAGCAGAGTGCTGCCTGCTCCAGCCGGTGGGCCCGGAAGCCGATCAGGCCTTCTTGGCGCGACGACGCGAAGCCAGTCCGCCGGCGAGCGCGATGCCCACCAGGGCCAGCGATGCGGGCTCGGGCACTTCGGTCGTGATTTCGCGAATCAGCTTGCGCTCGATCGCAGCGGAAAAATCATTGAACGAGTCTGCCGGTTCGATGAATCCGTTGGCGCTCTTCACATACAGGTTGTATTCGTTCACGACGCCGCCCTCGTTGCCGATGGGCAGGCCATTGATCACGTCCACGCCGGCGAGCAGAGCGGTGTCGCGACCACCGCCGGTACGCAGGTAGAGGTCGCTGTCGTTGTCCGGACCGTCACCGGAGACATCGATCACCTGACGCAGGGATTGGAAGCCGTTGTCCACACCGCCCACTTCATCACCAAACAGGCTGTAGGACTTGCCGATCGCGTCCTGAAGAGCGGTGGAGCCTTGGTAAGCGCGGGTGACGCCATTCAAGGCGCTGGCGAAGGCGTTGGCAGAGGCCACGCTGTCGATCAGGAACCAGTTGACCCGGGTGGACTGCTGGTTGGAACCCGACCATTCGATATAGGTCACGGCAATCTTGCCGCGCTGGCTGCCCAGGATGGCGTTCTGCACGGCAGCGCTCTGGAAGGCCTGCACATAACCCGTCTTTTGCAGGTTGTATTCAGTGGAGTTGACGCTGCCCGACACATCGACCAGCAGCATCAGCTCCATGCCGACGGCGGTGGCGGAGGCTTGTTGGGTGGCCAGCAGGCCGGCGGCGCACAGTGCGGTGGCCAGAATTTTCTTGATGCGCATGGTGTCTTCCTCTGGTGTGTCTTGAACAAGCTGATTGCTTGCCGGGGAAGTAAAGCTAGATCTGTGCCAGTTTCTTAAGTTGTTGAATTTCATGGGGATAACCGGGCTTTCATGGACGGAGGGCGGCTGTTTGTAAAGCTTGCCGACACGGGTGTTGTGTTGCTGAGCAGGGTGGTTGCAGCATGGATTCAGGGTTGCCCAGGGCTGCCCGCCGGCGCCCGGCTTGGCGGCTATGCTGCCGCCATGGTTTCCCGCTTTCCTCTGCTCAAAGACCTGTCGCTGTCGGCCGCGGTGGCCGGCTTCGTCGCCGTACTGGTCGGTTTCACCAGCTCGGTGGCCATCGTGTTTCAGGCTGCTCAAGCCCTAGGCGCAACGCCAGCGCAGACCAGCTCCTGGATCTGGGCCTTGGGTTTGGGCATGGGCATCACCAGTCTTGGCTTGTCGCTATGGACGCGCCAGCCTGTGCTGACTGCCTGGTCCACGCCCGGCGCGGCGTTGATCGCCGCCAGCTCGGGCCTGAGCATGGCCGAGGGCATTGGCGCCTTTATCGTCTGCGCGGCGCTGATCCTGCTGTTCGGTGTGACGCGCTGGTTCGAGCGCTTGATGGATCGCATCCCGATGGCGCTGGCCGCGGCCCTGCTGGCTGGCGTGTTGGCGCGCTTCGGGCTGGATGCGGTGCTGACGGTTAAAAGCGCGCCGCTGATGGTTCTGGCGATGGCGGCGGCCTATCTGCTGGGCAAGCGCTTCTTTCCGCGCTATGCAGTGCCGGCGGTGCTGGCGGCGGGTGTCGTCGTGGCGGCGCTGCAGGGCCGGCTGCAGCTGGGCGCGGTGGACTGGGCTTGGGCGCTGCCTGTCTGGACCACGCCGAGCTTCAGCCTGGCCGCTGTCATCGGCGTGGGCTTGCCGCTGTTCCTGGTGACCATGGCCTCGCAGAACCTGCCGGGCGTGGCGGCACAGCGGGCCTCGGGCTACCAGACGCCGATCTCAGCCAGTATCAGCGCCACCGGTCTGGCCTCGCTGCTGCTGGCGCCGTTTGGCGGCTATGCCTTCAATCTGGCGGCGATCACCGCGGCGATCTGCATGGGCCGCGAGGCGCATGAAGACCCGGCGCGGCGCTACACGGCCGCGGTGGCGGCAGGCGTTTTCTACATTGCCATCGGCCTGGCCGGCGGCGCGGTGGTGGGCCTGCTGACCGCTTTCCCGCGCGAGCTGGTGGCCGCGGTGGCAGGTCTTGCCCTGCTCGGGACCATCGCTGGCGGCCTGGCCGCGGCGCTGAAGGATGAGCAGCATCGAGACGCCGCGATCCTGACCTTTCTTGTCACGCTCTCGGGGCTGACCCTGCTGGGCATCGGTTCGGCCTTCTGGGGCGTGGTGGCCGGCAGTTCTGCCTTGCTGGTGGCGCGCTGGGGCGGGGCAGACCGGGCCAAGGGATAATCCCTGGCCCATTCGCGCACGCGCATCAGCAAGGTCAGCCATGAAGAAGACGTTCCAACTCCAGGTCGAGGGCAAGAACCCCGAGCGCCTGCTCGAGGCCATCAAGCACGAGATCCGGCAGTACCTGAAGCGCGAACGTCGCAAGCCCCTGCCGGCACAGATGGACTTCTGGGACTTCGACTGCCGCTTCGGCCTCAGCGAGGAGGAGGCCGAGGTGATCCATGTCGGCGCCTTCATCGATCGCATCAACGAGGCGGCGGCGGCGGGTGCGCCGGCCTTCTACCTGGAACTGCTGGCCAAGCCGGCGCAGCGCCGCTTTGTGCCACGTGCACCGGGTGCCGAGGCCAGCGAGGCCTGAAGTGGAACTGAGTGAGTGAGGTCCCTGCGGACCGCATGATGCCAATTGAAGGCTTGGCCGCCTGCCAGCAGCGCGGCGCCACTCGTGCAACACTGCGCTCCGCTGTTTTCTGAAAGAGCTCCGCCATGATTCTCTTGTTCGTTGCCGACCCGCTGGAGTCCTTCAAGACCTACAAGGACACCACCTTTTCGATGATGCGCGAGGCGGCGCGGCGCGGCCATCAGATCTGGTCCTGCGAGCCGCAGGACCTGGTGTGGCACTCGGGGGGGCGGGTGGTCGCCCGCCAAGCGCGCGCGATCACGCTGACCGGCGATGCCAAGGCCTGGTTCAACGTCGTCAGCACGGCCGAGCTGGCGCTGGCCGAGACCGACGCCGTGGTGATGCGCAAGGACCCGCCGTTTGACAGTGAGTACTTCTACGCCACCCACCTGCTGGGGCAGGCCGAGCGCGAGGGCGCGCGGGTGTTCAACAAGCCGGCGGCGCTGCGCAACCATCCGGAGAAGCTGGCGATCCTGGAGTTCCCGCAGTTCATTGGCCCGACGTTGGTGACGCGCAGCGATGCAGCCATCCGCGCCTTCCACGCCGAGCACCAGGACATCATCCTGAAGCCGCTGGACGGCATGGGTGGAATGGGCATCTTCCGGGTCGGCCCGGACGGCATGAACCTGGGCTCCATCATCGAGACCCTCAACAAGGACGGCGCCGAGACGGTGATGGTGCAGCGCTACCTGCCCGCCATCAAGGACGGTGACAAGCGCGTGCTGCTGATCGGGGGGCAGGTCGTGCCTTTCTGCCTGGCGCGCATTCCGCAAGGCAGCGAGATCCGCGGCAATCTTGCCGCCGGCGGCAAGGGCGTGGCCCAGCCGATCAGTGCGCGCGATCGCGAGATTGCCGAAACCCTCGGCCCGATCCTGGCCGCACGGGGCCTCTTGCTGGTGGGCCTGGACGTTATCGGTGACAGCCTCACCGAGATCAACGTCACCAGCCCGACCGGCTTTCAGGAGATCACGAACCAGAGCGGCTTCGACGTCGCCAAGATGTTTGTCGACGCGCTGGAAGCCGCGCTGAATCAGGCGGCCTGAGGCGCGCGCAGCCGGTTCTTCTGGCGCAGCAGCAGCGAGGCACCCAAGGCCAGCAGCAGCAGGGCGCCCGTGCCCAGCGTCCAGACCACCCAGATCAGCGGCGTGATCCATCCGGCCACGGCGGGCATCGCGCCCAGCAGGCTTTCAATCCAGGGCGCAAGCGACTCGATCAGCGCGCTCCAGTCCTTCAACGCGGCGCTCGGCATCCAGGTTTCGAGCCAGGGCGGCAGCTTCAGTTCGGCGGCCTGGCGTGCAGCCTCGCCCACCGTGCCGGCGGCGCCGCCCGCTTGCGCGCCAGCCAGTCCGGCAGCCCATTCCAGCACGGCTGATAGCGCCCAGGTGCAGGCTGACCACAGCAGTATCAGGCCAGCGGTCACACCCCAAATCAAACCCTGCCACATGATCGAGAACTCCAAGTCAATTGCTCTGGACGACATCATGGCTCCTTGTGGGAGCTTGTAAAAGCAGAGCGATGCGATCTAAGAGTCCAACTTTTCAGAAGCGTCAGGCGGGCTTCTCGCCGCCGCCGAAGAGCCGCTGCAACTCTCCCAGGCAGGCGGCTTCGTCTTCAGCCGGCAGCGATTCGGCTGGCAGCCCCAGCAGTTGTCGTTTGGCACTGCGCTCGGCGGCCATCACGGCAGCGGCCAGGCCGCCGGTCAGTGCCGGGGCATGGCTCGCGCGAAGTTCCAGGGCTTGGATCGCATCGGCCGGAAAGGCCCAGTCACGCGCGATGCGGGCCGACAAGCGGGCTGCGCGTTCGGCCAGGCCAGCGTGGAAGTCCGGGCTTGCCGATGCGGTCGGGGCTTGCCGCTGCTGCTGCTCCAGCACCCGCAGAGCGGCTAGCAGGCCGGTCTGGGCAGCCATGCCGGCCAGATAGGCATCGAATCTGTCCTCATGGGCTTGCCGCAGAAAGGCGCCCCCGTGGGCGCAGCGGTCGGCCAGCTCCCAGAGGCGGCTTGTCGCCTCGCGGCCGAAGCGGCCCGGCTGGGCGCTGAACACCGGTCCCAGCATTGCGCGGCTGACCAGCTGGCTGAGGCCGTCCTGGCCCAGCACCTGGACGGCTTGCTCCAGGCTGCTGATCTCGCGGCTTGGCCGGTAGCGAGGCGAGTTGGCCAGACGCACCAGCTCTCCCACCAGGGCCGGGTCGGCCGCGAGATGCTCGGCCAAGTCCCGGGCCGACACATCCTCGCGACGGACCAGGGCCATCAGGCGCGGCAGCGCGGCCGGCAGCCGCGGCACCATAGGTGATGCCGAGGGGGCACCCATCAGAGCGTCCAACTGGGCCAGCACGCGCTGTTCGGCCGCGCTCATGTGGGCGTTGGGGTCGCCGCAGGGGAGGTCGAGCAGCCAGGTGCTGAAGCGCAAGTCCAGCCCTGTCTCATGGGTGTCCGCCACATGCGGCGCCGTCTGCGCCGGCGCGCCTGTGGGTGCCTGTCGCAGGGCTCGGTCAGGCTCACTGGCAGCAGGCGGTAAAGGTTCAGTGGGGCGTTGAATCAGACGGCGCAGGGTATTCCACATCGGCATTGCCGCGACAGCGGGTTTTGAGCAGGAGAGAAGGTCGCATGTGCAGCTTCATCGTCTGGGTCTTCGGCTGAAGCCCTGACAAGCTGAGGCCGCTCATGTCCCCTAAACCGGGTAGGCCGTGGCTCAGTATCGCCTGACTGTGGACGAATGTACGCGGCGTCACTGCTGTCGGTGTCCGGCCGCGGCCTTGTACTGGCGCACCAGGGTATCGATCTCGGCCGGATCGATGACATCGGCCAGTCGCTCAAAGCCGGCCGGGGCGCGTTGTTCGACCAGATCAAGGATCGCGTCCAGCCCCTCCTGGCGGTTCATCTCGACGATCCTGGCGCAGATGGGCAGGCGTTCTGATTCATAGGCCCTCAGGGCGGCTTCGATGCTCTCGCCCGCGCCGAGCTGCTCTGCCAGGCACTGCGCGTCGAGGATGGCTTGGGTTGCGCCGTTGGAGCCGATCGGGTACATCGGGTGCGCCGCGTCTCCCAGCAGCGTGATGCAGCCGTGGCTCCAGCGCGGCAGCGGGTCGCGGTCGACCATCGGCCATTCAAGCAATTGCGTGGCCTGCTGAATCAGTCCCGGTACGTCCAGCCACGGGAAGTGCCAACTGCCGAAGGTGGGCAGTAGGTCGGCGAGCTGGCCGGGCTTGCTCCAGTCCTCGCGGCTGGGTGCGCTGAGGCCGCCGCCGATGCCGTCCTCGCGCAGGCGGCGGTCGCAGATCCAGTTGACCAGCTGCGTGCCGTCGGCCGCGGGTGGCGCGATCGGGTAGACGACAAACTTGGCGAGCCGGTGGCCGGCCTGCACCATGGTGCGGCCATCGAGGAAGGGCTTGGCGATGCTGGTGCCGCGCCACATCATCATGCCGTTCCAGCGCGGTGCGCCCTCGTCGGGGTAGAACTGGCGGCGCAGCGCCGAGTGGATGCCGTCGGCGCCGATCAGCACGTCGGCGCTGCGCTCGCCACTGCTGTCGTCGGCATGCTGGAACTGCGCAATGACCTGGTTGCCCACCATGCGCGCGCTGAGCAGGCGTTCGCCGGTATGCATCTGTTCGGCGCCCAGCCGCGCCAAGGCCTCGTCCCACAGCTTGAGCTGCAGCTGGCCGCGGTGGATGCTCAGCTGCGGATGGCTGTAGCCGCCATCCAGGCCGCGCGGGTCGCGGTAGATCTCCTGGCCATGCCGGTTGGCGAACACCAGGGCCGAGGTCTCCACCGCCATCGCGCGCAGTGCCGGCAGCAGGCCCAGCGTGTCCAGAACCGCCACCGCATGAGGCAGCAGATTGATGCCCACGCCCAGCGGCTTGAGCTCGGCGGTCGCTTCGCACACCGTTACCCGGTGGCCCTTGGCGTGCAAGGCCAGTGCGGCCGTCAACCCGCCAATGCCGCCGCCGGCGATCAGGATGTTGAGGGGCTTGTCCATGCGCTGTCTCCAGTTCGATTGCTTGATCTGGATTAAGGGTAAGCGATATTGTTGCACTATGCAACGATATCTATCCTGAGTGCATGAACACAAAGAGAAGCAGCAAGACGCCGGCGTCCACTGAAGCGCAGCAGCCCGAAGGCCTGCTGCTGCCTGTTCCGGGCCTGAGCTACGGTGTGCTCGACGAGTTGCTGGGTTATGCCTTGCGCCGCGCGCAGAACGCGCTGTACCTGGACTTCTATCGCGCCACGCAGGGGGATGACATCAGTCCGCAGCGCTTTGCCGCGCTGGTGCTGGTGGCCGAGAACCCGGGCATGCGCCAGGGCCTGCTGGCCCAGGCCATGGGCCTCCATCGCAGCGGCGCGCTACGGCTGACTGACTGGCTGACCGAGCAGGGCTGGGTGGAGCGTCGCGACGATCCGCTGGACGCGCGCAGCTGGGGCCTGCACCTGACGCCGAATGGCCGACGCCGTCTGAGCCGCATCGAGCAGGCGGTGCGTGCGCATGATCGTGCGCTGGTGCTCGCCCTTGGGGAGGGCGGGTCGACGCTGAAGACGGGTCTCGAGCGCCTGGCCTGGGCGGCCACGGCAGCCGCTCAGCCAGTGCCGGCGCCCGGCGTGACGCAAGGCAGGAAGAAGCCGCAGCAAAGGGCAGGTTCGAGCAAGTCCTGAGCCCATTCGGGCCTGGACAGGTGGTCAGCATCAGGCGCCGGTACAGGCGCCATCCCTCAACGTGACTGGAGACAAACGACATGAGCAACAGACCTTCATCCATCAATCGACGCGAGGCATCGCTCGCACTGGCTGCTTTGCTGAGCGGCTTTGGCCTGGGCGCGCGGGCCCAGTCCGCACTGCCGCGCATCCTGGTCGGCTTCCCGGCCGGCGGATCGGTGGACACCAGCGCACGCCGCGTCACCGAGGCCTGGCGTGGTCGCATGGCTGAGAGCGTGCTGGTTGAGCAGCGGGTGGGTGCTGGCGGCCGCCTCGCCGTGGTCGCGCTGAAGGACGCGCCAGCCGACGGGCAGACCCTGCTGCTGAGTCCCTCGTCGATGTTCACCATCTATCCGCACGTCTTTCGCAAGCTGCAGTACCGCGCCGACGTGGATGCCATTCCCGTCTCGCCGATCGCCAATGCCACCTGCGGCTTCGGCGTCGGCCCGATGGTGCCGGCGACGGTCAAGACACTGGCGCAGTTCGCCGACTGGGTGCGTGCCAACCCGCAGCAGGGCGCCTTTGCCTCGCCGGCCGCCGGCGCGATGCCGCACTTCCTGGGCAACCAGTTCGAGCGCGCTGCCGGACTCAAGCTCACCCACGTGCCCTACCGTGGCGCGGCGCCGGGCATACAGGACCTGATGGGCGGGCAAATTGCCGCGGGCTGCTTCATCCTGGGCGACTTCCTGCCGCATCTGGCCGGCGGCCGCGTGCGCCTGCTGGGAGTGACCGACACCAGCCGCTCGCGCTTCGCGCCCGAAGTCCCCACTTTTGAGGAGCAGGGCTTCAAGGGCATCGTCGGTGTTGAGAGCTACGGCCTGTTCCTGCCTCCCAGGACGCTGGCCGCCGTTGTGGACCGCGTCTACGACCTGGCCAAGGTCGCGCTGCGCGAAAGCGCGGTGACCGAAGGTCTGGCCAAGCTCGGCTTCGAGCCGTTCTCGATGCCGCCGGCCGACTATGTGCGCCGCCTGGCCAAGGAGCGCGAGCAGTGGGGCCCCATCGTCAAGGCTTCCGGCTTCTCGTCGGACGATTGAGCACCGGCATGGCGGGGTAGCGGGTGCTCGCCCGCTCTTGCTCCATATACCCCGGGGGGGTATGCACTCTGTTCATGCCGCACTCACCGGAAGAGAAGAAAAAGGCCCTGGCCCGGGTGCGCCGTATCCGCGGCCAGGCCGAGGCGCTCGAGCGCGCGCTGGAGGCCGGTGCCGACTGCGCACCGGTGCTGCAGCAGCTGGCTGCCCTGCGCGGTGCGATCAACGGGCTGATGTCCGAGGTGCTGGAGTCGCACATCCGCGAGTCGCTGGGCGAGCTGGGCGAGGCCGATCTGCGCCATCTCCAGCTGGCCGAGGACATGACGACCCTGGTGCGCACCTATCTCAAGTGAGCGGCCGCGCCTTCCTTCTTTCCTTCTCATTTCCGCCCTGATCCTCATCCAAGGAGACCCCCCATGAAATCACGCGCCGCCGTGGCCTTCGAGGCTGGCCAGCCGTTGCAGATCGTCGAGATCGACGTCGCCCCGCCGCAGAAGGGCGAGGTGCTGGTGAAGATCACCCACACCGGCGTGTGCCACACCGACGCCTTCACGCTCAGCGGCGACGACCCCGAGGGCCTGTTCCCCGTGGTGCTGGGCCATGAGGGCGCCGGCATCGTCGTGGAGGTGGGTGAGGGCGTCACCAGCGTCAAGCCTGGCGACCATGTGATTCCGCTCTACACCGCCGAATGCGGCGAATGCCTGTTCTGCAAAAGCGGCAAGACCAATCTCTGTGTGGCGGTGCGCGCCACCCAGGGCAAGGGCGTGATGCCCGACGGCACGACGCGCTTCTCGTACAACGGACAGCCGATCTACCACTACATGGGCTGCTCGACCTTCAGCGAGTACACCGTGGTGGCCGAGGTCTCGCTGGCCAAGATCAGCCCGGACGCCAACCCCGAGCAGGTCTGCCTGCTGGGCTGCGGCGTGACCACAGGCCTGGGAGCGGTGAAGAACACCGCCAAGGTGCAGCCGGGCGACACGGTGGCCGTGTTCGGCCTGGGCGGAATCGGCCTGGCGGTGGTGCACGGCGCGCAGATGGCCGGCGCTGGCCGCATCATCGCGGTGGACACCAACCCCGACAAGTTTGGCCTGGCCAAAGCCTTCGGCGCCACCGATTGCGTCAACCCCAAGGACTTCGACAAGCCCGTCCAGCAGGTGATCGTCGAGATGACCGGCTGGGGCGTGGACCACAGCTTCGAGTGCATCGGCAACGTCAACGTGATGCGCGCCGCGCTGGAATGCGCACACCGCGGCTGGGGCCAGAGCGTGATCATCGGCGTGGCCGGCGCGGGCCAGGAGATCAGCACGCGGCCCTTCCAGCTGGTCACCGGCCGGCGCTGGCTGGGCACGGCCTTTGGCGGCGTCAAGGGCCGCAGCGAGCTGCCCGACATGGTGGAAGACGCGATGGCCGGCAAGATCAAGCTGGCGCCCTTCGTCACCCACACCAAGCCGCTGACCGGTATCAACGAGGCCTTCGATCTGATGCACGAGGGCAAGTCGATCCGCACCGTCGTCCACTACTGATCGCCATGGAACGGATCGAACACCACGCCTGCTTCGGCGGCCGCCAGGAAGTCTGGAAGCACGCCAGCAGCACGCTGGGCTGCGAGATGCGCTTCGGCGTCTTTCTGCCGCCCGCGGCGCTGGCCGGCCAGCGCTGCCCGGTGCTGTACTGGCTCTCGGGTCTAACCTGCAGCGAGCAGAACTTCATTACCAAGGCCGGCGCTCAAGCGCATGCGGCCAAGCATGGTCTGATCCTGGTGGCGCCCGACACCAGTCCGCGTGGCGAAGGTGTGGCCAACGACGCGGCCTACGATCTGGGCCAGGGCGCGGGCTTCTATCTCAACGCCACGCAAGCGCCCTGGGCGCCGCACTTCCGCATGGAGGACTATGTGGTGCAGGAGCTGCCGGCGCTGGTGGAGGTGCAGTTTCCGACCTCCGAGCGGCGCGCCATCTTCGGGCACTCGATGGGCGGCCACGGCGCGCTGACGCTGGCGCTTCGCCACCCCGGCCGCTATGCCAGCGTCTCGGCCTTCTCGCCCATCGTCGCGCCCTCGCAAGTGCCCTGGGGGCGGAAGGCCTTGGCGGCCTATCTGGGCGAAGACCGGGCGGCATGGGCCGCGCACGATGCGGTGGAGCTGGTCGCTAGCGAGTTGGATGAGCGCCTGCCCTTGCTGGTCGACCAGGGTGAGGCCGATGAGTTTCTGGCCGGGCAGCTGAAGCCCGAGCTGCTGCAGCAGGCCTGCGCCGCCGCCGGGCACCCGCTGACGCTGCGCCGGCAGCCGGGCTACGACCACAGCTACTACTTCATCGCCAGTTTCATCGGCGAGCACATCGCTCACCATGCGCAAGCCTTGAGGGCTTGAGCCGCGCAGCCGCGCTCTACCAGGGGCATCATCACCCTGGCGAAGAGCTGTGCGAGTGAAAGCCTGCTTGGTTTCAGCGTTGATCATTTGTTACGCTCCAGAAAACTGGAGCAGCACATGAGCCAGCGCAGGGAGTTCATTCGCGAGGTTGGGGCATGGTCGCTATGCGGCCTGGCGGGACCGGCACTGTCCGCATCGCCGGCTGGAGCGCAAGCTCGACAGCGTGTTTCCTTGACGGTGCCGGGACCGGGCAATCTGCTCTACCTGCCGCTGTCGCTCGCGCCGCAGATTGGAGCCGATGCGGCTGAGGGTTTGGCGCTGGATTTGCGTTTCGTCGGCGGCGGACCGCTGGCCCTGCGGCAAATGCTGGACCGCAACAGCGATTTCTCGGCGGCGGGGCTGTCGGCTGCGGCGCTGCAGCGCATCAGCGGCAATCCGCTGGTCTGCATCGCACCGCTGACGCGGGTGCCGGCCTACACCTTGCTGGTGCGCCAGTCGCTCAGCAAGCAGGTTCGCAAGATCAGCGATCTGCGCGGCTTGGTGCTGGGCGTGAAGGGGTATGCGCCGGGTGGGCGTTCGACGTCCCAGTTGTTCACCGAGTTTCTGCTGGCGCGGGCTGGTTTGCGCGTTGACCAGGTGAACTATGTGTCAGTGGGGCAGGCCTTCAAGAACCAGCAGGCGGCCCTGGCGTCCGGCACAGTCGACGCGCTGATGGGCGATGAGCCCTTCGCGACCCAGCTTCAGCAGTCCAAGGAGGCTTTTGTGCTGGCTGAATTCCATGATCTGAAGCAGACACGCGAACTGCTCGGCGGGCTGTTCCTCAATGCCTGCCTGACCACGCGCGCGGACATGGTTGCTGATCGGCCCGAGATGGTCGGCAAGGTGGTGCGCATGGTCACGCGCAGCCTAGTCTGGCTGGCGCAAAAGCCGGCTGCCGAGGTGGTGTCGGCGCTGGCCATTGACGATTCAGGCGAGCGCGAGGCGCTGTTGAGCGTGCTGCTCAAGCACAAAGGCATCTTCTCGCCCGATGGGCGAATGTCGGCTGAGCAGATCGCCAGCACCGAGCGTTTCCTGCATGCCACCGAGCCGACGCCGGCAGCTCAGGCGTTCATGCTGCAGAGCATGGTCAATGCCCGTTGGGCCGGTACCAGTCCTTGACGCAGGCCAGCGCCGGACCGGTGCACACTGGAAGCTCCGAACCTGCAGCCGCACCGTCGGCCACGGCCTTGCCTCGCCTCATACCCTGGGCAGGCGCGCGGCTGCGGGGGCTTTTTCTGGCTGGCAGCCTGCTCGGCGCGGTGCTGATAGGCTGGGGCTATCTCGGCAGCGTGCGCGCCAGCCAGGAGGCGACGGCCCAGGCGACGCTTGAGTATGTGCAGCAGAACTACACATCGCTGCAGCTGAACTGGCAGCGCAATGCGGAGGAGCTCAAGGCGCAGATCGACTTCATGCGCGTGTTTGCCGCGAATGAGCCGAGACCGCTGATGCGTCTGCGGGCCTACTTCTCGGCGATGGAAGGCAAGGTCGAGCGCTTTCCGTCCGGCTTGGTCCTGAATGCCCGCGGCGATGTCGTGTTCAGCTTCGGCATGGATGGCAATGCGCTGGAGCCGGCGCTCAAAGGCGGCCAGGCGCTGCCACCGCTGTGGGTCGACGAGCGTCGCGGCGAGGTGCATCACGTGCTGGCCGTGCCGCTGTGGCTTGGCGCGGAGGGCCAGGGGCGGTTGGTGCTGATGCAGCCGATGGGCAATGCCGTGATGCGCCAGCTGGCACCGCTAGAGACCAAGCTGCTGCTGGTCCACCAAGGCCGCGTGCTGGCCAGCTCGGAAGGCTCGACCGATGTCGGCTCGACGCTGGATGCACATTTCGAAGGGCGGCTCGCCGGGGCGCCGGCCATCCACTATCAGCTGGCGTTGCCGGCGTTCGCGCAGGCGCCGTCTGGACCGCGTCTGGTCATGCAGCAGCAGATGATCGAACCGTTGCCCACGTCCGTGCTCATCGGCGCGGGGACGCTGTTGCTGGCGATCCTGGCCCAGCTGTTGTGGCTGCGCAGCCTGAACCTGAACCTGGAGCAGCGTGTGGCCGAGCGCACGGCGGAGCTGGCGCGCCGCAACGCGGAACTGGCGCGGGCACTCGATGAACTGCAGCAGACCCGTGACGAACTGGTCGAGTCCGCGAAGCTGGCCGCCTTGGGGTCCATGGTGGCGGGCATCGCGCATGAGCTCAACACGCCGATCGGCAATGGCCTGACGGTGGCCAGCACGCTGGCCGAGACCAGCCAGGCGATGCGGCAATCGCTGGAGGCCGGCATTAAGCGCTCCAGCCTGCAGGCTTTTCTGAATGATGCGGTGACGGCGGGCGACATCCTGCAGCGCAATCTGGAGCGCGCGGCTACGCTGATCGCCAGCTTCAAGCAGGTGGCGGTCGACCAGACCAGCTCGCAGCGCCGCAAGTTCCAGTTGCACGACACCCTGGCTGAAGTGCTGCTGGCGCTTTCGCCCTCGCTGAAGAGTTCGGGCTGCGCCGTCCGGCTGCAGGAGATCGATGGGGACATCCAGATGGACAGCTATCCCGGGCCGCTGGGTCAGGTGCTGGCGAATCTGGTCAACAACTGCCTGACTCATGGCTATGCAGACCAGCCGCCCGGCGAGGTGCGCATCAAGGTGGCCCGCCAGGGCGAGGGGCAGGTCAGCATCGATGTGGCTGACGACGGCGCCGGCATTGCGGCCGAGCATCAGAGCCGCATCTTCGAGCCCTTCTTCACCACCCGCCTCGGCAAGGGCGGCTCAGGCCTGGGCCTGAGCATCGTGCGCAATATCGTGACGGCCACGCTGGGTGGCCGGATCGAGGTGATCAGTGCGCTGGGCGAGGGCACCACGGTGCGGATGACGCTGCCGCTGCAGGCGCCGCTGGCGGACTGAGCAGCGGCGCGACGGGTGTTGGCCGGCAGCGCCGCGGCGAGCTGCGCTGGCGTCAACGACAATCGGCGCATGGCAGTCCTCTCAATTTCCAACGCCCATCTCGCTTTCGGCCATGTGCCGCTGCTGGATGGTGCCAATTTCGCCCTCGAAACCGGCGAGCGCGTCGGCCTGATCGGCCGCAACGGCACCGGCAAGTCGTCTTTGCTGAAGATCCTGGCCGGCATCGAGAAGCTCGACGACGGCCTGCTGCAGCTGCAGCAGGGCCTGACCAGCGTCTATGTGCCGCAGGAGCCCGAGCTCAATCCCGAGTCCAGCATCTTCGAAGTGGTCAGCGAGGGCGTGGCCGAAGCCAAGGCCCTTCGCGAGCGCTACGAGCGCCATGACGAGAATGACGACTTGGCCTGGGTGCAGGAGCGCATCGAACATATCGGCGCCTGGAACTGGGAGCAGCGCGTCGATGAAACCTTGCACCGCCTGGGCCTTGACGGCGCGCGCATCGTCGGCACGCTGTCGGGCGGATTGAAGAAGCGCGTGGCGCTGGCGCGCGCGCTGGTGGCTCAGCCCGATGTGCTGCTGCTGGACGAGCCGACCAACCACCTGGACCTGGACGCGATCGCCTGGCTGGAAGGCCTGCTGAACGAATTCAATGGCTCGCTGCTACTGATCACCCACGACCGCGCCTTCCTGGACAACGTGGCCAACCGCATCGTCGAGCTGGACCGCGGCCAACTGCGCGGCTATCCGGGCAACTTCGCCGCCTTTCAGGCTGCCAAGGCTTATGAGCTGGAGAACGAGGCGCTGGTCAATGCGCGCTTCGACAAGCTGCTGGCGCAGGAAGAGGTGTGGATTCGCAAGGGCGTCGAAGCGCGACGCACCCGCAGCGTGGCCCGTGTGCAGCGCCTTCACGAGATGCGTGAATCTCGTGCAGCGCGCCGCGACGTGCAGGGCAAGGTCAAGCTGGACATCGACACCGGCTCCAGCAGCGGCAAGATCGTGGCCGAGCTGGAGAACGTCAGCAAGCGCTATGGCGATCGTCTGATCGTCGACAACTTCAGCGCCACCATCCTGCGCGGCGACAAGATCGGCCTGGTCGGCGCCAATGGCGCGGGCAAGACCACGCTGCTGAAGCTGATCCTGGGCGAGATCGCGCCGGACAGCGGCGTGGTGCGCCAGGGCAGCAAGCTCAGCGTAGCCTATTTCGACCAGATGCGTGATGCGCTCGATCTGGAGGCCACGCTGGCCGACACCATCAGCCCGGGCAGCGAGTGGATCGAGATTGGCAACCAGAAGAAGCATGTGAAGAGCTATCTGGGCGACTTTCTGTTCTCGCCGGCCCGCGCCAACTCGCCGGTCAAGAGCCTGTCGGGCGGCGAGCGCAACCGCCTGCTGCTGGCGCGCCTGTTTGCACGTCCAGCCAATGTGCTGGTGCTGGACGAGCCGACCAACGACCTGGACATCGAGACGCTGGAGTTGCTGGAGGAGTTGCTGGCCGAGTACGACGGCACGGTCTTCCTGGTGAGCCACGACCGGCGCTTCCTTGACAACGTGGTGACCAGCACCATCGTCAACGAGGGCCAGGGCCGCTGGCGCGAGTACGAGGGCGATATCGAGGACTGGCTGATCCAGTCCAAGCGCGCCGCCGCGCTGGCCGCCAAGACGGCGCCCGCGCCTGCAGCAGCGGCCGCTGCTGCGCCTGCCGCGGCGCCCGCCCCTGCCCCGGTGGTCGCGACCAAGCGCAAGCTCAGCTACAAGGAGCAGCGCGAGCTCGACGAGCTGCCCGCCAAGGTGGCGGCGCTGGAGGCCGAGCAGGTGCAGATCAATGCGCTTCTGAACGGTGTCGAGCTCTACAACCAGGGCGCGGCGCGCATCGCCGAGGTGACGGCGCGCGCCAGCGAGATCGACGAGGAGCTGCTGGCCCTGATGGAGCGTTGGGAAGTGCTGGAGGCCAAGTGACGGACCGGCCGGACACCCAGGCCCTGCATCAGGAGTGGCTGCTGCTGCAGGCCCAGCATGAGCAGTACGAACTCTGGACGCTGGGGATCAAGCTGACGGCCGTGCTGCTGGCGGCGTTTGCGCCGGTGTCGACGCTGCTGTTGCTGGCTTTGCTGGCCCTGCTGTGGCTGCAGGAGGCGATCTTCAAAACCTTCCAGGGGCGGCTGGGTGAACGCCTGCTGCGCATCGAGCAGGCCTTGGCTGTGCCCGATCCGGCGGTGTTGCCGATGCAGCTCAGCAGCCGCTGGCTGGCGCAGCGCCCGGGCGCTGCCGGCTTGGTGGGCGAGTATCTGCGCGCGGCCTGCCGTCCGACGGTAGCCTTCCCTTATCCCTTGCTGATGGCCCTGGCCTTGTTGCTGGCCTGAGGCTTGCAGCGGCTCAGGCGGCGGCGATACTCGGACACCGAGACAAGGGTTCCTCGTCATGGGACTGCGCATCAAGGTCGTGCTGTGGGTGTTGGCGCTCTATCTGCTGGGCGGAGGCGCCAGCCTGTGGCTTTTGCGCGCCCAGGTGGAGCACAGCTATCGTGAACTCGAGAGCAAGTCGGCCCTGGATGACTTCAGTCGCGTGCTGCGATCCCTGGACGACGAGTTCCTGCTGCTGGACCGGGTGCTGCTCGAGTGGAGCCAATGGGAAGACTTCTACCAGCATCAGCGGCTGCCGGATGCGGGGTTCGTGCAGCGCAACCTGAAGCCCGAAGCCGTGGCCATTTCAGGCTTGAGCTGGCTGGCGGTGTATCGGATGGATGGCACCCTGTCCGTCAATCTGGCGTCGCCGGCTGATGCTGCCTTGTCGCTGCCCCAGTCGCTGGGCCCGGCGGTACAGCAGGCCTTGAGCCAGGGCTATCTGGCGCTCAAGTCGACGCCGAGACCCTGCGGCATCGTGCGCAGCGGCGATCAGCTGCTGATGCTGTGCCAGCGCGCGCTGGTGGGCGGTGAGGGCCGATCCAACAGCGCTGCGCCAGGTTTCGTGACGGTGACGGATCGGCTGGGCGACCGTGTGGTGGCTGATGTGGCGGAACGCAGCGGGCTCTTGCTGAGCATCCGGCCCATCGATGCCACCGAGCGCCTGACCGGCGAGGCGGTAGCGGCCGAACTGCCCTCGCTGACGGGGCCGGGCCCCTTGCGTATCGAGACCGAGAGCCATCGACTGAACCTGCGCTGGCCGCTGCGCGACATCAATGGCGTGCCGGTGGCGGTGCTTGAGGCCAGCTGGCCGCGCGAGATCATGGAGCGCAGCGAGGAGCTGATGGGCCGGGTCAGCTGGCTGGTGCTGGGTCTGGCCTCGGCGCTGGCCTTGGGCATCATGCTGGTGATCGACCGCGTGGTGGTGGCTCGGCTGGCGCGGCTCGGCCGCGAGTTGGACGACATCAAAGGGCGCCACGACTGGGGAAGCACCGTGACGGTCAGCGGGCGCGACGAGATCACGAGGATGGCCGAAGGGGCCAACCATTTTCTGGGCGTTATTGCGTCCCAGGTGCAGGCCCTGGAGCAGCTCTCGCAGACTGACCCGTTGACCGAGCTAGCCAATCGGCGCTGCTTCACCGAGCGCCTTGACCAGGCGCTGCGCATCCGGCAGCGCAGTGGCGAGCCGGTGTGCCTTCTTCTGCTGGATGTGGACTTTTTCAAGGCCTTCAATGACCGCTACGGCCATCAGCAGGGCGACTTCGCGCTGAAGGCGCTGTCTGAATGTCTGGCCCAAGTGGCGCGCCGGCCGGGCGACCTGGCGGCGCGGCTGGGCGGCGAAGAGTTTGCGCTGCTGCTCGAACAGACCGATCTGGACGGCGCGCGGCATTGCTCCACCGAGGTGCAGGCGGCGCTGCGCGCGCGCGGCATTCCGCACGAGGCCTGCAGCGGCGGGCTGCTGACGGTGAGCATGGGCCTGGCTATGGCTCAGGCCGGCGACACGCCGGACAGCCTTTACCTGCGCGCCGATACCGCGCTGTACCGCGCCAAGGCCGCGGGCCGGGACCGGGTTTCGGAGTAAGGCCCGAGCCGCCGATCCGCAGGCCCCGGCTCAGGCGCGCTTGAGCTTGCTGGCCGGCACCATGACACCGGAGCCCTTCAGCTGCACCACCAGTTCGCCATGGCTGATCACCACATGCTGCACCGTTTCGGTCTTGCCGCCGTAGACGACCTTGTCACCGGGCCGCAGCGACACCAGCTGGGGCAGCTCGATGGGGCGTGGCGGCGCGGCAGGCGCCTTCTTCTGTGCCACCGCCTGAAAGCGCTGGTGCAGCTCAGGGCGTTCGATCGCCAGCTTGGCCAGCGCATTGCGCAAGGTGTCCTGCAGCTCCTGCGGAGTGAAGGGCTTGCGCAGCAGAAAGCGTGAGCCCGCCTGCTCGGCCGCGGCCTGCTGTTCGGGGCCGACCTTGAAGCTCAGCAGCGCAAGCCGGCAGCCGGGCTGCTGCTCGCACACGCGCTGGTGCAACTGGATGCCGGTCATGGCCGAATCCGCAAACCAGTCGGTGATCAGGATGTCGGGCGCGAACTCGCGTGCCAGTGCCAGCGCGCTCTCGGGGTCGGCCGCGCAACGGATGCTTGCCGACGCGAAGCCATAGCTTTCCAGCAGCTGGCGCGCGAAGCTCAGGACTCCCGCCAGAGGGTCGACGATCAGGAAGCGAAGATCTTTGCCGTGCTCAACAGAACTCATGCGACGCAGGACAGCTGGGTGGGTGACTTTGAGAATGTCGAGATGCTAACTGGAACGCAAGACACCAAAACTGGCGTCACAGAAAGTCCTTGCGAGCTTGCGCGAGCAGGCGCCAGAAGCCCGCATCCTGCGCGGTGGCGAAGTTGATGCGCATCAGCGTTCCGGGCTGGCGGCTGGCGCTGAACAGCAGGCCGGGCGCGGTCAGCCAGCCTTCGTCGAGCAGGCGCTGGGCCAGCCGCTCGGTGTCGATGCCGGTGTCGATCCAGCCGAACAGCCCTTGCGGCGGCGTGACGAACTGGCAGCCAGCCTCCAGCGCCAGACGCACGACGCGCTGGCGCGCCGCGTCCAGCCGGGTTTGCACCCGTTCGGCATGGCGGCGCAGCTGGCCCTGCTCCAGGCACAGCGCCACGGCGCGTTCCAGCAGCGGGCTGGTGGTCAGCGTCTGCAGCAGCTTGGCGTCGGTCAGGCGGGCCGCACGCTCAGGGCTGGCGGCCAGATAGCCGACCCGCCAGGCCGGCGTGAGGATCTTGGAGAAGCCCGAGACATAGACCGTGCGCCTCAGCCCGTCCAGCGCCGACAGGCGCGGTGCATGGTTGGGCGCCATGAAGGCATAGGTGTCGTCCTCGACGATCAGGAAGTCAGCCGCCTCGGCCAGCTGCAGGATGCGGTGCGCGCTACTCAGCGACAGCGTGTTGCCGGTCGGGTTGTGCAGCACCGAGACGGTGACGTACAGGCGCGGGCTGTGCTGCTTGATCAGGAGCTCCATCGCGTCCAGATCCGGCCCGTCCGCACCGCGCGGCACCGGCAGCAGGCGCATGCCGGCCTGGCTCAGGCGGGCGAACTCGATGGCCCAGCCGGGCTCGTCCACCAGCACCGCGTCGCCGGGCTGCAGCAGAGTGCGCGTGATCAGGTCCAGCGCATGGGTGGCGCCCACAGTGCTGAGGATCTGCTCCGGCGTGGCCGCAATGCCCAGATCGGCCAGACGCTGCGCCAGCGCCGCCCGTAGCCGGGCATCGCCGCCGGGCTGGCCGTACTGCAGCGCCAGCTGCTCGGCGCCCTCGCTCTGCGCGATCACGCGGCGCATCGCCGTTTGCAGCATCGGAAGATCCAGCCAGTCGGCCGGCAGGGTGCCCAGGCCGGGCGCGTTGTGCGCATCGGCCTGGAACATGCCGCGGATCAGCGCGGTGACATCGAACGGCGCCTTGGGCGTCTGGCCCGGCGGCCGCCAGGCGCCGGTGCGCCCCGTGCCGGACGGAGCGCTGGCGCCGGCGCGCGGCGCGGGGGTCTCGCGCACGAAAAAGCCGCGCTGCTTGCGCGCTTCCAGCAGGCCCTGGGCCAGCAACTGGTCATAGGCCGCCACCACGGTATGCGGGCTGACGCCATGGCGCTGCGCGCACTCGCGCACCGAAGGTAGGCGGCTGCCCGGCAGCAGCAGGCGCTGCTGGATGCGCTCGGCATAGCGCTGGGCCAGCTGCTGCGCCAGCGGCATGCTGGCGCCGCGCGCCAATGGGGCAGCGGCCGCCATCGCGTGCCGGCTTGTGTCGGTGTCCATGCCAATACAGTGATTGTTGGTGTGATGAAAAGTGTACTGGTTCTGTATTGGTTGTGGCGCATAGACTGGCTGCATGACAGCCGCCACCGTCACCCCATCCAGCGCCCAGAGTCGCGGCCTGTGGCTGGGCCTGCTGGGGGTGTTCATCTTTGCGCTGAGCATTCCGATGACGCGCCTGGCCGGCGGCAGCGCCGAGGCGCCGCAGCTCGATCCGCTGTTTGTTGCGCTCGGCCGTGCAGCGTTGGCCGGCCTGCTGTCGGCCGCCTATCTGCGCCTGACTGCGGCGCCATGGCCACGGCGCGAGCAGTGGCTGCCGCTGGCCTGGGTGGCGCTGGGCGTGGTGTTCGGCTGGCCGCTGCTGCTGGGCTATGCGGTGCGCCATGTGGATGCCGTACATGCCTCGGTGATCTCCGGCGTGCTGCCGCTGGCCACCGCCGCGCTTGCCGCGCTGGTGCTGCGCCAGCGGCCTTCGGCCGGCTTCTGGGCCTGCGCCGTCGCGGGTCTGGCGCTGGTGCTGGCCTTTGCGGCGTGGCGCGGCGCGGCGGGCTTGCAGTGGGCCGATGTGCTGCTGCTGGCGGCGGTGTTGAGCGCCTCGTCAGGCTATGTGGGCGGTGCACGCCTGAGCACGCAGATGGCGCCGCAGCAGGTGATCTGCTGGGTGCTGGTGCTGAGCTTGCCAGTCACCCTGCCGGTGGGCGTGTTGAGCTGGCCCCAGGCGCCGGTGGCCTGGTCGGCCTGGGGCGGCTTTCTGTACGTGTCGGTGTTCTCGATGTGGCTGGGCTTCTTCGCCTGGTACCGCGCACTGGCGCTGGGCGGCACACTGCGTGTCAGCCAGGTGCAGGTGTTGCAGCCGTTTCTGTCGATGCTGCTGGCGGTGCCGCTGCTGGGTGAGCATCTGGATGCGATGACGCTGGGCTTCGGCCTGGCGGTGATCGCGGTGGTGTGGCTGGGCAAGCGCATGCCGGTGGATCAATTGACGCAGGAAGGGAAGGCATGAGGACGCTGGGCATACTCGGTGGCATGAGCTGGGAGAGCAGCGCGCATCTCTACAAGCTGCTGAACCAGCAGGTGGCGGCCCGGCTGGGCGGGCTGCACAGCGCGCGCCTGATCCTGCACAGCGTGGACTTTGCCGAGATCGAGGCGCTGCAGCGCAGTGGCGACTGGGCGGCCGCGGGCGAGTTGCTGGGTCATGCCGGTGCGGGTCTGAAGGCGGCCGGCGCCGAGGCCCTGCTGCTGGCCACCAACACCATGCACAAGCTGGCCGAGCCGATCGAGCGCTTGAGCGGTCTGCCGCTAATCCATATCGTCGATGCCACCGCTGCGGCGCTGCGGGCCGCCGGCATCCGCCGCGCCGGTCTGCTGGCCACGCGCTACACGATGGAGCAGGCCTTCTACCGCGAGCGCATGGCGCAGCAGGGCATCGAAACCCTGGTGCCCGAGCTGGACGAGCGCGACGAGGTGCATCGCATCATCTACGAGGAACTCTGCCGCGGCCTGATCCTGCCCAGCTCCAAGCTGCGCTACCAGGCTGCCGTGCGCGCGCTGGCCGAGCGTGGCGCCGAGGGCGTGATCCTGGGCTGTACCGAGATCGGCCTGTTGCTGGACCCGCTGGAGGCCCACTGGAGCCCGGTGCCGCTGTTCGACAGCACCGTGCTGCAGGCGCAGGCGGCTGTCGACTGGATGCTGGCCGCGCCTGATTCACAATCGATCCCTTAATCCGCCGGCACCTGACCGGCGGCATCCTTCGGAGAACTTCCCATGAGCACCGTCTGGACCCAGGCCCGCCGCGCCGCGCGCATGAACCCGTCCATCATCCGCGAGATTCTCAAGGTCACCGAGAAGCCCGGCATCCTGTCGATGGCTGGCGGCCTGCCCTCTGCGGACACCTTTCCGGTCGACGAGATCAAGGCCGCTTGCGACCGCGTGTTGAGCCAAAACCCCAAAGAAGCGTTGCAGTACGCTTCAAGCGAAGGTTTCGCGCCGCTGCGCGAATGGGTGGCGGCACGCGTGGCCCAGCTGGGCATCCAGGCGCGGCCGGATCAGGTGCTGATCACCAGCGGCTCGCAGCAAGGCCTGGACCTGGTCGGCAAGGTGATGTGCGACGCCGGTGCGCCGGTGGCGGTGGAAACGCCCACCTACCTGGGCGCGTTGCAGGCCTTCAACCCCTACGAGCCGATCTACGCCAGCCTGGCAAGCGACGAAGGCGGCGTGCGCCCCGAAGCCATCGCTGCCTTGCCGCATGATGCGCCGGGCACGCGCTTTGCCTATCTGCTGCCGAACTACCAGAATCCCACCGGCCGCGTGATGAGTGCCCAGCGCCGCGAGGCCGTGGTGGCCGCCGCGCAGGCTGCTCGCCTGCCCATCGTCGAGGACAACCCCTATGGCGATCTGTGGTTCGATCAGCCGCCGCCGGCCTCGCTGAGCTCGCTGTGGCCCGAGGGAAGCCTCTACCTGGGTAGCTTCTCCAAGGTGCTGACGCCGGGCTTTCGCCTGGGCTACATGATCGCGCCGGACGAGCTGTACCCCAAGCTGCTGCAGGCCAAGCAGGCCGCTGATCTGCACACGCCGGGCTTTAATCAGCGCGTCGTGCACGAGGTCATCAAGAACGGCTTCCTGGACCAGCATGTGCCCAAGATCCGCGCCCGCTACAAGGCCAACCGCGACGCGATGGCGGCCGCCATGCAGGCGTATCTGCCTGCCGGCTGCGAGTGGCAAAGCCCTGAGGGCGGTATGTTCTTCTGGGTGCGCCTGCCCGAGGGCTTCGATGCGATGGCGCTGCTGCCGCTGGCGGTGGAGGCCGGCATCGCCTTTGTGCCCGGGGCTGCTTTCTACGCCCAGCATCCCGATCCGCGCACGCTGCGCCTGTCCTTCGTGACGCTTACGCCGGATCTGATCACCGAGGGCGTCAGTATCCTCGGCCGCGTGCTGCGCGAAGCCATGGCCGAGGCGCCCGAGTTGACGCCATGAACAGCGCGGCCCCGTCCTGCCGTGTCGCCCACGACTGGGACGAGGCTGACCTGGAGCTGATCCACGGTTTCATCAGCCGCAGCTACTGGGCCGAAGGCATGCCGCGCGACTTGCTGGCGCGTGCGATGCGCGGCTCGCTGAATTTCCTGCTGCGCACCAATGGGGATGACGCGTTGATCGGCTATGCCCGTGTGATCAGTGATCGCGCGACGTTTGCCTATCTGTGCGATGTGTTCGTGCTGGAGGATTGGCGCGGCCGTGGCTTGGCCCGGAAGCTGATGGCCGCGGTGATGACGCATGAGGATCTGCAGGGCTTGCGGCGCTTCAGCCTGTTCACGCGTGATGCGCACAGTCTCTACGCTCGCCATGGTTTCAAGCCGCTGGCAGCACCCGAGCGTGGCATGGAAATCGTGCGGCCGGGCCTGTATCTGTCCCAATCCGAATCCTGAGGAGTTCCATCCATGAGCGAGCTGCGCCGTTTTGTCCAGGTCGATGTGTTCACGGCTGAGCCGCTGAAGGGCAATCCACTGGCCGTGGTGATCGACGGTGCCGGCCTGAGCGACGAGCAGATGGCTGCCTTCGCGCGCTGGACCAATCTGAGCGAGACCACCTTTTTGCTGCCGCCCACCGATCCGGCGGCTGATTACCGCGTGCGCATCTTCACGCCGGGTGGCGAGTTGCCGTTTGCCGGCCACCCGACGTTGGGCTCGGCCCACGCCTTCCTGGCCAGCGGCGGCGATGTCAAGAAGCCGGGCGAGGTGGTGCAGCAGTGCGGCATCGGCCTGGTCCGTGTCAAGCGCGACGGCGGCCGGCTGGCATTTGCGGCGCCGCCACTGCTGCGCAGTGGCCCGGTCGAGGAGGCGGTCTTGCGCGCGCAGGTGCTGCGTTCGCTTTGCATCGAGGCCGACGAGTTGCTGGATCTGGTTTGGGTGGACAACGGCCCGGGCTGGATGGCGGCGCGGCTGAAGGATTCGGCAGCAGTGCGTGCGCTCAAGCCCGACTTCATCGCGATGAAGGGACTCAAGCTCGGGGTGGTCGGCGCGCAGCCGGCTGGCGGCGCGACGCAGTTCGAGCTGCGCGCCTTCGTGCCGACGCTGGGTGTGCCTGAGGACCCGGTAACCGGTAGTCTGAATGCTGGCGTGGCGCTGTGGTTGCAGGGCGCAGGTCTGGCACCAGAGCGCTATGTGGCGGCGCAGGGCTCGCAGCTCGGCCGCGATGGCCGCGTACATGTCTGGCGCGAGGGCGAGGTCACCTGGATTGGTGGCGATGTGGCGCCGCTGATCCATGGCCAGGTGCGTCTGTGATGGAACTCGATCACTTGGTTGTCGGTGCCGCCAGTCTGGCTGAAGGCGTGAGCTGGTGCGAACAGGTGCTGGGCGTGACGCCCGACGCCGGTGGCGCCCACGTGCTGATGGGCACGCACAACCGCCTGCTCAACATCAGCGCCCCGGGCCAGCCGCGCTGCTATCTGGAGATCATCGCCGTCGACCCCGCAGCGCCGGGGCCGGAAGGCCGTGCGCGCTGGTTCGATCTCGATCAACCGTCGCTGCAGCAAGCGCTGCGTGAACGTGGGCCTGGCCTGATCCACTGGGTCGCGCGTGTGCCCAATTTGGATGCAACGCTGGCGCACTGGCGCAGCGAGGGACTTGACCCAGGCACCGCGGTCGAAGCCTCGCGGGGCGCGCTGCGCTGGCGCATCGCCTTGCGCGACGATGGCCTTCGCCTGCGGCGCGAAGGCGTGCCGGTGCTGATCGAATGGGGTGATGCGCATCCGACGGAAACGCTGCCGGACCGCGGCCTGCGTTTATTCGACTTCAATGCGCATGACGGCCTGACTGCGCGGCTGGCAACGCCGCTCGGCGATGTTGAACTGGCGTCGATCGCATGAGCACGGCTGTGCGTGTGCTCGGCAGGGCGGGCTCGATCAATGTGCGCAAGGTCTTGTGGACCTGCGCCGAGCTGGGCCTGGACTTTCGGCGTGAAGATGTGGAGGTGTCGAGCCAGGCCTTTCGCGCGCTCAATCCGAACGCCATGATGCCGGTGCTGCTGGACGGTGACTTCGTGCTGTGGGAGAGCAACAGCATCTGCCGCTATCTCGCAGGCCGCGAGTTCCGCGAGGACCTGCTGCCCGCAGCCGCACGGCCGCGCGCGCGGGTTGAGCAATGGATGGACTGGCAGGCCGGCGAGCTGAACAACAGCTGGCGCTATGCCTTTATGGGGCTGGTGCGAGGCAGCGCAGCGCACCAGGACGCCGGCCTGCGCGAGGCCAGCATCGCGAACTGGAACCGGCACATGGCGATGCTCGACGAGCAGCTGCAACACAGCGATGGCGCCTTCGTGCTGGGCTCATCGCTCAGCCTGGCGGATGTGGTGCTCGGGCTGTCGACGCACCGCTGGCTGGCGACGCCTATGGACAAGCCGGCACTGCCAGCGGTCCGGGCCTATTACGAGCGCTTGTGTGAGCGCCCGGCTTTCGCGGCGTATGGCCGCGATGCCGGCCCTTGAGCGGACGCTAGCGAAGGGGCCGGTATTGGCTTACTGGTTGCGGAAGTCGTCGTGGCAGGCCTTGCAGGTGGCCGCGGCACTGCCGAAGGCGGCCTTGAGCTGGTCGAGGTTGTTGGCCTTGGCCGCTGCAGCCAGCTTGGCGACTTCGTCCTGCATCTTCTTGGCGCCCGCATCGAACTTGGCGCGCTCGCTCCAGACATTGGCCTTCGGCGTGCCCTTTTCGGTGCCCGAGGTGCCGTCAACGAAGCCCGCGAAGGGCAGCTTGGACAGGTCGGCCACGATCTCGGCATTGGCGGCAGCCGCGGCGCCGTCAAAAGGCACGCGGCCCTGGGCCATGGCGCCGATGCGGCTGAAGTGCGTGGCCATCACGGTGAAGGCCGCCTTGCGGTACTTGACCGCGTCCTCCGGCTTCTGAAACTGCGCTGCAGCCGGCAGCGCGCTGCACAGGCCGACGACAGCACTGATGCCGATCACGAGATGCTTGATGATCATGCTGGAATTCCTTGCGTTGGGTGAGGACCGTGTGAAGTGGCGCGGAGCTATCGGCCCCTGCGCTGATGCAGTGTACGGAGTCAGGAGGATGTTTGCAGCACTGGGCTGGGGACAGTTCTTGCGGTATCGTCCTCGACCATCATGTGATCAGGAGTGGGCGGAATGAGTGAAGCCTCTTCCGAGCCTGGGACGGTTCGGGTACGGATCTGGGACTTGCCGACGCGTCTGTTTCACTGGCTGCTCGCCGCCTGTGTGGTCGGCGCAGTGATCAGCGCCAAGATCGGCGGAAACGCCATGGTCTGGCATATGCGGCTCGGCTACGCGGTGCTGGCGCTGCTGCTGTTCCGCCTGGTCTGGGGATTGGTGGGGGGGCGCTGGTCGCGTTTTTCCAGCTTCATCTATGGGCCGAACGCCTATTGGCGCTATCTCAGCGGGCGTGTTCGCAGCGGGGACCGGTTTGACGTGGGCCACAACCCGCTCGGCGCGCTGTCCGTGTTCGCCATGCTGGCCTGGCTTGGGCTGCAGGTGGGCTCCGGCCTGATCGCCGATGACGAGATCGCGATCACCGGGCCGCTGGTGCGCTTTGTCTCGATCGAGACCAGCTTGTCATGGACGGCGCATCACAAGACCTGGGGGCAGTGGCTGCTGTTTGGCCTGATCGGCCTGCACCTGGCGGCGATTGCCTTTTATCGCTGGCGACAGGGCAAGAACCTGGTCGCCGCGATGATCACAGGTGACAAGGCGCTGGAGGCTTCGGTTCCGGCGTCGCGTGACACCGCAGCGAAGCGCCTGTTGGCTCTGCTGCTGCTGGGCCTCGCCGCTGCAGCCGTGTATGCGCTGATCGGACTGGGTGCCGCGTGATATGAGCGATGCGCTGCCTGAGATCGAGTTGCTGAGCCCGCAGGATGCACAAGGCTGGGGCGACACACGGGCCATCTTGCGTGACTACGCCAACAGTCTGGATGTGGACCTTTGCTTTCAGGGCTTCGAAGAGGAGTTGGCCCAGCTGCCTGGCGCCTATGCGCCGCCGTCAGGGCTGATGCTGCTGGCCATTGTTGACGGTGCCGTGGCTGGCTGCGGCGCGTTTCGCAACCTGCCAGACGCCGACTACCCGAATGCCTGCGAGATGAAGCGGCTTTTCGTCCGACCCGCGTTCCGGCGCTTCGGCCTCGGCCGTCTGCTGGCACAGGCGCTGATGGACAGGGCCTCGCAAGCCGGCTACTCGTCCATGCTGCTGGATACGCTGGACGAGATGGAGGCAGCCCGCGGCTTGTACGAGAGCCTGGGATTCGAAGAGGTGCCGCCGTTCTATTTCAATCCGCTTCCCGGGGCACACTATCTGCGCGTGGTGCTGGGCTGAGCGTGTGGCCCGCCGATTTCGGGCCGGGTAGTTTCATTAGGTTACGCGGCTAGCATCGACGTTTGCGTCAAGCTTGCAGCCTATGTCCTCAACATCGCCCACCTACGCATTCCAGCTGGCGAGTCCGGCCCTGTCCGGACTTGGCGAGTCACCGCTGTGGAGTGTTCAAGAGCAGTGCCTTTACTACGTCGACATTGCCGAGAAGCAGGTCTTGCGCCTGCATCCCGATAGCGGTGCACTTCAGCGCTGGCAGCTTCAGCAGGAGCCCGGCTGCATTGCCTTGATCGAAGGCGGAGGCTTGTTGGTGGCGCAGCGCGATGGACTTTGGCGCCTGGATCTCTCGACAGGGGATCTGCGGCAGGTCGCCCAGGCGCCCTATGACCCGGCGCGCCAGCGTTTCAACGATGGCCGCGTCGATGCAGCAGGGCGCTTCTGGGTCGGCACATTGGATGACGCGCGTGAACCGAATGCGCAGCTGTATCGTTTCGAGGCGGGGCGTTTCGAGTCGATGGCTGGCGGCATCGCAAACTCCAATGGGCTGGCCTGGAGTCCGGAGCAGCGTCGTCTGTACTGGGCCGATACCAAGGGCCATCGGGTCTGGTCCTACGAGTTCGACCTGGCGCAAGGCCGCTTGGGCGATCGTGAGTTGTTCGCGGCCTTTGAGCCGCGGCTTGCCGGGCAAGCGCTGGACGCCTATCAGGGGCGCCCCGATGGTGCTGCGGTGGATGTCGAGGGCTGCTACTGGGTGGCCATGTATGAGGGTCAGCGCCTGCTGCGGCTGTCGCCGACAGGGCAACTGCTGACCACACTGAAATTGCCTGTTCGGTGTCCGACCATGCCCTGCTTTGGGGGCCCTGACCTGCGCACCCTCTACATCACCACGGCCCGGCAGGGCCGACCGCCAGACGAGCTGGAGGTTCAGCCCTTGGCGGGTGCGGTGATGCAGTTGCGGGTGGATGTGCCGGGTCTGGCGCCGAACCGGGTTCGACTCTGAGCCCTGCCAGAAGTCACGGCGCCTGACAAGACGAGCGCAGGGTCAAGCGCTGCTCTGTCGGCGTACAGCATCAAGGGGCTTGTCGGGGCAGTCAGGGTTTCCACATATAATCTGCGGGTTTTGCCGACAGCCCCTAGCCACCGTGACCCCTGAAGACACGCGTGCGCGCCTCAACCCTGATTTCATCCGGGACAAGGCGGCACCCCCAGATTGGGATCGCGATAGCCAGCTAGATGCGGTCGACGAAGCGGCCTTCAAGCCCCTGACGCGTGATCAAGCGCAGGCCTTGCGGGCCAAAAACCCGGCGCTATCGCCTTGGCAGGTGGTGACCGCTCAGGCGGTGTCGGGTTTGGTTTTGGTTGTGCTCTGGTGGTTGTTCACGCTGGAGGGCAGCAAGGCGTGGTCGGCGTTGTATGGCGCGATCGCGGTGGTGGTGCCGAATGCCTTGATGGCGTGGGGCGCAACCCGACGCTCGGTGACAAATGCGGGGGCAGCGTTGCTCTCGCTGATGTTCTGGGAGTTGATCAAGGTTTTGCTGACCATTGCCATCCTTGTGGCAGTGATCAAGCAGGTGGACGATCTGAGTTGGCTGGCCCTGCTGCTGACCATGATCGGATGCCTGAAAGTTAATTGGCTGGTCCTGCTTGCGCGGGGCCGATTCAAGAAAATTAGCGACGGAAACTGAAATGGCAGCCGAAGGACACGCGCCCAGCGCTGGTGAGTACATCACTCACCACCTGCAACACCTGCAGAAGAACTTCTCGTTCGAGAGCGTCAAGCAGACGAGCATCGTCGACTTCAGCCTGTTCAATCTGGACTCGGTGTTCTTCTCCGTGGTGCTGGGCACCCTGGGTTGCTTCTTCCTGTGGCGCGCGGCGCGCAAAGCCACCTCCGGCGTGCCGGGTCGCTTTCAGGCGGCGGTCGAGATCCTGTCCGAGATGGTCGAGAACCAGGCCAAGGGCGTGATCCACAACGCCGCCAGCCGCAAGCTGGTGTCGCCGCTGGCCCTGACCGTGTTCGTCTGGATTTTCCTGATGAACGCCATGGACATGCTGCCTGTGGACCTGATTCCGGCCATCTGGCACAGCGTTGGCCCGGCCATGGGCTTCAAGGACTACATGCGCGTCGTGCCGACGGCCGATCTGTCCACCACCCTGGGTCTGTCGACCAGTGTCCTGCTGATGTGCGTGTTCTACAACATCAAGATCAAGGGCCTGGGCGGCTGGGGGCATGAGCTGATCTCTGCGCCCTTCGGTGCGCATCCGCTGCTGTGGCCTTTCAATTTCCTGATGCAGATGATCGAGTTCGTCGCCAAGACGGTCTCTCATGGCATGCGACTGTTCGGCAATATGTTTGCCGGCGAATTGGTGTTCATGCTGATCGCGCTGATGGGTGGCGCGTTCGCAATGTCGGCTACGGGCTTTGGCCTGGCCATTGGCCATGTCATCGCCGGTACGGTGTGGACGCTGTTCCACATTCTCGTGATCACGCTGCAAGCCTTCATCTTCATGATGCTGACGCTGATCTACATCGGACAGGCGCACGACGCGCACTGATTCGATAACGCTCTCGCTTTTCTTTCCCTTCCCTTTTCCTTTCTTTCATCTCTCTAGGAGCAATCATGGAAAACATCCTCGGCCTCGTGGCACTGGCTTGCGGCATCATCGTTGGTCTGGGCGCTATCGGCGCTTCCATCGGCATCGCGCTGATGGGCGGCAAGTTCCTGGAGTCGTCGGCTCGCCAGCCTGAGCTGATGAACGAACTGCAAACCAAGATGTTCATCTTGGCCGGTCTGATCGACGCTGCTTTCCTGATCGGTGTGGCTATCGCTCTGCTGTTCGCGTTCGCAAACCCCTTCGTCCTGAAGTAATCACCGCTTCCCTTTCACGACCGAAAGGATTTAGCCGTGAATATCAACGCAACACTGTTCATCCAGGCGATCGTCTTCGCGATCCTGGTGTGGTTCACGATGCGTTTCGTCTGGCCGCCGATCACCAAGGCGCTGGACGAGCGTGCCGAGAAGATCCGCGACGGCCTGGCCGCTGCGGACAAGGCAAAGACCGAGCTGGCGACCGCCAACAAGAAGGTGGACGAGCAACTCGCGCAGACGCGCAACGAAACCACCAAGCTGCTGGCTGATGCTGAAAAGCGCGCCGCTGCCATCGTGGACGAAGCGAAGAAGCGTGCCGAGGAAGAAGGCGCCAAGATCGTGGCCGCTGCCAAGGCTGATGCTGACCAGCAGTCCACGCGTGCCCGTGAAGCCCTGCGCGAGCAGGTTGCAGCACTGGCCGTCAAGGGCGCCGAGCAAATCCTGCAGCGCGAGGTCAATGCCAGCGTGCATGCCGAATTGCTGGGCCGTCTGAAGACGGAGCTGTAATCATGGCTGAGCTCGCAACCATTGCCCGTCCGTACGCTGAAGCGCTCTATCAGGTCGCGAAGAAGCATGATGTGAAGGCCTGGGGCCAGGCGCTCGATGCGCTGTCCCAGGTTGCACAGGATGCTGATCTGCGCCAATTCGCCGACAACCCCAAGGTCAGTGTCGACCAGGTCTATGCCGTGATGACGGCAGCGGCCAAGCAGACCCTGGCCCCGGAGCTGCAGAACTTCCTGCGAGCGGTGATCGAGAACTCGCGCCTGGATGCGCTGCCGGCGGTGGTCGGGCAGTTCCATGTCCTGGCCAACGCGGCGGATGGCGTGGCTGACGCGCACATCTACAGCGCCTATCCCATCGAGCCCGCCCAGCTGGCCGAAGTGATGGGTTCGCTGGAGAAGCGCTTCGGTCGCAAGCTCTTGCCCCAAGTCTCGCTGGAGCCTTCACTGATTGGCGGCATCCGGGTTGTGGTCGGTGACGAGGTGCTTGACACCTCGATCAAGGCCCGCCTGGAGCGCATGAAAGTGGCACTCGCAGCCTGAACGCTAGCGCGAAGACACCTATTCCGATTCATCCCTGTGTCACCCGCGCTCTGGCAACAGACGCCCGACCAGATGGGAGCAAGCAATGCAACTGAATCCTGCTGAAATTTCCGAACTGATCAAGAGCCGCATCGAGGGTCTTGGCGCATCGACGGACGTCCGCAACCAGGGCACCGTGGTGTCCGTTTCCGACGGCATCGTCCGCGTCCACGGCCTGTCCGATGTGATGCAAGGCGAAATGCTGGAGTTCCCGGCTGATGCAGCCGGCCAGCCGTCCTACGGCCTGGCTCTGAACCTCGAGCGTGACTCCGTCGGCGCCGTGATTCTGGGTGCCTACGAGCACATCTCCGAAGGCGACACCGTGAAGTGCACGGGCCGCATTCTGGAAGTGCCCGTTGGCCCCGAACTCATCGGCCGCGTGGTTAACGCCCTGGGCCATCCGATTGACGGCAAGGGCCCGATCAACGCCAAGATGACGGACGTGATCGAAAAGGTCGCTCCTGGCGTGATCGCACGTAAGTCGGTGGACCAGCCGGTGCAGACCGGTCTGAAGTCGATCGACTCGATGGTGCCCGTCGGCCGTGGCCAGCGCGA
>NZ_JBILQK010000098.1:0-11454 GCF_044373315.1 Roseateles sp. | reverse complement strand
CGCCGGTGAGGGCATTGATCTGGCCGGAGGTCATCACCGAGAGCTGGTCGGAGGTGAGAGCGCCGAGCTGGTCGGTGTTCAAGCCGCGGATGGCCGACGTGGTGAGCGCACGCAGGTCATCGGTCTCCAGCTTGCTCACCTGGTCCGTCCGGAACGCTGCCAACTGTGCGGAATTCAGCGCTCGATACTGCTCCGTCGTGAGTGCGCGGAAATCATCGGTGTTTAGCCCACCGATCTGGCCGGTGCTCAGCGATGCGATCTGCCCGCTTGAGAAGGCCTGGAACTGGTCCGAGCTCAGCGCTGCGAGCTTGTCCGTGGAGATGGCCCGCAAAGCCGCGGTGTTCAGCGCCCTCAGATCTTCAGTCTGGAAGGACTTGAGCTGATCCGAGCGCAATGCAGTGAGTGCAAACGTGCCCAGTGTGCTGACCTGTCGTGTGGTCAGCGCCATGATCTGATCAGAGTTGAACGCCGCCCAGTCTTCGGTCGTCAACCTTGCGAGCGACGCCGAGGACAGAAGCGTGATTTGGTCTGTCGTGAAGCTGCTGATCAGTGAGGCCATGGCTAACTCGCTTGTGTAATTGCAGGTTGACTCGGCTTGTGCCGGGTACGAAAGCAGTGCGGATTGCGCCGCCAACCTGCTGATATGTTCAATTGCTGATCAAACGCCGGAAACCATCCCTGAAACACTGTTTCCGACGCAGCCCTCTCGAGGAGGGACCCTAATTTGAAAACTCGACGGATGACTCGACGCCAACGGAAGAACCGGCGCGATGCGAGAAATCTTTCGTGCTTCCATCGGTTTTCGGTCTGACGGCTCGGAACTTGAGCACGGACCTAGGCCGCGGATTTCACGTCGCTTGAATGTAGGGCGGAGCGCTTATCGGCAATGCCGGCAAAAGCTTGAGCTTTATTTGCCATTTGTTCGGCTGCGCTGCCGAACTGCCCTCGGCGCTTCAGGCGCGGGCTCGTGGGACGAGGCGTGCGAGTACGTCGGCCTGGACTTCGCGGAAGCGCTGGAGGTACTCGGCCTGACCGGTGTCGCGGTAGGCCATCTTCAGCGCGTCTGCGCCTATGGCTTCGGCGCGATGTGCGCTGAAGGCGGAAAACCAGGGCACCGCGAAGGGGCTGATTGCCCTGGATTGGAATCCGCCGGCGCTCAGGATCAGGGAGGCGATGCCCTCGATGACAAAGATCTTGCGCTGGGCTGATGCGCCGTAGCTGGTCTGCTGGTTCAGGCGGGCCCAGAGGTCGGGGCGCAGGCCGGGCTGTTCGGCAGCCAGGAAGACGCACTCGCAGACCTGAAGCCATTGGCGCCAGAAGCGGGGCCGGGCGATGACATAGTTGCTGAACACGGTCGTGCGACTGTCCATCACGATCTGGCGGAGATCGCCCTGCCAGCCCGCCGCATTCAACAAGTCCTGACTGGTGCCGAGAAAGCCTGGATCAAACAGCTCGCCACCCAGGAATACGTTCTCAAAGAGCATGCCCACATCGGGCTGGGGCGAGAACAGATAGGCGTCAATGTCGCCGCTGCCCTGCGTGGCGATGAATTGACGGACCGCTTGCGCATCCAGCCCGGTCTTGGTCTGGAACTTGGGGGACAGGAAGCCATAGAGGGCCTCGTCATCCAAGGGCTGCTCCAGAAGGAAGCGGCGGATGGGCCAGTACTCCCACCAGTCCGGACGTTCGTTGGCGAGGTTGTCCAGCAGCTGCATTCCGGCGGGGCAGGAGCGGGCCGTGGCCTCCGAATAGGCGATGTGGTGGAGGTGAACGCTGCGGGACATGGGCTGAGACACGCGGCTCAAGACTCGAAAGTGGGTGGCGCGGGCTGGAAGCTCAGCTCACTCACCCCATTTGTCCAGATAGGTGCGCAGGCCGGCTTGCCACCGCGGGTCAGCAAAGGAGCCGTCGCTTTGATGGGTGATGGCGATGGGCCAGGTGCCCAGGCGCAGATGCTTCTGTCTTGCGCTGCGGCAGAAGTCCAGGTCGTAGAAGTGGAAATCAAAACGCGTGTCGAACATCACGCCGGATTCAAGCAGTCGTGAGGCCTTTGCCGCGAGGAGCACGCCGTCCAGCAACTCACATTCGACGCCCAAGGGGCCGAACCAGGTGATTTCCCCGCAGGCCTTGGCGCCGTGGGCGACTGCGCCGGAAACAAAGGCCTCGGTTTCGCGCGGCTGGCGGATGTCTGTGTACAGCCAGGAGGGCTGTCCGGGCAGGCGCCGTCTGTTGCCGGCCACGCCGACGATGTCGAAGTGAGCCAGACCCTGAATCAAGTGATCGCAGAAATGGTGGTCATCGAGCCAGACGTCGTCATGGATGAACACCACGATGTCATCCGGCGCAGCGGCTGCCAGCGCCGTGTTGTAGACAGCGGGCAGGCCAAAGCGGTTCTCGAAAGCGATGACACCCTTGATCCGGCGGTCTTCATTGAGCCGCAGCAGGGACTGGCCCAGCGCTGACTCGCGCATGAACTCATCCTGTGTCTTTCGCGTCGCGGACGCGATCAGCACCCGCTGTTCGGGGTAGGCCTGCTTGCTCACGGTGTCGGGGTCACCCTGAAGATGTACTGCATCGGGCCGGCATCGGCGGCCGCCTGTTCGGGATCCAGTCCAAGAGCGCCTGCGAAGGTGCGAACGGCGGCCAGGCCTTGGGCATCCCGAGGGAAGTGGACGGTTCTTGCCATCGCTTCCTTGACCACCCAGCCGGTGTCCGCAAACAGCTCGAACATGGTCTGGCGGGTGAACCAGCGCACATGCGTGCGATCCAGCAGGCCCTGGTCCTCGTAACGGAACAGGCCTGAGGCCAGGCGCCACTGAACGCTCCAGTGCTGGGCATTCGGGATGCAGGCGAGCAGACACCCATCTGCGTCAATATGTGATCTGACCTTGCGCAGCACGGCCCAGGGGTCGCGCAAATGTTCAAGGCAGTCGCCGAACACCCAGCAATCACTGGGGAACAGCGATTCGAAGTCGGCGTCCGGCATCGTCTCGATGTCGGCTGCCAGGGCTCGGGTGCACCACTGCGCAGCAGCTTGCGCATAGTCCGCGTCGATGTCGATGCCGATCACCTCGCAGGCGGGATGCGCCTCTCGGTGAACGCGGGCCAGGTTGCCTTTCATGCAGCCGACATCAACAAGCCGGCGGGTTCCCGGTGGAATCAAGTCCATCAACTCGGGATTGATCAGGTCATGGGCAGGCGTCTGCTGCATGGGCGCTCCGTGAATTGGATCTGGGAAGCGCCCCGTGCGGACAGGGCTTTCCCTTGATGGGTTAGTTATTCTGGCTTGTGCGCCCGCCAGGCAGGCCATTGATCATCGCTTGATTTGCGCCGCAATTCTGCTGACTGGTACAAGGTGCTCCTTGGCAAAGTAGGTTGGCGCTTCAATCGCGCCCCGCTTTCCCGGCTTGCGCCCTGGCGCAGCCGTTCAAGGGCGGTGTTGATAATCAGTCGGGCTGCATGGAGCGATGATGAAGCAAGCGATGAAGAAGAAGGTGGCGCTGATCACCGGCGTGACCGGCCAGGATGGCTCGTATCTGGCCGAGTTCCTGCTGGAGAAGGGCTACGAGGTCCATGGCATCAAGCGCCGCGCCTCCTCGTTCAACACTGCGCGCGTCGACCACATCTTCCAGGATCCGCATGTGCCATCACCGCAGTTCCATCTGCACTACGGCGACCTGAGTGACACCAGCAACTTGATCCGCATCGTGCAGGAAGTGCAGCCCGACGAGATCTACAACCTGGGTGCGCAAAGCCATGTGGCGGTGAGCTTCGAGTCGCCTGAATACACGGCCGACGTCGATGCCATGGGCACGCTGCGCTTGCTGGAGGCCATCCGCATCCTCGGGCTGGAGAAGAAGACACGTTTCTACCAAGCCAGCACCAGCGAGCTCTACGGACTGGTTCAGGAAGTGCCGCAACGCGAGACCACGCCCTTCTATCCGCGCAGTCCCTATGCCGTGGCCAAGATGTATGCCTACTGGATCACGGTGAACTACCGCGAGGCCTACGGCATCTATGCCTGCAACGGCATCCTGTTCAACCATGAGAGCCCGCGCCGCGGCGAGACCTTCGTGACGCGCAAGATCACCCGTGGCCTGTGCAATATCGCGCAGGGGCTGGAGGACTGTCTGTACGTCGGCAATATGGACGCACTGCGCGACTGGGGCCATGCCAAGGACTATGTGCGCATGCAATGGATGATGCTGCAGCAGGAGCAGCCGGATGATTTCGTGATCGCCACCGGCGTGCAGCACAGCGTGCGCGAGTTCGTGCAGATGAGTGCCGCCGAACTTGGCCTGACGCTGCGTTTCGAAGGGCAGGGCGTGGACGAGGTCGCGGTGGTGGCGGCGATTGCCGATGCCGACAAGGCGCCGGCGCTGAAAGAGGGCGATGTGATCCTGCGCGTGGACCCACGCTACTTCCGCCCCACCGAGGTCGAGACCCTGCTGGGCGACCCGAGCAAGGCCAAGGCCAAGCTGGGCTGGACGCCCGAGATCACGGTGCAGCAGATGACGGCCGAGATGGTGGCCGGCGATCTGGACCAGGCCCGTCGCCACGCGCTGCTCAAGCGCCATGGCTACGAAATGCCGGTCACGCTCGAATGAACGGGGCGATGCGCAAGCCGCGCGTGCTGCTGACCGGCGGTGGCGGCATGGTGGGCCGCAACATCGCCGAGCATCCGGGGGCGGCAGCCTGGGAACTGCTGGCGCCGCGCCGTGCCGAGCTGGACCTGGAGCGCTTCGATGCGGTGCAGTCCTTCATGCGTGAGACCCGCCCCGATGTGGTGATCCATTCGGCCGGTCTGGTCGGCGGCATCCAGGCCAATATCGCGCAGCCGGTGGACTTTCTGGTGCGCAATGTGGACATGGGCCGCAATGTCATCCTGGCCGCGCATGGGGCCGGGGTGAAACAGTTCATCAATCTGGCCAGCTCCTGCATGTACCCGCGCAACGGCATGAATCCGCTGCGCGAGGAGCAGGTGCTCAGCGGTGAGCTGGAGCCCACCAACGAGGGCTATGCGATCGCCAAGATCTACGCCACCCGCCTGTGCCAGTACCTGCGCCGGCAGGAGCCCGAGCTGCAGTACAAGACGCTGATCCCCTGCAATCTCTACGGCCGCTACGACAAGTTCGATCCGGCGCACTCGCACCTGATCCCGGCCGTGATCCGCAAGATCCACGAGGCCAAGATGGCTGGCGCGTCGACGGTTGAGATCTGGGGCGACGGCCTGGCGCGGCGCGAGTTCATGGACGCGGCCGATCTGGCTGATGCGGTGCTGCGCCATGTGGAGCTGGGTGACAGTGCGCCGGAGCTGATGAACATCGGCCTGGGCCACGATCACACGATCAACGAGTACTACACCGCCATCGCCGCCGTGGTCGGCTGGCAGGGCGATTTCGTGCACGACCTGAATCGCCCAGTGGGCATGCGCCAGAAGCTGGTCGACACGCGCCGCCAGACCGCCTGGGGCTGGGCGCCAAGGATCAGCCTGCAGGACGGCATTGCCCGCTGCTACGACTACTTTCTCGACAAGGTCGCTTCGTCATGACACACAAGTTTCCGCTCGCCACTTCGTCCTGGGGCGATGAAGAGTACGCGGCCATGCAGGCCGTCATCGCCAGCGGCCATTTCACGATGGGTGAAAAGGTCGCGGCCTTCGAGCGCGACTTCGCGCGCTTCACCGGCAGCAAGCACTGCGTGATGGTGAACTCGGGCTCGTCGGCCAACCTGCTGATGATCGCGGCTCTGTGCTACACGAAGAACGACAAGCTGCTGCTCAAGCGTGGTGACGAGGTGATCGTGCCGGCCGTGTCCTGGCCCACCACCTACTACCCGCTGCACCAGTACGGGCTCAAGCTCAAGTTCGTCGACATCGATCCCGAGACGCTGAACTACGACCTGCAGGCCCTGGCCTCGGCCATCGGACCGCGCACGCGCGCCATCATGGTCGTCAACCTGCTGGGCAACCCGAACGACTTCGACGCCATCCGCAACATGATCGCGGGCCGCGACATCGTGCTGATGGAGGACAACTGCGAATCGATGGGCGCCACCTTCGGCGGCAAGCAGACCGGCACCTTCGGCGTGGTGGGCAGCTTCAGCAGCTTCTTCTCGCACCACATCTCGACGATGGAAGGCGGCATGGTCGTCACCGACGACGAGGAGTTGTATCACGTGATGCTGTCGCTGCGCGCCCATGGCTGGACGCGCAACCTGCCCAAGCACAACCATGTCTGCGGCACCAAGAGCGACGACGCCTTCGAGGAGAGCTTCCGTTTCGTGCTGCCGGGCTACAACCTGCGGCCGCTGGAGCTGTCAGGCGCCTTGGGCATCGAGCAGGTCAAGCGCCTGCCCGGCCTGATCAGCGCGCGGCGCGACAACGGCCGTGCGCTGCAGGCGGCTTTCGCCGACCACCCCCGCCTGATGATCCAGCGCGAGCTGGGCGAAAGCAGCTGGTTCGGCTTCGCTCTCACCATCAAGCCGGGTGTGGGCCGTGACCGGCGCGAACTGGTGGCCGCACTCAGCGAGGCCGGTTTCGAATGCCGGCCGGTGGTGGCTGGCAACTTCGCCAAGAACACCGTGGTGCAGTACTTCGACCATGAGATCCATGGCTCGCTGCGCCATGCCGAATACCTGGACAAGAACAGCCTGTTCGTCGGCAACCACCACTATCCGATTCCGGAAGCTGTCGCGGCGCTGAGTAGTGTCTGGCGGAGCTGATCGTCGGTTTCGTGCTGGGTAAGGGGCGAGGCGGCGGCTCGGCCCGCCGGGCCAAGCGCCGAACCTGAACCCGGCCGCTGCCCGGGCCGCATTGCAGCACCCAGCCCCCGCAGCCAGGAACAGCAGATCAAGGCGCCGTCGTCGCCGCCGCCAGCCCGTTGTCGAAATGCTCGCGCATCAGCTGCGCGGCTTTTGCGCCGTCACGCTGGAGCATGGCCTGCATCAGCGCGCGGTGCTCGGTCAGCGAGTCGGCCAGGCGCCCCTGCTTGAACAGCGAGTGGTGGCGGTTGAGCTTCATCACGCGGCGCAGGTCGGTGACGATCTGCTGGCGCCAGCGATTGCCCTCGATCTCCAGCAACCGCATGTGAAAGCGCTCGTTGGTGGCAAAGAAGGCGTCGCGCTGTTCGACCTGACGTTCCAGATCAGCATGCACTGCATTCAGTTCTGCCAGTTCCTCGTCGCTGGCCGCTCGGGCCACCTGCGCGGCGGCATCGCTCTCCAGCAGGGCCAGCAACTGGTAGGCCTCGCGCACATCGCGCTCGCTCATCTCGGTCACATAGGCGCCGCGGCGCACCTTCATCGTCACCAGGCCTTCGACGGCCAGCACCTTCAAGGCTTCGCGCAAGGGAGTGCGGCTGATGCCCATTTCAGCGCAGAGCTTGAGTTCGTCAATCCAGGCGCCGGGCTCCAACTGGCGTCCGAAGATGCGCTGCCGCAATTGCTCTGCCACCTCCTGGTAGAGCGCGCGGGGTGCAAGGGAGGGCAGGGTGCTGGCGTTCATCCGTCGGTGTGCAGTCGGGCGCTGAGAACAGTCGGTTCGCAAAGAGGTGTGCGCGGATTGTAGTCAGTTTGCATTCATAATTATGAATAACAACTGCAGTATGATGCCGCGTCCGCAGGAGTTGCCATGTCTGAGAGTTCCAAAGCCAAGTCCAACGAGTTCGCCGCCGCCACGCTGGAGCAGTGGCACAAGGCCGCCGCGAAGTCCGCCCCAGGCGGCGACGTGTCGGCGCTGAACTGGGTGACGCCCGAAGGCCTGACGGTCAAACCGCTGTACACGGCTGCCGACACCGCCAGCCTGCCGTATGCGGACACCTTGCCCGGCTTCGAGCCCTTTCTGCGCGGCCCGCAGGCCACCATGTATGCGGTGCGCCCCTGGACCATCCGCCAGTACGCAGGATTCTCCACCGCCGAGGAATCGAATGCCTTCTACCGCAAGGCGCTGGCCGCCGGCGGGCAGGGCGTGTCGGTGGCGTTTGACCTTGCCACCCACCGCGGCTATGACAGCGACCATCCGCGCGTGACCGGCGACGTCGGCAAGGCCGGGGTGGCGATCGACTCGGTGGAGGACATGAAGATCCTGTTCGACGGCATCCCGCTGGACAAGGTCTCGGTCTCGATGACCATGAACGGCGCCGTGCTGCCGGTGCTGGCCGGCTATGTGGTGGCGGCCGAAGAGCAGGGCGTCGCGCAGGACAAATTGAGCGGAACCATCCAGAACGACATCCTCAAGGAGTTCATGGTCCGCAACACCTACATCTATCCGCCCGAGCCGTCGATGAAGATCATCGGGGACATCATCGAGTACACGGCATCGAACATGCCCAAGTTCAACTCGATCTCGATCTCGGGGTACCACATGCAGGAAGCGGGCGCCAACCAGGCGCTGGAGCTGGCCTTCACGCTGGCCGACGGCAAGGAATATGTGAAGACGGCAACAGCCAAGGGCATGGACGTCGACGACTTCGCCGGCCGCCTGTCCTTCTTCTGGGCCGTGGGCATGAACTTCTATCTGGAGATCGCCAAGATGCGCGCCGCGCGTCTGCTGTGGTGCCGGATCATGAAGGGCTTCGACGCCAAGAACCCCAAGAGCCTGATGCTGCGCACGCACAGCCAGACCTCGGGCTGGAGCCTGACCGAGCAGGACCCCTACAACAATGTCGTGCGCACCACCATCGAGGCCATGGCCGCGGTGTTCGGCGGCACGCAGAGCTTGCACACCAACTCGCTGGACGAGGCGATTGCGCTGCCCACCGAGTTCAGCGCCCGCATCGCGCGCAACACCCAGTTGATCATTCAGGAAGAGACTCATATCACCAACGTCATCGACCCCTGGGCCGGCAGCTACCTGATGGAGTCGCTGACCCAGGACATGGCCGACAAGGCCTGGGCCATCATCGAGGAAGTCGATGCGATGGGCGGGATGACCAAGGCGGTGGACAGCGGCTGGGCCAAGCTGAAGATCGAGGCCAGCGCGGCCGAGAAACAGGCGCGTATCGACTCGGGCAAGGACGTGATCGTCGGCGTCAACAAGTACAAGCTGGCCAAGCAGGACCCAATCGAGATCCTGGATGTGGACAACGTGCGTGTGCGCGACAGCCAGATCGAGCGGCTCAAGGCCATCAAGGGCAAGCGTGACGATGCAGCGGTGCAAGCCGCGCTGGCCGCTCTGACCGAGGCCGCCAAGACTGGCCAAGGCAATCTGCTCGACCTAAGCATCAAGGCCGTGCGCCTGCGCGCCACGGTGGGCGAAATCTCCGACGCGCTGGAAGCCGTCTACGGCCGCCACCGTGCCGATACGCAAAAGGTGACCGGTGTGTATGCCGCTGCTTACGATTCTGCCGAGGGCTGGGCCAAGCTGCAGGATGAGATCAAGGACTTCGCTGACGAACAAGGCCGCCGCCCGCGCGTGATGATCGCGAAGCTGGGCCAAGACGGCCACGACCGTGGCGCCAAGGTGGTGGCCACCGCCTACGCCGACCTGGGCTTCGACGTGGACATGGGCCCGCTGTTCCAGACTCCCGAAGAGTGCGCGCGCCAGGCGATCGAGAACGATGTGCATGCGGTCGGCGTCTCCACGCTCGCAGCAGGCCACAAGACGCTGGTGCCGGCCATCATTGCCGAGCTCAAGAAGCAGGGCGCCGACGACATCATCGTGTTCGTCGGCGGCGTGATTCCGGCGCAGGACTACGAGATGCTCTATGAGGCCGGCGTCAAGGGCATCTATGGCCCCGGTACACCGATTCCGGCCAGCGCCAAAGATGTGCTGGAGCAGATCCGCAAGGCATTTGGCGCGGCCTCCTGAACGGCGACAACGGGATCGCTTCATGTCCTTCAGCTTCGAGCCGGTGGCGGCAGACGACTTTGAGCCCATGCTGGCGCTGCGCATCGCCGCGCTGCGTGAGAGCCTGGAGCGGCTCGGCCGTTTCGACCCGCTGCGTGCACGCGAGCGCCTGCGCGCCGGCTTCGCACCCGAGCAGATGCGTCACATCGTGCTGGATGGCGAGCGCATCGGCTTTTTGACGCTGCGCCCGGCGGCCCATGACGGCGCGCTGCGCGTCGAGCACCTCTACATCCGCCCCGGCTGCCAGAACCGTGGCGCCGGTGCCTGGGCGCTGGACCAGGCCAAGGCGCAGGCGCGCGCGGCCGGGCAAGAGCTGACCCTGGCGGCGCTGCGGCAGAGCGACGCCAACCGCTTCTACCTGCGCCACGGCTTTGCCGTGGTCGAAGAGCAGGAATTCGATATCGAGTACCGCTGGTCGCCCAAGGCCGTGGAGGCGCAGGCATGAGCAGCCTCGCCTGGCCCGAACTCGTGCAGGCTATTCTGTCCGGCCCTGGGCCGCGCCAGCGCCGTGCCATGGCCAAGGCAATCACACTGCTGGAGTCCACCCGCGCCGACCACCGCGCGCAGGGCGATGCGCTGCTCACCGAGTTGCTGCCGCATGCTGGCCGATCCTTGCGTCTGGGCATTTCCGGTGTGCCGGGCGTGGGCAAGAGCACCTTCATCGAGGTGCTGGGCCTGGCCTTGATCGGGCAGGGGCACCGTGTCGCGGTGCTGGCGGTTGATCCCTCGTCCAGTGTGTCCGGCGGGTCCATCCTCGGCGACAAGACGCGCATGGAGCACTTGTCGATGGACGAGCGCGCCTACATCCGTCCCAGCCCGAGCAGCGGGACGCTTGGCGGCGTGGCCGAGAAGACGCGCGAGGCCATGTTGGTCTGCGAGGCGGCCGGCTACGACATCGTCATCGTCGAGACCGTCGGCGTGGGCCAGAGCGAGACCGCGGTGGCGGGCATGACCGACATGTACGTGCTGCTGCAGCTGCCCAATGCCGGCGACGATCTGCAGGCAATCAAGAAGGGCGTGATGGAGCTGGCCGACCTGGTGGTGATCAACAAGGCGGACCTCGACGCCGCAGCCGCCACGCGTGCGCAGGCGCAGATCGCTTCCAGCCTGCGTTTGTATGGCCTGCACGGGCATCCGGATCACGCCCATCATGATCAGAGCATCTGGCATCCGCAGGTGATGCAGCTCTCTGCGCTGAAGTCCGAAGGCCTGGATCGCTTCTGGGCGCAGGTGACGCAGTTCAAGAAGACTCAGCAGGCCAATGGCCGCTTCGCCGCCAAGCGCCAGCAGCAATCGCTGGCCTGGATGTGGGAGCGGATCCAGGCCGGGTTGAAACACGAGTTTTCCGAAGCGGGCGCCGTGCGCGCGCTTCTGCCTGATACCACCGAGCGAGTGCTGGCCGGCAGGCTTGCACCCTCGACCGCAGCCCGCGAGCTGCTGGCCAAGTTCTTTGGAGACCACCATGCAAGACATTCAGAAAATGCTTGAAGACAAGCGCGCGCTGGCGCGCCTGGGCGGCGGCGAAAAGCGCATTGCCGCCCAGCATGCCAAGGGCAAACTGACCGCGCGCGAGCGCATGGAGCTGCTGTTCGACGAGGGCACGTTCG
>NZ_JBILQK010000097.1:0-11500 GCF_044373315.1 Roseateles sp. | reverse complement strand
TCGACCGCGCCAAGGCCACGGTGATGACCAAGGTGCGCTTCGATCAGTTGGACGCGCGCATCCTGCCGGAGATGAGCGCCAAGGTGGTTTTCCTGTCCAAGAAACCCGCGGCCGATGAGTTGCAGGCGGTGCTGGCCGTCAACCCCAAGGCGCTGCAGGAGAAGGACGGCAAGACCTGGCTGCTGCGCGTCAAGCGGGAGGGCGATGCCGATGTCTTGGAGGCGCTGGACGTGAAGAAGGGCCGCACGCTCGGCGATCTGCTGGAGGTCTCGGCCGCGGGCCTGAAGTCCGGTGACCGCGTGGTGCTGGAGCCTGCGCCGAAGCTGGCTGGCGGTGCGCGCGTGACGGTGTCGGCCAAGCCATGAGCGCAGACAACAGCCCGCCGCTGATCCGCATCGAGTCGCTGTCCAAGGCCTACCGCCGGGGGCAGCAGGACATCCCGGTACTGCTGGACGTGACGCTGGACGTGCAGGCCGGCGAGTTCGTTGCGCTGATGGGCCCCAGCGGCTCGGGCAAGAGCACGCTGCTGAACCTGATCGCCGGCATCGACCAGCCCAGCAGCGGTCGCATCGTGATCGGTGGTGTGGACATCGCCACGCTGGGCGAGGGCGCGCTGGCCGACTGGCGCGCCACGCATGTGGGTTTCATCTTTCAGTTCTACAACCTGATGCCGGTGCTGACCGCGTTGGAAAACGTCGAGCTGCCGCTGCTGCTGACAGGCCTGTCGGCTCGCCAGCGCCGCGAGCATGCCGAGGCGGCTCTGGCGATGGTGCGGCTGGAGGACCGCATGGACCACTATCCCAACGAGCTGTCCGGCGGCCAGCAGCAGCGGGTGGCGATTGCGCGTGCCCTTGTGAGCGACCCCAGTCTGATCGTGGCGGATGAGCCCACCGGTGACCTGGACCGCGTCACCGGCCAGGAGGTGCTGGACCTGCTGGAAGACCTGAATCGCAAGCTCGGCAAGACCATCGTGATGGTCACGCACGACCCCAAGGCCGCAGCGCGGGCGCGGCGCCTGATCCATCTGGAAAAGGGCGTACTGGTGCCGGATGAGGCGATGGCGGGCAGCCACTGAGTTCGATAGCGTCGAGCATCACCATGCCATTTCTGCTCAAGCTGCTGCTGAAGAACGCCTTCCGGCACAAGCTGCGCACCCTGCTCACGATGGTGGGCCTGGTGGTGGCGCTGTCGGCTTTCGGCCTGCTGCGCACCATCGTCGATGCCTGGTATGCCGGCGTCGAGGCCAGCAGCAGCACTCGGCTCGTGTCGCGCAGCGCGATCTCGCTGACCTTCCCGCTGCCGCTGTCCTATGCGCAGCGGCTCAAGGCGGTGGAGGGCGTCAGCAGCGTGTCCTGGGCCAACTGGTTCGGCGGCATTTACATCACCGAGCGCAACTTCTTCCCGCAGTTCGCGGTGGAACCGGCCAGCTATCTGGCGCTCTATCCCGAGTACCGGCTCAGTGACGCCGAGCGCCTGGCCTTCATCCGCGACCGCCAGGGCGCCATCGTCGGACGCAAGCTGGCCGACAAGTTCGGCTGGAAGATCGGCGACCAGATTCCGCTGCGCGGCACCATCTACCCCGGCACCTGGACCTTCACGCTGCGCGGCATCTGGGACGGCGCCGAGGCCAAGACCGATGAGAACCAGCTGCTGTTTCATTGGGGGCTGCTCAACGAGAGCCTGCGCAAGCGCTATGGCAACCGGGCGGACTTCGTCGGCGTCTACGTCGTCGGCATCGACGATCCGCAGAACGCGGCCCAGGTCTCACAGCGGGTGGACGCTCAGTTCAAGAACTCGCTTGCCGAGACGCTAACCGAGACCGAGAGCGCTTTTCAGCTTAGCTTCGTTTCGATGAGCGAGGCCATCCTGGTGGCGGTGCAGGCGGTCAGCTACATCATCGTGCTGATCATCATGGCAGTGATGGCCAACACCATGACGATGACGGCGCGCGAGCGCCTGGCCGAATATGCGACGCTGAAGGCACTGGGCTTTCCGCCGGCCTTCGTCGTCAAGCTGCTGTTCGGCGAGAGCCTGACCATTGCGCTGGCCGGCGGCCTGCTGGGCGTGGCGCTGACGCTGCCGATGGCGGCGGCGTTTGCGAATGCGGCGGGCACGTTGTTCCCGACATTTCAGGTCTCGAACCTGACGATGGCGCTGCAGCTGCTGGCGGCGCTGATCGTCGGCACGGTGGCCGCCGCCTGGCCGGCCTGGAAGATGAGCCGCATCGACATCGTGCAGGGCCTGCGCCATGTGGCATGACGGCATGAGGTCTTGAGATGAAAGCCATCCCGCTGAGCTACATCGCCCGCAACCTCTGGGTGCGCCGCGTCACCACGCTGCTGACGGCCGGCGGAATGGCGCTGGTGATCTATGTGTTTGCCACCGTGCTGATGATGAGCGAGGGCATCCGCAACACGCTGGTGGCCACGGGGCAGCCCGACAACGTGATCGTGCTGCGCAAGGGCGCCGGCGCCGAGATCAACAGCGGCATCGCGCGCAGTCAGGCCGCCATCGTCGAGAGCCTGCCGGGCATCGCAACCGATGGCCAGGGCCGACCACTGGTGAGCAAGGAGCCGGTGGTGCTGAATAACCTGCCCAAGCGCGGCAGCGGCAAGCCCAGCAATGTGACGGTGCGCGGCACCTCCGAGCTGGGCCTGCAGCTCCGGCCCGGGGTGCGGATGCTGGAAGGGCGCATGTTCCGCGCCGGCAGTTCCGAGATCGTCACAGGGCGCTCGGTGGCACAGGGTTTCCAGGGCGCCGCTCTAGGCGAGACGCTGCGCTTCGCCGGCCGCGACTGGACCGTGGTGGGTGTGTTCGATGCTGGCGGCAGCGGCTTCGATTCAGAGATCTGGGGCGATGCCGAGCAGATGCTGCAAGCCTTCCGCCGCGATGCCTTCTCCAGCGTGGTGTTCCGGCTGCAGGACACCTCGCAGTTCGAGGCGCTGAAGGCGGCCATCGAGGCCGACCCGCGCCTGCAGCTGGAGGCCAAGCCCGAGGTGCGCTTCTATGCCGAGCAGAGCGAGGCGCTGGCCACCTTCATCAGCATCCTGGGCACCTCGCTGTCGGTGATCTTCTCGATCGGCGCCATCGTTGGCGCGATGATCACCATGTTCGCCGCCGTGGCCCAGCGCATCGGCGAGATCGGTACCTTGCGTGCACTGGGCTTCAGGCGTGGCGCGGTTCTGCTGGCCTTCTTGGGCGAGTCGATGCTGCTGTCGCTGGTGGGCGGTGTCATCGGCCTGGGTGCTGCGGCGCTGATGCAGACGGTCAACATCAGCACCACCAATTTCCAGACCTTTGCCGAGCTGGCGTTTCAGTTCAAGCTGACGCCGGCCATCGTCTGGAAGACGCTGCTGTTTGCCTTGTTCATGGGCTTTGTCGGCGGCTTCATTCCGGCCTGGCGGGCCGCGAGGCTGAAGATCGTCGACTGCCTGCGCGAGGCTTGAAGCGCAGCCTCAGGCCACAGCGCTGACCGGGCGCAGCGCCAGGCCGCCGGCCAGTTGGCGCACATCGCGGTGGCCCAGGGCCAGCAGGTGCAGTGCGGCCTCGCGGCTGCGATTGCCGCTGCGGCACAGCAGCAGCACCGGTTGGCGCAGCAACTCAGGCCGGCTGGCGCAGAACTGCACAAACCCTGACAGCGGAACGCTCAAGGCTGGGCCGGCAGGCGAGCTCAGTTCTTCACCCGCTTCCTGTTCATAGGCCTCGCGCACATCGATCAGCAGTGCATCGGGCTGGCGGCGCAGATAGCCGCCCAGCTCATGCCAATGTAGGTCAATGGCTGGCTGCATGTCCAGCGAGGGCGTCAGCAGCGTGCCTGCGTGACTGGCTTCGGCGCTGTCGGCCTGACGACGTGCCCAGACCGCGCCGCAGCGCCGCAGCGCCGCGCAGGCCGCGGCGATGAAGGTGCGGCTGTCCAGCGGACCGAAGGACAGGCGGATCGCGCCGCGACTGGCCCAGTCGGGCCTGCCCATCGCATCCAGCACCGGGCTGCCGGCCGCCTTGCCGGCCGAGCAGGCGCTGCCGGCGCTGACCTGGATGCCTGCAGCATCGAACAGATTCATCAGCTGCTTGCTGCTGGCGCCGGGCACGGCGAAGTTCAGCGTGGTCGGCAGGCAGTGTTCCGGCGGCGCATTGAATACCAGGCCGGGGAAGGCGTCGTGCAGTGCCTGCACCAGCGACTTGCGGTGGGCGTCGAGCGTGGCGGCGTCCGCGAACAGCGTGCCGAGCTCCAAGCCTTCAAACACCGCGCCGAAACCGGCGATGCCGGGCAGGTTCTCGGTGCCGGAGCGCTGGCCGGCTTCCTGGCCGCCGCCGACGATCAGCGGCGTGAAGGGGCTGCCGGCGCGCACATAGAGCAGGCCCACGCCCTTGGGTGCATATAGCTTGTGGCCGGAGAAGCTGGCGTAGTCAATGCGCGTCTCTCTCAAGGCCAGCGGTAACTTGCCCAAGGCCTGCACGCTGTCCACCAACCACAGCGCGGGGCTGCCGTGCAGCAGGGCCTCGATGCCGGCCAGATCGCTGATGACGCCGGTTTCGTTATTGGCTGCCATGGTGCAGAGCAGGGCGGTCTGCGGCAGCCACTTTTGCAGCAGGCCCAGGTCATGCCGGCCGCTGGCGTCCACCGGCAGGATGCGCAGTTGCAGCCCCAGCTGCAGGGTGTGGTTCCAGTGCTCGACCGCCTGCAATACGGCCTTGTGCTCGGTGGCGCCGACCAGCAGCCAGGGCGCCACCGGCTCGCCCGCCTCGCGGCGTCGGCGCAGCTCGGTGAGGGCGCTGAACACGGCCATGTGGATGGCCTCGGTGGCGCCGCTGGTGAAGATGCAGCGGCCGTCACCCGCACCGAGTGCCCGCTGCGCGGCGCTGCGGGACCGGTCCAGCAGCTGCCGCGCGCGCAGGCCTTCGCTGTGGCTGCTGCTGGGGTTGCCGAAGCTTGCCTCCATCGCCTGCAGCGCCGCATCGCGGGCTGCGTCGCAGCAGCGGGTGGTGGCGTTGGAGTCCAGGTACAGGGGCGCAGTCACGGTGGCTATCCTCGGGGCGGAAAAGTCGAGGAAGTCTATCCACTGGCTGAAGGAAATTCGTTCCAATAATTCCCTGAAATAGAATTCATGGAGAAATTAATTCTACGAATGGGGAGATTCGATGCTGGATCGTATCGACAGGCTGATTCTGGAAGAACTGCAGCGCGACGCCGCGCAGTCGGTGGCGCAGCTGGGCGAGCGGGTAGGGCTGTCCAGCACGCCCTGCTGGAAGCGCATCAAACGCATGGAGGACGAGGGTCTGCTGACCGGGCGGGTGGCCCTGGTCGACCGCAAGAAGGTCGGCTTGCCGGTGACGGTGTTCGTCAGCCTGCGCATCAGCCAGCATGACGAGGCCTCGCTCAAGCGCTTTGCCGCGCTGATCGCCGACATGCCCGAGGTGCAGGAGTTCCACCGCATGAGCGGCGATGTGGACTACCTGCTCAAGGTGGTGACCACCAGCATCGAGGGCTATGACCAGTTCTACAAGAAGCTGATCGCCGTCTCGGACTTCCGCGGCGTGTCCTCGGCCTTCTCGATGGAGCAGATCAAGAGCAGCACCGCGCTGCCGCTCGATCTGGTCTGAGCGGCCTCAGTTGCAGCCCTGGCTGCCGCAGGAGCTGATGCCCGAGGCCTCGGTGGCCCGCGGCTTCTCGATCGTGCCGGTCGCAGGGTCGTAGCCGACCTGGCCCATATGGAAGACCAGGGCCGCATCCATCATCTCGGCATGTGCCGGCAGCCACTGCGACAGCTCGCCGACGATGATGTGCATCGGCTCCAGGTCCTTGAGTTCGGTGGCGTGGCGCACCACCTCGTGCATCACGTTCAGCACCATCTTGTGCTGGCTGCTGTGGCAGTTGTCCGGCTCGAAGCCGGTGGCCGCCATCCAGCGCTCTTCCATGCCGAAGTGCTCGATGGTGTGCTCCAGCAGGCGCTGGAAGGCGGGCAAGGGGTCGGCGTCGGTAGACAGCACCGCGGCCAGTTCCTTGATCAGGTCCACCATCTGGTGGTGGGTGTCGTCGATCTGCGGCTGCTTCAGAGACAGCGCGTCGGTCCATTCAAGAGTGACATTGCTCATGGGGCGGGAGGGTAGCGCAATTCCTTGCAGGCGGCGCCAGCGCTGCGGCGCTTCCCTGCGCGGAATCAAGGATCGGGCACCCGGCCCCAGGCGGCGCTGCGGCGCCGGCTTCATCTGGCGTTCATCTGCTTCGGAGGCGCCGTTCATCTTCAGTTCATGGGAGGCTCAAGTGCGCTTGCTTCAATGGAGCCTGTGCAGAGCAAGAGCCTTCGGGCTGCGCTGCCACAGCCCCGACGCGGCGGCATGTGCTGTCGCGGATTCATTCACAGGCGCCACCTGCGCCAAGCCAGCTGACCCATCATCATCATGATCAAGAACGCCGTTGCCAAAGGTCTTTTCCTTGCTGCTTCCTTCGCCGCCCTTGTGCCTGGCCTGGCACAGGCCCAGAGCGGCGAGCCGCGCGTCTACAACAGCAACATCACCCTGGCCGAAGTCAGTGCGGCCCAGAAGGCCTGGGGCGATGCGCTGGTGAAGATCAGCGATGACTTCCAGAGCGGGGGCCTGGCCAAGGCCAAGTCGACCGCGAATGCCGTGCTCGATGCGGCCTACGGCTACAACCTGGGACCGGTGCTGTTCAAGCCCACGCTGACCGTGGCGCCGCAGACCTTCCGCACCACCAAGGAAGGCGCTCTGGCCTATTTCGTCGGCGGCGACTCGAACTTCCCGAAAGACAGCGGCTTCGCGCTCAAGGGTTGGAAGAAGGTGGACATCGTGAACGCTGCCGTGCATATCAACGGCGACGTCGCCAGCACGATGGGCAAGGTCATGATCACCGATGCCAAGGGCAAGGTCACCACGGTTGACAAGACCTGGACCTTCAAGAAGGACGACAGCGGCACCGTGCGAATCGTGCTGCATCACTCCTCCTTGCCCTACACCGCAAACTGAGCGGCCTTTGGTCGTCTTTGAGCGTCCGCGACGCTGAGCCCGGCGATCCCGGTCAGCCGGGCTCGCCGTCGATCTTGTAGCCCAGTCCGCGGACGGTCAGGATGAGGGGCTGCTCGCGGCCTTCGTCCAACTTGGCGCGCAGGCGCCGGATGTAGACGTCCACCACATTGGTCAGCGGATCCTCGCTATAGCCCCAGACGGTGTTGAGGATGCGTTCGCGGCTGAACACCCGGCCTGGGTGGCGCATCAGCAGTTCCAGCAGGGCGAGTTCGCGCGCCGTCATTGGCACCAAACGGTCGCCGCGGCGCACCTGCATCCGTTCCAGGTCCAGCACCAGGTCAGCCAGGCAGACCTGGCGCACACGTCCTTTGCCGGCCTCCTCCAGATGCGCCTCGGCCCTCCGCAGCAAGGCTTCGATGCGGGCCAGCAGTTCATCGAATGCAAATGGCTTGGTCAGGTAGTCATCAGCGCCGCAGCGCAGGCCTGCGACCTTGTCTTCGAGCGCGTCCATGGCTGTGAGCATCAGCACCGGAGTGCGCAATCGGGCGGCGCGCAAGCGCTGGCATGCCTCCACACCGTTGATGCCGGGCAGCATCACATCGAGCAGGATCAGGTCGGGCTCGACCTGCTCGACCGACTTCTGCACGAGGTCACCGCGCTCGACCACCGTGATCTGGTAGCCCTCGGCGCGCAGGCCGCGGCTGAGGAAATCCGAGACTCTTCGGTCGTCTTCTACAACGAGCAGATGGGGCATGGGCTCAGTCTCCGGGTCCGCCCAATGGCAGGCTGAGCTGCACGACCAGGCCGCCCTCTGCGCGCCTGGTCAGGCGAAGTTGACCGCCGTGTGCGATCGCAATGTCCTTGGCAATGGCCAGCCCCAGCCCCATGCCCTCTGGCCGCATGCCGCGCGCGGCGTCTGCTCGCCAGTAGCGCTCGGTGGCCTTGCCGAGCTCCTCCGAGGACATCCCGATACCGGTGTCCTCCACGCTCAAGCTCAAAGTTTGCGGGGCGCCATCGTCAAGTCGGGCACTCAGCCAGATCTGACCCGGGCCAGGTGTGTAGCGGATGGCGTTGTCCAGCAGGATGGTCACGGCCTGGCCGAGCTTCTCGGGGTCGCCGTGCAGCAGCAACTCGCTGGGCACGTCGCTAGTCGGTTTCAACACCAGCTGATGCCCGGCTTGTGCCGCGGCGCCGCGTTGCTGCTCCAGCGCTTGGCTCAGCAAGTCCTGCAGGCGGATGGGCTGACGGTCCGTCCGCTGGCTGGCTTCTCCCTGGCGGGCGACCGCCATGAGTTCGGAAATGCGCGCACCGAGCTGACGCGCGATGACGGCCACACGCTCGAGCGCTTCGCGGTAGACGGGCTCGGGATGGCCGCTGCGCCGCAGGCTGACCTCCGCTTCGCCGAGGATGGCGGTGGTGGGCGTGCGCAGCTCGTGGCTGATGTTGGCAAAGAACTGGCGGCGGGAGCGATCGATGTTCAGCAACTGCTGGTTGGCGGCATGCAGATCCTGCGTGCGCTGTGCCACCGCATCTTCCAGGCGCTGGCGCTGGCTGGCTTCGTTGGCGCGATGCAGCTGGATCTCCTCGGCCATGCGGTTGAAGCTCAGGCTCAAGCGATCGAACTCATCACGGCCGTGAACCGCGATGCGGTGATCCATACGGCCTGACTGCAGGGCCTGGGTGCCGTCCAGCAGGGGTGCCATGCGACGGCGTATGTCCAAGGCGAAATAGGCCACAAAGCCGACCGACAGCAGAATCGTCGACAGGATGCTGAAAAGGGCCAGATGCCGGGAACGCCCGAGCGCGGTCTGGGCCGCGGCCTCGGTTTCGCGGCTGTGCGCCATCTGCACCTGGATCGCCTCGGCAATCAAGGTCCGCATGTCCTGCCCCTGCGAGATGTCGAAGACCCCCAGCATCTCGTCCCAGACGGCGGCCCGTTCGGTCTGAGCGGTGGTGAGGTGGGCGGCATGCGGCTGCGCCTGCAGGATCTGGGCGCGCAGGGCTTCGAAATTGGTCTGCAAGGCCACCAGGGTCTGGCGCGAAACCGTCTCGATCGCCCGGTCGCTGGGGTCGGCCGCTTCCATCGCGTGCAGCCGCTCCAGCTCGACCAGGCTGGCCTGCATGCGCTGAAGGTACAGGTCACGCTGAGCGACCGGCGCCGAGTCGGTCAGAAGGTATTGCGCGAACCAGACCTTCAGCCTTTGCTTGTTGGATGAAAGATCCAGGTACTGGACCAGGGCGTCCTTGGCGCGCAGGCTGCGTGATCGATCCAGCTCAGACTGGTTGACCAGCCAGACCACGACAGCGAACTGCGTCGCGATCACCGCAACCAGCACGCCAAGCCACAGTCCAAGACGCGCTTTGAACATGGCTCACCCCTTCTGGCTGCGCACGGGCTGGCCCGAAGGTGTCAGGCCAGCCGAGCGCGGTGGCGCGCCACCTGGGCGCGCACCTGGGCCGGCGCGGTACCGCCGAGGATGTTGCGGGCGTTCAGCGAACCGCGCAGCGAGAGCACCTCGAAAACGTCCTCGCCGATGCGGGCGTCGAACTTCTGCAGCTCGGCCAGCGGCAGCTGGCTCAGGTCCACGCCGGTGCCGATGGCGGTCTTCACCGCGTGGGCCACGATCTCGTGCGCGTCGCGGAAGGCCAGGCCCTTCTTGACCAGGTAGTCGGCCAGGTCGGTGGCGGTGGCATAACCCTTCAGCGCAGCGCGCTCCATCGCCTCGGGCTTGACGGTGATGCCGCCGCTCATCTCGGCAAAGATGCGCAGCGTGTCCTTCAGCGTGTCCACGGTGTCGAACAAGGGCTCCTTGTCCTCCTGGTTGTCCTTGTTGTAGGCCAGCGGCTGGCCCTTCATCAGCGTGATCAGGCCCATCAGATGACCGACCACGCGGCCGGTCTTGCCGCGCGCCAGCTCGGGCACGTCGGGGTTCTTCTTCTGCGGCATGATCGATGAGCCGGTGCAGAAGCGGTCCGCCAGGTCGATGAAACCGAAGCTCTGGCTCATCCACAGGATCAGCTCTTCCGACAGGCGCGAGATGTGCACCATCACCAGCGAGGCCGCGGCGGTGAACTCGATTGCAAAGTCTCGGTCGGAGACGGCGTCCAGGCTGTTCTGGCACACGCCTTCCATGCCCAGGCTGCGGGCGACGCGCTCGCGGTCCAGCGGGTAGCTGGTGCCGGCCAGCGCGGCCGCACCCAGCGGCAGACGGTTGACGCGGCGACGCGCGTCGGCCAGGCGCTCGGCATCGCGCGAGAACATTTCCACATAGGCCAGCAGGTGATGGCCGAAGCTCACCGGCTGCGCCACCTGCAGATGCGTGAAGCCGGGCAGGATGACCTCGGCGTTCTTCTCGGCCACCTCGACCAGGGCCAGCTGCAGGGCCGACAGCAGGGCGCTGATCTCGTCGATCTCGCTGCGCAGCCACAAGCGCACATCGGTGGCGACCTGGTCATTGCGGCTGCGGCCGGTGTGCAGGCGCTTGGCCGGAATGCCGACCAGCTCGGTCAGGCGTGCCTCAATGTTCAGGTGCACGTCTTCCAGATCGAGCTTCCACTCGAACTGGCCGGCCTCAATCTCGCCCTTGATCTGCGCCATGCCGCGCTGGATGGCCGCATGGTCCTCGCTGCTCAGGATTCCCTGGGCGGTCAGCATCTCGGCATGCGCCAGGCTGCCCTGGATGTCGGCGGCCCACAGGCGCTTGTCGAAGAACACGCTGGAGGTGTAGCGCTTGACCAGCTCGCTCATCGGCTCAGAAAAGAGCGCGGACCAGGCTTGGGCTTTGTTGGCGAGTTGGTTGTCGGCGGGCTTGCTGCTGGAGGACATGGTGGCATGGGCGCGCGGGCGCCGCGGTGAGGGCGGGCAGGCCCGCATGGAGACGGGGCCGGTCCGGGATGACAATCATCACAATCGGGATGGCGGATTCTATCGGGGGGCAAGTACAGCATGACGGGCAGACGCGGGGGGCAGTCGAGGCAGGATGCCGGTCATGGCGTGAACCATGACTGGGCCGACAGCAGCAATCTCAGCAGCCTGCTGGGCCTGGCACCGCCGATGATGGAACTGGAGGACGAGGGCGCACCGCTGTTTGATCCCTCGCGTGTCTTCGATGTCTGCCATGTCGGCCTGGTGCTGCGTGCGGTGCTGGGCGTGCAGCTGTTGCTGGCGCTGGGCGTGGCGCTGGCGGTGCGCAGCCCGATGCAATGGGCGCTGGGCATGGCCAGCGGCACGGTGGTGACGCTGACCGGCGTGCTGCTGTGGCTGTTGCTGCTGTGCGCGGCCAAGCGGCCGCTGGCGCGCTCGAGTGCGTCCTTGCAATGGCTGATCGTGTTGGCGCTGGGTGCGGGCTGCGGCCTGGCCGGCTGGCAGCTGCTGAACCTGGCCAGCGATGAGCCCAGCGGCTGGTTCCGCCTGGCGGGTGTGGCCGCCAGCGGCGCGGCGCTGGCAGCGCTACTGCTGTACTGGCTCAAGATGCGCGAGCGCCTGCAAAGGCCGGCCGATGCCCTGGCACGCTTGGTG
>NZ_JBILQK010000206.1:0-2846 GCF_044373315.1 Roseateles sp. | reverse complement strand
GATCGCATCCAGCGCCAGCACCTGCTCGGCCCAGAACACATAGCCTGCCGCGTCCTTGCGGTGGAAGGCGGCCGGGTTGAACAGGCACAGCGAGGACACGAGGCTGCGCGCACGGTTCGGGTTCTTCAGCGTGAAGTCCGGGTGCTGCAGCAGTTGCTTGACGCGGGCAAAGGTCTTGCCATCCTGCTCGGGCGCGCGCGCCTGCAGCGCGAACCATTTGTCGGTCACCAGCGCGTCGCCCTTGAACAGCGCATGGAAGCGGTCCAGCGCGGGCTGCGCCAGCTCGGCATGGGCGCCAACCAGGGCCGACAGCGCGCCCAGGCGCACCGTCATGTCGCCGGCATCCTTGAAGCGCTGGAAAGCGCGGCCGGGCCAGACCGTGTCGCCACGCCGCGTCGCGTCCAGCACCAGCATCGCCAGCGCCAGATTGGCCAGCGCGCGCTTACCCGACGAGACCGGATCGGGCGTGTAGCCGCCCTGGATCTGGTTGGCATCGAAGGCGGCTTCCCAGTCGTCACGCAGGGCTTTGGCCAGCTGCTGCTGGGCGGCTTCGACCGCCGCGTGGATGGCCTGCGGGTCGACCTGGTCGAGCTGCTCGGCGATGTAGGCTTCGTCCGGCAGCGTCAGCGCCAGTGCCTTGAAGGCCGAGTCCAGCGCCGGGTGGCGGAGCACGGCGCGCATGGCGTCGATATAGGCCTCGTCCAGCAGCAGCGGTTGGCCGCTGCGCACGGCCGCCAGCAGGCGATTCAGGCCTAGGCGCTGGCCGGCTTCCCAGCGGTTGAAGGCGTCGCTGTCATGCTTGAGCAGCACCAGCAGGTCGGCGTCGGCGAGGCCGTCGTCCAGCAGCACCGGGGCCGAGAAGCCGCGCAGCAGCGAAGGCACAGGCTCGCTGGCCACGCCGGTGAAGACGAAGCTTTGCTCGGCGGCATCCAGCACCAGCACGCGCTCGGTGCCGACAGCCGCAGCTTCGCCCTGCAGTTGCAGCGGCAAGGTCTGACCCTCGCGCGACAGCAGGCCCAGCGCCACCGGGATCACCTGCGGCAGCTTGGTGTCCTGGCCCGGCGAGGGCGGGTTGCTCTGCTGCAGGCTCAGCGTGTAGGTCTGGGCGGCGGCGTCGTACTGGCCGCGGGCCTGCACGCGCGGCGTGCCGGCTTGCGAGTACCAGCGCTTGAAAGCATCAAGGCGGCTGCTCAGCTCGGAGCCCGGGTTGGCATCGGCAATGGCCTGCGCGAAGTCGTCGCAGGTCACGGCCTGGCCGTCATGGCGCTCGAAGTACAGCGCCATGCCCTTCTCGAAGCCGGCGCGGCCGACCAGAGTCTGGTACATGCGCACCACTTCCGAGCCCTTGTCGTAGACGGTGGCGGTGTAGAAGTTGTTGATCTCGACATAGCTGTCCGGGCGCACCGGGTGCGCCATTGCGCCGCCGTCTTCGGGGAACTGCATGGCGCGCAGGCCGCGCACATCCTGGATGCGGCAGACCGCGCGAGCGCTGGGGCTCCCGGCCATGTCCATCGAGAACTCCTGATCGCGGAACACGGTCAGGCCTTCCTTCAGCGAAAGCTGGAACCAGTCGCGGCAGGTCACGCGGTTGCCGGTCCAGTTGTGGAAGTACTCGTGCGCGACGATGCTCTCAATGCGGCCGAAGTCCGCATCGGTGGCGGTGGCTGGCGAAGCTAGCAGGGCGCTGGTGTTGAAGATGTTGAGGCCCTTGTTCTCCATCGCGCCCATATTGAAGTCGGACACGCCGACCACCATGAAGCGCTCCAGATCCAGCGGCAGCTTGAAGCGCGCCTCGTCCCAAACCAGCGAGGCGATCAGCGAGTTCATTGCATGCTCGGTCTTCTCCAGATCGCCGCGGCGCACATAGACCTGCAGCAGGTGGTCCTTGCCGGCGCGGGTGCGCACGCGCTGCTCGCGCGCCACCAGATCGGCCGCCACCAGCGCGAACAGATAGCTCGGCTTGGGGAAGGGGTCATGCCACTTGGCAAAGTGGCGACCGTTGTCCAGCGTCCCGGTTTCCAGCAGATTGCCGTTGGACAGCAGCACCGGATATTTGGTCTGGTCGGCGCGCAAGGTCACCGTGTAGACCGCCATCACATCGGGGCGATCCAGGAAGTAGGTGATGCGGCGGAAGCCCTCGGCCTCGCACTGCGTGAAGAAGCCACCCCCCGAGGTGTACAGGCCCGACAGCGCGGTGTTCTTCTCCGGCGCGCAGGTGTTGCGGATCTCCAGCGCGAAGTCGGCGTCCGGCGCGCCTTCGATAATCAGCTCATGGCCTTCCTGGCGGAAGGACACGCTTTCGCCGTTGATCAGCACGCGCAGCAGGTTCAGCTCTTCACCATGCAGGCGCAGCGGGCCGTGCGGCACGGCCGTGTTGCGCTCGACCTGCATCTTGCTGGTGACCAGGGTCTTGGCCGGTTCCAGATCGAAAGTCAGGTCGACGCTGCGGATCCAAAAGGCGGGCGCCGTGTAGTCCTCACGGCGGATCAGGGTGGCAGTGCCTTCACGCATCATGGCGGGCATCCTTGGGGTTCAGTACAAAGCAAAGCCCCGGTGGATCACACCGGGGCACGGGTCGGCATCAAACGCCTTGCTTGAGGCTCTCGGTGATGAAGGGATCGAGATCGCCGTCCAGCACCTTCTGCGTTGCCGATGTCTCGTAGTTGGTACGCAGATCCTTGATGCGGCTCTGGTCCAGCACGTAGCTGCGGATCTGGTGACCCCAGCCCACGTCGGTCTTGGTGTCTTCCAGCTTCTGCTGCTCTTCCATGCGCTTGCGCATCTCATGGTCGTACAGGCGTGAGCGCAGGCGCTTCCAGGCGGTGTCGCGGTTGCTGTGCTGGCTG
>NZ_JBILQK010000027.1:0-43903 GCF_044373315.1 Roseateles sp. | reverse complement strand
AGGGCGTGGCGGACGAGTTCGAGAAGGGTGTCAAGGGCGCGGGCGGCAAGGTGGTGGGTCGTGAGTTCACGAGCGACAAGGCCACGGACTTCACCGCCATCCTGACCTCCTTGAAGGGCAAGAAGCCGGATGTGGTGTTCTTCGGCGGCATGGACGCTGTGGCGGGCCCGATGCTGCGCCAGATGAAGCAGTTGGGCATTGACGCCAAGTTCATGGGCGGCGACGGCATCTGCTCGGGCGAGCTGCCCAAGCTGGCGGCCGGCACCATGGGCGATGGCCAGGTGGTGTGTGCTGAGGCGGGTGGTGTTGAAGGCGAGTCCAAGAAGTCGATGGACGACTTCAAGGCCAAGTTCAAGGCAAAGTACAAGCTGGACGTGCAGATTTATGCACCGTACGTGTACGACGCGGTGAACGTGATGGTGGCGGCGATGGTGAAGGCGGGCTCGGCTGAGCCGGCGAAGTACCTGCCGGTGCTGGCCAAGACCGAGGGTTACAAGGGTGTGACGGGCACGATCGCGTTCGACAACAAGGGCGACATCAAGAACGGCGCGCTGACCTTGTTCACCTACAAGGCCGGTGCACGCGAGCAGATCGCTGTGGTGCGCTGATCGAAGCGGCAATCGCAAACCAACGAATCTGAGGGCGGTCCGGGATCAGCCCGGCTGCTGCTCAGCCCCCTGAGAGCGTCCACCGTAAGGTGGACGCTTTTTTTGTTTGCTCATGCGGCGATGTCCTCACGGCAGCCTTGGGGCTGCGGCGAATTGCATGCTCTCCGGGGAAGCGTCATACAGCTTGGTTACAAGCGTGGCTGCTTGTGATTTCTTCACGTGGCACCTTCGCTGCTTTGCGTTCTACTGCGCCCGGTCGCGGAGTTGGGTTTGCCCCTTGTGTTGCATCACAGCCCCGCGGTATCAGTTGGCATTCGGGCAGGGTAACCCTCTAAACGGGGGGCTTTCAAGCGGCAGACAGGAGGGCATGATCCTCCAGCAAGAAAGCGTCCCTGGGCATGGTGAGTTGCTGAGTCAGTCGGGTGTTGCTTGTACACGCATTGAGTCGTGGAGAGGGTGGGTCCGACAGGCAGTAAGGCCATTGCAGTCGATCCTTGTTTTGCTGCACCAGAGCGACAGGGAAGTGGGTTCGGGTAGACCTTAGGGATGCTTGAGCAGAGCGTTTGGGGAAAGAGCATGATTCGAGTTTTCAATCACTACTTGCACAGGCGGACGCTACTCCAGGTCTTCTTTGACCTCGGGCTGATCATCTTCGCCTTGCTGGCGGTGACGCTGAGCCAGGGTGAACAGGCCGGCCAAGTGATCCCCTTTGCGGCATCTCATGGCCTGTCCTTGGCTGGGTGCATGTTCGTGATCAACTCGGCGACGGGCTTCTATCAGCATGTTCACAACCGTTCGGTGACTGAGTCGTGTGCCCGCGCACTGCTGGCATTGCTGCTGGCACTGCCGATCGCCTACGGAATCTTCAGCCTCTTGCCCGCGGACTTCAGCGAAAGCCGCGAACTGATGACCATCGCGGCGATGGCGGCTGTCGCAGCTGTGCTGGTCCATCGCGTCTATGCAGCGCACTCGATCGCACAATCCCGCAATCGTACGAAGATCTTGATCTTCGGTTCAGGCGAGGTTGCTCGTGCCGTCGGCAACACGCTCAAGAGCGCTGATCCGCATGCGCAGATTCTGGGCTACTTTCCTGGGCCGAATGAGACGGAGCCCCATGTCGCGCGCGCTGAAATCATTGAGCCCCAGGGGACTCTGACTGAAACGGCACTCAAGCTCGGCGTTGACGAAATCGTCGTTGCACTGTCAGAGCGACGTGGAGGCAGCATGCCTTTGCGCCAATTGCTCGATTGCAAGCTCTACGGCGTGCGCGTTGTTGACATCGCAACGCACTTCGAGAAGACGCTGGCCCAGATCAAGATCAGTCACGTCAATGCGGGCTGGCTGATCTTTGGTGATGGTTTCAACCAAGGCGTGCTTCGCACCAGTGTGAAGCGTGTTTTCGACATTCTCTTTTCGGCACTTATCCTGTTGCTGGCTCTGCCGATCATGGCGGTCACAGCTTTGCTGATTAAGTTCGAATCTCGCGGTCCGGTGTTTTACCGCCAGGAGCGTGTCGGATTGAACGGCAAGGTCTTTGAGGTTATCAAGTTTCGCAGCATGCGTACTGATGCCGAGAAGGATGGCAAACCACGCTGGGCCACCGTCAACGACGACCGGGTCACCAAGGTTGGTCGCTTCATCCGGCGCGTTCGCATCGATGAATTGCCTCAGTTGTTGAATGTGCTTCGCGGTGAAATGAGCTTGGTTGGGCCTCGTCCCGAGCGTCAGTACTTTGTTGACGAACTGATTGCCAAGATTCCTTATTACGCAGTTCGTCACAGCGTCAAGCCGGGCGTCACTGGATGGGCGCAGGTGCGCTATGAGTATGGCTCGACCGTTGAAGACTCCGTCGAGAAGCTTCAGTACGACCTGTACTACGTCAAGAATCACACCTTGTTCCTTGACCTGTTGATCATGCTGGAAACGGTCGCGGTCGTCCTGACCGGCAAGGGTGCGCGCTGATCAAGCTTGATCTTGCTGGTCCTGTTTGCTGGGGGCCTGACTGCTGGGCCAACGATGGCTGCAAGCTGATGAGTTCGTGCAACCGGGTTCCAGTCGGGCATGATTCGTTCGATCATGCTTGAACCTCACTTCAATTTGGGTCTGGTCTCTTTCGGGGCTGCGGCGTTCGCATACGTGGCCTTTCTGGGGGCGTATGTCTGGCGCACGCGTCACTCATTGAGGGTCGGAGGGCGCGCCGGGCAAGTCTTCCTTGCTGCCATGCTCGCCGGCGCAGTGTGGGCGATTGCTGGATTGGTCTCAGAGCTGTCGACCGCCAGCGTGACTTGGCAGGCCTCGGTGGTGCCCTGGCTGGACTGGCTGCGCTACGCCTTGCTGCTGTGTTTCGTCCTTTTTCTCCTGCGCGTGCCGGAGGCGGCTAGGCCGGCCGACAAGGTACGGCGTTTGCTGCTATGGGGCACGGGTGCCGTGCTGACGGTGGTTCTGCTACTGAACCTGGGCAGGGAGTTCAGTGACTTGCGCGCCGTGGTCTGGATGCGTCCGTTGGCCTATGGATGGCTTGCGCTCAGCGTGATCGGTCTGCTCTTGGTGGAGCAGCTGCTGCGCAACGTCGATAGTGAAGCCCGTTGGGGAGTCAAGCCCGTTTGCCTGGGCCTTGGCGTGGTGTTTGCCTTTGACCTCTACCTGTTTTCTCAGGCGGCGCTGTTTCAGGGCATCGATCCTGACGCGTTGGGCGTCCGCCCCTTGATTCACAGTTTCGCTGTCCCTTTGCTTTACCTTGCCAGCCGGCGCCGTGTCGACTGGCTGGGCAAGCTGCATGTGTCTCGCGCCGTCGTCTTTCATTCGGCGACGATGTTGCTGGCAGGCCTCTACCTCTTGCTGGTTTCCGGTGTCGGCTACTACATCCGCTACACCGGAGGGGACTGGGGCCGGGCGATGCAGATCGCGTTGATCGCGGTGGCTTTGCTGACATTGCTGCTTGCGCTGCTGTCGGGCTCGATGCGCGCGAAGCTTCGTGTCTACATCAGCAAGCATTTCTTCAGTTACCGATACGACTACCGGGAAGAATGGCTTCGGTTCACGGCCATGTTGTCGTCGCAGAACTCCCCTCAGGAGTTAGGCATCTCGGCGATTCGCGGCCTTGCCAATCTCGTCGAAAGCCCGTCGGGCGTGCTTTGGTTGCGTCTTGGTGGGGCCGGTGACTATCAGCAGTCAGCGAGATGGAATCTTCCCGAGATCCACGAGCCGGAATCCGCCGACGCCAAGTTTGCGGTTTATCTCCAAGAGACCGGCTGGATTGTGAATCTTGACGAGTTGCGCAACGAGCCGCAGAGACACCCTGGTTTGGTCGTGCCGCAGTGGATGCGCTCCGATGATCGCTACTGGCTTCTCGTCCCGTTGCCCGTGGGGGCAAACCTTATTGGCTTCGCTGTCCTGGGGCGGCCAAGAACACCGGTCGACGTGAACTGGGAGGTCCGCGACTTGCTTCGCACCGCGAGCAGCCAAGCCGCGAGCTACCTGGCGCAGATGATGTCAACCGAGGCGTTGCTGGAGGCGCGCAAGTTCGATGCATTCAACCGCATGTCAGCCTTCGTGGTGCACGATCTGAAGAACATCGTGACGCAGTTGTCCTTGATGATGAAGAACGCTCGCAGGCTGCGCGACAACCCGGAGTTCCAGGAGGATATGCTGGCCACAGTGGAAAACTCGTTGGAGAAAATGCGCCAGTTGATGCTTCAGTTGCGCGAAGGTTCGACACCGCACGGCGTATCACAAGGTGTTGACTTGGTGCCCATCGCCAAGCGTTTGGCCACAGGTGCACACAGCAAAGGCAGGCAATTGGTTGTGGAGATTCGTACGGCGGTCAGTACTCGTGGGCACGAGGAGCGGATCGAACGAGTCATTGGTCATGTTGTTCAAAATGCATTCGACGCGACGCCAGAAGATGGGCGAGTCTGGTTGACCCTGGATCGGCATGGGAGCAACGCCTGTATCGAGGTCGGAGATACTGGCTGCGGCATGAGCGATGAATTCATCCGCACGCGACTGTTCAAGCCTTTTCAGACAACGAAGCCCAATGGCATGGGTATTGGCGCATTCGAGAGCTTTCAGTATTTGCAGGAACTTGGGGGGAAGATCAACGTGGAGAGCGAAATCGGGCAGGGCACCAAGGTAACGATCCATTTGCCGCTGTTTCACGCCGGTCAGACGTCTGATCTCGGCATGCTGAGTTTCAAATGAGTTCGGTCCGTGCCCAACCTTTGTTGATCGTCGAGGATGATCTTGCGCTGCAGAAGCAGTTGAAGTGGTCGCTGGACGGTTTTGAATCAGTCCAGGCAGACGACGTTGCGTCCGCAGTGCTGCAGTTTCGACGTCACCAGCCGGCTGTGGTGACCATGGACCTGGGCCTGCCGCCTGATCAGGACTCGGTGTCCGAGGGTTTCAAGCTGCTTGAAAAACTGATGGAGCTTGATCCTGGGGTCAAAGTGATCGTACTGACCGGGCAGAACGATCAGGCGAACGCGCTGCGCGCCATTCGCCTGGGTGCCTACGATTTTCTCGCCAAGCCGGTTGACCCGGACGCCCTGTCCCTCACGGTTGAGCGGGCCTTTCGCCTCTACGACTTGCAGCAGGAGAATCGCCGACTGCAAGCGCAGCAGAGTTCCGACACGGTGGGCGGCATCATCACGCGCGATGAGCGGATGCTCAAGATTTGCAGGACGATCGAGAAGGTCGCTCCCAGCAATGCCACCGTCCTTTTGCTCGGGGAGAGCGGTACCGGCAAGGAACTTCTGGCTCAAGGACTGCATGATGCATCCAAGCGCAAAGGGCGCTTTGTTGCGATCAACTGTGCGGCCATTCCTGAGAACCTGCTCGAGAGCGAGCTGTTTGGGTACGAGAAGGGTGCGTTCACCGGGGCAAGCAAGACCACCATCGGCAAGATTGAAACGGCCAACGGCGGCACCTTGATGCTTGACGAAATTGGCGACCTTCCTTTGCCCCTGCAAGCAAAGTTGCTGCGTTTTCTCCAAGAGCGAGCCATTGAGAGAGTCGGCGGACGCCAGGAGATTCCCATCGACGTTCGCATCGTGGGCGCGACTCACCAGGACTTGCGGCACTTGATCAGCCAAGGCAGTTTCCGCGAGGACCTCTATTACCGCCTGGCGGAGATCGTCGTTGACATCCCGCCGCTGAGGCAAAGGCAAGGTGATGCCGTTCTGCTTTGTCACTCGTTCTTGAAGCGCTTCGCCGCTGAACAGCGCCGGCCGGCACTGACATTGAGCGAGGACGCGGTGCGAGCCATCGAGACTTACGGCTGGCCAGGCAATGTTCGCGAATTGCAGAACCTGATGAAACGGGCCTCCATCATGGCCGACGCCGATCGAATCACGGCTGACGATATCGGCCTCCCATCCCCTGAGGCCAATGAGGGGGATGAGGAATTGGCTTCGCTGGATTTGCGCAGTGTCCGCGAGCGAGCCGAACGTCAGGCGGTGGTCGCTGCGCTGGCGCGCTCGGCTGGCAGCATCGTTAAGGCGGCTGAGATCCTGGGCGTGAGTCGCCCGACGCTCTACGACCTGATGAGTCGTTTGCAGATCAAATAGCCCGCAGGGCTGGAACAAGGGAGAGATTGTGAAGCGTTCGAATCAACGTGCTGGCTTGATCTTGGCCGTCGGCTTGTCTGCGGTACTGGCGGGCTGTTTTGGTGACTCACCAGAGTCGCTGATTGCGTCGGCCAAGTCGCACATAGCAAAGAACGACAGCAAGGCTGCTGTCATTCAACTCAAGAACGCGCTGCAGAAGAATGCATCGTCTGCAGAGGCTCGCTTCCTGCTGGGCAAGCTGCTGCTTGACGGGGGCGATGTCAATGGTGCCGCTATCGAGCTGGGTAAAGCCAAAGAGCTCAATTACGACAGTCAGCAACTCACCCCCTTGCTTGCCAGGATTCTGCTGCTGCAGGGCCAGCCTGAGAAGGTTCTGGCCGAGTACGCGCAGACCGCGCTGAGCGATCCCAAGCAAGCGGCTGATCTGAAGCTCACCCTTGCTGGCGCCTATCTGGCGACGGGCAAGACAGACAAGGGCCGCGAGAGTCTGGATGCTGCGCTGAAGGCCGACCCCAGCTCCTCGCAGGCGCAGCTGCTGGACGTTCGACTGCGCGCATCGCAAGGTCGTGTTGAAGAAGCCTTGGCGACATTGGATGCGGTCCTGACGAAGAAGCCAGAATTTAGCCAGGGCTGGCAATTGAAGGGCGACCTTCTGGGCGGCGGGCTGAATCGCCCTGAGGAGGCTCTCAGCGCCTATCGCGAAGCACTGAAACACGACCCCAAGAGCATCGGTGCGCTGTCTGGGATCTTTCTGCTGAGCTTGTCCAAGGCGGACAACGAAGCGGCTCAGGACGCATTGAAGAAGATGCAGGCGATTGCGCCGAACCTGCCACAGGTTCGCTACTTCGCCACACGCTTGGCACTGCAGCGAAACGACCTGGCGGCGGCCAATGAGCAGGCACAGGCCCTGCTGAAGCTGACCCCAAAGAATCCCAATGCCCTGCAAATCGCAGGCGCTGTGGCCTACCGGCGCAATGAGTTGGTGCAAGCCGAGACCTATCTTCGCCAGGCCCTTCAGGCAGCGCCGAACTCCCTGCCTGCCAAGTTGACGCTTGCCCGCACCTACCTGCGCAGCGGCGAGCCGAAGAAGGCCCAGGCAACGCTTCACGACCTTGTCGAAGGCAAGGAACCCAATCCCCAAGCCCTTTCAATACTGGCAGAAGCGGCGCTGCAGCAGGGCGACGCCAAGCTGGCCGAAACCTACTTTGCCCAGGCCGTCAAGCTGAATCCCAAGGATTCACGCAGCCGCACTGCGCTGGCCATGGCTAACATCGGCAAGGGCCAGAGTGAACAGGGGCTGGAGGAGTTGCGCGCCATCGCTGTGTCAGACGAGAGCGTGCTGGCCGATATGGCCCTCATCAGCACCTTGGTGCGCAAGAAGGACTTTGACCAGGCACTGAAGGCAGTTGACGCGGTCGAGCGCAAGCAAGCAGGCCAGCCGACCGCAGCCGCTTTGCGTGGGCGGATCGAGCTGCTGCGTGGTAACACCGCCAAAGCCCGCGAGGGTTTCGACGCTGCGCTGAAGGTGTCTCCGGCCTACATGCCTGCGCTTGCTTCGCTGGCTGCGCTGGATATCGCCGCAAAGAAGCCCGAGGACGCAGTACGCCGGTTCGAGGCTGTCATCGACAAGGCGCCGCAGAATGTGCAGGCTCAAATGGCCTTGATCGGACTGCGCAAGGACATGGGAGCGAAGCCCGAAGAGCTGCTGGAGCGTCTGAGCAAGGCGATCAAGCAGAACCCACAGGCGCCCCAGCTCCGCTTGGCGCAGATACAGCTTAAGCTTGAACAGAAAGATGTGAAGCAGGCGCTTGCGAGTGCCCAGGATGCCGTTGCCGCCGTGCCTGACAACGTGGATATCCTCAGCGCCTTGAGTCAAGCGCAAGCTGCTGCAGGTGACTTCAACCAGGCGTTGATTGCTGCAAACAAGGCGGTCTCACTCCAGCCAGACTCGGCGACGCCGCTTGTGCGCTTGTCCGAGTTGCAGTTCTCACGCAAGGACTATGACGGTGCCGCGCAGACATTGAGGCGCGTGATCGCCCTGAAGCCTGATGTGCAGCAGCCGTACGGCATGCTGATCACCGTCCTGCGCGAAGCGGGCAAGCCCACTGAGGTCAGGGCGGTGTTGCGCACCATGAAAGCGCAGTTCCCCAAGTCGGCGGCACCTTTCACGCTGGAAGGTGATTTTGAGTACGCCGACAAAAAGTGGGATGCGGCGGTCCAGGCCTACCGGAAGGGCTTGGACATAGAAAATGACAGTGCGCTGGCCATGAAAATTCACATGGCGCTGCTGTCGAGTGGTAAGGCCGATGAGGCGAAGAAGCATGAGGCGCAGTGGATTGCCCGGAATCCCAAAGACCCTGCTTTCGTCTTCTACTTGGCCGATCAGGCGCTTGCCCAAGGCGACACGACGGCTGCTCTGGCACGCTATCAAACGGTGTTGAAGCTGCAGCCCAATCATCCGGTAGCAGCTAACAACACTGCGTGGTTGCTGCATAAAGCTGGCAAGCCCGGTGCGCTTGAGCTTGCGCAGCGCGCTAACGAGCTCCGCCCGAAGAGTCCAGCCTTTATGGATACCCTGGCAGAAATCCTGGCGACGAGCGGGCAGATGGACAAGGCTCTTGCGTTGCAGCGCGAAGCCGTCACGCTTGCGCCTGAATTCCATCCGCATCGCCTTCATCTTGCCGAGCTCTATGTTCGTGCAGGCAAGAAAGCCGAAGCGGCCGAGGAGCTCAAACAGTTGGCGGCACTGGGCGATAAGTTCCCTCGTCAGGAAGAGGTCAAACGTCTGCAGGCGAAGCTTTGACGATAGGCTTGCAGCAGCAGCTTGTTACATTGCGTTGCCTCTGCTAGCCTGAGGCAGTGCTCCGACGCTCGCAGTTCTTGCTAGGTGTATGGAGTTCATAACGCAGACGAGGTATGACCCAGATTCGGCGCTCAAGTTTCAAGAAGCGATTCCATCAGTGGCTGCGCGATCTTTTCGCGCATCTCCCGCGGTCGGTTCGGCATCGCTTTTACCGATCCATGGTGGATTGCGACCCGGCACCGGATCTGCGCCTGCAACTCAAGATCGCTGAAACGCAGGCGGAGCTGGAGGATTGTTTTCGCATCCTTCATGACGCCTATGTCGGCAGCGGTTTCATGAAGCCCGACCCTTCCGGTCTGCGCGTAACGGATTACCACGCACTGCCGACCACGACGACCTTGTGTGCCCTCTACGACGGGCGGGTTGTGGGCACGATTTCAATGATTCGCGAGGGCGTGTTCGGTTTCCCTTTGCAGTCGGTCTTTGATCTGGAACATGTGAGAGCCAAGGGTGGAAACATCGCCGAGATCTCGGCCTTGGCTGTGCACCCGGATTTCCGCAAGACAGGCGGAGCGATCCTGTTTCCGCTGATGAAGTTCATGCATGAGTACTGCACCGAGTACTTTGACACGCGGCATCTGGTAATTGCGGTCAACCCCGACCGTATTGAGTTGTACGAGGCGCTGCTGTTCTTTCAACGTTTGCAGGAGCGGACGGTCGACAACTATGACTTCGCCAACGGCGCTCCTGCCGTCGGCGCCACGCTTGACTTGAAACACGCCTCTGAAGTATTCAAGGCGGGCTACAAAGGAAAGCGGGCTCGCAAGAACCTGCACAAGTATTTCTTCCAGACGCGACTGGAGAACATCAACGTTCCAAAGAGGCGCTACTTCACGACCAACGACGCGGTCATGACACCCTCATTGCTTGACCATTTCTTCAATCAGCGCACCCAGCGTTTCTCGGAGTTGGACGATCGAAAGAAGGCCCTGTTGTGGTCGATCTACAGCATGGTTGAATACCGCAGGGTCTTGCCCATGCTGAGCGCTGCAAGCAGCGAAGTCGGCGCAGGAGCGGCCCAGCACCCGCTTCGGCAGCATCAAAGGCACTCGATTCGTTGCCCTGGCGAGATGTCGGTCAACATTGCAAACGGCCAGCAAATCATCAAGCTTCAAGTGATCGAGATCTCCTTGCTGGGATTTCAGGCTGAGTGTCAGCATGAATTGCCGGTGGGGTCGGTGGGGGAGGCTGTCATTGCGCTCGGTGAAGCAGAGCGCGCGCATGTCCATGCAACCGCTGTGCGCCGCAAGGACAGCGACGGGCGCAGCTTCATCGGCTTCCGCCTGGATGAACCCGATCGAGTCTGGCGTGAATGCGTGGCCGCACTGGAGACCGGCTTGACGGCATCGGATCTGTCCCGATGAGGCGCAGGGCGCTCCTTGTCGCCGGGGTAGCAGGGGCGGGGCTATGCGGCCAAGTCCACGCTGCAGACTACGTACGCTTGATCGAGCGCAGCAAGCCTTCGGTCGTGCTGGTGGGTACCTTTGGCGAGACGGACAGCCCTCGGTTCGGCTTCAGCGGCACGGGCTTCGTGGTGGGAGACGGCAATCTGGTCGTGACCAACGCGCATGTTCTGCCGCCGCCGGCTCGCCTGGATGGCTCTGGCCGGCGCGTTGTCGTTCAGATTCCGGTGAGCCGTGGGCAGTGGAGCATGAGGTCCTGTTCGGTGCTCACCGTTGACCGCACCCGTGACTTGGCGCTTCTGAGGTTTGACGGGCCGGCGGCGCCCGCGCTGATGCTTGCCAATGACGAGGAGGTCCGCGAGGGTTTGCAGGTCGCTTTCATGGGTTTTCCCATCGGCAACGCACTCGGATTCGCACCGGTCACGCACCGCGGCATGATTTCGTCGATCGTTCCAATCGCCCAGCCTCAGGCTGGAGCGCAGGGGTTAAATGACGCGTCGATCCGGCGTCTGCGGGAAGGCACTTTCGATGTGCTTCAGCTGGACGGCACCGCGTATCCAGGCAACAGCGGTGGGCCGGTTCTCGACGTCGACACCGGACGTGTTGTCGGGGTCATCAATATGGTGCTGGTCAAGGGCAGCAAAGAGTCGGCGCTGAGCCACCCCAGCGGCATCAGCTACGCCATCCCGAGCTCGGCCGTCAATCGTCTGCTCAAGCCCTGAGCAGACGCGCTACCGGGCTTTGCAGCCCATCAACGCGCCATGCACACAGGCTTGCGCTGGAGTGCGGCCAGCTTGGCAATACCCGCATAAACACTGGGGCGCAAACGTTTAGCGTTTTCCATAGCCAGACATTACACTGCGGCTTCCTACAATGCGCTGTGCAGCCTCTGGCCCCCCTGGGCCGGGCGCTGCAAGCCGACTTCACATCTCAGTCCTAACCAGCCTTGATGGGTACGCCATGACGCTTGCTATCACCAAATTCGCCAAAGCCGCAGTCGCGGCTGCCCTGTTCGGCGCGGCAGCCACAGCGCTGGCCCAGCCAGCCATCATCTACGACATGGGCGGCAAGTTCGACAAGTCCTTCAATGAAGCGGCCTACCGCGGCATCGAGCGCTGGAAGCAGGAGACAGGCAAGAACTATCTCGAGTTTGAGATCAGCAATGACACCCAGCGCGTCCAAGCGATCCGTCGCATGGCGGAGCGGGGCGCCAACCCCATCATCTCCATCGGTTTTGCTCAGGGTTCAGCCTTGGACCAGGTGGCCAAGGAGTTCCCGAAATCGAACTTTGCCATCATCGACATGGTGGTGAATCAGCCGAACGTGCAGTCTGTCGTGTTCAAGGAGCATGAAGGCAGTTTCCTGGTTGGCGCGATGGCATCGCTGGCCAGCAAGAGCGGCAAGGTGGGCTTCATCGGTGGCATGGACATCCCCTTGATCCGCAAGTTCCAGTGCGGATTCGAACAAGGCGCGAAGGCCGCCAATCCCAAGGCCGAGGTGTCGGCAAACATGACAGGCACGACCGCAAGTGCCTGGAACGACCCTACCCGCGGCGGTGAGCTGGCCAAGGCCCAGTTCTCCAAGGGCGTCGATGTCATTTTTGCAGCAGCGGGTGGAACCGGTGCAGGTGTCTACCAGGCGGCCAAGGACGCCGGCAAGCTGGCCATCGGCGTCGACAGCAACCAGAACCACATGCAGCCCGGCACCATGCTGACCTCGATGGTCAAGCGGGTCGACGTCGCTGTGTACAACGTGCTGAAGAGCTACAAGCCTGGCATGAGCGCGCTGGGCCTGAAGGAAGGCGGTGTCGACTTCGCGATGGATCAGCACAACGCCAAGCTGGTGACACCAGCGATCAAGGCCAAGGCTGACGCCTACAAGGCCGACATCATCGCTGGCAAGATCAAGGTTGCAGACTTCATGGCAGACAACGCCTGCAAGTATTGAGCGAACACATCTGAGGGCAGGGCCGCCGGAAGCACCGGGGCTGCTGCCCTCAGTCATTTCTGTGTCCCCAGCAAGCCTAGGCATGACAGCAACGAACCCGGCCGCGAGCACCGAAACCCCAGCGGTGCGCCTGTGCGGCATTAGCAAGCGTTTCGGTGCGGTGCAGGCGAACCGCGACGTCAGCTTCGCGGTGGCGCCCGCAACCGTGCATGGCCTGGTTGGCGAGAACGGCGCTGGCAAAAGCACCCTGATGGCCATTCTGTATGGCTACTACCAGGCCGATGCTGGGCATATCGAGATGGCGGGGCGCGAAGTGGCGATCCCCAACTCGGAGCAGGCCATTGCGATGGGCATCGGCATGGTTCATCAGCACTTCATGCTGGTTGACACCTTGTCTTGCCTGGATAACGTCATGCTCGGCGCCGAGCCAGGCTTCTTTCTGACGCGCGCCAAGCGGCAGGTCAAGGCTCAGCTCGAGACCTTGATGCTCGAAACCGGTCTGCATGTCAGCCTGGATGCCAAGGTGGCCGATCTGCCGGTGGGCGAGCTGCAGCGCCTGGAGATCCTCAAGGCGCTCTACCGCGGCGCCAAGCTGCTGATCCTGGACGAGCCGACGGCAGTTCTGACGCCGCAAGAAACTCAGCAGCTCTTTGAAACCCTGCGCCGCCTCAGGGCGCGAGGGACGACCATCATTCTCATCACGCACAAGCTCAAGGAAGTGATGGCCTTGTGCGATGAGGTGACCGTGATGCGCTCAGGGCAGGTGGTCCACAGCTGCGCCATCAGTCAGACCAGTGAGGAAGGCCTGGCCGAGGCCATGGTGGGCCGCAAGGTCAATCTGGGACGCATCAGCGGCGCGGCGCCGATCGGCGAGTCGCTGCGCCTGCACGGCCGGGGGATCAGCCTGCGCAGCAAGCAGGGCGTAGCCCTGCTGTCCGATGTCGAGCTGCGCTTGCATGCAGGCGAGATTGTTGGCGTCGCCGGTGTGTCAGGCAACGGACAAAGTGAGTTGCTCGAAGTGTTGGCCGGCATGGCCGTGCCAAGTGCCGGCCGACTTCTCTTGGGCGATGCCGAATTCAGCGCTGACGAATGGCTGGACCCGTCGCGTGCCCGTGCGCTCAAGCTGGCGCATGTGCCCGAAGACAGGCAGGTGTGCGGCATGGTGATGAGCTTTCCAGCGTGGGAGACCGCAGCGCTGGGCTACCAGGATCAAGCGCAGTACCGCGCTGCGCCCTTGGGATTGGGGATGCGGCAATCGCATCTTCGCGAGCAGACGGCGGAGATGATGGAGCGCTTCGACGTGCGGCCGCGCAACGCGCTGCTGGGTTCGTCGAAATTTTCTGGCGGCAACCAGCAGAAGTTGATCCTGGCTCGTGAAATCGCTCAGGCCCCCGCGGTGCTGCTGGTGGGGCAGCCTACGCGTGGCGTGGATATCGGTGCCATCGAGTTCATCCATGGTCAGTTGCGTGCGCTGCGCGATGCGGGTTGTGCCGTGCTGCTGGTGAGCAGCGAACTCGACGAAATCCTGGCGCTGGCTGACCGCGTCATCGTGATGAACAGCGGACGTATCACCGGTGAGCTGAACATCGACCAATGCAATGAGAAGACACTGGGCTTGTTGATGGCGGCCCAGGCACCCATGAACCGGAGCGAAGAAGACATGGGAGTGTCCGAACGATGAGTCAACAGGCACATCAATTGCCGCGCTGGATCGACTTGGGCGTGCTGCCGCTTTGGAATCTCGCCATTGCTCTGGCGGTGGCCGGTCTGGTGGTGCTGGCCATCGGGCAGAGCCCCTCGCATGCGCTCGCCGTGCTGATGCAGGGCGCCCTGGGCAGTGCTCGTGGCATCGGGTACACGCTGTACTACGCCACCACCTTCATCTTCACGGGTCTGGCGGTCGCCGTCGCCTTCCATGGCGGGCTGTTCAATATCGGTGGAGAAGGGCAGGCCACCTTCGGCGGTCTGGGCGTGGCACTACTCGCCTTGGCCTTGGGCGCCAGCTTGCCGGCGCCGCTGCTGTTGCCGCTGCTGGTCTTGTCGGCCGCGCTGTTCGGTGCCTTGTGGGCATTGATCCCGGCTTACCTGCAAGCCTGGCGCGGCAGCCATATCGTCATCACCACCATCATGTTTAACTTCCTGGCGGCCAGCCTGAACGTCTACCTGCTGGTCAACGTGCTGCGGCCCAAGGGCAGCATGGCCGTTGAGAGCGCGAGCTTCAGTGAGTCCTCCCGCATGCCCAGTCTGCATGGCATTGCGCAGTCGCTGGGCTTCGACATGCCTTCGTCGCCACTCAACCTGAGTCTGCTGCTGGCCCTGCTGGCCTGCGTGTTCGTCTGGTGGTTCCTTTGGAAGAGCCGCGCCGGCTACGCGCTGAGAGCGGTGGGCAGCGCACCGAAGGCTGCGCATTACGCCGGTATCCGCCCCAGGCTGCAAGTACTCGTTGCCATGGGGCTCTCCGGTGCTCTGGCTGGCATGGTGGCGGTCAATGAGATTTCCGGCGTGCAAGGCAAGCTGACGCTGGACTTTGTCGCCGGCGCTGGATTCACCGGTATCGCGGTGTCCCTGATGGGGCGCAATCATCCGGTAGGCATCGTGCTCGCAGCGCTGCTGTTCGGCCTGCTCTACCAGGGCGGAGTCGAGGTGGCCTTCGAGATTCCCGGTTTCAGCCGCGAGATGGTGGTGACCGTGCAGGGTCTGATCGTCCTCTTTGCCGGTGCCATGGCGATGGTCAGTGTGCCGCTGTTTGCTCGCCTTTACCGCCTGTTCGCCAAGCGTGCGGAGTCCAGCCATGGATGAAGTCATGATCGGTTCAGTGCTGGCTTCCACGCTGCGCGTCACCACACCGTTGCTGCTTTGCGCATTGGCCGGCATGTTGAGCGAGCGCGCCGGCGTGATCGACATCGGCCTTGAGGGCAAGATGTTGTTCGCTGCGTTCGCGGCAGCGGCGGCGGGGGCCGCGACGCATTCGACAGGCTTGGGCCTGGTGGCTGCGGTGGCCGTGGCCGTGGCGTTGTCGATGATGCATGGCTTCGCCTGTGTCACACACCGCGGCGATCAGGTGGTCACCGGCGTGGCGCTGAACATGGTGGCCGCCGGCCTGACGGTGGTTCTCGGCATTGCCTGGTTCGCCCAAGGCGGGCAGACGCCGCCCATCAAGCCTGACGTCCGGCTCACCGGCCTGAGCTCAAGCTGGGCTGAGCCTGCGGCGGGCAGCTGGTTTGAGTCGGTGATTGGCCACGGCCTGCTCAGCCACAACGTGCTCGTCTATCTGGCATTCGCCCTGGTCCTGCTGGTCTGGTTCTTCCTGGAGCGCACTCGACCCGGTCTGCGTCTGCGCGCCGTGGGCGAGAACCCGGCCATGGTGGACGCCGCTGGTGTCTCGGTGCCACGGCTGCGCTATGCCGCATTGATGATGAACGGCATGTTGTGCGGACTCGCCGGCGCCTACCTGACGCTGGCCCAGAACGCTTCCTTTTCGCCGAACATGACCGCCGGTCGCGGCTTTATCGCGCTGGCTGCGATGATCTTCGGCAAGTGGAAGCCGGTGCCCACCATGTTCGCCTGCCTGCTGTTCGGCTTTCTCGATGCGGTTGCGATTCGCATGCAAGGCGCCATGCTTCCGGCGGCACTGGGCGGCGGCGAAGTCCCGGTGCAGGCCATCCAGGCCTTGCCCTATGTCCTGACGGTGGTGCTGCTTGCCGGTTTCATCGGCCAGGCCATGGCACCCAAGGCCCTGGGCCGGCCCTATATCAAGGAGCGCTGACAGCATGTCGTGGCAAGACCTGCCCCTTGATCTGCAGCAGCGCCTGCTCACCGCCTCGCTGGGCGCGCGCGCGCATTCGCACTCACCCTATTCGAACTACGCCGTCGGCGCCGCGATCCTGGATGACGAAGGCCGCGTCCATGTTGGCGCCAATATCGAGAATGCCGCCTATCCGCAAGGCTGGTGTGCCGAAGCGACGGCACTGGGCGCCATGGTGATGGCTGGCGGGCGGCGCGCCCGCGCCGTGCTAGTCAGCGGGCCTGGGCCTGACATCATCACGCCCTGTGGAGGCTGCCGCCAGAAGCTGCGCGAATTCGGCGCAGCCGACCTGCTCATCATCGCCGCCGATCCCGGCGGCATCCGTCAGCACTGGACCCTGGAAGAGCTGCTGCCCTTCAGTTTCGGCCCCGAGCATCTGAACAAGCCCTGAGGCCCAAGGAAGTATTCCCATGATCGACAACAAGACTCTCGAACCCCTGATTCAAGCCACGGTTGCCAAGTTGCAGTCGCTTTTCGGCAGCGCCCCGGAAGTGGCCGTGGTGCTGGGTTCCGGCTGGGCCGGCGCTGTGCAGAAGGTTGAGGACGCGCAATCACTGGCCTATGCCGAGCTGCCGGCTTTCCCCAAGCCCAAGGTCGAAGGCCATGTCAGCGAAATCGTCGTCGGTCGCATCGGCGAGCAGCGTGTCGTGATGCTGCGCGGCCGCGCGCATACCTATGAAAGCGGCGAATGCACCGGCATGGCCGGCGCCCTGCGAAGCCTCAAGCGCTGGGGCTGCAAGGTTCTGCTGCAGACCAATGCCTCGGGCTCGCTGCGCAGCCAGATGCCGCCCGGCAGCCTGATGCTGATCGCCGACCACATCAACGCGCCGCAGCGATCACCCCTGGTGGGCGAGCTGGGCAGCGAGCGCTTCGTCGACATGAGCTGTGCCTACGATGCCGAGTTGCGCAGCCATGCCAAGGCGATCGCGCAGGCACAGAACGTCATGCTTGGCGAGGGAACCTATGTCTGGGCCCTGGGGCCGCAGTTCGAGACTCCGGCCGAGATTCGCATGTTCTCCGCCTGGGGTGCCGACGCCGTGGGCATGAGCACCGTGCCTGAGACCATCCTGGCGCGCCATTGCGGCCTGCGCGTGATGGGCCTGGCGCTGATGACGAATATGGCGGCCGGGCTGTCGGCCGAGGCTTTGACCCATGCGCTGACGTTGCAACAGGCCGAGGCCTCGGGTTCGCGCGCCGCGCAGTTCCTGGCTGATGTGGTGTCCGGCATGGCCGGGCTGGCTTCGCTGAAGAGCGACGCATGACCATGACTCGACAGGACGCCGCGCGGCTGGCCTTGCAGTGCCTGGACCTGACCAGCCTGAACGACGGCGACAGTGCCGCCGATATCGAAGCCCTGTGCCAGCGCGCGCAAGGCCTGCATGGCCGCGTTGCCGCGGTCTGCGTCTGGCCGCGTTTTGTGGCGCAGGCGCGGGCGGCGCTGCCGGCCGAGATCAAGGTGGCGGCGGTGGCCAACTTTCCGGCGGGAGAGCTGAACATGCAGCAGGCCTTGGCAGATGTCGCCGCGATCGCGGCAGCCGGCGCAGACGAGATTGATGTGGTGCTGCCGTACCGCGCTTTGCTGCAAGGCCAGCACAGCGAGGTCGCCGAGTTCCTGGCCGAGGTCCGCCACGCCAGCCGGCCGCTCACACTCAAGGTCATCATCGAGAGCGGCGAGCTGAAGTCGCCGGAGCTGATCGCCGATGCAACCCGCCTGGCCCTGGTGGCTGGCGCAGATTTCATCAAGACCAGCACAGGCAAGACGCCTGTTTCGGCGACGCCTGAGGCGGCGCGCGTGATGCTCAACGAGATCGCAGCCAGCGGCATGGGGGCCGCCGGCTTCAAGGCCTCCGGCGGAATCCGCAGCGTCGCGGATGCACAGATCTACCTGGAGCTGGCGGCGGACAAGCTCGGCGTGGCGTCGCTAAATCCGCGTCGCCTGCGCTTCGGCGCCAGCGGCTTGCTGAACGACATCGAGGCGGTGCTGGGTGGCACTGCTGCGCCGCTGGCGTCGCAGGGGTACTGAGAAGATGCTGGCCCAGGAAGTGATTCGCGCCAAGCGCGACGGCCATGCGCTCGACGCGGCGCAGATTGACAGCTTCGTCCGCGGCCTGGTCGACGGCAGCTGGAGCGAGGGCCAGATTGCCGCGCTGGCGATGGCCGTATTCCTGCGCGGCATGGGCCGTGACGAGGCGGTGGCGCTGACGCGCGCGATGATGCATTCGGGCCGCGTGCTGGCCTGGCCCGATATGCCTGGTCCGGTGCTTGACAAGCATTCAAGCGGCGGCGTGGGCGACAAGATCAGCCTGATGCTGGCACCTCTGGTGGCGGCCTGTGGCGGCTATGTGCCGATGATCGCCGGGCGCGGCCTCGGCCATACAGGCGGCACGGTGGACAAGCTGGAGGCGATTCCCGGCTATCGCACCATGCCGGCGGCGCAAGAGTTCGACCGCATCGTGCGCACGCTGGGCTGCGCCATCATCGGCCAGACGCCTGATCTGGCGCCGGCCGACAAGCGGCTCTACGCCATCCGCGATGTCACCGCCACGGTCGAGAGCGTGCCACTGATCACCGCCAGCATTCTGTCCAAGAAGCTGGCCAGCGGACTGCAAGGCCTGGCGATGGATATCAAGTGCGGCAACGGTGCCTTTGCCGACACGCCGGAGATGGCGCGCCAGCTGGCTGAGAGCATCGTGGCGGTGGCGGCAGGAGCCGGCCTCAAGACCCGTGCGCTGGTCACTGACATGAACCAGGTGCTGGGCCACGAGGTGGGCAACAGCCTTGAGCTGCTGGGTGCGATCGACTATCTGCGCGGCGATGCCCGCGAAGCACGCACGCACGAGCTGACGCTGGCACTGGGCGCGCAAATGCTGATCATCGGCGGCCTGGCGGCAGATGAGGTGCAGGCTCGGGCCAAGTTGCAGGTCGCGCTCGACAGCGGTGCGGCAGCTGAGCGCTTTGCTCAGATGGTGGTGGCGCTGGGCGGGCCGAGCGATCTGATGGAGCGGCCCGCTGCCTATCTGGCTGCCGCACCGGTCGTGCTGCCGGTGCCGGCGCTGCGCGCTGGCCGCTTGGCGGCCATGAAGACCCGTGACGTGGGCTTGATCATCGTTGAGCTTGGCGGCGGTCGCCGCCAGCCGGGCGATGCGATTGATCACCGTGTCGGTTTCAGCGCGATGCGCCAGCTTGGCGATGTTCTTGCTGCCGGTGAGCCGCTGGCCATGGTGCATGCGGCCGACGCGGCGGCTGCAGAGCGCGCGGTGGCGGCCTTGCAGGCCGCCTGCGAGATCGGCGATGCCTCAGGCGCCTGGACGGCGCCCGCCCTGTTGCAGGCCACGGTCGGCTAGACTGCCGCCCCTGTTGTTGCCACGAAGCCCGCCCCATGTCCGACACCCCCGACTCTCCCGATCAGGCGCTGATGCCCGATAGCCCGCCGCGCCGCGCCATCAAGAGCTTCGTGGTGCGCGCCGGCCGCATGGGTACGGGGCAGATCAAGGCGCTTGCGGAGCTGGGGCCACGCTATGTGCTGCCCTTCAAGCCCGAGCGCTTGAACCCGGCCGAGGTCTTCGGCCGTGAGGCGCCCTTGGTGCTGGAGATTGGTTTCGGCATGGGCGGCGCCACGGCGCAGATCGCCAAGACGCTGCCCGACCACGATTTCATCGGCTGCGAGGTGCATGAGCCCGGCGTTGGCGCACTGCTCAAGCTGATCGATGAGCAGCAGCTGAGCAATATCCGTATCTTCCAGCACGATGCCGTCGAGGTGCTGGAGCAGATGATCGCGCCCGGCTCGCTGGCTGGCGTGCACATCTTCTTTCCCGACCCCTGGCACAAGAAGCGCCACAACAAGCGCCGGCTGATCCAGCCCGACTTTGTCGCCAAGCTGGTGCAGCACATCCGTCCCGGCGGCTATCTGCATTGCGCCACCGACTGGGAACCTTATGCCCAGCAGATGCTGGAGGTACTGTCGGCCGAGCCGCAACTGGAAAACAGCGCCGCCGGCTTTGCCGAGAAGCCGGCCTACCGGCCGCTGACCAAGTTCGAAAACCGCGGCCTCAAGCTGGGCCACGGCGTCTGGGACCTGGTGTTCAGGCGGCGTCAGCCGGCGCCTTGATCAGGCTGGCCACGGCCAGCACGATCAGCGCCAGCGCCATTGGCACGGTGGAAATGAAGCCGGCGTGCTTGAAGCCGAGCGCGCCGCCCAGTCCGCCGATGAAGAAGGCGAGCACCAGACTGGCGTGGATCTTGAGCTTGCGCCGATTGGCCTCGACCTTGGGCGCCGCGCCGCTGTAGCTGCGGTTCCAGTAGAGCAGCTTGCCCAGTTCCAGCCCCAGGTCGGTCAGCAGACCCGTCACATGGGTAGTGCGGATCTCGGCGTTTGAGATCTTGGTGATCAGCGCATTCTGCAGACCCATCACATAGCAAAGCAGCAAGGCGGTGAGCGACACGCGCTCAATCTGGTGCGGCAGCATTGCGCTGCCAACAAGGCCGAAAACAAGCAGCAAGGCCGCCTCCAGCAACAGCGTGGGCGCGTAGGCCCAGGCAGGCCGATGCCGCCGGCTGAAATTGACAAGCAAGGCCGTGCTCGCTGCACCGAGCAGAAAGGCCACGACCGCCATGCAAGCACCCAGCGCCAGTGAGAGCTGGGCGAGCGCCAGATGATCTGCTGCAGCCGAGACCATGCCAGTCATGTGCGAGGTGTACTGCCCGACCGCCAGGAAGCCACCGGCATTCAAGGCGCCCGCGATCGATGCGAGGCCGATGCCGAGATGCAGATTGGCACGGGCGCTGCGTTCTGGGGCTGTGAGCTCGGCAAGGTAGTCGACAGGCATCGCGCAAGCATAAGCCTCGCGATCGCGTTTGCCTTGCCGCGCAGGCGCAGCGGCATGGCTGGGGCCTGATAGAGTGCGCGCCATGTCTGAATCGAAGCAACTCGCTGGCAAGCATGTGCTGCTGGGCCTCTCGGGCGGCATCGCCTGCTACAAGAGTGCCGAGCTGGTGCGCCTGCTCGTGAAGGCCGGCGCCACGGTGCAGGTCGTGATGAGCGAGGCCGCGCAGGCCTTCATCACGCCGGTAACCCTACAAGCCTTGTCGGGGCGCAGCGTCTACACCGACCAATGGGACGCGCGCGAGGCCAACAATATGGCCCACATCAACCTCAGCCGCGAAGCGGATGTGATGCTTATCGCGCCGGCCAGCGCCGACTTCATTGCCAAGCTGGCGCAGGGGCGGGCGGACGATCTGCTGAGCCTCACCGCACTGGCGCGCCCGACCGAGCGCTGCCCGCTGCTGGTGGCGCCCGCGATGAACCGCGAGATGTGGCTGCACCCGGCCACGCAGCGCAATGTGCTGCAGATCCAGGCCGACGGTGCTAGGGTGCTAGGCCCTGGCCATGGCGAGCAAGCCTGCGGCGAGACCGGTGACGGCCGCATGCTGGAAGCCGAGGAGCTGCGCGACGCACTGATTGCCTTCTTCCAGCCCAAGCTGCTGGCCGGCAAGACGGTGCTGATTACGGCGGGGCCGACCTTCGAGCCGATCGACCCGGTGCGCGGCATCACCAATCTGTCCAGCGGCAAGATGGGTTTCGCGATTGCCCGTGCGGCCGCTGAGGCCGGGGCCTCGGTGACCCTGGTGGCCGGTCCCGTCCATCTGCCGACGCCGGCCGGTGTGCGACGCATCGATGTGCAGACGGCGCAGCAGATGCATGACACGGTGCTGCCGCTGGCCACCTCGCATCAGATCTTCGTCGCCACTGCGGCGGTGGCCGACTGGCGGCCGGCGCAGACGAATGCGCACAAAATCAAGAAGGACGGCAAGAAGGTGTCGCCGGTCTTCGAACTGACCGAGAACCCCGACATCCTCGCAGCCGTGGCGGTTCTGCCCGACGGGCCTTATTGCGTGGGCTTCGCCGCCGAGAGCCAGGATCTGGCCCGGCATGCGCGCGAAAAACTCGAGCGCAAGAAGGTGCCGCTGATCGTCGGCAACCTGGGCCCGGCGACCTTTGGACGCGACGATAACGCCTTGCTGCTGGTGGATGCGCAGGGTGAGCGCGAGTTGCCGCACAACGACAAGCTGAGTCTTGCGCGCGATCTGGTGCGCGAAATCGCTGACCGACTGACTGAAAAACGATGACGACTGTTGACCTGAAAGTGCTCGATGCCCGCATGGCCGAGCAACTCCCCGCGTACGCAACGCCCGGTTCGGCTGGCTTGGACTTGCGTGCCTGCCTGGATTCGGCACTCACGCTGGAGCCCGGTCAGACCCGCCTGATCCCGACGGGCATTGCCATCCACATCGGCAACCCCGGCCTGGCTGCGGTCATCCTGCCGCGCTCTGGCCTGGGTCACAAGCACGGCATCGTACTCGGCAACCTGGTCGGCCTGATCGATTCCGACTACCAGGGCCAGCTGATGGTCAGCTGCTGGAATCGTGGCCAGACCGCATTCGTGATCGAGCCGATGGAGCGCATCGCCCAGCTGGTGCTGGTGCCGGTGGTGCAGGCCACATTCCGTCGCGTCGAGGAGTTCGACGCGACGCAGCGAGGCGAAGGCGGGTTCGGTTCAACCGGCAAGGGCTGACTGAGCCTCGGGCCGGCTCGGTTCAGTGAATCTGCGCGTCCGGCGGCGCGCCATTGACCACGCTGAAAACAGCTTCGCCGACGCTGCCAGCCTGCACTTCCTCTTCGGTGGCTTCCCGCACGTCGCGCACCTTCAGGTGCATGCGCAGGCCGATGCCGGCCAGCGGATGGTTGCCATCGAGCACAACATGCTCGGGGTAGACCTCAGTGACCGTGTAGACGATGTCTGCCGGCATGCCTTCGCTGCGGGCGCCTTCTGGTAGACCTTCAAACTGCATGCCTTCGCTGACGGCATCGGGCAAGGACGCTCGTTTCTCAAAGCACACGAGTTTCGAGTCGTAGTCGCCGAAAGCCTCATCAGGCTGCAGCGCCAGGCTGGCCTCGAAGCCGATTTCCTGGCCTGCCAACTCTTGCTCGACGCGCGCGAACAGATCGTCGCCGCCGTAGAAAAACTCCATCGGCTCGGCCAGTTCGTCGATCAACTGGCCCTGGGCATCTTCGAGTCTCCAGCTGAGGGAGACGACACATGGGGCAGAAATTTGCATGGTCGGATTGTTTCACACCGCCACGCGGTGACAATTCCGGCATGGATAATATCTCGACCGCGACCCCCTTGCTCGGAGGCCTGAGCCCCGCCCAGTTCATGCGCCGCCATTGGCAGAAGAAGCCTCTGCTGGTGCGCCAGGCCATGCCCGGCGTGCAGCCGCCAGCCACGCGGCGCGAGCTGGCGGAACTGGCCGCCAATGCGGACGTCGAGTCACGCCTGATCAGCTCTTTCGATGGGCGTTGGACCTTGCGGCACGGCCCGGTGGCAAAGCTGCCGGCGTGGAACAAGCCGAACTGGACCTTGTTGGTGCAAGGGCTGGATCTCCATCTGCCTGCCGCGCATGCCATGTTGAGCCAGTTCCGCTTCGTGCCCGAGGCGCGTCTGGACGACCTGATGATTTCCTATGCGACTGACGGCGGTGGTGTGGGGCCGCATTTCGACTCCTACGACGTGTTCCTGATCCAGGTGCATGGCAAGCGCCGCTGGCGCATCGGCGCGCAGAAAGACGCCGTGCTGCGCGATGATGTGCCGGTCAAGCTGATTGCCAACTTCAAGCCCGAGCAGGAGTACGTGCTGGAGCCGGGCGACATGCTGTATCTGCCGCCTGGTTGGGCGCATGACGGCCTTGCCATCGGTGAATGCATGACCTGCTCGGTCGGTTTCCGCACGCCGTGGCGCGCCGAGTTGGCGCGCGAGTTGCTGCCCCGCTTGATGGATGATGAGTCTCGCGCCTACAACAATCGCATCTACGCCGATCCGGCCCAGGCGGCGACCGCGCATCCTGGCGAAATTCCGCCTGCCTTGCTGAGTTTTGCCCGTGACGCCATCGACCGGGCCGTCAGGGAGCCGCTTGCGTTGGAGCGCGCTCTCGGCGAGGCATTGACCGAGCCCAAGCCCAAGGTCTGGTTTGACGCGGGAGGGGAGTTGGCCCCTGGCTGTGCCGTGCGTCTGGATGATCGCAGCCGCATGATGTACGACCCGGCGCATGTGTTTCTCAACGGCGAGTCTTTCCGAGCTAGCGGCCGGGATGCTCGCCTGATGCGCAGTCTGGCTGACGCTCGGGAACTCGGCGCAAAAGACGTCGGCCGTCTGTCGGTGGGCGCGCGGGAGTTGCTGAGCCAATGGGTCGAGGACGGTTGGCTGCACGTGCTGGCTTGATCGCAGGAGTCCTAGATGAGTGAGTTGCCCGAAGGTCTGGTGACGTCCCGAGCGGACTTTGTGGACGCGTTGACCAAGGGCATCAGCGTCGCTGCTGAGCGTGGCTGCCGCGAGTTCTGCTGGATGGATGCCGACTTCAGCCAGTGGCCCTTGTCCGACCCTGCCGTGCTGGACGCGCTGACGCGGTGGGCGCTTCCGCACAGGCGCCTGCATCTTCTCGCGGCTCAGTTCGACACCCTCCGCAGCCGCCATCCGCGCTTCGTCCAGTGGCGGCAGCGTTTTGATCACGTGCTCTTGGCGCGCCAGTTTGCGCCTGATGAGCTCCCGGCAGGTGGTCCATTAGCAGCCATGCTCGCACCTGGTTTGTTCAGCCTGAAACTGTTGGATTCAAGGGCTTGGCGGGCGGTGTGCAGCGTTCAAACGGCTGACTTGATCGGCACGCGGGAATGGTTTGATGCGATTGAGCAACGTGCTACGGAATCGTTTGCAGCGAGCACACTTGGGTTGTAAGGATTTTCCCGAGTTGAGGTTAGAATAGTTGGCTAGATGTAAGGGGCGCTCGAGGCCTTTTGCGTCTTGTTCTGCTGAGGTCCGCGGTGTTTGTGCAGTGCTGAACTGCTGTGTGGCTTCAAAAATTACCGGTAATTAATCGTCGTCTCAACGATTCGAGGACAAGTATGAAAAAGTCGATCCTGTTGGCTTCCCTGCTGGCTGCTGTTGCCCTGTCTGCTTGCGGCAAGAAGGAAGAAGCTGCTCCTGCTGCTCCGGCTCCTGCTGCTGCTCCCGCTCCTGCTGCTTCGGAAGCCGCATCGGCTCCGGCTGCTGTCGCTTCGGCACCTGCTGCCGCTGCTTCGGACGCTGCCAGCAAGTAATCGGTTCGCCGACTGCTTCGAAAGCCGCTTGGCTCAGGCCAAGCGGCTTTTGTCATTTCTGGGCCTGAACTTTGGCCTGTTTCACTGGATACAGCCGCCTCGCTAGACAGATTGCCAGGCCAGGCCCTCAGCTTGGCTCGCGACGAGGATATCCTCAGGTGCGGCACCCAGTGCGCTGGCCAGCGCCAAGGCGGCGAGTGCTGGCGTGTTGTTCTGTTCGCTCAGATGGGCTGCGGCGACTCGCTTCAAGCCCGCGTGCTGGCAGTCTGCCAGGATCTGCGCTGCGGCCGCGTTGGAGAGATGCCCATGCGAGCCGAGGATGCGCCGTTTCAGGGACGGTGGATAGCGGCCGGCGCGCAGCATGTCCTCGTCATGGTTGCACTCCAGCAGCATCGCATTACAGCCCTGCAGTTCCGCAATCAAGGCCGGCGTGCTGCTGCCGGTATCGGTCAGTAGCCCGAACCGGCGCTGCCCGTCACTGGCGCGCAGTTGCAGCGGCTCGTTCGCGTCGTGGGGTACGGCAAAGGGCTGCAGTTGCAGGTCGCCCAACTCGAGCAGATCGCCGTTGCGGCACAGGTGGAGCAGCGCTTGATCGAATGCTGCGGCGTTGCGCGTTGATGCGATGGCCCGCCAGGTACCGCGACTGGTCCACAAGGGAATGCGGTAACGCTGGCTCAGTGCGAGTGCGCAGCCCACGTGGTCGCCATGCTCATGGGTGATGAACAGGGCCTGTAAATCCTCCGGGACAAGACCGGCGCGAGCGAGGCGACGCTTCAGTTCGCGCTCACTGAAGCCGCAGTCGATCAGCACGCAGGTGCTTGTTATGCCCTGGCTCGCTTCGATGGCCGTGGCATTGCCGCCGCTACCGCTGCCTAAACTGCAAAAGCGCATGGGGCTTCAAGGCGTGTGCAATGCCGGATCTGGCTCTTCTGGAAAAGTTAAACGCCGCCCTCCACAGGGCTGGCCCTGCAAATGGCGGCGTCGTTCCAGGCATTCAGCGCTGGATCAGCGCAGATCGTCCATCAGCAAGTTCAGGATTCGCTTGGCGATCTCGGTGGTCTGCTGTTGGCCCTTGTCGTCGAGCACGCTGATGGTGCTGCGTTCGCCTTCCGATTTCACCGAGATGCGATAACGCTTGGCGGTCTGAGCTTGCTCGCCCTTGAACAGGCGCTGGAAGAAGTTGGGCTCTTCCTTGCCGGCCTGGTTCGGGTCGGCATAGCGCAGATAGAACAGGCCCTGGTTGCGATCGCGGTCTTCGATCGTGAAGCCATGGCGGTCAAGCGACTGGCCGACGCGGCGCCAGGCGCGCTCGAAACCTTCATTCATCTGCAGGCTGTCCGGCACATCGCTGAGGGCGCGGCTGCTGCGCATCTGCGGGCCGGGAGGCAGGCCAGTCTTCGCCGGTGCCGGCGTGCTTGCAACCGCTGTTGCAGCGGGCGCATCGGCCTTGCCGCCAAGCTTGAGCATCAGGCGCGACAGCATCTCGCCTTCAAGCATCGGGTCAGCCGCGCGCGGCTGCCAGGCCGTCTGGTCACGCTGGTTGTTGCTGTAGACCTCTTGCATGCCGCGGTGCGAGATGAAGATGTCCGTGCCACCGCTGGCGACACGTTCGATGCGGGTGCGGTACATGTCGCGCTCGCCGGTCGAGTAGACCGAGTCCAGCACGCGGCCAATGGCGCTGCGGATGAAGTCCTGGGGCAGTTTGGCGCGGTTTTCAGCCCAGTTGGTCTCCATCACGCCGAGCTCTTGCTGCTCCTTGGTGATCTCGAAACCACGCTCCTGCCAGAAGGCGCGAACCTGCGTCCAGACCTGTTCGGGTGACTGGCTGCTGCGCAGCCAGCGCACTTCACCTGAGCGCTCCAGGCGTACTTCGCCAGCTGAGCTCAGCGCCACTTGCGCTGTCCCCGCTGCAGAGGGGCGCACACCTGTTGCACCGGCCTGCTGTTGTTGCTGAAGGGCGGCGGCACTGACCGCACCGCCCTGCACCTGGCTGCGGCTGTCGCGCGCCAGTTGCGTCAGGTCGGGCGGGACTTCAAGACCCTGGGTCTGGCGCGCGCCGCTGCGGTAGTCGACCTTGTCCGAGCCGAGCAAGCCTTCGACGGAGCTGCAGGCACCAAGGGAGGCCAACAGGGCCACGCCGGCAAGACGCGCAGCGATCTGCTTGCGGTCGGTAGTAGAGGAACGGGTCACGCTGGACATCTCCGAAGGTCTGCGGCGGGCCATTTTGACGGTGCCGGGTCAAGAAACTGAATGAAAGACGCAAAAAGACAGGCCCGCTCTCAGAGCAGCCCGGCCTCCTGCATGGCCTGTTTGACGGCGGCTTGGCCAGCCGGCGTCATCTGCGTGATCGGCAGGCGCATATCGGGTTTGCAACGGCCCAGTTGCGACAGCGCCCACTTGGCCGGGGCCGGGCTCGGTTCGCAGAACAGTTGCTTGTGCAAGCCCAACAGTTGCATGTGGATGCGGGTGGCTTCACGCACGTTGCCGGCCAGCGCGGCCTTGCAGAGTTCATGCATGGCGCGCGGTGCGATATTGGCCGTCACGCTGACATTGCCATGACCGCCCAGCAGCATCAGGGCAATGGCGGTGCCATCGTCGCCGGAATAGATCGAGAAACCCTGCGGCGCGTGCTTGATCAGGTAGGCCGCGCGCTCGATGTTGCCGGTGGCCTCCTTGACGCCGAATACGCCGGGCAGGCTGGCGCAGCGCAAGGCGGTGTCAGGCAGCATGTCCGCCACGGTTCGGCCCGGCACGTTGTACAGCATCATCGGGATGTCGACGGCTTCCGCGATGGCCCTGTAATGCTGGTAGATGCCTTCCTGGCTGGGCTTGTTGTAGTAGGGCACGACCGACAGCGTGCAGTCGGCACCGACCGCCTTGGCATAGCGGCTCAGTTCGATGGCTTCGGCGGTGGAGTTGGCGCCGGTGCCGGCCATGATGGGCACGCGGCCCTTGGCGTGCTCGACCGCGGCGCGGATCACCTCGCGGTTCTCTTCCATGCTGACAGTGGGCGACTCGCCGGTCGTGCCGACCACGCCGATGCAGTCCGTGCCTTCGGCGATGTGCCAGTCGATCAGGCCGCGCAGGGCCTCGTAATCGATGCTGCCGTCTTCATGCATCGGCGTCACTAGCGCAACGATGCTGCCAACAATGGGTTTCATGGAAAACAATTCCTAGTAATCGTCTGATTCTACTCAGGGCGGGAGTGGGGGCCTGTCAGTCGAGCAGGTATCGCTGGTAAACCCCGGTCATCGGGGTTGCGCGCAGCGCTGCAACGCGTTGCACATAGCGCGGGTTGACGGGGCCGCTGCCTCCCTCATTGCCTCCCTCGTAGCCGTCCTCGAAAGCCACCACCCGCAAGTCCTCGCAGGCCTTCAGCAATTCGCCCGGTTCCAGAAGGAATTCAGCCCGGGACGGCCGCCCGATGGTCTGCTGACCGGCGGCGAAGGTCTCGTAGATCAGCCATCCGCCTGGCGCCACGCTGGCGCAGATGGTGGGCAGCAAGGGGCGCCACAGGTAGTTGCTGACCAGCACCAGGTCGAACTGCCGGCCGGGCAAGGGCCAGGGCCCGGCCTCAATATCGGCCTGCACCACCTCACATAGGCCACGCAGTCCCGCCAGCGCCTGCATGTCGCGGTCGACTGCAGTGACCTGCATGCCGCGCGCGGCCAGCAGACGGGCATGGCGGCCTGCTCCGCACGCCAGGTCCAGCGCCGATTTGCCCGCCGCCATGGCCTGCGTCCAGCGCAGCAGCCAGGGGGAGGGGGCGCCGCTGCCATGGGGGCCAGCCGCCGCGGCGGCGTTGATCACCACGGCCTTCTTCTCGGTCATGCGCCTTCCTTGCGTGTCATTCCAGTGTGTTTCAGAAGCAGGCCCACAGCTGCTCGGAGAGCTGAACCATCAGCGCCGGCTGGGTATAGGCCAGAAAGACCGCGGCCAGCGTCGCTGCCAGCAGCAGCCAAACCAGGATTCTGAGGCTCTTGCGCATACTGACACTCAGGCCGGTGCCAGCGCCGGTCGGCTGATGGCCTGTTCGCGCACCGGCAGATTGACCAGCGCCGCCATCACGCCCAGCGCCACTGCCAGCCACCAGACGATGTCATAGCTGCCGCTGGAGTCGTAGAGCTTGCCGCCCAGCCAGACCCCCAGGAAGCTGCCGATCTGGTGGCTGAAGAACACGAAGCCGCCCAGCATGGACATGTGCTGCACGCCGAAAATCTGCGCCACGATGGCATTCGTCGGCGGCACGGTGGAGAGCCACAGAAAGCCCATCACGGCCGAGAAGATGTAGACGCTCGTCGGCGTCAGCGGCACGCTCAGGAAGACCACGATGGCCACCGAGCGCAGCGCATAGATGCCTGACAGCAGGTAGCGCTTGGGGTAATGCTGGCCCAGGCTGCCGGCGATATAGGTGCCAAACACATTGAACAGGCCGATCAGCGCCAGCGCGTAGGTGGCGACCTGCGGGCTCAGCCCCTGATCCTTCAGGTAGCTGGGCATGTGCACGCCGATGAAGACCACCTGGAAACCGCAGACGAAGTAGCCCAGCATCAGCAACTGGAAGCTGCGGTAGCCGAACGCTTCGCGCAGCGCCTGCGCAATGCTCTGCTTGTGGCCGCCAGTCGGCCCCATCTGCGCGGGTTCACGCAGGCCCCAGGCCAGCGGTGCGATCAGCAAGGCGGCCAGGGCGAGCACGAATAAGGCGTTCTGCCAGCCGGTGCCGGCGATCAGCCAGTTTTCCACCGGCACCATCAGGAACTGGCCGAAGGAACCGGCCGCCGCGGCCACGCCCATGGCCCAGGAGCGCTTCTCCGGTGCCACATTGCGGCCGATCACACCATAGATCACAGCATAGGTGGTGCCCGACTGCGCCAGGCCGATCAGCAGGCCGGCGCTGCCGGTGAAGGCCAGGCCCGAGGTCGACAGCGCCATCAGCACCAGGCCCAGCGAATAGAGGATGCCCCCCACCACCAGCACCTTGAAGGCGCCGAAGCGGTCCGCCAGCATGCCGGTCACCGGGCCGGCAATGCCCCAGGCGATGTTCTGGATCGCCAGCGCAAAGGCAAAGGTCTCGCGAGTCCAGCCGCGGTCCATGGTGATCGGCTGCAGCCATAGGCCGAAGCCATGGCGGATGCCCATCGACAGAGTGACGATCAGCGCGCCGCACAGCAGCACCTGGTTCATCGACAACTTGGGTGCGGCGGGAATTTGGGCAGACATCCATGCACTGTAGCCAAAGCCGGAGAGGGTCGCTGTCTCTTTGGGCGCATTGCGCAGTGCCTAGAATCCGCGCCCATGGCGACCAAAGCGAATTCCCCAAGCAGTCCGGCTACCTATGGCGAGGCGTCGATCCGCGTCCTGAAAGGCCTGGAGCCCGTCAAGCAGCGACCGGGCATGTACACCCGCACCGATAACCCGCTGCATGTGATCCAGGAAGTGATCGACAACGCGGCCGACGAGGCGCTGGCCGGCTTCGGCAAGCGCATCGACCTGGTCCAGCATGCCGATGGCTCGATCTCCATCGAGGATGATGGCCGCGGCATCCCCTTCGGCCTGCACCCGGAAGAGGGCGTGCCGGTGGTCGAGATCGTCTTCACCCGGCTGCACGCCGGTGGCAAGTTCGACAAGGGCTCGGGCGGCGCCTACAGCTTCTCGGGCGGCCTGCACGGCGTGGGCGTCTCGGTGACCAACGCGCTGGCCAAACGGCTGGAGGTGACGGTCTGGCGCGACAAGCAGGTGGCCAAGCTGGCCTTCGAGCATGGAGATGTGGTCGAGCCCGTCAGCGTGCGGCCAACGGCCAGCGGCGACCGCAAGCAGGGCACGACGGTGCGTGTCTGGCCCGACGCCAAGTATTTCGAGGCGGCCGAGCTGCCCAAGAACGAGCTGGTGCACCTGCTGCGCTCCAAGGCCGTGCTGATGCCTGGCGTCACGGTGACGCTGAAGAACGAGAAGAGCGGCGAGCTGCAGACCTGGCTCTACAAGGGCGGCCTGCGCGACTACCTGATGCAGTCGCTCAATGCCGATCCGCTGATTCCGCTGTTCGAGGGCGAGCAGTTCGCCACCGCGTCCGAAGCCGAGAATTTCGCCGAAGGTGAGGGCGCGTCCTGGTGCGTGGCCTTCACCGAAGACGGCGCCGTGATGCGCGAGAGCTATGTGAACCTGATCCCCACGGTGGCCGGCGGCATGCACGAGTCGGGCCTGAAGGACGGCTTGTTCGGTGCGATCAAGGGCTTCATCGAGATGCACTCGCTGCTGCCCAAGGGCGTCAAGCTGATGCCCGACGATGTGTTCTCGCGCGCCTCCTTCGTGCTCTCGGCCAAGGTGCTGGACCCGCAGTTCCAGGGCCAGACCAAGGAACGCCTGAACTCGCGCGACGCGCTGCGCCTAGTCTCGGCCTATGTGAAACCGGCGCTGGAGCTGTGGCTGAACCAGCATGTGGAGCAGGGCAAGAAGCTGGCCGAGCTGGTCATCAAGCAGGCGCAGACCCGCCAGCGCGCCAGCCAGAAGGTCGAAAAGCGCAAGGGCTCCGGTGTTGCTGTGCTGCCCGGCAAGCTGACCGATTGCGAAAGCCGCGATCTGCTGCATAACGAGCTGTTCCTGGTCGAGGGCGATTCGGCCGGCGGCAGCGCCAAGATGGGCCGCGACAAGGAGACCCAGGCCATCCTGCCGCTGCGCGGCAAGGTGCTGAATTCCTGGGAAGTCGAGCGCGATCTGCTGTTCAAGAACAACGAGATCCACGACATCTCGGTGGCCATCGGCGTGGACCCACATGGTAAGAACGACACGCCCGACCTTTCCAATCTGCGCTACGGCAAGATCTGCATCCTGTCGGACGCCGATGTGGACGGTTCGCACATCCAGGTGCTGCTGCTCACGCTGTTCTTCCGCCACTTCCCCAAGCTGATCGAGACGGGCCATGTGTTCGTCGCGCGGCCGCCGCTGTTCCGGGTTGACGCACCGGCCCGTGGCAAGAAGCCGGCGGCCAAGATCTATGCGCTGGATGAGGGCGAGCTGACGGCCGCACTCGACAAGCTGCGCAAGGAAGGCGCCAAGGAAAACAGCTGGACCATCAGCCGCTTCAAGGGCCTGGGCGAGATGAATGCCGAGCAGTTGTGGGACACCACGCTGAACCCCGAAACCCGCCGACTGATGCCGATCGCCTACGGCGCGCTGGATTTTGGCCAGACCGAAGAGGCGATCAACAAATTGATGGGCAAGGGCGAGGCCGCTTCGCGGCGCGAGCTGATGGAGCTGCATGGCGACTCCGTCGAGGTGGACATCTGATGCGCAGCATCTACAACGGACACCACGGCGCGCACGCCGCTAGCAAGGAGTTCTTCCGCGGCCGCCTGGTCGAAGCCTTCGAGGTGCCGGCGCGGGCCGACTATGTGCTGAAGGCGCTGCAGGCCAGCGGCCTGGGCGAAATCCTGCCGCCGGTCGACCACGGCCGCGCGCCGCTCGAGCGCGTCCACGCGCCTGCCTATCTGCGCTTCATCGAAGGGGCGTATGCCGAATGGCTGGCCACGGGCGGCGAGGGCGAAGCCTTTCCGGCTGTCTGGCCGGTGCGCACACTGCGCTCGGACGTCGAACCCAAGAGCTTTGCGGCCCGCATGGGCCTGTACTCGATGGACAGCGGCTCGCCGCTGACCGCCGGTACCTGGGAGGCTGCCTACTGGGGCGCCCAGGCTACGCTGACCGGGCTTGATCTGCTGCTAAAGGACGCTGAACGCAGCGCCTATGTACTGACCCGCCCGCCGGGCCACCATGCTGGCGCGGATTTCTTCGGCGGCTACTGCTTCATCAACAACGCAGCCGTCGCGGCGCAAGCCGCGCGAGACGCCGGCGTGGAGCGCGTCGCCATCCTGGATGTTGACTACCACCATGGCAACGGCACGCAGGCGATCTTCTATGAGCGCGCCGATGTGTTCTACGCCAGCGTGCACGGCGACCCGCAGACCGAGTTCCCTTTTTTCCTCGGCCATGCGGACGAGCGCGGTGCCGGCGCCGGCCTGGGCTTCAATGCCAACTTACCGCTGCCGGCGGGCAGCAGCAATGAGCTTTGGTTCGAGGCCTTCGAGAAGGCACTGGACCAGCTCAACGCCTACGCGCCCGGGCTGCTGATCGTCTCGCTGGGGGTGGATACCTACGGCGGCGATCCGATCTCGCACTTCAAGCTGGACCGCCCCGAGTTCCGCCGCATGGGGCAGGCGCTGCGCTCGATGCAGTTGCAAACGCTCTTCGTGCAGGAAGGCGGCTATGCCACCGAAGCGATTGGCCACAACGTCGTGGCAGTGCTGCAGGGTTTCGAGGACCTGAGCTGAAGAACCCCACAGGCGCCGGCCTGTCCGGTGCCAGCGAACGAACATGAACCAGAACACTTTCGATTTCGACGATCCCCGTCCGCAGCCGACGGCCAGCGGTGACGATCCCGGCTTGGCCCAATACGCCGAGCGTGCCTATCTCGAGTACGCGCTGTCTGTGGTCAAGGGTCGCGCCTTGCCCGATGTCTGCGACGGCCAGAAGCCGGTGCAGCGCCGCATCCTGTATTCGATGGAGCGCATGGGCCTGGCCTTCACCACGGCCAGCGGCCCCAAGGCGGTGAAGAGCGCCCGCGTGGTCGGCGATGTGCTGGGCCGCTTCCACCCGCATGGCGACCAGGCCGCCTACGACGCCCTGGTGCGCATGGCGCAGGACTTCAGCCAGCGCTATCCGCTGATAGACGGCCAGGGCAATTTCGGCAGCCGCGACGGCGACGGCGCTGCCGCGATGCGCTACACCGAAGCGAGGCTGGCACCGATCACGCGCCTCTTGCTGGACGAGATCGACGAAGGCACGGTCGACTTCACTCCCAACTATGACGGCTCCACGCAGGAGCCCAGGCAGCTGCCCGCACGCCTGCCCTTCGTGCTGCTCAACGGCGCAAGCGGCATTGCCGTGGGCCTGGCCACCGAGGTGCCCAGCCACAACCTGCGTGAGGTCGCCGCCGCCGCCGTGGCGCTGCTGAAGAACGAGAAGCTGAGCGACGACGAACTGTTCGCGCTGCTGCCGGGGCCTGACTATCCGGGCGGTGGCCAGCTGATCTCATCAAGCGATGACATCAAGGCCGCCTACCGCAGCGGCCGCGGCACGCTGAAGCTGCGCGCACGCTGGAAGATCGAAGACTTGGCGCGCGGCCAGTGGCAGCTGGTGGTGACCGAGCTGCCGCATGGTGTCTCTTCTCAGCGCGTGCTCGAAGAGATCGAGGAACTCTCCAACCCCAAGGTCAAGGCCGGCAAGAAAGCGCTCAGCGCAGAGCAGCTGCAGCTCAAGGCGGCCCTGCTGTCGGTGCTGGACGGTGTGCGCGACGAATCCAGCAAGGAGGCCAAGGTTCGCCTGGTGTTCGAGCCCAAGAGCCGCACCGTGGAGCAGCAGGAACTGATCACCACGCTGCTGTCGCAGACCAGCCTGGAAAGCAGCGCGCCGGTCAATATGACCATGATCGGCGCCGATGGCCGGCCGGTGCAGAAGAGCCTGCGCCAGATCCTGGTCGAGTGGCTGGGCTACCGCCAGGCCACGGTGCATCGCCGCACGCAGCACCGCCTGGCCAAGGTGCTGGATCGCATCCATGTGCTTGAAGGCCGCCAGCTGGTTCTGCTGAACATCGACGAGGTGATCCGCATCATCCGCAACAGCGACGAGCCCAAGGCCGCGCTGATCGAACGCTTCAATCTCAGCGACCGCCAGGCCGAGGACATTCTCGAAATCCGCCTGCGCCAGCTGGCACGACTGGAAGCGATCAAGATCGAGCAGGAGCTGAAGGCGCTGCGCGACGAGCAGGCCAAGCTGGAAGACATCCTCGCCAACCCCGGCGTGCTCAAGCGCACCATCGTCAAGGAGATCGAGGCCGACGCCAAGACCTATGGCGACGAGCGCCGCACGCTGATCCAGGAAGAGAAGAAGGCCGTCGCCGAGATCAAGGTGGTGGACGAGCCGGTCACCGTGGTGGTGTCGATGAAGGGCTGGGTGCGCGCGCTCAAAGGCCATGAGGTCGATGCCGCCGCGCTCTCCTTCAAGAGCGGCGACCAGCTCTACGGCGTCTTCCCCTGCCGCAGCGTCGACCCGCTGATCGTGTTCGGCAGCAACGGCCGGGTCTACTCGGTGCCGGTGTCCCTGTTGCCGGGTGGGCGTGGCGATGGCCAGCCCATTACCACCTTGATCGAGCTGGAGTCGGGCACCTCGATCGCGCACTACTTTGCAGCCGCATCGACTCAGCGTTTGGTGCTTGCCGGCACAGGGGGCTTTGGCCTGATCGCGCTGACGGGTGATCTGGTCGGGCGTCAGAAGGCCGGCAAGACCTTCCTGAGCCTGGAAGGCGAGGAGAAGCCGCTCCCGCCCAGTCCGGTGCCAGCTGGCGAGGTGCTGGGTGTGCAGCTGGCATGCCTGTCATTGGAAGGCCGGCTGCTGACCTATCCGCTGGACGAGCTCAAACACCAGCCCAAGGGCGGGCGCGGGCTCACGCTGATCGATCTGGAAGCCAAAGACGCCCTGGTCAGCACCGCGGCCTTCACGCAGACCCTGCTTGTGCAGGGCAGCGGCCGCGGTGGCAAGCCCAAGGAAGAACTGATCAAGGGTGCGGCCCTGGCAGGCTATGCCGGCAAGCGGGCGCGCAAAGGCAAATCGGTTGAAGGGCTGCAGAAGGTGCTGAGGGTGCTGTCGGGCGGCTGACGGGCCGTCAGCGGGCCGGCCTGGTCACGGGCCCGGCACTTTCTTCTTGTCCGCTTCGGCTTGCGCGCTGGTCAGCAGCCGTTCGGCGCGGCGTTCGGCCAGCCGATCGGCGATCAGACGCTGCCAGCCGGGCGCGTCCTTGCGGAGTGCGGCGGCCATGCGTGCGCAGACGGGCTCGATCTGAGCCAACTCTGCCGCAGTCAGGCGCGCAAGTTCCTGCTTGGCTTGCTCAAGCTTGGCCTTGGCTTGTGCCTCCGGGGTGGAGTCCAGGTAGGCATGGCCCACGAAGGCTGTGCCGCGGCGCAGCACCTGCTGCAGCTCGGCCCGCAGCGAGGCCTTGGTGGCGTCCGGGCTTTCGACCAGGCGCTTGGCCAGCTGGCGCGACTGCTGGTCGTAGTGGGCGGTGCACAAGGCCTCGCTGGGCTGGCCTTCCGGCGATGGCGTTGCAGGGGCGGCCACGGCGCATGCGGCACCCCACAGGGCGACACTGGTGGCGACAAGCCAATGGAGGGCTGTTTGCTGATTCATTCGCGAGCTCCTGCGCTTGCTGCGGGTCGACGGGCAGAACCCATGCACAACGCAGGCCCTGGCCAAACGGCCGACAGTCCGCTTCCGCTCAAGCGCGAGCCATGGCTTGGGCACACTCGCGAACCAGGGCCGGGCCCTTGTAGATCAGGCCGGTATAGAGCTGCACCAGATCGGCACCCGCCTGCAGCTTGGTGCGTGCATCCTCACCACTGAGCACACCGCCGACGCCGATGATGGGGTAGCCGGTGCCGAGCGCTGCGCGCAGCAGGCGGATCACCCGGTTGCTGGCCTCAAAGACGGGCCGGCCGGACAGGCCGCCTGTCTCCTCGGCATGCGGCAGTCCCTTGACGGCGTCGCGGGCAATCGTGGTGTTGGTGGCGATCACGCCGTCGATGCGGTTCTTCAGCAGGGTCTGCGCAATCACCGCCACCTGGGCCTCGTCCAGATCAGGGGCGATCTTCACAAACATCGGCACCTTGCGGCCGCTGGCTGCTTCCAGCTGCTGCTTGCGCGTCTGCAACTGCGACAGCAGGGCGTCCAGCGCTTCGTCGCTCTGCAGCGCGCGCAGGTTCTTGGTGTTGGGGCTGGAGATGTTGACGGTGATGTAGTCGGCATGCGGGAACACGCCGTTCAAGCCGATCAGGTAATCGTCCGCCGCGTTCTCGATCGGCGTGGCGGCGTTCTTGCCGATGTTCAGGCCGATCAGGCCGCCGCCCGCGCGGAAGCTGCGTGCGCGCTTGACGTTGGCGATGAAGCTGTCCAGCCCCTCGTTGTTGAAGCCCAGGCGGTTGATCAGCGCCTCGGCTTGCGGCAGGCGGAACATCCGCGGCTTGTCATTGCCCGGTTGGCCCTTGGGCGTCACCGTGCCCACCTCGATGAAGCCGAAGCCCATCGCGCCCAGGCCGTCGATGCAGCGGCCGTTCTTGTCCAGGCCGGCGGCCAGGCCGATGCGGTTGCGGAACTTGAGCCCGGCCACCATCACCGGGTCGTCGATGCGGGCCTGCGCCCACAGGCATTGGGCCGGCGTGTTCTGCAGCCGGGCGATGGATCCCAGGGTGAGCTCATGGGCATGTTCAGGATCCAGACCGAACAGAAAGGGGCGGGTGAGGGCGTAGGGGACGAGGGCCATGGTGCGCAGACGAAGAGGTGTCTGAATTGTCGCATCGCCCCATCCAGTCCCTGGTGGCGCCGATAATGCCCGCAACCCTGATTCGCGAACCCTGCCATGAAGCCTCTTGATGACCACCAGCACGACCGCGAGGTCGGTTCCGTCGACGCCACAATCGACAGCACCCGCACGGACGACACACGCATTGGCGCGGTGCGGCCGCTGATCTCACCGGCCCTGCTGTTCGATGAAATGCCCGTGCCTGACGCCGCGCTGGATCTGGTCGAGCGTTCGCGCCAGGAAATCAGCGCCGTGCTGCACGGCCAGGACGACCGTCTGCTGGTGGTGGTAGGCCCATGTTCCATCCACGACCACGACCAGGCGATGGACTACGCCCGCCTGCTGAAGACCCTGCGCGACGAGCTCAGCCAGGATCTGCTGGTGGTGATGCGCGTTTATTTCGAGAAGCCGCGCACCACGGTGGGCTGGAAGGGCTATATCAATGATCCGCGCCTGGATGGTTCCTTCCACATGAACGAGGGCTTGCGGCTTGCGCGCCAGCTCTTGCTGGACGTGACGGCGTTGGGCCTGCCGGCGGGCACCGAATTCCTGGATCTGCTGTCGCCCCAGTACATCAGCGATCTGATCGCCTGGGGCGCCATCGGCGCGCGGACAACCGAGAGCCAGAGCCACCGCCAGCTGGCCTCCGGCCTGTCCTGCCCGGTGGGCTTCAAGAACGGCACCGATGGCGGCATCAAGGTGGCGTCGGACGCGGTGCTGGCCGCCAGCTCCAGCCATGCCTTCATGGGCATGACCAAGATGGGCGTGGCCGCGATCTTCGAGACCCGTGGCAACCGCGACTGCCATGTGATCCTGCGCGGCGGCAAGGCGCCGAACTATGACGCGGCGTCGGTGGCCGCTGCCTGCGACGCGCTCAAGTCCGCCGGCCTGCGCGAGCAGGTGATGGTGGACTTCTCGCACGCCAACTCCAGCAAGAAGTATGAGCGCCAGATCGATGTGGGCCGCGATGTCGCAGGCCAGATCGCCGGCGGTGACGCCCGCATTACTGGCGTGATGATCGAGAGCCATCTGCAGCCGGGCCGTCAGGACCTGCTGGACGGCCAGACCAAGGCCGATCTGAAGCCGGGTGTCTCCATCACCGATGCCTGCCTTGGCTGGGCCCAGACCGAGCCACTGCTGCGCGAACTGGCTGCCGCGGTGCGCGCGCGTCGCAGCCGCTGATCCAAAGGCGGCTTGACGGCGCAAGCCGTTCGCGCCGCGCCAGCAGCTGTTGGCGACATGCGCTTGTGTTTTGTCGCAGGTGGCTCGCAGGCCACACCTTGTCTTTCTAGAGTTCAGCTACTTTCACTGAACCTGGAGATGAGGCATGCGACACGATCTCACGAAGCGCCCGCTGGCGGCCCTGCTGGCAGCAACTCTTGGCCTGGGCTTGACTGGCGCTGCCCGCGCGGCCGATCTGGAAGTCGAAGTCCAGGGCCTGGCTTCCACCGAGGGCCATCTGCTCGTAGCCGTCTTCGCCGATGCGCAGAACTGGCTGCGCAAGCCCGTGGCGGTGCAGCGTGCGGCAGCCGCGTCGGCAATCGCTGGGAAACTGACGATTCAGATGAGCGGCTTGCCCGAAGGGGCGCTGGCCTTGAGCATCGTCCATGACCTGAACGGCAACGGCCGGCTGGACATGAATCCGGTTGGCATGCCGCTCGAACCCTTCGGCTTCTCCAACAATGCCGCCGGTGGTTTCGGCCCACCAAGCTTCGAAGCGGCGGTGCTTTCGACCGCCAACGGCTCCCGTGTCGCTGTCAAGCTGAACTGAGGGGCCGCCATGCAAAGACGTGAGTTGTTGATGGCGGGCCTCTGCACCTTGCTCGGCTCATCGGCGATCGCCGCGGCGCCTGCAGGTTTCGCGGCCGGCGCACCGGAACTGGCTCCGCTGGCAGGCTGGGACGGCCAAGGCCGCCAGGCGCAGGGCCTGAGCATCGAGGGCCGCCTGCCGCAGGGTCTGCGCGGCGTGTACTACCGCAACGGGCCCGGCCTGATGGAACGCGCCGGGCGCCGCTATGAGCATTGGTTCGACGGCGATGGCCTGCTGCAGGCCTGGCACTTTGAAGATGGCGGCGTGCGCCACCAGGCGCGTTTCGTCAACACCAACAAGTTCCGCGCCGAGCAAGAGGCCGGCCGCTTCATGCTGCCCACCCTGGGCACGGCGATCAAGCCGGAACTGCCGATCCGCGGCGCGGACAGTCTGAATACCGCCAACACCAGCGTGATGCAGCTCGATGGCCGGCTGTATGCGCTGTGGGAGGGCGGCAGCGCCTATGAGCTGGATGCGCAGAACCTGCAGACCCGCGGCCCCAAGGCCTGGGCGCCTGATCTGCAAGGCATGCCCTTCTCAGCCCATCCCAAGCTGGAGCCTGACGGCACGCTGTGGAACTTCGGCACGATGAACGGCCGCCTGGTGGTCTATCAGATCTCTCCGCGCGGACAGCTGCTGAGGCATGCGGTGCTGAAGCTGCCAGTGCCGGCGATGGTGCATGACTTTGTGGTCTCGCAGCGCCATCTGATCTTCCTCCTGCCGCCGCTCAGCCTGGACATGCAGGCGGTCCGCGCCGGCCAGAGCATGGTGCAGGCGATGCGCTGGCAGGCCGGCGAGGCCACGCGCGTGCTGGTCATCGACAAGGCCGACTTCCAGCGCCAGCGCCTGCTGGAGATGCCGGCCACGATGATGTTCCACTTCGGCAACGCCTGGGACGAGGGCGACGAGATCCACCTCGACTATGTGCGCTCGCCGCCGATGACCGAGTTCAATGTGGAAGCGGGCCAATTGATGCGCGGCGAGCGGCCGGCAGAGAGTGCCTCGACACCTGCTGTGCTGCATCTGTCGCTGTCCAGCGGCCGCCTGCGCCAGGACAGCCGCGATGAGGCGGTGGAGTTTCCGGTGGTAGATCCGCGCGTGGTGGCGCAGCGCCATCGCCAGGTCTTCTATACCCATGCCGCTGATGCGGCCGCGCGCTGGGGCGCCAATGCGCTGATGCGACTGGACCTGGACAGCGGCCAGCGCGAGCGTTTCGTGTTCGGCGCCGACGTGGTGGTGGAAGAGCATGTGCTGGTGCCCAAGCCCGGCAGCCAGCGTGAGGGCGAGGGCTGGCTGGTCGGCATGGGCTACGACCTGCGCCGCCGCCTCAGCTTCGCCAGCGTGTTCGATGCCGAAGCGCTGAGTGCCGGGCCGCTGGCGCGCGTCTGGCTGCCGTACTGGGTGCCTTATGGCTTCCACGGCAAGTTCTACGCGAGCTGATTCGGTCTGATGGGGGCAGGGCTTGGGGGCGCGCTGGGATAATGCGCCTATCTCCTCCTTAGCAGCTTTGCCCCCGATCCCATGAACAAGCCTCTGACCCAAGATGAACTGAAAACCCTCGTCGGCCAGGCCGCGCTGCAGTATGTGCAGCCGGGCTCCATCGTCGGCGTGGGCACCGGTTCGACCGTAGACAAGTTCATCGATGCGCTGGCCGCCAGCGACCGCGCCATCGCCGGTGCGGTGTCCAGCTCGGTGCGATCCACCGAGCGCATGCGCGCGCTGGGCATCCGCATCCTGGAGGCGGCCGATGTCGCCAGCCTGCCGGTCTATATCGACGGCGCCGACGAGATCGACCACCAGGGCCACATGATCAAGGGCGGCGGCGCCGCGCTGACGCGCGAGAAGATCGTCGCCGACCTGGCCGAGCGCTTCGTCTGCATCGCCGACGAATCCAAGCTGGTGCAGACCCTGGGCAAGTTCCCACTTCCGGTGGAGGTGATCCCGATGGCGGCGGCGCAGATCGCACGCCGCTTTGCGGCGCTGGGTGCCGTGGCCACCTTGCGCGAAGGCGTGGTGACCGACAACGGCGGCCACATCCTCGATGTGCGCGGCCTGGCGATCAACGACCCCCAGGCCTTCGAGGCCGACGTCAACCAGTGGCCCGGCGTCGTGACGGTGGGCGTGTTCGCCCGCAACCACGCCTCGGTCTGCCTGCTGGGCACCGCTGAAGGCGTGAAGACGCTGAGTTTCTGAGTCTGTGCAGGCAGCCTTTCAAGCCAAGCGCCTGAGTGCTGCCGGGCTCAGCGCAGCCTGAACACCGAGATCACCTCACCCAGGCGCTGCGACTGGTCCTTCATGCTTTCCGCTGCTGCGGCCGATTCCTCGACAAGCGCTGCGTTCTGCTGCGTCATCTGGTCAAGCTGGGTGACGGCTGCGTTGACCTGGTTGATGCCGTCGGCCTGCTCGCGCGCGGCGGCGCTGATCTCGCCGATGATGTCTGCAACCCGCTGCACGCTGGCGACGATTTCCTGCATGGAGCCGCCGGCGTCCTGTACCAGGCGTGAGCCGCTGTCCACGCGCTCGACGCTGGCATTGATCAGGGTCTTGATTTCCTTGGCCGCATCGGCGCTGCGCTGTGCCAGCGAACGCACCTCGCTGGCCACGACCGCGAAGCCCCGGCCTTGCTCGCCAGCACGCGCGGCCTCGACCGCTGCATTCAGCGCCAGGATATTGGTCTGGAATGCGATGCCATCGATGACGCCGATGATGTCTGAGATCTTGCGCGAGCTGGTGCTGATGTCGTCCATGGTGGAGACCACTTGGCCCATGACCTTGCCGCCGCGCTGCGCGGCCTCGGCGGCAGAGGCGGACAGCTGGTTGGCTGTCATCGCCGAGTCGGCGGTCTGCCGCACAGTGCCGGTCAGCTGGCTCATCGACGCCGCCACTTCCTGCAGGTTGGAGGCGGTCTGCTCGGTGCGCGCCGACAGATCGTGATTGCCGGTGGCAATCTCGGCACTGGCGGTGCTGATGCTTTCAGCCGAGCCGCGCACATCGCCGATCAGCTTCAGGAGCTGGGACTGCATTTCCCGCAAAGCATGCAACAGATGACCGGTCTCGTCGCCCGAGCCGTGGGGTACCTGGCGGGTCAGGTCAAAGTGAGCAATCGACTCCGCAACGCCGACAGCACCGCGCAGGGGCGATGCGATGCTTCGCGACAGGGCCAGCGCCATCCACACGCCCATGCCCAGGGCGATCAGAGAGAACACCAACAGTGCAGTGCGGGCACGTGAGTTGGTCTCGCTGACGTGCTTGGCAGCGGCATCAAGTGCGGCGCGCTTGTGCTGCACGATGCCCTGGATAGCTTCCTGAAACTGAGCGGCCGCCGGCTGGAACTGTTGATCGAAGATCTTTCGAGCCGCTTCGGCATCGCCAGCCTTCTTAGCGGCGCTGACGGCGTCGCGGCTGGCAAGGTAGGCCTTGCGAGTCTCTGAGAGCTTGTCAAACATGCTGCGCTCAGCTGCGCTCACCATATACCCATCCAGCTCCTTCTGCAGTTCGCTGGATTGCTTGGTGGAAGCGGCCGCTGACGGTGCAAAGAACTCGGCAAGGCTTGCGTCGGTGCTGATGGCAATCGCGCTGGTGCGGTTCACGCCATTGGTGATGTTCCGGTACCAGTCGCTTGCCGCGCGTTCGGCCGCTAGGTCCTGGCCATACATCAGTTCCGACTGGTGCGCCACGCGTGCCAGCGCGGTGTAACCCAGCCCGGCGCCGATGAAGGACACCAGCAGGACGGTGCCTAGTGCTAGGCCAAGCTTCTGGCCGATGCTGCGGTGGTGAAAGAATTCGAACATGCTGGTTTCCGTTGCGGGCGCGCAGGCGGTGGATTTGCTGCATCGCAGCTGGTTATCGGCAGAAACTGGCCCCGGCATGAGGCTTGCGCCTCATGTCTTGTGCGGCCAGCGCCCAGGATCCAGCGCGTCTAACAGCCCTGCCTCCAGCGGCACCGGCGAGCCGCTCAGCCGGCTGGCCAGGACCTGACCGCACAGGGCCGCCCAGCCGATGCCGCGTGAGCCCAGCGCGGTGCAGATCGCCAGGCCCGGCAGCCGCGGCATCAGACGCACCTGATCATCACGCCCGGCGTAGGCGGGGTCGACCAAGCCCCCTAGCACCGGCAGCCGGTCCGGGCTCAGCAGGCGCCAGCCGACGCGTCCCTGCGGCGGCAGGTCGAGCGCTGGCACCTCTGGCATTCCGGCCAGGCTGCGGTACTGCGCCAAGTTCAGCGTGTGGTCGCTGACGCGCAGGCTGGGATCCAGATCCTCGTCCTGCGCAGTGGCACCGCACCACAGACCGCCGCGACCATCGGCAATCGCGTAGCCAGCGCCGGCCACCGGCAGCAGCGGCACCGGCCAGCCGTG
>NZ_JBILQK010000235.1:0-2896 GCF_044373315.1 Roseateles sp. | reverse complement strand
GAAGCCGTTGCTGTCGATCACCGCTCCGCCGTTGCGCACGTTGACCCGCCCGCTGGTGGTGGCTGAGAGGGTTGCGGAAGTGCCGTTGGCTTTGAAGGTGCCGCCGTTGAAGTTGAAGGTCCCGCTGTTGGCTTTCGATCCGAAAACGATGCTGCGGTTCACGGCCAGCGTGCCACCATCGAGGTTCAAGGTCCCGGTGCTGTTACTGCCGGTCCGGTTGGCCCCGAGTCGGAAGGTGCCGGTCGTCGAGGTGCCCGTGTCCAATAGACCCGTTCCGGAAATGCTCAACACGCCGTTGCCACTGTTGTCCGTCGCACCATTGAAGCCGTCGGCCCCGATCCAGAGGTTCTTGCCGGTGGCGACGAGCGTGCCGCCGCTTACATTGAGGGTTCCGGTCTGGGCACTATCAGGTGCGATGAACACGGCGTTGCCGGTCACCGTCGTGGTGCCGCCGGTGATGTTCATCTGGGTGTTGGTTCCCTCGACGCCGAGGCCCGCCGTGCCCGCAAAAACGGTGCCGGATAGATTCATGATGGCAGCGGTTCCGCGGGCGGTCACCTTGCCTGCCGAGGCGGAGGTATGGAGGTTTCCGGTCACGTTCAGCGTGCCGCCATACACCTCGAAATCGGCGCTCCCGGTGATGGTTCCGGAAAAAGTCACCACGCTTGTGCCCTCCTTGCGGAAGGCCCTGCCCGCGCGTGTTAGATTGCCGGTGAATTGGAAATCCGCACTGCCATTGCCTTGCACGGTGAGGGGGTCGTTCACCAGGGTGATATTGGGTGCCACGGTATAGAAAAGCCCCTGTTCTCCGCCGATGCCGTTGAGGTTGATCAGCGCGTTCCCCGCGTCGGACCGGTCCATGGTCCAGGTGCTTGCCCCGCTGCCGATGGTGACGTTGCTTGGACCTCCCGTCAACGGATCGAAACCCCGCAAGGTAAGTGACCGCAGAGTCAGGGCAGCCGGCACGTTGGTGGTGATCTCGTTGGCTCCGTTGGGCAGATCGGTACCCGATTCAAAGAAGAACAAGTCGTCGGCATTCGTGCCGGGTGCGTTCATGACCGAGTCTCCACTCCAATTGGCAGTGTCATCCCAGGAATGGGTGGCGGGAGCACTCTGGATCCAGGTGAATTCCGCCGCGTGTGCGAGGCATGGCATGATGGCCAAGGTGGCGAGAGTCAGCAAGGAACGACGTGGGTATCTGGTGCGGATGGTGGGTTTTGGTTTCATGTGGGTAGGAGAAAAGAGACGCCATGAGACGGCCTCAAGGCCGGGCGAAGACGTCGAACTCGCCGTAAAATGTGTGGTTTAGAAACTGTTTGTCCGGCAGCAGGATGGGTTCGACGACCCAGAGCAGGTACCGGTAGCGGCCGAGCGAGCCACCCGGCGAGGTGATCGAGCACGCTTGTTGGGCGGGACGTTCAAACGCATTTCGCACACCAAAATATTCGTCCGTGTTCACGCGGGCGATGAATTTCCAACCGGCTTGATCGGGGTCGCCCTCCACCGATGGCGGAGTGTCCCGGTCACTGCCAAAGAGGCGGTAGCGCTGCTGGGCGCGGAAACGGATGTCTTCGAAGCGGGGATGCTCGTGCCACGAGTAGGTGTTGATTTTCTCGACCACCACCACGGCCCCCAGATCCAAAACCAGACTGCCCTCGGTGTTGTCCTCAAAAAACACCGACTCGTCCGGCATGTCCTTCGCGGACTGACCCCGGCCGTCCAGGAGTCGTTCCACCGGGCCACTGGCGCCGTTGTTTCTGTGTGCCTTGCGCAGGGCGCCGGTCCCCAGCGAGACGCGGGCTCGTCCCTGACGCGCGTCGGCGAAATCAGCGTCGGTCGGTGGCTCGATGCTGGGAAACCGGAAGGCGGGGGTTTCATCGCCGCGCTCGATCCGCACCATCACGCGGCCCCGGCCAGGCTCGAGCGAAAGCGAATCACCCAAACGCAGATGCTGCGGGGATTTGCCCCCGGGGAGATGCACGGCCACCTCGCCATCGGTCACCGCAACGCTACTGTGACCGTCCACCGCCACCGAGGTCAGAAATTCAGTGCCCAAATCGACGATCCGCGAAAGACGGGTACTCAGGACGAAACCCTTCGAATCGGGGCTGTCGGCACGCGTGCGGACATCCCCCAGAATGAGGAATCCACTCCGCGCGGACTCCACCTCGAAAATGCATGGGCCGTAAAGGGTGGTCACCGCTCCACAATCAAAGACGATCTCCGCCGTCCCGGCCGACAATTCGACGCGATGCCCGCGCCGAAGTGCTTGCCCGGTCTGTGGCTCCTCATCGGCCGCGACCCATTGACAGTCGTGCAAGGTGCCGAACCGCGCCACACCAGCGTGCCGTTCTCCGTATTTCATCCACCCGAGAACAACGAAAACAATCAACGCCGCCATAGTGCCAAGCCGGATGATGGCACGCCGGGCGCGGGAACTTCGGCGACCTTGTGGCATCGGGATGCCGATGGATGCCAGGGCGGTTGTTTCCCCGCGATATATTTCCGCAACGGTTGATTCCTGAAGGCGGGCGATCAGGCCGGAGTCATCGATCAGGCAGCGCGCCGCATGGGCACGGGCCGCGCTGCTTTGTCGCAACATGTCGTTCAACTCACCCCGTTCACGCTCGGCAAGAGGCCTGGAGCGGCCATCGAGCAGCAACTCTTCGAGTCTGCCTGCAAGAACGACTGATCCGGTTTCATGCCTGCTCCTCCCTCGGCAAATGCTTCCCAATACAGTCGGCGAGCGAGCGGCGCACTCGCAACAACAACACCTTCACCGCACTCATTCCCATCTGCTGGGCGGCGGCGATCTCCGCCATGGACGCACCTGCCACATAATGCGCGAACAACATCCCTCGCTGGCGATCCGGCAGTTTTGCAAGGCATCGTTCCA
>NZ_JBILQK010000096.1:0-11931 GCF_044373315.1 Roseateles sp. | reverse complement strand
CACCGACCTGGGCGGTGACATGAAGGCCAACCCGCGCGTGCACTATGTGAAGCGCTGGCGCCTGGAGAAGAAGGATGCGGCGGCGGCCTTGTCCGAGCCCGTCAAGCCCATCACCTTCTGGCTCGACAAGAACATCCCGCTGAAGTACCGGCCGGTGGTGGAAGAGGCGGTGCTGGAGTGGAACAAGGCCTTCGAGAAGATCGGCTTCAAGAATGCGCTGGTGGTCAAGCAGCAGCCCGACGATGCCACTTGGGACAATATGGATGCCGGCCACGCCTCGGTGCGCTGGTTCGTCGGGTCCGATGTGGGCTTCAATATCGGCCCCAGCCGCGCCGACCCGCGCAGCGGCGAAATCATCGATGCCGATATCGGCCTGAGCGATGCCTTCGGCCGCGGCGCTCGGCGCATGCGCGTCGAGGATCTGGGCAAGAGCAGCGAGCAGCGCCTGGCCGAACTGACCGGCGCTTGGCGCGGCGAGGCCGAGGCTGCTTACTGCGACGATGCGCGTCTGAGTGCCATGGAAGCCGAGTTCGCGCTGGAGCTGCTGGAAGCGCGTGAGGAACTGGCGCCGGACAGCCCCGAGGTCGAGGCCTTTGTGCGCTCCACCATCAAGGGCACGATGATGCATGAGGTGGGCCACACACTGGGTCTGAAGCACAACTTCAAGGCCTCTACTGCATTGAAGCTGGAGCAGCTGTCGGACAAGGCCTTCACCGATGCCAACAGCATCGCCAACTCGGTGATGGAGTACGTGCCCATCAATATCGCGCTAAAGGGCGAGCGCCAGGGCGGCTACCACCGCTCGGCGCTGGGGCCGTATGACTACTGGGCCATCGAGTACGCCTACAAGCCGGTCGAGCCTGGCCAGGAGAAGGGCGAGCTGGCCAAGATCGCGGCCCGCAGCGTCGAGCCGGCGCTGGTCTACGGCGATGATCTGGATGCGGGAGGAGGCGGCATCTATGACGGCATGGATCCGCTGGTCAACCGCTTCGACCTGGGCGACAAGCCGCTGGCCTATTACAAGAAACGTCTGAAGCTGTCGCAGGAACTGTGGCAGCGGGTGCAGGCCCGCAAGCCGCAGGCCGGCGACGATCCGCTGCGCGCACGCCGCTCGCTGCTGGCGGGCTTTGGCCAGCTGGCCACGATCTCGGAACTCACGGCTAAGTATGTCGGCGGCATGCATGCGCTGCGCGACCTGCCCGGCACCACCGGCCGGCCGGCCTTCAAGCCGGTGGACCCGGCGCAGCAGCGCGAGGCGCTGCAGTTCCTGGCCAGCGGCCTGTTCAGCAGCAGCAGCTTCAAGTTCAAGCCCGAGTTCCTCAGCGCGCTGACGCTGGACTACAACGAATGGGAGCGCGGAGTTCCTGTGAGCATCCCGGCCGCTGTGGGCCGGGTGCAGTTGGTGGCGCTGGACCGCCTGCTGAGCGCTGGAACGGCCACGCGTCTGCTCGATCTGCCCAGCTATGTGGAGCCGGCCCAGCGCCGCGGCCTGATCTCTCTGGCCGAGGTCTACGGCACGCTGCAAGGCGCCATCTGGAGCGAGCTCAAGAGTGGCGCCGAAGTGGAACGCATGCGCCGCAATCTGCAGCGCGAGCACCTCAAGCGTTTGCAGTCACTGCTGACGCGTGGCTCGGCGGCTCTGCCGGCCGATGCGCTCAGCCTGCTGCGCCTGCATGCCACCCAGCTGCAAGCCGACTTGCGCACGGCTGCCGGCAAGGGGGCTGGCCAGTCCGTGGAGACGCGGGCGCACCTGGCCGAATCCCTCAGCATGCTGAGTGAAGCGCTCAGGGCGACGATGCAGCGCAGCTGATTCAGCGACAGCCCTCAGGGCTGACCAAGGGACGAAGGCCCCGGCGCAAGCGCGGGGCCTTTTTCAACGCTTCGGGCCTTGTTGCGTCGGGCGCTTCGTGCCGGCCTGCCCATGCGCGCCGTGAACATGGGCGCGACCAACATGCGGCGTGCCAGCGGGCGCGGCGGCGGCCTGGCCGATCCCGCTCAGGATGCCGCAGGCCGCGCCTTCGGTTGCGCCGCTGCAGCTCTCGCGCAGCTGGCGCAGTTGCTTCTCCAGCTGTTTGAGTTCGCGAATGCGGGTCGCCACATGGTCGATGTGAGCATCGAGCAGCGCATTCACATCGGCGCAGGCCGCTTGCGGATCGTCCTTGAAGCTCAGCAGCACACGGATCTCGCCCAGCGTCATGTCCAGTGATCGGCAGTGGCGGATGAAGCCCAGCCTTTGCACATGCTCAGGGCCGTAGAGGCGGTAGTTGCCTTCGCTGCGCGAGGCGGGAGCCAGCAACTGCTCGTGCTCGTAGTAGCGGATGGTCTCCACCGGCGTCAGTGTCGCCTTGGCAAGTTCACCGATCCTCATCGCGCGACTCCTGGCATGCCGGCCAGAGGTGAAACGGCGGCCAGCGGCTGTGTGTGCAAAGTGGTTGACTCTGAAGTGGCTTCAGGGTTTCCAATCGTCGCACAAACCCAGCGAGAGGCGATGGCCATGAGTATTTCCTGCAAAGAACACAGTTGCGCAAGCGAGTCGGGCCGCATGAGTGCGCGCTACCGGCGCGTGCTGTGGGCCGCACTTGTCATCAATGCCGCGATGTTCGGGCTGGAGCTGGTCGCCGGCCTGCAGGCGGGGTCGGTGGCCTTGCTGGCGGATGCTGTCGATTTCATGGCCGATGCGGCGAACTATGGCGTGTCGCTCTTCGTGCTGAGCATGGCATTGCGCGCGCGTGCCAAGGCGGCGTTGCTGAAAGGCTTGTCGATGGGTGCACTGGGCCTCTTCGTGCTGGCCCGGGCCGCCTGGAGTGCGGCGGAGGGTGGGGTGCCGGAGGCGGCCACGATGGGTGTTGTTGGCGCCATCGCACTGGTGGCGAATGTGTCGGTTGCCCTGATGTTGTATGCCTGGCGCGAAGGCGATGCCAATATGCGGTCGGTCTGGCTGTGCAGCCGCAATGACGCCGTCGGCAACCTGGCGGTGATGCTGGCTGCACTCGGGGTGTTCGGCACGGGCAGTGCCCTGCCGGATCTGGCGGTCGCCTGTGTCATGGGCGCGCTGGCGTTGAGTGCCGCCAGGTCCGTGATCGCGCAGGCCCGCAGCGAGCTGCGAGCCGAGCATGGCCACGCATGATTCGGCGCGCGGCCCGCGCGGATTCACTCGCCGTGCCAGTCGCCCACCTGGCTGTCAGAGCGGCTGAGGTGGGTCAGCCCGGTGGCGTCGTCGCCGGCGTAGGCGCCCACCTTAACGGGCAGGCGCTGCTCGCCCAGCCGCAGCGTGCTGTTACCGGCCAGTATCAGGAACAGCTCGTCGTTGGCACGGTGGCTGTGGAAGGGGTAGGCCGTGCGACCGACGGCTACCCCGGTGACATTACCGCCCAGCTTACGCATCCCCAGCCCGGCGCCCAGCAGCGCACGCTTGGAATCAAAGCGCTCTGCTGTGAGGCCGCCGGGCTGCCATGCCCCGGTACGGGACGACAGGGGCAGCTACTCAAACGCGACGATAGGCTGGGCCATGGAGCGTCCTTCTGCGTGCCGTCAGTCAAGATGGACGGCATGCTGCCTGCGCGCCACTGACATCATCATGTCAGCAGGCCTGCGGTGGGCGCGGGCTCACTCGTCCGGTGTCGGCGTTTCGGCGCGGGGCAGGCGCTCGCTGGCGACGATGTCCCAGAAGGCGATGAACATGGCAGCTATCAGGGGGCCGATGACGAAGCCGTTGATGCCAAACACGGCCATGCCGCCCAGCGTGGAGATCAGCACCAGATAGTCCGGCATCTTGATGTCCTTGCCCACCAGCAGCGGGCGCAGCAGGTTGTCCACCAGGCCGATCACCAGCACGCCATAGGCAATCAGGCCGAGGCCGGCGCCAATATCGCCGGTGGCTAGCAGGTACAGCGCCAGCGGCAGCCAGATCAGGCCGGCACCCACCGCCGGCAGCAGCGACAGAAAGGCCATCACCACCGCCCACAGCACCGGCGCATGCACATCCAGCACCCAAAAGGCCACACCGCCCAGCGCACCCTGCAGCGCCGCCACCGCGATATTGCCTTTGACCGTGGCGCGGATCACGGCGCGAAACTTCTCCCCCAGCCGGGTCTTGTAGGCCTCGGGCATGGGCAGCGCATTGCGCACCAGGATCGACAGCCGGTCGCCGTCGCGCAGCAGGAAGAACAGCAGGTAGAGCATCACGAAGAAGCCGACCATCACATCGAAGGTGTCCTGGCCGATGCCCAGGGCCTTGCCGGCGACCAGCTGGCCGATTTGGCTGAGCGTTCCCGCCAAGCGCTGTTGCAGCAGCGCGGGATCGGCGACGCCCAGGCGCTCCAGTAGTTGGAGTCCCCAACTCGGCAGCACCGCATAGATCTGCTGCAGGTAGACCGTCAGGCTGAACTCGCCCGACTTCACCATCTCGAACAGCGCCGCGGCCTCCTGCGTCAGCGACACGCTGACGATGGCCAGCGGCAGCATCACCAGCAGCAGGATCACTATCACGGTGGCCAGCGCGGCCAGTGTGGCGCGCTGGCGGAAACGCCGCAGAAACTGGCGGTGCAGTGGCTTGAAGACGATGGCGGTTGCAGTACCCCAGAGCACGGCACCGTAGAAGGGCCACAGGATCCAGCCGAAGGCCAGTGTGACCAGGGTCAGCATCAGCACGAAGCTTTTGTCGCGCAGGGCCGGGCTTTGGTTGGGGTGTAGTGGCGGCATGGTGGGCTGTCGCGTTGTTTCGGGCGCTGTTGTGGCCCGAGGCGGCAGAGTCCAGGACTGCAACGCACCGGGGCGAGCCGCATGGTAGCGGCAAGGCGGGCCTGACTGTCCGACTCAGCAGTCCGCCGCCTGCCCTCAGCCGCGGGCGGCGAGCGCGTCCAGCAGCTTCTGGTGAATGCCGCCGAAGCCGCCATTGCTCATGCACAGCACATGGTCGCCCGGCCTGGCCGCCTTGAGCACGGCTGCCACCAGGGCATCCACGCCGTCGCAGACCTGGGCCTGCGCCCCCATCGGGGTCAGCGACTCCTTGGCGTCCCAGCCCAGGCCCGCCTGGTTGCAGAAACTCAGATCGGCTTCCTCAAGCGCCCAGGGCAGCTGGGCCTTCATCGTGCCCAGCTTCATGGTGTTGGAGCGCGGCTCGAAGACGGCGAGCAGGCGCTCGCTGGGCGCGATGCGCCGGCGCAGGCCGTTGACCGTGGTGCGGATCGCTGTCGGGTGGTGCGCGAAGTCGTCGTAGACCTTGACGCCGGCGGCTTCGCCGCGCAGCTCCAGCCGTCGACGCACGTTCTGAAAGCCGGCCAGCGCGGCACAGGCCGCTTCGGGGGCCACGCCCACATGTTCGGCGGCAGCGATGGCGGCCAGTGCGTTGAGCTGGTTGTGCTCGCCGGCCAGGCTCCATTCGACGCGGCCCACCTTCATCGCGCCGCGCAGCACGTCGAAGGCCTGCGGCTCGCCGCGCGCGCGCAGCGCGCCGGGCTCTTCCTTGCGCGCGCCGAAGCGCTGGACTTCGCTCCAGCAGCCACGCGAGAGCACGCGCTGCAGCGCGTCCTCGCGGGCGTTGACGACGATGCGGCCAGATGCCGGCACGGTGCGCACCAGGTGGTGGAACTGGGTTTCGATGGCCGCCAGGTCCGGGAAGATGTCGGCGTGGTCGTGCTCAAGGTTGTTCAGCACGGCGGTGCGCGGCCGGTAGTGGACGAACTTGCTGCGTTTGTCGAAGAAGGCGGTGTCGTACTCATCCGCTTCAATAACGAAGGGACTGCCCGGCTGCCCCAGCCGCGCCGAAATGCCGAAGTTCAGCGGCACGCCGCCCACCAGAAAGCCCGGTGCGAGGCCGTCCTGTTCGAGGATCCAGGCCAGCATCGAGGTGGTCGTGGTCTTTCCGTGCGTGCCGGCCACGGCCAGCACATGGCGGCCCTGCAGGATGTGCTCGGCCAGCCACTGCGGGCCGCTGGTGTAGGGCAGGCCGGCGTCCAGGATGGCTTCCATCAGCGGAAAACGGCCTTCGCTGGAGCGCGTCACGACATTGCCGATCACGAACAGGTCGGGCTTGAGTTCAAGCTGCTCGGCGCCGAAGCCCTGGATCAGCTCGATGCCCAGCGCTTCGAGCTGATCCGACATCGGCGGATAGACATTGGCATCGCAGCCGGTGACTTTGTGGCCAGCCTCGCGGGCGAGGGCGGCCAGGCCGCCCATGAAGGTGCCGCAGATGCCGAGGATGTGGATGTGCATGGGGAGAGAGCTCAGCTCTCGCGGCAGGGTTGGCACCTGCCGCGAGGGTCAGGAAAGGGTTAGCGCAAGGCGACTCGGGCGGCGGCCAGCGTGGCCTCGATGTCGGCGTCGCTGTGCGCAGCGCTGACGAAACCGGCTTCATACAGCGCCGGCGCCAGGTAGACGCCGGCGTCCAGCATGCCGTGGAAGAAGCGGTTGAAACGCTCCTTGTCGGTCGTCATCACCGTCGTGTAGTTCTGCGGCAGCTCGGACATCAGGAAAAAGCCGAACATGCCACCCTGGCTGTCGACGCTGAAGGGCACATCGTTGGCATCGGCCACGGCTTTCAGGCCGGCGACTAGCTTCTGCGTCTGGGCCGACAGTGCCTCGAAGAAACCGGGTTTCTGGATCTCGCGCAGCGTCGCGAGGCCGCAGGCGGTGGCCACAGGGTTGCCCGACAAGGTGCCGGCCTGATAGACGCCGCCCAGTGGTGCCAGATGGGCCATGATCTCGCGGCTGGCGCCGAAGGCCGCCAGCGGCATGCCGCCGCCGATGACCTTGCCGAACACGCTCATATCAGGCTTGAAGCCGGGGATCAGCTGCGCGTAGTGGGCCTGGGCGCTGCCTAGGCCGACGCGGAAGCCCGTCATCACTTCATCGAACACCAGCAGTGCGCCGTATTGCGTGCACAGCTCGCGCAGCTTGGTCACAAAGGGCACGCTGGCGCGCACGAAGTTCATATTGCCGGCGATCGGCTCGATGATCACGCAGGCCAGCTCCTTGCCGTGCAGCGCGAAGGCCTCTTCCAGCTGGGCCACATTGTTGTACTCCAGCACCAGGGTGTGCTGCGCCACCTCGGCCGGCACGCCGGCGCTGGTGGGGTTGCCGAAGGTGGCAAGACCCGATCCCGCCTTGACCAGCAGCGCGTCGGTATGGCCGTGGTAGCAGCCTTCGAACTTGATGAACTTGCTGCGGCCGGTCGCGCCGCGCGCCAGGCGGATCGCGCTCATCGTCGCTTCGGTGCCGGAAGACACTAGGCGCACCTGCTCCATGCTGGGCACCAGCTTGAGGATCTCTTCGGCCAGCTCGAGCTCGCGCTCGGTCGGCGCGCCGAAGGAGAAACCCTCGCGCGCCGCGCTCATCACCGCCTCCAGCACGGCCGGATGGCCGTGGCCCAGGATCATCGGACCCCAGGAACCGATGTAATCGATGTAACGCTTTCCTTCAGCGTCGATGATGTAGGCGCCTTCGCCCTTCTTGATAAAGCGCGGCGTGCCGCCGACGGCGCGAAAGGCGCGCACCGGCGAGTTGACGCCGCCAGGAATGACGCGCTGCGAGCGCTCGAACAGGTCTTGATTGGTGCTCATGAGGGAAGCAAGAATGGTTCAGTGCATGCGCCGCGACGGACGGCTGATCGGTTCGGGTTCCGGCTCGGCTTCGATCTCCATCGCGGGCGCCTCGACGCCAGGCATGCCGGGCATGGCCTCGAGCTCGCCGTCTTCATCACCAGGCGGCAGCGCCCAGAAGAAGCGGTCGGGCAGCACATTGCCCATGCCGGGGCGAAAGCCAGCGTCCAGCGACTGGTCCAGAAAGGCCAGCGCCTCGGCCACCGCGTCGTGCACCTCGGCACCGACCGACAGCAGGGCTGCCAGCGCAGCCGACAGGGTGTCGCCCGCGCCGACAAAGTTGGTCTCGAAGCGCTCGAACTTCTCGCCAGTGATCGGGCCTTGTGCATTTGCCAGCACGTTGTCCACGAACTGGTTCGGCAGGGCGATGCCCGTCACCAGCACATGGGCGGTGCCATGTTCGGCCGCAGCCACGGCCAGCTCGCGTGGCGACGCCGGGCGGTCTGCGTCCCAGTCGGGCAGCAGGAAGTCGGTCAGGGTCTTGTGGTTGCCGACCAGCACATGGGCCTGCGGCAGCACCAGTTCTCGGAAGGCGTCCAGGTAGCTCTGCTGCTGTTCCTCGTCCAGCCAGGAGATCGAGGGCATGTAGGCGACCAATGGGGTGTCGGGGTAGTCACTCAGCACCTCCGCTACCGCGCTGACGCCCTCGGCGCTGCCGAGGAAGCCAACCTTCCAGGCAGTGATGGTGATGTCTTCCAGGATGGTGCGGGCCTGCTCGACGACGATGTCGCTGTCCAGCACCTGCTGGTCGAACACTTCGGCCGTGTCGCGCAGCACGATGGCGGTCACCACCGGCAGGGCATGGGCGCCCATCGCGGCGATGGTGGCCACGTCACCGGCCAGGCCGCCGGCGCCGGTGGGGTCGCTGGCGTTGAAGCTCAGCACGCAGGCGGGCGGGGGCGACTCCTGCTGATCGGCCAGGAGTAGGTCGGAGTTGCTGGGGGTGTCGGCTGTGCTCATGTTGGGTTGGCGCGACTGGCAAACGCTGGGCTTGCCGGCCGTATCGCCTCTTTCGCGTGACTAAGCACCGCTTTGGCTAAGCAAGAAACTGGCTGTTGCATCCGTGCCTACTTCGGCCCTGGGGCTCCATAGGGGGCTGGCTACAATCTTTCCATTGTAGTGAGCAATGCGGGAGCGCCGTGAGCGAAGCGAGTAGTACCTGGATGTGCCTGATCTGCGGCTGGATCTATGACGAAGCCACCGGTGACCCTGAGCATGGTATTGCGCCGGGTACGCGCTGGGCCGATGTCGACATGAACTGGACCTGCCCGGAGTGCGGTGCTCGCAAGGAAGACTTCGAAATGGTGCAGATCTGAGGGCGTATCGCCCTCAGCCCGATTTCTGTCCGTGCTGAAGGAGTTGAGTTTTGGACTTGCAAGCTCCGTCTGAATCGGCGTCCGGGCACCGTGCGTCGACCAAGGTGCTGGTCATCGATGACAGCAATACCATCCGTCGCAGCGCCGAGATTTTCCTGAAGCAGGGTGGTCACGAAGTGGTGCTGGCCGAGGATGGCTTTGATGCCCTGGCCAAACTCAGCGACTACAAGCCAGATTTGGTGTTCTGCGACATCCTGATGCCTCGCCTGGATGGCTACCAGACCTGCGCCATCATCAAACGCAATCCGGTCTTCGCTGCGGTGCCCGTCATCATGCTGTCTTCCAAGGACGGCCTGTTCGACAAGGCGCGTGGCCGCATGGTCGGGTCGCAGGACTATCTGACAAAACCTTTTACAAAGGACCAGCTGCTGCAGGCGGTACAACAGCACCGACGCGGCGGTTGAACTCAGTCGCCTTCGAGAACCCAGGGAAATCCCCCGAAAACGACAGGCGGCGCGAGGAGCACGAGATGCCAATCCAAAAAATTTTGCTGGTTGACGATTCCAAGACCGAGTTGCATCACCTCAGCGAGATTCTGGTGAAGCGCGGCTTCTCGGTCCGTACGGCCGAGAACGGCGAGGAGGCCATGAAGCGCCTGGCCGAAGAGAAGCCCGATCTGATCCTGATGGATGTGGTGATGCCGGGCCAGAATGGCTTCCAGCTGACGCGCTCGATCACGCGCGACGAGCGCTTCGCCGATGTGCCGGTGATCATGTGCACCAGCAAGAATCAGGAGACCGACAAGGTCTGGGGCATGCGCCAGGGCGCACGTGACTATGTCGTCAAACCGGTCATGGCCGAAGAGTTGCTGGCCAAGATCAAGGCCTTGGGCTGATCCCGTGGCGACCTGCTGCCCGCTCACCATCGACGTGGATTTGCGGGGCGTGCGCCGGGCCGGCCGGCATGTCGGCTTCCCCGTGCGGGGACGGTCAGCGTATCCATTGTTAGAGGGTGAAGCATGAGCAACAAGCAAGCCCTGCGCGAACTCCAGCAACGTCTCGCGCAGCGCATGCAGGCGGCGCGCGAGCAGTCCCAGGCGGCCAGTTGGCTGGCTGTCGAGGCTGCAGGTGCGCCGCTGCTGCTGTCGCTGCGCCAGGCCTCAGAAATCTTCACGCCAGTGCCGCTCAAGCCTGTGCCCTACGGCCAACCCTGGATGCTGGGCGTGGCCAATCTGCGTGGCGGCCTGCATACGGTGGTGGACCTGGCCTCGTTTCTGGGCCTGCGAGAGTCGGAATCTGCGGCTCGCCTGGACGGCGGGCAAACCCGTCTGGTTTCGCTCAACCCCGAGCTGAACGTCAACTGTGCCTTGTTGGTCGACCGCTTGCTGGGCTTGCGCGGTGATGATCAGTTGCAGCCCGAGAGCGCGGCCTCGGGTGGCCTGCGGCCGCGCTTTGCCGGCGAGCGTATGCGCGATGCTGACGGGCGGGTCTGGCAGGTGCTCGACCTTGAGGCGCTGGCGCGCCACCCGCAGTTTTTGCGCATCGTCATTTGATCGACGGCAGGCAAATGAGCCTTGCCGACTCTTAGCTACACGAGGGTGAGATGAGCTTCCTGGACAAGATCAAGAATATGGGCAAGCGTGACGCGGACGACGGCAAGGCGCCTGAGGCCGTGCCGACGCCTAGTGCGTCCGGCTTGGACACTGAGCGTGTCGAGTCCTCCATCATCGCGGAGGCTCACCCCACCGAATTCGCCGGCGGCAGCTTCTCGGAAAGCACTGGACAGTTCGCCAGCACGACCGCCGTGGTCGACAACGACAACGTGGCTGCCGCCAAGCCAGCCGGCGCTTCCGGCCAGCGGCTGCTGACGGGTCTGGTGGTCGTCGGCTTGCTCGGTACCGTGGCGACGGTGAGCTTGAGTCTGCTCGATGCCAATCGCAGCGCTGCCCAGGTGCGCGCTACCGGCCAGGCCTTGATGCAGTCGCAGCGCATGGCCAAGTCGGTCTCATCAGCGCTGGTGGGGAATGCGGGCGCCTTTGCCGAACTGCGTGAGTCGATGGCCGTGCTGACCGGCCTGGTGCCAGCCTTGCGCGACGGGGCGAGCGGTATCGATGCGGTGCAGCAGGGCCTGGATGTGGTGGAGCCGCTGGTCAACAAGGCCGATGCCAATGGCAAGCTGGTGCTGGCCCAGGAGAAGGTGCTGACCCAGGTCGGTCAGGCGCTGAAGACCATCAACCGCCAGAGCTCTGAACTGCTGGATAGCGCAGAGGCGGTGTCGGCCCAGGCGCTGAGCTACAACAACGCCACAGCCGAGATCGCGGCGGCCAGCCAGCTGGTGATGCTGACCCAGCGTATCGGCAAGAGCGCCAATGAGTTTCTGACCCAGGAGGGCGTCAGCCCCGAGGCGGTGTTTCTGCTGGGCAAGGACTTGAATACCTTCAAGCTGACGGCCGAAGGCCTGCTCAAAGGCAATGCCGACTTGCGCCTGCCGCCGGCGCGTGACGCACAGATGCGCGAGCGCCTGACGCAGTTGCTCAATCAGTTCGAGAACACGCGCGAACAAGCGAAGGCTATCCTGTCCAATCTGCAAGGGCTGGTGTCGGCGCGCGAAGCGCAGACCAGCATCCTGGCCGATAGCGAACCGCTGCGCAAAGGCCTGGAGCAGGTGGCTGACGGGCTGGAATCCTCCGGTGGCATTGGCGCGATCCGGGGCCTGCTGATGGCGGCCTCGCTGGCGGCGCTGGTGATCGGCGCGCTCGGCTTCCTGCGCCTCTACGTGGCGGACCAGGCCCAGCGTGCGGCACTGGCCGAGGCGCAGCGGCGCGAAGCTGAAGCCCAGGAACAGGAAGCCAAGCGTGTCAATGACGCCAACCAGGCTGCGATTTTGAGGCTGATGAACGAACTGCAGGCGGTGGCCGAGGGCGACCTGACGCAGCAGGCCACCGTGACCGAGGACATCACCGGCGCGATTGCCGACTCGGTGAACTACACGGTGGAAGAGCTGCGGACCCTGGTGGG
>NZ_JBILQK010000026.1:0-44439 GCF_044373315.1 Roseateles sp. | reverse complement strand
ACGTTCAAGCAGCAGCGCCTCCAGCGGCTCGCTCAGCCAGCGGGAGGCCCGGGAGGCGGATGCCGCGGGCATCAGGCCGGATGGCTTTCGGTACGCGCGTCCTTCAGCGCCGCCAGCATCCCCGCCAGCAGCTCTTCCGCAGCCACCGGCTTGTGCAGCAGCGGCAGCCCGGCCTCATGCGCTTCGCGCAGGCGCTCCGGCGCAGTATCGCCGCTGATCAGCAAGGCCGGCAGGCCGGGCAGCGCCGAGCGCAACGAACGGACAGCCGACAAGCCATCGTCTGGCGCGCGAAGTCGCATATCAGCCAGCACGATGTCGGGGCGCTGGCCCAGGGCCTTGATCATCGCTTCGCGGGTACTGCCGGCCAGCAGCACCTGGCAGCCATGCGCACCCAGCAGGGTCTGCATCGCCAGGCGCACCGGCTCCTCGTCGTCGACGACCAGCACACGCAGATTGCGCAGCGCCGCCAGCTCCGGCAACGCGGCGGATGGCGGCAGCTCGGCACCCTCGACCGCGGTGATGCTCAGGGTGAAGCAGGAGCCCGTGCCCGGCTGCGACTCCAGTTCCAGATGCAGGTCTAGCAGATCGACCAGGCGGCTGACGATGGACAAGCCCAGGCCCAGCCCCTTGGCGCGGTCGCGCTCGGGGTTGCCCAGCTGGTAGAACTCCTCGAACACCCGTGCCTGCTCATCGGTCGCAATGCCCAGACCGGTGTCGCGCACCGCCAGCCTCCACAGCTCGTCGTCACGGCTGACGCTGATTTCCACACCGCCGCTGGGCGTGTACTTGATGGCGTTGTCGATCAGGTTGCGCACCACCCGCTCCAGCAGCACCGGGTCGCTCTCGACAAAGGCCTCCGGCGGGCAATCCAGTCGCAGGGTCAGCCCCTTGCTCTGGGTGGCCGGCTGAAACTCCTGCTGCAGCCGGTGCAGCCATTTGCTCAAGGGGATCAGCTCGGGCTTGACCTGGATGACCTGCGCATCGAGCTTGGAAATGTCCAGCAAGGCGTCCATCTGCGAGGCCAGTGAGCGCAGGGCCACATTCATCTGGCGCGCGATTTCGTTGCTGGATTGGTCCAGCTCGCGCATGGTCAGCGCCGCGCCCAGCAGCGACAGCGTGTGCATCGGTTGGCGCAGGTCGTGGCTGGCCGAGGCGAAGAAACGGGTCTTGGCCGAGTTGGCCGATTCGGCACGCTGCAAGGCCAGGCGCAGCTGCTCGTTGCTGCGCTGCTGCTGCTGACGGATGCCGATGGACTCGACGAACACCCGCCAGGCATCACGCGCCAGCCCGGCCAGCACGGCAGCGAAGCCCAGGATCAGTGCGCCCAGCACCCACTCGACCCAGGTCACGGCATGCGCCCCGCCGCCACCGGTCACCCAGGACATGGCATTGGCCAGCGACACCGGAATCAGGAAGGCCAGGAAAACCGGGCCGTAGCCGGCGGTGGTGGCCACCGCGCCGGCGCACAGGCCCAGCAGCAGGATGGTCTGCACCATGCGCTCGTAGTCGCTCAGGAAGGGGGTGAACGCAACCGACAAGCCGAACACCAGGCCGTTGAGTGCGCTCAGACCGACAGCCCACTGCAGCCGGGTCTGCACCGCTGTGGTCTGCAGGCGCGGCAGCAGGCCGAGCGCCCACCAGCGCAGTGCCAGCACGGCAATCACGACACTGAGCCAGAGCCCTGAGAACCAGGGCGACACCGCATCGCCCGCCATCAAGGCCACGGCGGCGGCGGCCAGACCCACGGGATAGGGCACACGACGCCCCTGCTTGGCCAGCAGCTGCAGCAATTCCTCGCGGACGGCGGCCTGGGGCAACTCGGCGGTGGACGGCACCGCGGCCAGCGTATCGGGCGCGGCCGTCATGGGCTGAAGCAGGCTGCAGCGGGATTGCGCGCCGCATGGGAGAGGGGCGCATGCCCCAAGGCCTGGCAGGGCCGTCGCCTGGACGAGACGGCCTGCCGGTCACTGATGTTCTTGCGCATGGCGCCTGAGTTCTTATGGACCAACAGGCGCGGACCATACCACCGCCGGGCTCGCTGATGGCAGGGTTCTCGTCAGATTGTGGGATAGCGTGCCGCGCGCTGTGGCATCGGCCCCAAGGGCACTCCCCAGTCTTCACAAAAATGCAATACCGACCACCGCCGCCCTTGCGAGCCTTGGTGGTCGGCACAGCACTCCTCCCCCCCTTGCCACACGCCGAGGTCCAGACGGCGGGTGAACGGGAGCCAGTATCTTTGCCCCCCTCAAGCCCAGCCATCCCCCTCAGGAGGGATGCCGACCTCAGGCTCAGGCGATCGCCAGCCGTGCCAGTCCGGTACGAAAAGACGGCAGCAGCGCTTCGAGCTGACCCAGGTAATAGCCCAAAGGCGGCGTGCGCTTGCCCGGATGGCAAGCCAGCTGGTCCCAGCGGCACAGCTGCACGGCCGCGCTGGCTTGTGGGCGAGCCAGGAACATCAGCCCCTCCTCGGCATTCATGCGCCCGCCCAGCTGTTGCAGCCGGTGCGCGGCGCCGGGGCTCAGGTGCGGGGTCTGCCGGGCATCCATGCTGGCCAGGTAGCGGCGGGCCGCCGGCTGCAGGCGGATCGGCTCCAGCACCCCAGAACCGAAGCCGGTGCTGAGCAACGCCAGGCCACGCTGCTCATGCGCATCGGGCTGCAGCGGCTCGGCCTCGCCGGCATCCATCAACTGGCCCAGGTCATGCAGCAGAGCCGCCGCCACCAGCGCCGGATCGGCATGGGCCCATTCGGCCAGCTGGGCACATTGCAGCGCATGGGCCAGCACCGTGATGCCGCCATGGGCACCGTCCTCATAAGGGCGGCTGCCGCGTCGCTGGAACAAGGCCTCGATCTTGCCGACCACATCCATAACCACTCCCGAAACGCCGTGAAGGCTGACACGGCGCGAATCTTGGGCCTGCAGCATGACCCCGCCGTGACGGCCAGTCCGGCTGAGGGCATTCAAAGGCATTGAATCCTGGCGTCAAGGCCGGTGAACTTTTACAGCGGCGGCCGCTCTCACACTGGCGCCCTTGCAATGCCAATACCGCCTGCCCGCCATGCCCCGTCCAATACCCACCTCAGCACCGCGCTACACGCCGCTGGCCATCGTGCTGCATTGGCTGCTGGCGCTGGCCATCGTCGGCGCCTTCGGCGTGGGCCTTTACATGGTCGACCAGCCCTTCTCGCTGGGCCGGCTCAAGCTCTACAACTGGCACAAGTGGGCCGGCGTGAGCATCCTGGCCCTGTCGGCACTGCGCCTGCTGTGGCGCCTGACGCACCGTCCGCCGGCGCCGCCGGCCGGGCCTCTGTGGCAGCAGCGCGCCGCGCATCTGGTGCACGGCCTGCTGTACGCGCTGTTCTTCGCGCTGCCGCTGGCTGGCTGGGCCTACAGCTCGGCGGCCGGCTTCCCCATCGTCTGGTTCGGCCTGCTGCCGCTGCCTGACTTCGTGCCGGTGGACAAGGCGCTGGCCGAGACGCTGAAGCTGACCCACCGCTGGCTGGCCTATGGCCTGGCTGCGCTGGTGCTGGCCCATGTGGCGGCCGCCCTCAAGCACCAGCTGATCGACCGCGACGGCCTGCTGCTGCGCATGTGGCCGGCCCGCCGCTGAACACCCTCTTCCCAAGGAAACCCAGAACATGCATGCCCTTGTCCGCCGCCATCTGCCCAGCCTCGCCGCCGCCACGCTGCTGACCCTGACCAGCAGCGCTGTGCTGGCGCAAGCCAAGCTCGTGCCCGCCGGCAGCGAACTGAGCTTCACCAGCCGCCAGATGGGCGTGCCGGTGGACGGCCATTTCAAGCGCTTCGATGCCCAGCTGGCTTTCGACCCCAAGAAGCCCGAAGCCGGCAAGGTGACCTTCACCATCGATCTGGTCAGCGTCGCGATGGGCGCGCCCGAGGTTGAGGCCGAGCTGGCCAAGCCGCTTTGGTTCGACAGCAAGAAGCTGGCCCAGGCCAGCTTCCAGAGCAGCGCCATCAAGCCGGCCGGCAAGGGCCGCCTGGACGTGACGGGCCGCCTGACCATCAAGGGCCAGAGCCGCGATCTGACCGTGCCGGTAACGCTGGCCCAGGCCGGCGGCCAGACCACGGCCAGCGGCGCCTTCGTGCTCAAGCGCTTGGAATTCAAGATCGGCGAGGGTGAGTGGAGCGACACCTCCATCGTCGCCAACGACGTCCAAGTCAAGTTCAAGCTGAACTTCAGCGGCGTTGCCGCGCTGTAAGCAAGCCCCTGTCCCCTCAACCCCAACCCACCCCCGAAAGGCCCCATGAAGAAGACTCTCATCGCCGCCCTCGCGCTGGCCGCCGCCGGTTTCGCTCAAGCACAGAGCGCCAACTACGCGATCGACCCGACGCACACCTTCGCCACCTTCGAGATCAGCCACTTCGGCGCCTCGACCAACCGCGGCCGCTTCGACAAGAAAGAGGGCATGGTCACGCTGGACAAGGCCGCCAAGACCGGCAAGGTCGAGATCACGCTGGACATGAGCGCCATCAGCACCGGCACGCCGGCCTTTGACAAGCACCTGACGGGCGACGACTTCTTCGCCGCCGCCAAGTTCCCGACCGCCAAGTTCGTCGGCGACAAGTTCGTCTTCAACGGCGACAAGGTCAGCGAAGTCAGCGGCACGCTGACGCTGAAGGACAAGACCAACCCGGTGACCCTGAAGGCCACCAACTTCGCCTGCTACCAGAGCCCGATGCTCAAGCGCGAGGTCTGCGGCGGCGATTTCGAGACCACCATCGACCGCAGCCAATGGGGCGTGGACTACGGCCTGAACTGGGGTTTCCCCAAGCTGGTCAAGCTGATCATCCAGGTCGAGGCCGTGCGCCAGTAAGCCTGGCAGACCGCCCCGCCCCCCCAGACGCCCCGGCCCCGCCCGGGGCGTCTGTCTTTGCTTTGCTTGGGTTTTGCCTGGGGAAAGGGCGGCCGGCCTGTCCGCCCCTGCTGCAAGTCATCCCCGGACTTCTGCGGCGTGTCGCGCTCGCGTGGGCGGCACCCCGGACCTTGCGTACAGTGCACAGCCATACAAGGTCCCCCCATGAACCAGGCTTCCACCCCCCCCACCATCTACCAGCGCTGGCAGCATTTCTCAGCCGTTTCGGTGCGCGGTTTCCACGCCTACGCCAACTGGCTGGTAGCGATGAGCTGGAAGCGCTTCATCGTGCTGGCCGTCCTGACGCTGATCGGCGCCAATGTGCTGGAAGGCCTGCTGCCCAGCTGGCGCATCACCGAGACGGTGGAGCCCACCCCGGCCCCGGCTCGCCCTGCAAAGCCGCCCAAGCCCGTCGAGCCCCCGGCCAAACCGGTCAAGGCGGCCTCGCCCAAGGAACCGATCCACTACGAAGTGACGATCGACGAACGCGGCGTGCGCATCGTGCCGCGTGAGAAGGGCAAGCCGGCCGAGCCGCCGGCGCCGGCTTCTGCTGCGGCCTCTGCCGTCGCGCCGGCGGCGAGCGTCTCACTCAGCGGCGGCCTGCCCTCGCTGGAGATCCGCCTGCCGAAGTCGGCGCAGCCCGAAGAGCTGCGCGAAGCCATCGAGGACGCCCGTGCCGAAATCGAGGCTGCCGTCGAGCAGGCCCGCCAGGCCCAGCGCGACGCCGAAGCCGCGCGTGCCGAGGCCGAAGCGGCCCGCGAAGAAGCCCGCGGCGAGGCCGAAGCGATGGCCGGCAAGTCGCGCACCAAGGTGCGGGTGATCAAGTTCGGCGATTTCCTGGTCGATCTGGCGGTGCTGCTGGTGATTGCCTCGGCCATCATCAAGGCCAGCTACAAGGGCCGTTTCCAGGCCGAGGTCAAGGCCGCCAAGGCTGCCGAGACGGCCGAGGCCGAATCGCTGAAGCGCCAAGTGGTCGAGGCCCGCATGGCCGCGATGCAGGCGCAGGTGGAACCGCACTTCCTGTTCAACACGCTGGCCTCCATCGACCACCTGATCGAGACCGACCCGCCGCGGGCCTCGCAGATGCAGAAGAACCTGATCGCGCTGCTGCGCGCCTCCATGCCCACCATGCGCGAGGCCAATGCCAACGGCGGGCGCGACCTGGGCCGCGAGCTGGCCGTCATCAAGCCCTATCTGGAAATCCTCAAGGTGCGCATGGAAGAGCGCCTGCAGACCGAGATCGACGTGCCCGAAGGCCTGATGTCGGCCGAGTTCCCGCCGATGATGATCCAGAGCCTGGTCGAGAACGCGATCAAGCATGGCCTGGAGCCCAAGGCCGAGGGCGGCAGCCTCAAGGTCAAGGCCGAGATCCTGCACGGCAAGCTGGCCGTCACTGTGGCCGACACCGGCCTGGGCTTCGGCCGCGCGGCCACCCAGGGCACCGGCGTGGGTCTGGCCAATATCCGCGAGCGCCTGGCGCTGCTGTTCGGCAGCAAGGCCAGCGTCACGGTGGCCGAGAACCAGCCCAGCGGCACCGTGGTGACCATCACCGTGCCCTACACGACGGCCCGCAAGCACGACGACGACAACGACACCCAAGGAGCCCACGCATGAAAAGCTTCCTGAAATGGTCCATGGCTCTGAGCCTGATCCTGGCCGTGGCGGCCGCCATCGGCGGCGTGCTGCTGTGGCAGGAGATCTCCGGCCACCCCGAGGTGAGCATCAGCATCAACGGCGAGGACATCCCGGTGCATGCCCTCAGCGCCGCGCATTGGGGCAGTCTGCTGTTCGCTGCCGGCATCACCTTGTTCGTGCTGGCCGTGGTGCTGCCACTGACGCTGCTGCTGGGTGTGGCGCTGCCGTTGATGATCGTGGCCGGCGTCATCGCGCTGGTGCTGGCCGTGGTGGCGGGCGTCGGCGCGCTGGTCGGCTCGCCGCTGATCCTGCTGGTGCTGCTGCTGTGGTGGCTGATGCGCCGCAAGCCGCCGGCCGCTGCTGCACCGTACAAACCCCAGGCGCCCGGTGCCACCACCGCGCCACATTGACGCTAACCTCGCCGCCATGAACGACACCACCCCTGCATCCCTCGCCGGCGCCCGCGTGCGCGCCGTGCTGGCCGACGACGAGCGCCTGATGCGCGAACAGCTGCGCAGCCGCCTCACCGAAGCCTGGCCCGATCTGGACATCGTGGCCGAAGCCAAGAACGGCCTTGAAGCCGTGGAACTGGTGAAGCAGCACAAGCCCGATCTGGTCTTTCTGGACATCCGCATGCCCGGCCTGACCGGCGTGGACGCCGCGCGCCAGATCGCGCAGCTGCCGGACGCTGGCGACGACGACAGCTGGCTGGTGCCCGAGATCGTCTTCATCACCGCCTACGACCAATATGCGGTGGAAGCCTTCGAGCAGGGCGTGGCCGACTATGTGCTCAAGCCTGCCGAGCGCGAACGCCTGCTGGTGACGGTGGAGCGAATCAAGAAGCGCCTGGCCGCACGCGACAACGGCAACGGCGGTGAGAACAGCCCGGCCGCGGCGCCGGCCACCGCCCCGCTGCAGCAGCTGCTGCACAAGCTTTCAGCCCAGCTCAACCCGGGCGGCACGCCCGCCTATCTGCAATGGATCCAGGCCACCGTCGGCCAGGCCATCCAGATGATCCCGGTGGAGGACGTGCTGTTCTTCATCAGCGACGAGAAGTACACCCGCGTGCAGACCGCCACGCTGGAAGCGCTGATCCGCAAGCCGATCAAGGAACTGGTCGATGAACTGGACCCGGCCCTGTTCTGGCAGATCCACCGCTCGACCCTGGTCAACGTGAAGGCCATCGCCGGCATCACCCGCGACTTCCGCGGCCGCCAGCTGGTTGGCATCAAGGGCAGCAACGAGAAGCTTGAAGTCAGCCGCAGCTACACGCAGTTGTTCAAGGGAATGTGAGAGTTCCCGCCATACGGCTCAGTCGCTTCGATAGACTGAGCCAATGAAGCTCAGCTCCCGCCTGCCTGTCTGGTCTGTCCTGTGCCCCGCCGCTGCGTGGGGACTGTTCATCCTTGCCCAATCAGGTGCTGCAGCAGCGCTGGGTGGCCTGCTGCAGCTTCTGCTGGCGGGTGGCCTGATCGCCGGTATCTTGGCTGCAGTCTTTCATGCCGAGGTGGTCGCACACAAGGTCGGTGAGCCCTACGGCACCCTGGTCCTGGCGATCGCGGTGACGGCCATCGAGGTCGCCTTGATCGTGTCGTTGATGATCGCAGGCGGGGAAGCGGCCACCGGCCTGGCGCGGGACACCGTCTTCGCCTCGGTGATGATCATCCTCAATGGCATGGTCGGCCTGTGCTTGCTGAGCGGCGCTCGCCGGCACGGGGAACAGTCATTCGGCCTGTACGGGGTCTCCGCGGCGCTTGCGACGCTGGCCGCCATCTCCGTGCTAACCATGGTGCTGCCGAACTACACCACCAGCGCCGCCGGTCCGGTCTACAGCCCCAGCCAGCTGACGTTCATTGCCATCATCTCGCTGGTGCTCTACGGCACGTTCATACTGGTACAGACGGTGCGGCACCGCGACTATTTTCTTCCCGCTGTCTCCGCCAGTAACGAAGCTGTGCATGCACCGCCGCCCTCCGCAAGGATGGCCGTGATCAGTGCAGGCCTGCTTCTCACCTGTCTGGGCGGCGTCGTGCTGCTGGCGAAATCACTCTCACCCACACTGGAGTCCGTCGTCGCACAACTGGGCGCCCCCAAGGCCCTCGTCGGCATCATCATCGCAGCGGTGGTCCTATTGCCAGAGAGCATTGCCGCATATCAGGCCGCGCGGGCGAATCGCCTGCAAACCAGCCTGAACCTGGCCCTGGGCTCCGCGCTCGCCAGCATCGGTTTGACCATCCCTGCCGTGGCCATGGTGTCACTGGCAACCGGCTGGACGCTCTCGCTGGGCATCGACGACAAATCCACCGTCCTGCTCATGCTGTCGCTGATTGTGGCGTCCCTCTCGCTCGGCACTGGACGGACCACGGTGATGCAGGGGACCATCCACTTGGTGCTCTTTGCGGTCTATCTCTTTACGGCCATCGTGCCTTGATCCTGTCCGACTGTGCGCCTGTCGCTGTTCCCGACAGCATCGCTGACGCGCGGGCAGACTCAGTCAGCCACAGGCTTGTCGCCCACCAGATACCGCGCACCACTCCCCTTCACCGCCGCCCGGTCCTGCGGGTTGTAGAGCTTGCAGGCCTTCAGCGACAGGCAGCCACAGCCGATGCAGGCGCCGAGCTGGTCGCGCAGGCGGGTCAACGCGGCGATGCGCGCATCGAGCAGCGGCGTCCAGCCGGCCGAGAGGCGCTGCCAGTCGGCCTTGGTGGGCGTGCGGCCCTCGGGCAGCGAGGCCAGCGCGGCGGCGATCTCGTCCAACGCCAGGCCGATGTTCTGCGCCGCACGGATGAAGCCGACGCGGCGCAGCACATGGCGCGGGTACTGGCGCCGGCCTGAGGCACTGCGCCCGCCGGCGATCAGGCCGCGTTCCTCGTAGAAGCGCAGCGCGCTGGCCGGCACGCCGGAGCGCCGCGCCAGCTCGCCGATGGCGATCCAGCCGGCAGTGCTGCTGTCCGCCAGATCGGCAGCTTCAGCGCTGCGGGCTGCCGCCCCCAGTCTTGGCAGGGTCTTGCTCATCGTCGGTTTGACTTCAAGTTCACTTGAACTTGCATTGTCTGGCCCGTGATCCACTTCATCAAGACGAGGCCATGATGTTGACCCTGACAAACCAAAGCACGCCGGGCGTACCCGGCGCACAGCTCAAGAACAGCAAGCAGCCGCTCACCCGAGACGACAGCCACGCCACCCTGCTGGCGCTGCTGGACGAGGGGCTGGGCTGCTGGCCCGAATACCGCGCGCAGCTCAGCTCGCACCTGCCGATGGCGCTGGACGCGCTGCAGCAGCTGGGCGCTTCCAGCGCGCGGCTGCGCGAATTCAACGCGCACTACGGCGCAAGGCTGCAGCCGATGCCGACCACTCCGTCGGCTGCCGAACGGCCGCAGCAGTTCGGCCGCATCGACGACTATCCGCAGTGGTTCGCACACTACCGCGCCGCATTGGCCGCCGATGGCCGCGATGCGCTGCTCCGCGCCGAGCTGCCGGCGCTGATGGCCGGTGTCGGCGCCGTGGCCTTCCACGGCTTGATCCGCGCCGGGCATGCCCTGCGCCACGGCCACGCGGGCGAGCTGGCTGCCGCACTGGCCTACTGGGCGAGCCGCCACCAACCCCTGCCCGAACCGAGCGACACGCGGCCGCTGACGCTGACCGATTGGCTGGCCGCGCTGCGCGCGCTGCCGGGCGCCGAGGCCATGCCCAAACGTGGCTTGATCTCCGAACGCATGGCCGACTGGAGTGAGCGAGCGGACTGGCAGGCCGTTGCCGCCCGTCTGCCCGCCACCGAGCTGCCGGCGCTGGCCCGCGCCGCGGCGGCGCTCTATGCAGCCACGGCCAGCTTCACCGTGCTGCACATGGTCACCGCCAGCGCGGCGCTGCTGGCGTTACGGCCCTGGCTGGATGAATCTTCGGCGTACCCGCGCTTCATCAGCGCCGCCGCTGCGGCACTGATGGCCAGCGGCGCGGTACAGCGCACGGCGGTGCTAGCGCCAGTGGACAAAGCGCTGCTGCCCGGCTGGGCTGCGCTCGCTGCCGGCGCCATCGCCCAGCACGACGACCATGTCATCAAGCTGGTGGCCGCATGCCATGCGCTGGAGGCGGCCGACAGCGCGCCGGTCTGGCACGCTGCCGCCGCCCGGGCGCTGCGGCCAACGGAGCCGCAGGCCCCGTGAGCCGGCTTCGGCCCGGACTCAGAAGAAGCCCAGCGCGTTCGGCGAATAGCTGACCAGCAGGTTCTTGGTCTGCTGATAGTGGTCCAGCATGGCCTTGTGGGTTTCGCGGCCGATGCCGGATTCCTTGTAGCCGCCGAAGGCCGCGTGCGCCGGGTAGGCGTGGTAGCAGTTGGTCCACACGCGTCCGGCCTGAATGGCGCGGCCCATGCGGTAGGCGCGACTGCCGTCACGCGTCCACACGCCGGCGCCCAGGCCGTAAGGCGTGTCGTTGGCGATCTGCAGCGCCTCGGCCTCGGTCTTGAAGGTGGTCACGGCCAGCACCGGGCCGAAGATCTCCTCGCGGAAGATGCGCATCTGGTTGTGCCCCTTGAACAGCGTGGGCTGGATGTAATAGCCGCCGGCCAGATCACCGCCAAGCTGCGCGCGGTCGCCACCGATCAGCACCTGCGCGCCCTCTTCCTTGCCCAGCGCCAGGTAGGTCTGGATCTTGTCCATCTGCAGGGCCGAGGCCTGCGCACCCATCATGGTGTCGGTGTCCAGCGGGTTGCCCTGCTTGATCGCGGCTACGCGCGTGAGCGCGCGCTCGATGAAGCGGTCGTAGATCGATTCCTGGATCAGCGCGCGACTGGGACAGGTGCAGACCTCGCCCTGGTTGAAGGCGAACAGCACCAGGCCCTCGATCGCCTTGTCCAGGAAGGCATCGTCCTGCGCCATCACATCGTCGAAGAATACGTTGGGGCTCTTTCCGCCCAGCTCCAGTGTGGCCGGGATCAGGTTGGTGGCGGCGGCCTGCGCGATCACGCGGCCGGTGGCGGTGCTGCCGGTGAACGCGATCTTGGCGATGCGCTTGCTCTCGGCCAGCGGCATGCCGGCTTCGCGGCCGAAGCCGTTGACCACGTTGAGCACGCCCGGTGGCAGCAGCTCAGCGATCAGCTCGGTCAGCACCAGGATGCTGATGGGTGTGCTCTCGGCGGGCTTGAGCACCACGCAGTTGCCGGCACCAAGTGCCGGCGCCAGCTTCCAGGCCGCCATCAGGATGGGGAAGTTCCAGGGAATGATCTGGCCAACGACGCCCAGCGGCTCGTGGAAGTGATAGGCGATGGTGTGGCCGTCGATCTCGCTCAAGGCGCCTTCCTGCGCGCGCAGGCAGCCGGCGAAGTAGCGGAAGTGGTCTACCGCCAGCGGGATGTCGGCATTGAGCGTCTCGCGGATCGGCTTGCCGTTGTCCACCGTCTCGGCATAGGCCAGCAGCTCGATGTTCTGCTCCAGGCGATCGGCGATCTTCAGCAGGATGTTGGCGCGCTCGGCGGGAGCCACGGCGGCCCAGCCGGCGGCAGCGGCGTGGGCAGCGTCCAGCGCCAGCTCGATGTCCTCGGCGCCGGAGCGCGCGGCCTGGGTGTAGACCTGACCGCTGATCGGCGTGATCACGTCGAAGTACTGGCCCTTCAGCGGCCCGACAAAGCGGCCGTTGATGAAGTTGTCGTAGCGCGACTTGTAGGCAATCTTGGCGCCAGGGGTATTGGGGGCTGCGTAAAGCGTCATGGTGCTTGTCTCCGTTCTTTGGCTGCTGGATCGATGCGAAAGCGCATCCGAGGGCACAGCGTTTGCGAAGACCGTGCCAGGGCCGGTTTCGCGGCAAACCGGCCGCTGCAGCGCAAGAAAGCGGTCAGCAAGACGCCGCACACTGTGCCGAGCCGGCCCGGCTGCGCTGTCACTGTCACGAAACGGAACAACCGCCGGGCCGATTTCTGCCGAACTGCTTTGAGACCCCCAACGGACTGCTACCGTAGCCAGCACGCGAAAGGCTCTGAACGAAACAAGAGCCCGCACAGGAGACAAGCGCAATGACTGCTTCCCACTCAGCCGCCGGTCTGGCGGCGCGCGTGCCAGCTCAGCGCCTGCGCGCGGCGCGGCAGGCCCTGCTCAGCGACGGCGCGCTGCCGCCCGGCCTGCTCGACGAACAGCTGCAGGCCAGCTGGCTGCGCAGCCAGCGCTTCGGCTTGCTGCCGGACGCGCGCAACCCCGGCGCGCCGCATGCCTCGGCCCAGCAGTTGGCCCGAGCGCTGGAGCACCGCCGCGCCTTCGTGGCGCAGGCCCGGCCGGTGATGGAGTTCCTGTTCGAGCAGATCCAGGGCAGCGAACACCTGGTGATCCTGGCCGACGCACAGGGCATGCTGCTGCATGCGCAGGGCGACACCAGCTTCGCCGACAAGGCCGCGCGCGTGGCGCTGCGCCCCGGCGCGATCTGGCACGAGCAGTGGCGCGGCACCAATGCCATCGGCACAGCCCTGGCCGATGGCCGCGCGGTGGTGGTGCACGGCGCCGAGCATTACCTGGAGCGAAATGCCTTCCTGACCTGCGCGACCGCCCCCATCATCGACCCGGCCGGCCGCCTGCTGGGCGCGCTGGACCTCTCGGGCGACCACCGCAGCTACCACCGCCACACCCTGGGCCTGGTGCGCTCGGCCTCGCGCATGATCGAGCACCAGCTCTTCGAGGCCCGCCACGGCGGCGAGCTGCGCCTGCGCCTGCATGCGCGCGCCGAAGGCCTGGGCACGGTGGCCGAGGGCCTGCTGGCACTGTCGGAAGATGGCTGGATCATCGGCGCCAACAGCGTGGCGCTGGAGCTGCTGGGCCTACCGCGCAGCGCCATCGGCGCGCTGCCGCTGGAGCAGGCGATCGGCATGGACCTGCGCGCGCTGCTGGCCGGCGGACGCGCAGCCAGGACGTTTGTCCTGCCGGATGGCCGCACGCTGTGGCTGCGCCTGGAGACGGGCCGCAGCACGCTGACCGTGCCGGCTGGCGGCGCCACCAAGCCGGCCACGCCCACCGACGCACTGGCCGCACTGGACAGCGGCGACGCCGCGCTGCAGGGCCAGATCGAACGCGCGCGCCGCGTGCTGGACAAGCCGATCGCGCTGCTGCTGCAGGGCGAGTCGGGCGTGGGCAAGGAGCTGTTCGCGCGCGCCTGCCACGACAGCAGCGTGCGCCGCGGCAAGCCCTTCGTCGCGCTGAACTGTGCGGCCCTGCCGGAGGGGCTGATCGAGGCCGAGCTGTTCGGCTACCGGCCCGGCGCCTTCACCGGCGCGGCACGCGAGGGTGCGCCCGGCCGCCTGCGCGAGGCCCAGGGCGGCACGCTCTTCCTCGACGAGATCGGCGACATGCCGCTGGCGCTGCAGGCGCGGCTGCTGCGCGTGCTGCAGGAACGCCAGGTCCAGCCGCTGGGCGGCGGCGCGCCGGTGGCGCTGGACTTCGCGCTGATCTGCGCCACGCACCGGCCGCTGCGCCAGGAGGTGGAGGCCGGGCGCTTCCGCGAAGATCTTTACTACCGCATCAACGGCCTGGCACTGCGCCTGCCGCCGCTGCGCGAGCGCGGCGATCTGGCCACGCTGGTAGCGCGCCTGATGCGCGAGCTCTCGCCTGGACGCGAGCTTTCCTTGGCCCCGGCGCTGCTGCAGGATTTTCAGCGCTACCGCTGGCCCGGCAATGTGCGCCAGCTCGCCAATGCGCTGCGCACCGCCTGCGCACTGCTGGGCGACGAGGAGACGCAGATCGAGCGCCCGCATCTACCCGAGGACTTGGTGGACGAGCTGCTGGGCAGCGCACCGGCCACGACACGCGCGGTTCAGGACGAGGACGCTGACCTGCGCCTGCAGGCACAGCGCCAGATCGACACGGTGCTGCAGGCTTGCCAGGGCAATCTATCCGAGGCGGCACGCCGCCTGGGCATCAGCCGCAACACGCTCTACCGCAAGCTGCGCGGCGGCGGCAACGCCGCCTGACGGTCAGGGCGCAGACGGGCGCAGCGCCAGCCAGCTGGCGATGCACCACTGCGCGGCCCAGTAGGTCACCAGCACCCACAGCGCCGCCAGCGGCAGTGGGCCGGCAAACTTGTTGATGGCCAGGCAGGCATCGGAGATCAGGAACAGCAGGCCGCCGAAGGCCAGCACCGCAGCGCGGCGGCGCGCACCCGCATCGGGCTCCTCACGGCTGCCACGCCAGACCACCGCCGCCTGCGCGGCCATCGCCGCCAGACACAGCACATAGGCGATCACCGGCGGGCGCAGGCCGACCGGCACGCCAGGCCAAAGCTGACTGAGCACCACGCCGGCCAGCAGCGCATAGCCGATGAAAGCAAGCGGCCAAGCCGCCAGCCGCTGCACGCGAGTAAAGGCCCAGAGGTAGCACAGGTGGGCCACAAGAAAGGACAGCAGCCCGATGACGAAGGCGCCGTCACCGAACATCAGCGCCACGTCGCCGCCCAGCGAAAAAATAAGGCCGGCGACCACCCAGCGCCGCAGCCGCGGTGTGGCCTCACCGCGCGGCCAGGCATAGGCAATGATGATCAGCGTGGTCAGCGGCTTGAACAGCCAGATCAGCCAGGGCTGGTCCGCCAGATTGCCGGCAATGGCCAGCGCGGCGCTGAGCGCGGTGAGCGCCGCGAGAACGGGAGTGGTAAGAGGCAAGAGCATGGCGGCGCATCTTGGCAGATGCGCCACCATGCGCCGCTAGGGCTTGCCCGCAGGCTCGGCAGCTGGCGCGCTCAGTCGATGCGCACCCAGCGCACATCGATGTGGTTGTTGGCGCGGTGCACTGCCTGGACATTGCTGCGCGCCGCCCAGGGCGTGACCTGGTGGTGCAGCGGGATCACGGCCACATCGTCCTGCACGATCTTCAGGGCCTGCACCAGCTGGCTGCGGCGCTTGGCCGCATCACCCTCGACCTTGGCGCTGTCGATCAACGCGTCCAGCTTGGCATTGCTGTAGCGGCCGTAGTTCCAGCTGCCGTCGGCGCCCACCGGGCTGTGCACCAGCGCCTGCAGCGAATACAGTGCATCGAAGGTGGCCACGCCCCAGCCCAGCAGGTGCAGATTGCTTTCCTTGCGCTGCAGCTTGGGGAAATAGACGCTGGAGCCCTGGCTGGCAAGCTTGACCTGCACGCCCACCTTGGCCCACAGCGCGCTCAGCGACTTGCAGATTTCCTCGTCGTTGACATAGCGGTCATTCGGGCAGTCCAGCTGCACCTGGAAGCCATCCGGATAGCCGGCCTCGGCCAGCAGGGCCTTGGCGCGCGCCGGATCGAAGGGCAGGCGGCGGTCGCCCTCGGGCGTCCAGCCTTCGGCCTGGGGCGCCACCAGCGAGCCGGCCGGCTGGGCCAGGCCGCGCATCGTCACGCGGCGGATCGCTTCGATGTCGATGGCCTGGTAGAGCGCCTGGCGCACGCGCAGGTCCTTGAAGGGATTGCGGCCCTTGATATTGCTGCTGGAGAGCTCGTCGCTGGCCTGGTCCAGGCCGAGGAAGATGGTGCGGAACTCGGGACCTTCGATGATCTTGAAGCCCGGCGTGTTGCGCAGCTTGGGCACGTCCTGCGGCGCGGGGTCGAGCACGAAGTCCAGCTCGCCCGAGAGCAGCGCGGCCAGCCGGGTGGCGTCGGACGAAATCGGCGTGTAGACGATGGCGCTGACATTGCCCTGCAGCTTGCCCCACCAGTTCGGGTTCAGCAGCAGCTCGGTCTTCACGCCCGGCTGGCTGCTCTTGAGCACGAAGGGGCCGGTGCCGTTGGCATTGCGCACCGCATGGGTCTCTTCCTTCTGCGCGAAGTTCTGCGGCTTCTCAACCTTGTGCTTGAGCGCCCAGTCCCTGGACATGATGCGCACGCCGGTGATCTGGCGCAGCAACACCGGATTGGGCGCCGACAACGTGATCTCGACGCTCGACGGCGACAGCTTCTTCACGCCGGTGACGCCCTGCAGCAGCACGCGGAAGTTGGAGCTGGGGCTGAGCGCACGCTCAAACGAGAACACCACGTCGTCAGCCGTCAGCGCGCTGCCGTCGTGGAACTTCACGCCCGGACGCAGCTCGAAACGCCAGCGCGTGGGCTCCAGCTGCGTCCACTTCGAAGCCAGCGCCGGCTCGATGGTGAACTGCTGGTCATAGGCCACCAGGCCCTCGTAGACGAAGGCGTTGAACTGGTTGTTCAGCGCGCTGTTGTAGGCATGCGGGTCGAAGCTCTGCACATCGCCCTGGCTGGCCCAGCGCAGGGGCTTGGCCTGTGCGGTGACGCCGATCAGCGCCAGCAGAGCCAGTGCGGCAAGTTTGCGGATGGATTGGGAAGGCATGGGACTCCGGTCAATAGACCTAATGGAAAACCCTGAATACTGCCCGGCGGCGGCGCGGCGGGCAAATACTCACTCGCCATATGCTTCTGCCGCAAAGACCCAGCGCCGCGGCCGCATCCGCAGGCACCAGGGCTGGCCGCTTCAGTCGGACTTCTTCAGTGCCGCCGCCGTCGCCGCGCCCTTGGCCGCAAGCTGCTCGCGCAGTTTCTTGAGCTTCTCGCGCGGGTCTTCCTTGACGGTGTTCTCGTGCAGCTTCATCTCGGCGATGAAGCGGCTGGGGACGCCCATCACGGTCTCGCGCGACTTCTTGCGCCGGCGCAAAGTGGAGACAGCCAGCGTGCTGCGCGCGCGGGTGATGCCCACGTACATCAGGCGGCGCTCTTCTTCCAGACGCTGCGGGGTCATGTCCTCGTCGTCGGCCTTGAAGGGCAGCAGCCCCTCGTTGACGCCGGCCAGGAAGACATGCGGCCATTCCAGGCCCTTGGAGGCATGCAGCGTGGTCAAGGTGACCTGATCCTGCTCGTCGCCGCGCTCGGCCAGCGACAGGATCACGCTGATGGTCTGGGCCACTTCGAGCACGGTCTGCGTGGGCTCCTCGAAGGTGATGCCGCCCTCCTGGCTGATCTGGCCACCGCAGCGCTTGGCGACCCAGTCGACGAAGTCCAGCACATTGCCCCAGCGCGCCGCGCCGACCTTCTCGTTCTCCTCCTGCTCCATCAGGTGCTGCTCGTAGCCGATGTCCTTCAGCCACTCCATCAGCAGCGCCTTGGCCTCCTTGTCGCCCGAGGTGTTGCGGGCGCGGTATTCCAGTTCGTTCACATAGCGGCCGAACTCGTGCAGGCCGGCGATCGCGCGGCTGCTAAGCGCGGTGGACAGGCTCTCGGCGAACAGCGCCTCGTACATGCTGCACTTCCAGCGTCCGGCGAACTGGCTCAGGCTGCCCAGCGTCTGGTGACCGATGCCGCGCTTGGGCGTGGTGACCGCGCGCAGGAAAGCCGGGTCATCGTCCGGATTGACCAGCAGGCGCAGCCAGCCACACAGATCCTTGATCTCGGCCTTGTCGAAAAAGCTCTGGCCGCCGGAGACCTTGTAGGGAATCTCGGCGCGGCGCAGCGCCTGCTCGAAGACGCGCGCCTGATGGTTGGCGCGATACAGGATCGCAAAGTCCTTGAACTGCACCGCACCCGCATTGGCACGGATCGCCTGGATGCGCGCCACCGCCCGCTCGGCCTCGTGTTCCTCGCCATCGCTCTCGATCAGGGCCACCGGCTCGCCGTCGCCGAACTCGCTCCAGAGCTTCTTCTCGAAGATCTTCGGATTGACCGCGATGACGTTGTTGGCCGCGCGCAGGATCGCGCCGGTGGAGCGGTAGTTCTGCTCCAGCGGGATCACCTTCAAATTCGGAAAGTCGGTCGGCAGTCGCTTCAGGTTCTCGATGGTGGCGCCGCGCCAGCCGTAGATGCTCTGGTCGTCGTCGCCCACGGCAGTGAAGTGGGCGCGCTCGCCGACCAGTTGCTTCAGCAGGTCGTACTGCACCGCATTGGTGTCCTGGTACTCGTCCACCAGCACATAGCGCAGGGTGTCCTGCCACTTGCCGCGCGCCTCGGGGAATTCCTGCAGCAGACGCAGCGGCAGCGAGATCAGGTCATCGAAGTCCACGGACTGGTAGGCCGCCAGCCGCTCCTGATAACGCTCCATCACGACGGCCGCCGCGCGCTCGTCCTCGTCCTTGGCTGCGAGCAGCGCCTGCTTGGCCGTCAAGCCCTGGTTCTTCCACAGCGAGATAGTCCATTGCCAGCTGCGCGCCTGCTTGGCGTCGGTGGTGCCGCCAGCATCGCGCAGCAGGCCCAGCACGTCGTCGCTGTCGAGGATGGAGAACTGCTCCTTGAGCCCGACCAGCTGACCTTCGGAGCGCAGGATGCGCACACCCAGGCTGTGGAAGGTCGAGATCACCAGGTCCTTGGCGGCGCGCGGCCCCACCAGATCGCGGGCGCGCTCGCGCATCTCCTGCGAGGCCTTGTTCGTGAAGGTGATGGCGCCAATGTTCTTGGCCGCATAGCCGGCCTGCAGCAGGCGCGCGATCTTCATCGTGATCACGCGCGTCTTGCCCGAGCCGGCGCCGGCGATGACCAGGCAGGGGCCGTGCAGGTGATGAACGGCTTCGAGCTGGGCGGGGTTGAGGGTATCGGCCATGGCGCTGCGGGTCTGCGGGCCGCGCAGGATAGCAAAGCCGCTGCATCCGCTTGTGTGCTAAGCCGCCACCCCGCTGGCCGCCAGGCGCTGCCGCTGCGACCCGGACAAACGCCAGGCCAGCAGCTGGAGCGCGACCAGCACACTGACCACCGCGCTGAAGGCGAGGCCATAGCGCAACCATAGATCAGCCCCCGTCGCATAGTGCTCACGATCCGTGCTGAGCAGGAACTGCCAGGCGGAGAAGACCTTGCCGTACTTGACGATGACTTGCTCACACCCCATCCAGAACAGGGCAGTGGCCGCTGGTGCAGCAGCGACCGCCAGCGCGAGCAGTCGCGCGCGCTGCCGCGGCAGCCGCACCGCGCCGGCCAGGCTGCTGGCACACAGCGCCATGCAAAACAGGGCCAGGGCCAGCATCGTCGAGGTGCCGAAGCTGCCGCCATCTGCCATCAGCTCCACCAGATTGTCTGTGGCCGCCGCATCCACCACGACATAGTGCAGCGGCCAGGCCAGCAACAGGCTGAGGAACAGCCAGTAGAGCAGTTGTTCGAAGCGACTCAGCCCGCCCATCACGCGTACCAGCAAGAGCGCGCCCAGCACCTGCAGCATGACGGCGGAATGCAACGCGACATAGCGGCCCCACAACTCGAGCGCGGCAGAACCGCCGAGAACGGGCGCACCCAGGATGTCATGCAGGCTGTCCAGCGGAACCGCTGCCCAGAGCAGGACAAAGCACAACGTGCCATGCAGCGCCAGCACAAGCGGCAAGCCGAGCAGCCAGCGCTGCTGTCTGGGCTGGAGCAGCCACTGCGGCAGCGCCACCATCAAGGCGATGCAAGTCCCCAGCGACAGCGCCGAGGCAACACCCATCAGGCCGTCCGGAAGCAACTCGCGCAGGTTGTAGGGCAGCCGCGATAACTGCAGCCCGAGGAACAAGAACAGCGCCACGGCGAGGGCCACGCCCGCCAGTTGTGCGACCGACAACATGCCATCCGAGGCCGATTCAGCAGCCTGGCTTCGACGCGTCGGCGACAGCTGCGCGGCCTGCGCCGGGGGCTGCGCGGGTCGTCCGCTGCTGGCAGCGGCGCCTGCTGCCACCCACTGAGTCAGGCGCCAGCCCAGCCAGGCGCCCAGCAGATTGAGCGCCGCATCCGTGAGGTCGGCCACCTTGCCTGGCATGCCCAGCTGAACCGTCTCGATCAGCAGCGCGACGCCCAAAGGCAGCCACCACAGCAAGCGCCAGCCCCGATGCGGCAGAGCCAGGCGCAGCAAGACGCCGGCAGGGATGAAGAATCCGATTTTTCGCAGCACCTCGTTTGTCGCGCCAAACTCGCTGCGCATGTAGTAGGTGGTCAGCGGCGGGCGCGTCAGCATGTCCTGCAGGGCAGCCAGGGTCCAGCGCGAGGCGTCAAAGTCGAACGGAAACCAGAAGGTGAACAACACCATCGCCAGCCATGGGACCAGCCCCAGCTCGGCCAGCTTGCGTTGCTGCCCGAGGGGGAGAACCCGCCCGAGCTTGTGCATCCGGCCCGCAATCCAGGCTCCCACGAAAGCACCGCCTGCACTGAGAAGGATGTCCGTGCTGTCAGTCACCCGAGTAAAAACAAAGAGCTGCAGGAACTCGATCGCCGCGGCAACAGTCAGCGTGCGCATGCACACCTGCGCCAGGGTCAGGCCGCCAGCAAGGCCCCATAGCAAGCCCACCGGCACCCAGACCAGCACATCGGTCAGCAGCTCGTAGATGATCTCGGCGCCGCTGCCGTGCAGCCCTGTGAAGGGCAGAAGAATCAAGCGCCCTGCTGCCCATTTGCGATAGAGCTCGACCGGGCTCAGCGTGAGATCCAGAGGCAGGATGCTGAAGCCAAGCAAGACGAGCAGATAGGCCTGCAGCACGCGCTGGACCCGCGAGCTCGCAGAGAGCGCGTCGTTGAAGCGTTGCAGCCAGCCCATCAGCTGGGGCCCCAGCCCAACGAAGAGCAAGGCCCCGATCAAGCCCCCCAGCGCCTCGGCAAAGATGTCGTTCTGCGAAACCGTCCGGCCGGGAAAGTACAGCTGAGTGAATTCGATCGCCACGGCCAGCAGGACGCTCAATGGCCAGACCCAGAACATGTGCAGCAGGCGTCGCCCCAGGTGCGAGGGGTCGCGCATCTGCAGCCCGGCCAGGACCGTGAGCGGAATGAACAGCAGCAGGTTCGCAACCCAGTCGGCACGGGAGCCTATGCCGAGGTCGAGAAAGGGGATGCGCTGGAAGGCCTGTACGGCGTCGTCCCATGGGCGCCACTGGTAGTGCAGCGGCACCAGACTGCCGTAGACGACGAACAGCAGATACAGCGCCAGCAAGTAACGATGCCGGCGGATGAAAGGATCGTTGGGCATGGCAGGCGTGTGGGAAGTCGCCGCATTATGACTGCCGCCATCACCGCAAACCGCGCTGCGCCTGGGGCGGGCTGGCAGTCCGTCGACCACCAACGGCTCGGCTGCCCGAGCAACGCCGCGCCATCCCGGCTCGCTATGCTCCACGCATGCGCATCGCCTCACCACGAACAGCTCCCTGGACCCCCTCCCGCCGCGGCCTGCTGCAGACCGCCCTGGCCTCGGCCTGTGCCCCCGCGCTGGTGCGCCATGCCGGTGCCGACACCGGCGCGCCGCTGTTCACGCTGGGCGTTGCGTCGGGCTGCCCGCGCGCCGACAGCCTGGTGCTCTGGACCCGGCTGAGAGGCCCCGAGCTGGCGGACGCCGTCAGCGTGCAGTGGGAACTGGCCGAGGACGAGGGCTTCAAGACCATCGTGGCGCGCGGCGAGGAGCGCGCCGAAGCCGCCTGGGCGCACAGCGTGCACGCCGAGCCGGCCGGCTTGCGCCCGGCGCGCTGGTATTGGTATCGATTCAGCGCGCTGGGCCAACGCAGCGCGGTCGGCCGCACCCGCACCGCGCCCGCCGCCGACGCCAAGAACACGGCTGCGCTGCGCTTCGTGATCGCCTCCTGCCAGCGTTTCGACCATGGCCGCTGGGCAGCCTGGGGCGAGGTGGCAGCGCAGGAGACCGATCTGGTGCTGTTCCTGGGCGACTACATCTACGAATACGCCACCCCGGCCAACAGCAGCGCGCAACGCCGCCATGAGGGCGGGCTGTGCCGCACACTGGCCGACTACCGCCAGCGTTACGCGCAGTACAAGAGCGACCCGCTGCTGCAGGCCGCGCATGCCAGCGCACCCTGGGTCTGCACCTGGGACGATCATGAGGTCGAGAACGACTATGCCGGCGACCAATCGCAGAACCTGGAAGCCGATTTCGCGCGCCGCCGTGCCGCGGCCGCGCAGGCCTACTGGGAGCACCTGCCCTTCCCCAAGTCGGCGCGCCCGCGCCAGGCAGAAATGCGGGTGCACGCCGCCTATGACTGGGGCTCGCTGGCGCGCCTGATCACGCTGGACAACCGCCAGTGGCGCGATCCGCAGGTCTGCCCCAAGCCAGGCAGGGGCGGCTCCAACACCGTGCTGCTGAAGGACTGTGCCGAGCTGCTCGACCCGCGCCGCGGCCTGCTGGGCGCAACCCAGGAGCAGTGGCTGGCGCAGAACTGGGATGCTGAACGTCCCTGGAACCTGCTGGCGCAGCAGACGCTGATGTCGCGCATGAACTGGCAGCCGCCCGCGCAAGGCCCCGGCCTGTACTGGACCGACGGCTGGGACGGCTATCCGCTGGCGCGCCAGCGCCTGCTGCGCGACATGGCCGCGCGCCGGGTGCGCAACACGGTGGTGCTGGGCGGCGATGTGCATGCCAACTATGTGGCCGACCTGAAGGCCGACTACGACGACGACAAGGCGCCGGTGCTGGCCACCGAGTTCTGCGGCACCTCGATCAGCAGCCACGGCCTGGCGCAGGCGCGCATCGACGCGGTCCGCCCGCACAACCCACAGATCCGCCACGGCCGCAGCGATGAGCGCGGCTATATGCGTTTCGTGTTGAGCGCTGAGCGCCTCGAAGCCGAGATTCGCGCGGTGGAGCAGCCCTGGTCTGCTGACAGCCGCCTGCGTGCACAGGCGAAATTCGTCGTGGAGGCCGGCCAGCCGGGCGCGAAGCCCGCGTGACAGCCAAGGCGCACGCGGGCCGTGCAGGCGTTCAGCGAATCAGACGCTGCAAGGCTTGCCCCACCCGACGCAACAGGCCGGCCTGAACCGGCGGCTGGTCGGCACTGCCATCGAAGGCCGGCACGAACAGACGCTCGACCACCGCGGCGTCGTTGGCGGCGACATGGGCGGCAAGGGTCGGCATCGGCGTCAGGCGCAGGGCCGAGTGGCTCTCACCGGCCAGCCACGCGCGCAAGTCCTCAGCCAGTTCGCGCACCGAGGGATAGCGCAAGACGGTGGTCGGTGCCACCGCCTTGTGCAGCACCGCCTCCAGGCTGACGCGTTCGGCCGCCGTCAGGCCGGCTGTGCTGGTGATGGACTGCAGCAGCGCGCCGTCCTGCTGCCGCAGCGGCCGGCCGTTGGCCAGCCAGCAGCACAACATGCCTGCGGCGTAAGCCTCACTGCCCAGACTGGGCAAGGCACCGGCCTGCAACTCAGGACTCCTGAAAGGCTGGACGGCCGTGCCATAGGGCTGGGGCATACCACGCGGTTCATCGGCCAGATCGGCCAGCCCGAGGTTCATCAAGCGCAGTTGAAGCCCAGGCGCCAGCCACAGCAAGCCCGGATCGAGTTCGCGCAGCACCAGGCCATGCTCACGCAAGGACTGCAGAGCATCGCAGAGCTGCAGCGCCAGCTGCAGGCGCTGACGCAGCGGCAACTCGGCGCAGGCGCTCATCAGCGGCGAGCCCATGGGGCCAGGCAGAACGATGTAGGGGAGGCCGTTCGCGGTTACACCGCTGTCCAAGGCATTGACGAACAGCGCGTCGGCCTGGCCCGCTGCGACACCGGCCTGCTCCGCCAGGCGCAGCAACACTGGCATGGCTTCGGCCGGCCGCTGATAGACCAGCACCGCTGCGGTCTGCGCTGCCAGGCTGTGATCGACGCTGTACCAGCGGCCTGACTCGCAAGGCTGCAGCGCGGCATTGATGCGCCACACCCCCAAGGCCTCCCCAGAGCGCAGCAAGGCCGCCGCCGACGCTGCGGCGTCGACACTGGCGGGTGCGGGGAAGAGGGCTGAAAAGCGTGCGGCGGCTGACATGGCTGAGCGTGACCGGCGGCTCAAATGCCAACCGGCTGCAGCGCAGATATTAGGGGTAGACCCGCATCAGCGGGACGGCTTTGTCCCCCCTCTATATGGGGGCAGGCGCGGATTCGCTCACGCCGTCTGCCAAATTGTGCGCACAGCGCCTGTGCCGCCAAGCATTCAGCCGCAATTCAAGCAGCGCTTGCGATACTCGCGCCCCATGCAGGCAATCCTGGCGGTCACGCTGCCATTCTTCGCGCTGGTGCTGTGCGGCTATCTGGCCGCCCGGCGCGGGCTGCTGGCCGAAAGCGCCATCCCGGGGCTGAACGGCTTCGTGCTTTTCTTCGCCCTGCCCTGCATGCTGTTTCGCTTCGGCATGAACACGCCGGTGCTGGAACTGCTGAACCCGGCGGTGCTGAGCGTGTACGTCAGCGCGGCGCTGCTGATCGTGTTCTTCACCATCGCGATGACCCTGTCGGCGCGTGTGCAGCTCAAGGATGCCGCCTTCGGCGCACTTGTGGCGGCTTTCCCCAACACCGGCTTCATGGGCGTGCCGCTGCTGGTGGCCCTGCTCGGCCCGGCTGCCGCCGGGCCGGTGATCACCACCGTGCTGGCGGACCTCTTCATCACCAGCTCGCTGTGCATCGCGCTGGCACGCGCGCACGACGCGCTGCAGAGCGACGCCAATGCCGGCGCGCGCGCCGCGCGCCAGGCGGCGATGCAGGCCTTGCGCGGCGCGCTGTCCAACCCGCTGCCCTGGTCGATCGCCCTGGGTGCGCTGGCCTCGGCCTTGCAGCTGCGCCTGCCCGGTCCGGTCGACAGCGTCGTCAAGATGCTGGCCGACGCGGCCACGCCGGTGGCGCTGTTCACCATCGGCGCCGTGCTGTGGCGCGCCGGCCAACATGCGCACACGCGCACGCCGGTGGCCCTCTTCCTGCCGGTGGCGCTGATCAAGCTGTTTGTTCACCCGCTCCTGGTGTTTGCGCTGGGCGCGGCCGCCCATGCGATGGGCTCGGGCCTGAGCCCCTTCCAGTTGCTGGTGCTGACACTGGCCGCCGCGCTGCCCAGCGCCAGCAATGTTTCGCTGCTGGCCGAGCGCTACGGCGCCGACAATGGCCGCGTGGCGCGCATCATCCTGGCCTCGACCAGCCTGGCCTTCGTCAGCTTCACCGGCCTGGCCTGGCTGCTGGGCGCCAAGCCCGCATGAAGCGGCCGGCGATGCGCTATCGTTGCCGCCCCTGAGCGAAGCTTTGCGAGCCCGACGCGCATGCGCTTGAAACGAGTCCTGATCTCTATCGCAGTCTGCCTCACGCCCCTGTGGGGTCAGGCCTACCAGCAGCCGTCGGCGGCGGTCCGCGAAGCACTGGATGCACCGGCGCTGCCGCGCCTGCTGCCCTCGCCCGACAAGCAGCAGCTCGCACTGCTGGAGCTGCGCCGTTTCAACAGCATCGAGGAACTGGCCCGGCCGACGCTGCGTCTGGCCGGCCTGCGCTTCGACGCGGCCAGCACCACGCCCAGCCCGCTGCAAACACTGCAGCGCCTGCGGCTGCGCAGCCTGCTGAATCCGGAAACTGCGGAGCGCAGCGTCGAGCTGCCCGCCGGTGGCGGTTTCCACAGCTTCGCCTGGTCGCCGGATGGGCAGCGCTTCCTGCTGGAACGTCGCACCGAGCAGGCCAACGAGCTGTGGGTCGGCGACACCGGCAGTGGGCGCCTGCGTCAGATCCAGGGGCTGCGCCTCAACTCGGTGTTCAGCCAGGGCGAACCCGCGTGGCTGAATCCCCGCGAGCTGGTGGTGCTGGCCGTGCCGGACCGCCGCGGCAACACGCCCCGCACAAGGCCGCAGCCGGTCATCCAGGAAAGCATCGGCCGCCCGTCGCCGGAGCGCACCTACCCAGACCTGCTGCGAAATCCCGAAGACGAGGCGCAGTTCGAATTCCTCGCGCGCTCGCAGCTGGCTCTGGTCGACCTGCCCAGCGCCAGTGCCCGGCCGCTGGGCGAGCCGGCGCTGTTCGCCAGCGTCAGCAGCGTCGGCGAGGGCCAGTACCTGCTGACCGAACGCCTGGTGCGCCCGTTCAGCTACCAGCTGACCTGGGACGACTTCCCGCAGATCGTCGAGGTTCGCCAGCGCAGCGGCAGGGTGCTGCGCGAAGTCGCGCGCGTGCCGATGCGCCAGGGCGTGGCGATCGACGGCGTGCTGCCAGGCCCAAGGATCTTTTACGCCTCGCCGACGCGCGACGCGGCGATCTACTGGGTCGAAGCACTGGACGGTGGCAACCCGGCCGCGCGCGTGCCCTTCCGTGACCGCGTGATGCGCCTGGACCCGCCCTTCACCGGGCAGGCGCGCGAGGTGCAGCGCATGCCGCACCGCTTCACGCGGCTGCGCTTTCTGGATGACGGCCAGCACGCCATCCTGACCGAGACCGACCGCGTGCGCGCCTGGACGCGCAGCTATCTGCTGCCGCTGTCAGGCGGCCAGAGCAAGCCGCTGTTCGAGCATTCGCTGCGCGAGCGCTACCGCCACCCCGGCAATCCGCTGATGCGCACCCTGGCCAATGGCCACAAGGTGATCCAGAGCACGCGCGAGGGTGACATCTTCCTGATCGGCCAGGGCGCCAGCGCGCGCGGTGAGAGGCCCTTCCTGGACCGGCTGTCGATGGCTGAGCTTTCGACCACAAGGCTGTTCCAGTCCGAGGAACGCAGCTACGAGATGCCGCTGACCTTGCTGGACGAAGGCCGCTTGCTGACCCAGCGCGAAACCGCCACCGAGCCCCCCAACCTCGTGCTGCGCGACGGCGCGCAGACCCAGATGCTGACCGAGCTGCGCGACCCCAGCCCGCAGCTGCGGCGCATCCGCCGCGAGCTGGTGAGCTTCAAGCGCGCCGATGGCGTCGATCTGTCGTTCTGGATGTACCTGCCGCCGGACTACCGCGAAGGCGAGAAGCGCCCGGCACTGGTGTGGGCCTACCCGCTGGAGTTCAACGATGCAACCGTGGCCAGCCAGCTGGGCGGTTCACCCAACCGCTTTGTCACGCTGCCTGGCATCAGCCCGCAGCTGCTGGCGCTGGACGGCTTCGTGGTGCTCAACGATGCCACCATGCCGGTGGTCGGCGACGCGCGCAACGTCAACGACGGCTTCATTGAGCAGATCACGATGAACGCTCGCGCCATCATCGACAAGGCCGAGGCACTGGGCACGGTGGACACCAAGCGCATGGCGATCGGCGGCCACAGCTACGGCGCCTTCATGGCGGCGAATCTGCTGGCCCACACCGATCTGTTCAAGGCCGGCATTGCACGCAGCGGCGCGTACAACCGCACGCTGACACCCTTCGGTTTCCAGAGCGAGCGGCGTTCGCTGTGGGACGCCCGCGAAACCTATCTGAAGCTTTCGCCACTGCTCTACGCCAATGAAATCAAGGAACCCTTGCTGCTGATCCACGGCGAGTCGGACAGCAACTCAGGCACCTTCCCGCTGCAGAGCGAGCGCCTGTTCCAGGCCTTGACTGGCCTGGGCGGCAAGGTGCGCTACGTGCTGCTGCCCTTCGAGGCGCATGGCTACACCGCGCGCGAATCGGTCGGCCACACGCAGTGGGAGATGAGCCACTGGCTGAAACTGCACCTGGGCGACCCGCGCTCGACAGGCGCTGCCGCAGCGGCGCCCACACGCGCCCCCCTGAAGCAGGACTGAGGCTCGGCGCCTCAAGGCTCGACGCTATGAATGGTGGTCTTGGCGAACTCGGCCGACAAGGTCTCGCCAAAGCTGCAGGACGGCAGCACGATATCGAAACGGGCGCCCCCATCGGCCCGGTTGCTTGCACTGATGCGACCACCGTGGATCTCGACGATCTTGCGGCAGATCGCCAGGCCCAGCCCCGTTCCGCCCGAGCCATCCTTGGTCTTGCTGGACTGGACAAAGGCTTCGAAGATGGATTCAAGCTCAGCAGCAGGGATGCCAGGGCCGCGGTCTGAAACGGCCAGCTGGACCTCGCGCTGCGCGGTGGTGTCGCCCGCGATCTCGACCACCGAGCCTTCGGCGGAAAACTTGATGGCGTTGGCAATGACGTTGCGAAGCACCTGCTGCAGCCGCAGGGGGTCGACACGCGCATGCAGCGGCTCCGCGGGCATTCGTGCCTGCAGCTGCAGCTGACGCCGGGCTGCCAGCGGCTGCAACTCGCGCAGCACTGATCGCACCAGGCTGCGCAGATCGCAGCGCTCCAGGTCGAGCGTGCCGACCGTGCTCTCGATCTTGGACACGTCCAGCAGGTCATTCACCAAGGCCAGCATCCGCTGACCGGCCACATGGATGTCGCCGAACATCTCGGCCAGCCGCGGCGCCTGCTGCGCGCGCGCCTGGCCCAGCTCGGAGAAGCCTAGGATGGACTGCAGCGGCGTGCGCAGCTCGTGGCTGATGTTGGCGATGAACTCGGACTTGGCCCTTGAGGCGTCTTCCGCTGCATCACGCGCCTCGCGCGTGGCACGCTCGGCTTCGCGGAACTCACTGACGTCGATCAGTGTGTTGAGCGTCCCCGTGATCTGCCCGAGCTCGTCACGCAACATCAGCTTGTTGATGACCACGTCGCGCTGCGAGCCGTCGCGGTGCCGCCAGATGGCCTCGTACCGCAGCGATGCTCCGCCGGCGAGCAGTCGCTCGTGCTGACGGTCATGCTCCTCGCGCTCAGGGCTGCTCATGAAGCTGCCCATGCGGGTGCCAATGACGGTATCGCGAGCCCGCCCGGTGAACGCTTCCCAGGCCCGGTTGACCGTCACGTAGCGCCCTTCCGCATCGAAGAGCGAGATCGGGTACGGACTGACATCCAGCAGAAGCGCGGTGAAGGCGAGTTCCTGAGTGAGTCGCCGCTGGGCTTCATAGCGTTCAGTGACATCGACAGCGCTACCCGCATAGCCGACGAGGCGGCCGCGCGCATGCAGGGGCACGACACAGACCTGCAGTCGATGGCGCCGCCCATCGGCCGCCTTCAGCGTGACCTCGACCGTCCGCAAGCCATCGTCCACATCGCGTTCGAACAGCGCGGCCACCCGGTGACGACAGATCGGCTCGACCAGATCCTGAAGGCTCCGCCCGAGAGCACGCTCGGCAGGCTCCGGGCTCAAGGCGGCCCATCGTGCATTCACGAAAGTGAGCATGCCCTGGCTATCGGTGCGAAAGATCAGCTCCTGCACGCTCTTCATCAGCACGCTGAGCTCTCGCTCACGTAAGGCGACAGACTCGTGGGCTTCATCCAGCGCGGCCCGCGCACGTTCGCGCGCGCAGATGCTGCGGTAGACGATGGCCGTACCGACGCTGATCACCAGCACAGCGAAAGCGGCCATCAGCACTCGCCAGGCCGCAAGCTCGCGCCATGGGGCCAGCACCGCATCCTCGCTCTGCTCGACGACCACAGTCATCGGCCGGCCGCGCAAGGTGCGATAGGCCACGATCTGGCGCTCCTCTTGCAAGCCCGCGCCGACGTAGGCACCGTACTCACGCGCCGGCAGCCAGTCCTTGAAGACTGGATGCGCCGTGATCGAGGCCCCAGGCACCAGGTCCAGCGGCGCGGTGGCGCTGTAGACCTGCCCCGTGTAGCTGGCGAGCACACCCACGCCGGAAATCTCTTCCAGTGCGCGCTGCTGGTAGTTGGCGAACACATCCGGATTCAGAACGGCCAGCAGCGTCATGGGGCGCCCGTCAGGCGCCACAAGCGGTCGCTGCATCAGGATCATGCCAACGCCAGGGGCCGCCTGAGCGCCGGCCACAGTCAGGTCGCGCAGCCCCCGGCCGGGCAGAACACCGACAAGCTGGACGCCGCCCCTGTCGGCGCTGGTGCGCAGGCGCGACCGATCCAGCATCAGGCCTTCGGCCGCCGAGTCGCTCGCCGCCTGGACACGCCCCTGCGAGTCCAGCAGCGCGACGCTGCGCACATGGTTCACACCCAGCAGCGCACTGGCAAACACCGGCGAAAGCGCGCTCAAGGTGGTCTTGTCGGCGCGCGTTACGGTCTCGCCCAAGGCCGTCAGCAGCAGCGCCCCCGCATCGAGGCCCCGACCGGCATGATCAGCCAGCACACGGGCCATCAACTCGCCACGGTCCGTCGCCTGATCCAGCGCCGCCTCGCGCTCGGAGCGCACCACGGCAGCCAGCGCCATCAGCACCACCAGCGATATGACTAAGCCGACGGTGATGGCCAGTCGCTTGAGCAGCGGCAGTGTTGACGGGGCAGTTTCGGCCATGCTGCGCTTTCAGCGGACGATGATGTCCTCGAGGCCATGGCGCTTGGCCGCGGCGCGCAGGCGCCCGTCTGCCTTGATGCGAGTGACGAAGGCATCCATCTGCGCCAGCCACTCCGCATCACCCTGCCGGACCGCGTAGGCATAAGGCAGCACATGGAAAGGCTTGGGCGGCGAGATCAGGCGTGCCCAATCCGCGTTGTCGAGCAGGCGGCGGCTGTACGGATAGTCGGTCATGAAGACGTCGACGCGGCCTGACTCCAGCTCGCCCTCGCGCGTCTGCGGCGGTCGAACGACCTGGATCTGCGCGCGCTGCAGCGCTGCCTTCATCACCGGCTCCATGAAGGTGCCGGCCTGCACCGCCACAACAACCCCGGGCTTGTCGATGTCCGCCCACTCCCGCACCACGCGGCTGCTGCGTGAGGTCACGCCGTAGATGTCGCTCTGCATATAGGGTTGCGTGAAGGCCATCAGTTCCTTGCGCGCAGGCAGCACGCCGATGGCGAACATCGCCACATCGCAGCGCCCTCCACGCAGGTGCTCGGCGAGTTGCGGGAAGCTCGAATCCACGTACTCGAGCTTGAGCTTGAGATCGCGCGCCAGCTCGGCCGACAAATCGATATCGATACCGTTGAGTTGCTGCGTGTGCGCATGCCGATGGGTGATGCCGTAATAGTCTGGCCAGATGCAGACGCGCAGCACACCACTCGCCTGTTGACGCTTGAGCACCGAGCCATCGGCAGGCTGCGCGCTGGAGGTGCCAGCGGGCAGGGACAGCAGCATCGCCGCGGCGAGCGCCAGCAAGGGTACGGGCAGGTTCTTCATGATCACTCCGTTCTGCGTCACGCTGTTCAATCGCCGAGGGCAAGAGACTCGAAGCTCGGTGGGCAGCGATTGATCGCGTCCCGCACGGCCACCAGACTGGCTGAATTCGCAAGAAAGCAGTCAACGATCTCCGGATCAAAGGCGCGGCCTCGTTGCTCGCCCAGCATCGCCAAGGCGACGTCATCGGCCAGAGCCGGGCGATAGCAGCGATTCATGGTCAAAGCATCGAAGAAGTCGACCACTGCGACGATGCGCCCGCTACGCGGAATGGCAGCCCCGACCAGACTATTCGGGTAGCCGCTGCCGTCCCAGCGTTCGTGATGTGTCAGCGCCACCTCGGCGGCCAGCTGGAACAGAGGAATGCGGGACTGGCCCAGGATCCTGGACCCAATGAGCGGATGCTGGTTCATCTCGATGCGCTCTGCCGGCTCATAGGCACCCGGCTTCTTCAGCACCCGGTCCGAAACGCCGATCTTGCCGATGTCATGCATCGGCGCAGCGCGGCGCAGCATCCGTGCAAACGCTGCCGCCTCACCCAGGTGAAGGGCCAGGGCTTCGGCCAGAAAGCCGATGCGGGTGATGTGAGTGCCCGTGTCGTCGTCCCGCAGGTCGGCCGCCAGAGACAGGCGCAACAGGGCCTCGTGATGCGCTCGCGCAACCTCTCGCAATGCCTCGTTACGCTCCTGGTACATGCGACCGAAGTCGCCCACCAGACGTTCCATCTGAGCCTGTGCCGCCGCATCGAAGGCGCGGCCGCTGGGCAACATCGGGTCGCCAAGCTCATCTGGCTGGGCCGCCGGTATCACTCTCGACTCCATAGCGCAGCAATACTGTCAATCAACTGCAGCGGGCTGAACGGCTTCACCAGGTACGCGTCAGCGCCGGCACCTAGCCCCGCCTCACGGTCAAGCGCCCGACCGCGAGCGCTCAACAGCATCACCCGCGGCGGGGTGCTGTTGTTGCCACCGCGCTTGAGGCGCCGGCAGGCCTCCAGGCCGTCGTACTCGCCCGGCATCATCACGTCGAGCAGGACAAGATCGGGTTGCCAGTCGCCCGCCGCCCGAACAGCCTCGGGTGCATCTGACGCCTCGTGAACGTCATAGTCCTCGAACTCCAATGTCATCCGTACCAACTTGCGGATGTCGGCATGATCATCGACGAGAAGAATTTTCTTCATAGCCTGCCAAATTGATATCAACGATGAAACATTGTCGTTTCTATCGCATTTTCTTGGGCGTGGCCACGCGCGCAGGCCCCGAAATTTCGGCAAAAATACGCTATGGCTAGCAAAAACTTGAGCCCCGCAGATCCGGACGCCGACTTCAGCACGATGGAAGTCGCACGTCTGCTGGGTATGGCAGTGCGGTCCGTCCAACTGATGGTTGATCGCGGCGAGTTGTCGGCCTGGAAGACCCCGGGAGGACATCGGCGAATCTCGCGCGAGTCGGTGGACGGCTGGCTGGCACGGCGCACTGGCGCGAAGGCAGCCGGCGCGGCCGACAGGACAACGGCCGCTATGCCGATGCCAGCATCCGGCAAACCGCGGGTGCTGCTGATCGAGGACTCGGTCCACTACCAGAATCTGCTGTCGCTGATGGTGGCGCAGCAGTTCCCTCAGGTGGAGTTGCACACCGCGCACGACGGCATCGTCGGACTGGCCATGTACGGTCAGTTGCAACCCCAGGTGCTGATCGTCGACATCCTGCTGCCCGGCATCGATGGCGCCACGCTGATCACTAGCCTGCGCTCACAACCTCAATTTGCCAACAGCCGGCTGATCGTCGTCACGTCACTGGACCACACGCAGCTCGCGCCCTATGCGTTCGCGCTTTCAGGGGTGCCGGTGGTGCACAAGCCACGGCTGGTGGCCGAGTTGCCGCTGCTGCTGCAGCAGGCTCTGGCTGACACCCGCCAGGCTGCTGTGTGACCCATCCACGCGTCCTGCTAGTCGAGGATGACCCCTCGCTGCAGCGCTTTGTGGAAATGGCCCTGGAGTTGATGCCGCTTGAGCTGCATTGCCGCGACACCGTTGCAGGCGCCATCGAGATGCTGCAGCAGGCGCCCGTCGATTTGCTGATCACCGACCTCCTGCTGCCCGACGGCTCCGGTCGCGATCTTCTAGCGCGATTGCATGCCGAACCCGCACTGCGCGGCCAGGCCCGGGTCATGGTCTTCAGTGCAGGCTTGGATGACGCAATCAGCGCCGAGCTTGTCAAAGCTGGCGCCTGGCGCACACTGGCCAAACCCTGCTCGCTTGATGATCTTGAGCGCTGTGTCGGTGAAGGACTGGACACGGCCGCTGCCGATCCGCCAGCGGCCGCAGCCCCCGAAGCGGTCGATCCGCTGCAGCAACACTTTGCCGGCAATGCCGCGCTGTATCAAGCCTTCCGCGCCAGTTGCCTGCAACAGTTCGCCCATGACATCGAGGCGGGCGAAGCCGCTTGCCGCGCGCGGGATGGCCAAGCCATGCGCCGTCTGGCCCACAGCCTCAAGAGTGTGCTGCTGACCTTGGGCCATGTGGCCGAGTCGATGGATGCGGCAGCGCTGGAGCTTGCGGCCGAAGCCGCGGACTGGCCACAGGCCCTGCCGCTGTGGCAGTCGCTGCGGCAAGGTCTGGCCGCGCTGCGCTGAGCCGCAGCAGCAGCGCTCGAGACCTAATTCCCGGCCGGCGACAGCCCGCCTCACGCTAACTTGCGCGCTCTGCGCACAAGCCAGCGCAGGGTGCTTTCGCTTTCTATCGGTTTGCGTCGGTCGCGAGTGCGTCATACCTGCAGATTCGATGCCAACACTGCGTCCAGCTCAGATCGCCAGCGGATCGACATCCACCGCCCAGCGCAGCAGCCCCTTGTGCTCGCGCTTGAGTGCATGCAGCTCGGGCATCCAATGCCACAACAGACGCTGCAAGGCAGCACGACTGGCAGCTTCCACCAGCATCTGCATGCGCTCGACATTGGCCACGCGCGCCACACTCATCGGCACCGGCGGGTAGATCAGCAGCTGCTGCGCCTCGGGCCGGCCCTGCGCCCAATGCGCTGCCGCCGCCAGAAAGGCCTGCGCCGCCTCGGCCGTGCGCGCCTCTGCGCGTAGCAGAGCCAGGTGCGAGAAAGGCGGCAGGCCGGCACTCTCGCGCTCCTCCAGCTGGCTCTTGGCAAAGGCCTCGAAGTCGTGCCGCGCCAGCGCCTTGTAGAGCGCATGCTGCGGGTGCCAGGTCTGCACCCACATCTCGCTGCGGGCGGCCTGCTCCGCGTCTCTGCCGGCCCGACCGGCGGCCTGCATCAGCAGAGAGAAGAGCCGCTCAGGTGCACGGAAGTCACTGCTGAACAAGGCACCATCGGGGTTCACCGCCGCCACCAGCGTGATGCGGCGGAAGTCGTGGCCCTTGGTGATCATCTGCGTGCCGACCAGGATGTCCACCTCGCCCGCATGGACGGCGCCCAGCTGTGCTTCCAGCGCACCCTTGTGCTTGGTTGAGTCGGCGTCGATGCGCGCAACGCGGGCGCCGGGCAGTGCCGCGGCCAACTGCTCTTCCAGCCGCTCGGTGCCGCGGCCCAGCGGCGCTATATCCTGGTTGCCGCAGTCCGGGCAGGCGGCGGGCACGCGCTCGGTGAAGCCGCAGTGGTGGCAACGCAGCGTACGGTCGCCCTTGTGGAAGACGCGGTAGGCGCTGCAGTGCGGGCATTCGCTTTTCCAGCCGCACTCGGTGCAATGCAGCACCGGCGCATAGCCGCGTCGGTTCAGAAACACCAGGCTCTGCTCGCCACGCTCCAGCCGCACGCGCAGCGCCTCGATCAGCGGTGCCGCCAGCGCGGTGGTGACGCCCTTGTTCCGCGGCAGCGTGTTCATGTCGAAGATGCGCACGCGCGGCAAGGCGCCGCCGCCGATACGCTCGGGCATTCTCAGAAGCTGATAGCGACTCCGCAAGGCCTTCGCCGGGCCGCTCCCAGGAAGGCCTTCGCCCCCCTTGGGGGCCGGCTGCGGTATTTGCGCTGCCGGGAGGCTCACAGCTTGAGCGTGCTGCCAGCTCTCCAGCGAGGGTGTGGCCGAGCCCAGGATCACCGGCACCTTCTCCAGCCGGGCGCGGTAGACCGCCAGATCCCGCGCCGAGTAGCGCGCACCGTCCTGCTGCTTGTACGAAGGATCGTGCTCCTCGTCGACGACGATCAGCCCCAGCCGTGGCATCGACGCAAACACTGCCAGCCGCGTGCCCAGCACCAGCTCGGCGCGGCCCAGGTGTGCGGCCAGCCAGTGCTGCAGGCGCTGCGCCGGTGTCAGGCCGCTGTGCAGCGAGACGATGCGATGGCCCGCAAAACGCTCGGCAAATCGCGCCTCCAGCTGCGGCGTCAGATTGATCTCCGGCACCAGCACCAGCACCTGGCGGCCGGCCGCCAGCGCGTGCTCGGCAGCGCGCAGATAGACCTCGGTCTTGCCGCTACCGGTGACGCCGTACAGCAGCAGCGGCGGCGGTGCTGACGTCGGCTCGCCCGGCGCCAACAGCCCGTCCAACTGCGCCAGGGCCTCGGCCTGTGCCGGGCTGAGCTCGGGACGCAGTGCCGTCGCAGCGCCAGGATCGGGTCTCGCCTGCTCGACCGCCGCCGTCCACTTGTCGAGCTTCTTCAGGCGCGCCTGCAGTTTCTTGCCATCCAGCTCGCGCAGTTGCGGCGGCAGCACCGACAGCGCCACCTCGCCCACACTGCGCTGGTAGTACGCCGCGCTGAAGTCCAGCAGCGCGCGCCAGTTGGGCGACAGCGGTGGCAAGGCATCCAGCGCGGCGCCGATGTTCCGCAACTGGCTGGCATCGAGCGACTCATCCGCCGGCTCACCATCGTCCCAGACGATGCCCGTCAGCTCGCGCCGGCCCAGCGGCACCGTGACCAAGGTGCCGGGTGTGAGCGCATGCTCACTGAGATAGTCCAGCGGGCCGGCCAGGCCACTGTGCGCAGGCGCATCCACGACGACGCGCAAACGCAGTTTCTGCCGCGAAGCGTCCAGCGGATCGCTCATCGCCACAAGCTCCGGGATTTTTGAACAACAGCGGCTAAGCACATGATTTCAAAACGCTTTCCCGAAACGATCGCCGCCTGTGGATAACTTTGTGGGAAAAACTTGCGTGGTCGGCCCTGAATCCTGAATGACAGCCAAGCCGCGGTTCGGCAACATTCTTCGGCCCACGACGCAGCGGCTATAGAAATCAAGCACTTAGCCCGCAAGCGGGAAAACCAGAGGCGGCATCACAGCACGGGCAGATCGACCTGGCATTCATCCCCATTTTGGGGATAAGTCCGGCGCGGCGTGAGGATTTCACGCCGCGCGCCCCCTCGGGTTCAGGTGCTTGCGCGCAGCTTGCGCGAATGGGCGTGCACCTCGTCGACCAGCGCCGAGACATGCTCGGGCGGAGTGAACTGGCTGATGCCATGGCCCAGGTTGAACACGTGGCCGCCCCAGCCGCCATCGCTGCGTTGCGGGCGGCCGAAGCTGTCCAGCACCGCCCTGACCTGCTCGCGCACCGCTTCAGGCGGTGCGAACAGCACATTGGGGTCGAGATTGCCCTGCAGCGCCACCTTGTCCTGCACCTGGGCACGGGCGCGCGCCAGATTGACGGTCCAGTCCAGACCCACCACATCGGCACCGGCACCGACGATCTCGTCCAGCCACAGGCCACCGCCCTTGGTGAACAGGATGCGCGGAATGCGCTGGCCTTCATGCTCGGTCTTCACCTGCGCCAACACCCGCCGCGAGTACTCCAGGCTGAAGCGCTGGAACATGCCGTCGGCCAGCACGCCGCCCCAGGAGTCGAACAGCATCACCGCCTGGGCACCGGCTTCGATCTGGGCATTCAGATACTGCGCCACGGCCTCGGCATTGACCTGCAGGATGCGATGCATCAGGTCGGGGCGCGCATACATCAGGCTCTTGACCTGGCGGTAGTCGTCCGAGCCACCGCCCTCGACCATATAGCAGGCCAGCGTCCAAGGGCTGCCGGAGAAGCCGATCAGCGGCACACGGCCGTTCAGCGCCTTGCGGATCGAGCTCACAGCGTCGAACACATAGCGCAGCTTGTTCATGTCGGGCACTTCGAGCGCGGCCACGGCGGCCTCGTCACGCACCACCTTGGCAAACTTCGGGCCCTCGCCGATCGCGAACGACAGGCCCAGGCCCATCGCATCGGGCACCGTCAGGATGTCGGAAAACAGGATCGCCGCGTCCAGCGCATAGCGCTCCAGCGGCTGCAGCGTCACCTCGGTGGCGTAGTCGGTGTTGGTGGCCAAGCCCATGAAGCTACCGGCCTTGGCGCGTGTCTCGCGGTACTCGGGCAAATAGCGGCCGGCCTGGCGCATCAGCCAGACCGGCGTGTAGTCGGTGGGTTGGCGCAGACAGGCGCGCAGAAAGGTGTCGTTTTGCAAGGGGGCGTTCATGCCCCGATTATCCGCTGTGCCAGCCCTCACCCCGCCGGGCGACGGGCACTGCGGAGCCTGGCAAAGGCCAAGGCCGTGATCAGCAGACCCAGCGAGCAACCCAGCATCAAGGGCGCCATGCCCAGCTGCCCGACCAGCCAGCCCGCCGCACTGACGCCCGCCGACTGCCCCAGAAAGAAGCTGGCCGCAAAGGCCGACACGGCTGCGCCGCGCCGCTCGGGCGCCATCTGCGTGGCGTTCAGTTGCAGCGTGTTGTGCATCATGTAGAAACCCAAGCCCAGCAGCAGACACAGGGGCAAGGCCCACCACCATGCCGGCGCCAGCGCCAGCACGGCGAAGGACAGGCTCATCAGCGCGCCACCCCAACGCACCAGACGCACCTCGCCCAGCCACCGCGACAGCGAGCCCGAAGCCACGGCGAAGGAAAAGCCGCCCGCGCCGAACAGCATCAGCACCCCACCGGCGGCCGACAGCGACAGCCCGAAGCGCTGGTGCAAATAGGAAGCCACAAAGACAAAGGCACCGTACAGGAACATGCCCTCAATGAAGACGACCAGCAGCACGACACGCGCCCACGGCAGGGCCAGCACATGGCTGAAGTCGTTCACCATGCTCTGCAGCGCAGAGCCCTGGCTGGGGCGCCGCAGCAAGGCGCGCGCGGGCAGGCGCCGGTTCATCGAGAACAAGGCCAGCGCCACCGCCAGGAACAAGCCCGCCAGAAGTGCATAAGGCAGGCGCCAGCTCAGGTGGTCCGCCGCGAACCCGCCCAGCGCCACGCCCACCACCAGGCCCAGGATCTGCCCGCTCAGAAAGCGTGCCAGCACCGGCTGGCGTTGGTCATAGGCCACCACATCGCCGATCCAGGCCATCGACAGGGGAATCACCGCCGCCGCCGCGATGCCCGCCAGCAGGCGGGCCAGCCGCAGCGCCTCGAAGCCCGGTGACAGCAAGCACAGCAGCGACGTCAGGGCGCTGCCGACGCAGGCCCAGGCGATGACGCGGTACTTGCCGAAGCGGTCGCCAGCCGGCCCGAAGCCCAACTGCGCCAGCCCATAGGCAATGGCGAAATAGCTCACAACCTGAGCGGCCTGGCCCAGCGAAATGCCGAAGTCTGCTGACAGGCTAGGCAGCAGCGCGTCATTGACGCGCATCGAAATACCGCTGCCAAATGCGGCGAGCGACAGGCACAGCAGCGCACCAGCGGGTAGCGCTGCCGAAGCAGGCTCTTCAGAGGTTTGTCCAGACATTGCAGCTGATTGTGGGGGCGATGGCCATGTGCGACTTGCGCCCTTGTTCGGGCCTCACCCCAAGGGGGGCCTTGGCGAGCGGCGGAGGCGGCTTGAGATGTGGCACAGTGCCGCCATCTCAGGCCCGTGTCCTGTTAGACGCGCAAGGAGTGCTACGAGTCATGAATACCGCCTTTTCCCGTCGCATCGTGCTCGGCGTTGTCGCCGCCCTGTCGCTGGCCCTGTCGGGCTGCGGCTATAACGAATTCCAGCGCATGGACGAGCAGGTCAATGCCAACTGGGCCGAGGTGCTGAGCCAGTACCAGCGGCGCGCTGACCTGATTCCCAACATCGTCAACACCGTCAAGGGCGAGGCGAGTTTCGAACAGGAGACGCTGACCAAGGTCGTGGAAGCACGCGCCAAGGCCACCAGCATCCAGGTCACGCCGGAGCTGGCCAACGACCCCGAGGCGCTGAAGAAGTGGCAGTCAGCCCAGGGCGAGCTGTCCAGCGCGCTGTCGCGCCTGCTGATGGTCACCGAGAACTATCCCAACCTGAAGGCCAACCAGGGCTTCCAGGATCTGCGGGTGCAGCTTGAAGGCACGGAGAACCGCATCACCGTGGCCCGCAACCGCTACATCAAGTCAGTGGCCGAGTACAACACCCACACCCGCAGCTTCCCGACCAATCTGACGGCCATGGTGTTTGGCTACCAGGTGAAGCCCAACTTCCAGGTCGAGAACGAGGCCGCCATCAAGGTTGCGCCGACGGTCAGCTTCGACAAGCCGGCTGCGCCCGCAGCTTCCAAGTAAGCACGCCGCCGATATGCGCCTGCTGCTGACGCTGTGCCTTTGCGTCTGGCAACTCCTCGTGCCGGCACAGGCGCAAGACGTGTTGCCGGTGCCGGTGCTGACGGCCCGCCTGATCGACCAGACCGGTACGCTGGATGCGCTGCAACGCTCCGCGCTGGAGGGCAAGCTGGAAGCCTTCGAGCGCGAGGCCGGGCCGCAGATCGTCATCCTGATGCTGCCGAGCACGTCGCCGGAAGACATCACCTCTTACGCGCAGCGTGTGGCCGACAGCTGGAAGATCGGCCGTCGCGAGGTGGGCGACGGACTGCTGATCGTGGTGGCCAAGAACGACCGCAAGGTGCGCATCGAGGTCGCCAAGGCGCTGGAAGGCGCCATCCCCGATCTCGCCGCGCGCCAGATCATCCAGAGCGCGATCTCACCGGCCTTCAAGGTCGGCGACTATGCCGGCGGACTGAACCAGGCGGTGGACCAGCTGCAGGCCCGCATCCGCGGCGAAGCGCTGCCGGCGCCCTCCAAACGCACGGAGCAGGCGCGCGATAGCGGATTCGACTTCGAGGAACTGGCCGGGCTGTTCTTCATCGGCGTGCCGGTGCTGGGCGCGATCCTGACCGGCATCTTCGGGCGCAAGCTCGGCAGCGTGGCCACCGGCGGCGCGGCGGGCGCGATCGGCTGGTTCTTCAGTGCCAGCGCCTTGATCGCCGGCCTGGCGGCTGTCGCAGCGCTGGTTCTGGTGGGCATCATGGGCGTCGGCGCGACCCGGCGCGGCAGCCGCATTGGCTCGGGCCGTCACAGCGACCCGGTGATCTGGGGCGGCAGCGGTGGCGGTGGCAGCTGGGGAGGTGGCGGCGGTTTCTCGTCCGGCGGTGGTGGCGATTTTGGAGGCGGTGGCGCCTCGGGAGACTGGTGATGATGCAGCGCTGGAAACGACTGCTCAAGCATCGCTGGACCGACGAGCGTGATCTGCAGCGCGCGCTGCCCGCGCCCGCGGTGCAGCGCCTCGAAACCCAGGTGCGGGCCAGCGAAACGCGCCATGCTGGCGAGATCTGCGTCTGCGTGGAGGCCGGCCTGCCGCTGTCCTATCTGTGGAAGCAACTGCGCGCGCGCGACCGTGCGGTGACGCTGTTCGGCAAGCTGCGCGTCTGGGATACCGAAGCCAACAGCGGCGTGCTGATCTATTTGTTGCTGGCCGAGCACTCGATCGAGATCGTTGCCGACCGCGGCTTGAATGCGCTGGTCAGCCCCGCGCAATGGCAGACCATCATCGAAGGTCTGCGCACCGCGCTGCGCGCTGGCGAGTTCGAACAAGGCTTGAGTCAAGCGGTGGCCGCAGTTGATGAAATGCTGCAGCAGCATTTCCCGCTGGCGGCTGGCGAGCTCAATCCCAACGAACTACCGGACGCGGTGATCCTGCTCTGAGGCGCGGTCCGGGCGGCTGGCTGTCTACAGGCTCGGGAGGGGCTTGAGCTTGCCGCTGAATTTTTCGAGCAGCGGCTTGTGCGCCAGCGCCGGAAACTTGATCCGCGCCTGTGGCACCCTGACGTCCGGCAGATGATCCAGCAGATGGCGGATCAGCGTAAGTCGCCCCCGACGCTGATCGTTGAAGTCGACCAGGGTCCAAGGCGCATGCCGGCTGTGCGTGGCCTTGAGCATGCGCTCGCGCGCCTCGCCATACTGCTTGTACAGACGCCGCGCATCCAGATCGATCGGCGAGAGCTTCCAGCGCTTGAGCGGATCGGCCAGACGCTCGGTGAAGCGTTCCTCCTGCTGCGCCTGATCCACCGTCAGCCAGTACTTGAACAGCAGGATGCCATCGTCCACCAGCAGCTTCTCGAAGACCGGCGCCTGCTTCAGAAAGCTCGCCGTCTGCTCAGGGCTGCAGAAACCCATCACCGCCTCGACGCCGGCGCGGTTGTACCAGCTGCGGTCGAACAGCGCGATCTCGCCCGCGCTCGGCAGATGCGCCACATAGCGCTGGAAGTACCACTGGCTGCGCTCAGGCTCGGTCGGCTTGCCCAGCGCGACGGTGCGGCATTGGCGCGGATTGAGCGTCTCCGACAAGGCCGAGATGACCCCGCCCTTGCCGGCGGTGTCGCGCCCCTCGATCAGCACCACCAGGCGCTGCCCGGTTTGCTGCAGCCATTGCGCTGCAGTGTTCAGCTCCAGCTGAAGGGGCGCCAGACGTTCCAGATACTCACTCTTGCTGAGCTTGCCCTTGCCGTTGCAACCCACGTTGCTATGGCTCTTGCTGCTCTTGCTGGTGTTACCGGTCTTGGGCGTCTTCATGGCCATGACTGCTCCTATGTGGATCAGTCAGCTTAGCCCAACACGGCTCAGGCCAGCGTCAGGCTCTGCATCGCGACCCAGGACTGCCCCGGCTCCAGCAGCAGCGGATGCTCGACTGCTGCCGCCTCGACGCACAGCATCTGGCGATAGCCGTCCGGCGGCATGTCGGCCAGCGCGGCGCACTTGGCGGCACCAGGATTCCACACCACAGCGTCTTCGAAGCCCTGCTGACGAATCAGCAGCTCGCGGGTCTTTCCGTCGTCGCCCTGCTCACGCAGGGTCAGGTCTTGCTTGAGCTGGTGATAGATGCGGTCCAGGTCCTCGGTGCCCGGGCTGCCGGGCAGCAGCAGGTCGCTGCGCTGCTGACGCTCGACCTGATCGACCGAGTCCCAATAGTGCAGGCCACCCAGGCCGAGCAGACTGGCGTCGGCCAGCGATTGCAGGCGCAAGTAACTGTGCAAGGCGGCGGTAAAGCTGAAGGCCTGTTCGCCCTTGTTCTCGCAGGCGAATTCGATCTCCAGGCTGCGGGCGCTCAGCCGCACGCTGAGCTCCGCGTCAAACGAATGGGGCCAGAGCAGGCGTGTTCCCGCATCGTCGGTCAGACGCAGCACGGCCAGCGCATCGTCCTCGCCCTGCTCGGCCATCACCAGCTGCCAGGGACGCGTACGCGCAAAGCCATGCTTGGGCAGCGGGCCGCGCTCGGCAAACTGCGGGAAGCAGATGGGGATGCCACCGCGCACGGCCTGACCGGAGGCGTAGGCGCTGTGGGGTGAGACGTAGAGCTGCTCGTCAGCGCCGGCTGGGACCCAGGACACGAGATGGGCGCCATGCAGCAACAGCGTGGCGCTGGCGCCATCGGGGGAGCGCAGTTCGAGGGCATCCATGCCCTGGTGGCGGGTGATTGCGATCGGTGTCGGCATAGCGGGCGGTGCGTTGAAAAGACAACGCCCGCCGGACTTGCGTCGGCGGGCGCCTGGAATGATACGCAAGGCAACCCGTCGGCTGCCATGCATCATCCTGATGCGTTGCTGCGGCTGATTACTTCTTGCGGAACTTGCGCAGCGCAGCGATCTGAGCAGCCATGGCCGCGAACTCGCCTTGCGCCTTGGCGAAGTCGATGTCGGTCTTGGCGTTCTTCATCGCTTCCTCGGCCAGTTTCTTGGCATCGGCCGCCTTGGCCTCGTCCAGATCCTTGCCGCGAATTGCAGTGTCGGCCAGCACGGTCACCGTGCCCGGCTGCACTTCGAGAATGCCGCCGGCGACGAAGACAAACTCTTCGCCACCGTCAGCGCGCTCAATGCGCACCGCGCCCGGCTTGATGCGGGTGATCAGCGGCGTGTGCTGCGGCAGGATGCCCAACTCACCGCCCTCACCCGGCAGCGCGACGAACTTGGCCTCGCCGGAGAAGATCTGCTCTTCGGCGGACACCACGTCAACACGAATGGTTGCCATCTCAATCTTCCTTTAGCGTGTAAGAAGGTTCAGTAAGCAAGTAGTCGGGTCTGAGGCTAGGCGCTGCTCGGAAGCGGGCTTCCTGCCCGCTGAGTACAGCAACGACGCCTCAGGCCCGAGTACGCCGCTTACTGCAGCTTCTTGGCCTTTTCGAAGGCTTCGTCGATGGTCCCGACCATGTAGAAGGCCTGCTCCGGCAGGTGGTCGCACTCGCCGCTCACGATCATCTTGAAGCCGCGAATGGTTTCCTTCAGCGGGACGTACTTGCCGGGCGAGCCGGTGAACACTTCCGCGACGTGGAAAGGCTGCGACAGGAAACGCTGGATCTTGCGGGCACGAGCCACGGCCAGCTTGTCTTCCGGCGACAGTTCGTCCATGCCCAGAATCGCGATGATGTCGCGCAGTTCCTTGTAGCGCTGCAACACCTGCTGCACGGAGCGCGTGGTGTTGTAGTGCTCTTCGCCAACCACGTTCGGGTCCACTTGACGCGAGGTCGAGTCCAGCGGGTCCACGGCGGGGTAGATACCCAGCGAAGCGATGTCACGCGACAACACGACGGTGGCGTCCAGGTGGGCGAAGGTCGTGGCAGGCGACGGGTCGGTCAAGTCGTCCGCAGGGACGTAAACGGCCTGGATCGAGGTGATCGAGCCAACCTTGGTCGACGTGATCCGCTCTTGCAGACGGCCCATTTCCTCAGCCAGCGTCGGCTGATAGCCCACGGCGGAAGGCATACGGCCCAGCAGCGCAGACACTTCGGTACCGGCCAGCGTGTAGCGGTAGATGTTGTCCACGAAGAACAGCACGTCACGGCCTTCGTCACGGAAGGATTCCGCGATGGTCAGACCGGTCAGGGCCACGCGCAGACGGTTGCCCGGAGGCTCGTTCATCTGGCCGTAGACCATGGCGACCTTGGAGTCTTCGAGCTTCTCGAGGTTCACGACGCCCGAATCAGCCATCTCGTGATAGAAGTCGTTGCCCTCACGGGTACGCTCGCCCACACCAGCGAACACCGACAGACCGCTGTGGGCCTTGGCGATGTTGTTGATGAGTTCCATCATGTTCACGGTCTTGCCCAC
>NZ_JBILQK010000095.1:0-12029 GCF_044373315.1 Roseateles sp. | reverse complement strand
GGGCAACAGCGACCTCGACAAGCAGGTCTGGCTGAGCTCGCTTGGCATCGTCGAATGCGTCGCCTACGCGGCATCCCGTATCAAGCGCTGATCAGTCGGGCAAGAACGCCGGCTGCTTTGCGCTTACCCTGTGCGAACCAGTGCGGGCTTTGCCTTGACCGCTCTGCCATCGCTACGCGCCTTGCTCAAAGCAGATGTGGTTATCGTGCCGAGTTGGCGTGACGTCAATGAGCGTCCCCCAGAGACGTTCTTGCGCGCCCTGCGCGCCGCCCATGTGCGAGGCGCACTCATCGTGGGGCTGTGCCTGGGCAGTCATGTGCTGGCCGAGGCGGGTCTGTTGTCCGGCGGAAGGGCCACTACCCACTGGGAATATGCCCCGCTGTTTGCCCAACGTTTTGCTGACGTCAGTGTGGAGCCTGACGTACTCTACGTGCAGGAGGGCCGCGTGCTCACCTCGGCAGGCACCGCCGCCGGCTTGGATGCCTGCCTGCATCTGGTGCGGCAGCAGTTGGGAAGCGAACGCGCCAATCAGCTGGCGCGGCGGCTCGTCATCCCACCGCACCGCGAAGGGGGCCAATCGCAATACATCCAGCAGCCCTTGCCAGTAGCCCGCACCGGTACCCGGCTGGGCCGACTGATGGACGAGGTGCGCGCGCGGCTGCATGAAACGCACAGCCTGAACTCGCTGGCACAGGAGGCCGGCCTCAGCCGCCGAACCCTCACGCGGCAATTCAAGGCCTTGACCGGCACATCGGTCCAGGTCTGGCTGCTGGCAGAGCGCGTACAGTTTGCGCAGCGCCTGTTGGAACGCGGGCTGCTGAGCATCGAGCGCGTGGCCGAGCAGGCTGGTTTCGGTTCTGCGGAGTCATTCCGCCTGCAATTCCGGCAATCGGTGGGCGTCTCGCCCAGTCAATGGCGAAAAACGTTCACAGCAGTCTGAATGCCGTTGATGGCATTGCCTGTCTCACCCCTGTATTACCTCGCGGCGCTTTGGTGAGTTCGAGCCCCTCCGCCGCGGGGCCTCCTATGGGTGACTGCGAGGGTGTCCGACAGGCTGCTTCAGGGCGGTGAGATCGGGACAGTGGATGTCGGTTCAGGGTCGGGAGTTCCAGTTCGCCAAAGGGGACAGCGGTCGTTCAGGCGCCCCCGGTGGGCCTCGGCGCTTGGAATGTCGGCTGCACATCCATCAGCGGTCATTGGGCATGCGCGATCAGCGCCGGCCCGATGACTGCTGCGTGGCCGTGACCGTGCATTGGGGTCGCGTCGACCACCGACCGCAACCGCTGCGCTGCCGTCCTTCGCCCTTGACTTCGAACTTCGGCTTTGGGCACATTGTTGCCGTACGGACGCCGGCCGCGAACGTCCGCACCCGCTGCTTATGGAAAGCTCTCCATAAGCATAGGTTTCTGCCGGTGGCGAGGCCTTCTGCGAATGGCAGCTCTCAGCCGAGACTGTGTGAGAACACGCGACCAATGGTGCCAACAGGGCAGCTCGCCCGGTTCTGACTGCCAGTTGTCCGAGGTGGGCTCATAAAACGACTGCGAGTGGCATCTGGACGTCTGGTAGACGAACCGCCGCCGACCTCCAATGGAGCACGCAGACGGCGCTTACGCGCCCATCGCGCTCATTGCCTGGATCAGCGGCGCTATGCCCAAGATGCGCATCACGCGCTTCAGGTGATGGGTCAGAACATGCAAGCTCATTTCGGTTCCTACGTTGACAAGCCGTCGTGTCAGGAAGTGCGTTGAGCCCATCCAATGCTTGAGGGTCCCGAAGACGTGCTCGATGGTTCGCCTGCGCAACTTCATAGCGTCGTGCTCTCGCTCAAGCCGCTGCTCCACCGCGTCCATCACCGCTTCGTGCTCCCACCGTCTGATGCGGCGGTACTGGCTTGTCGTGCACCGCTCCTTCATCGGGCAACGCGGACAGGCGCTCGGCCAGTAGGTGCGTTTCTGCAGGCCCTCCTCGTCGCTGGTGTAGCGGTAGATAGCGCGCTGACCGGCAGGGCATTGGTATTCGTCATCTCGGGCGATGTAGATGAAGTCGGTCTTGTCGAAGCGCCCCTCGGCCTTCGCGTTGGATGTCATGGGCTTGGGCACATAGGCCGCGATGCCCTCGTCTTCACAGGCCTTCAGCTCGACACCGTTGTAGTAACCCCGGTCCGCGAGCGCTTGTAGCTCGGTGGCGCCCATAGCTTCGTCGCAGAGTGGAAAATGCCGTTCATGTTCCGCTGGCTTGGCATCCGTATGGCTGCACTCCACCAAGCTGCGGCAATACCCTCCGATGCGGCGGTTCACGATGAATAGACCCACACTCTGCGTTTCAGTGCTTGTTCGTCTCTGGGTGTTGATGGCCGGTCTGGGCGCCGGCACCGGCGTGCTCGCGACCGATGAGGTGCAGCTCAAGACCCTGCCATTGGGCGTATCGGAGTTCAGGCCGTTCCAGTACACCTCGCCGTCAGGTCGAATCGTCGGGGCCGACACTGAGATCATCGAGACGGTCTTGAAGCGCATAGGCTACAAGCCCCAGTTCATGATGCAGCCCTGGCCGCGCGTTCAGAGAGAGGCCACTCGCGGCGCTTTTGCCGGCCTGTTCAGCCTGACCAAGACGCCCGAGCGTGAGCAGCTCTACTATTTCAGCGCGCCGATCAACACCGTCAAGGATGTGTTTTTCAAGCGCAAGAGCTTGGCACTTGACTGGAAGACGCTGGATGACCTTGGCGGCTTGCGTGTCAGCAGCGCTGCCGCCTTTGGCTATGCGGCGGAGTTTCGTCAAGCGCTGATCGAGAAACGGTTTGCCGAAGTCCACGAGATCTATGACCATGATCCTCAGCTCCGGGGTCTGCACCGCCTGGCTTCGGGCGCAACGGACATCTTCATTTGCGAGATCAGTGTCTGCACTGACCTGATCAAGCTCCACACTCCGGCCTTCGATCAAATCGACTTCTCACCCAAGAGCATCGGCCCGGTGCGTACTTTCCATATCGGCTTCTCGAAAAACTGGCCGCAGGCCGAGACGCTGAGGGATGCGTTCAATGCGGAACTGGCGCAGCAGCAGGCAAAGGGCGCGCTGCGGAACTTGTATCTCAAGTACGGCATGGACCATGGGCTCAAGTGAGTCGCCACCTGCAAGGGCCTCAGGCTCGGACGCGCGGTGCGAGGTCAGGTCAGTGATCTGAAGCCTCAATCGCGCGCCGCCGTACCAAACCGTCTTGGACTTGCCAAGGCATGCGTAGCGTCCCTGGCTTGCGAACGCGGCGCCTGCTCCGGGCTTTAGCGAAGCGGCACAGTTGCTCAAGCCCCAGCGCTCGCCATCGGGTCTCAGGCCAGCGACTCACAGGCCGCCTCAGCCGCCTCCCTGTTGAGCTGAAGCGTAGAGAACTCCAGTCTCTCAGGTACTTCCGGGTGAACAACTATTGAAACATCACAGCTAGCTAGCCTTGCACCTTCGCCCCAACAGCAGCGATCCGCGAATACACCCGTGTATCCCGCGGCTCGCCACTCGGGCTGAGTGCATCGCAGCGCAGCACGCCCTCGAGTTCGAAGCCGCAGCGCTCGGCCACGGCGCGGCTGCGCAGATTGTTGTCATCCATGCGGATCTCGACCCGGCGCGCCTGCAGCTCGCTGAAGGCCATGCGCGTGAGTGCCTGCACCGCTTCGCTCACATAACCCTGGCCTTGCGCGCTGGCGCGAATCCAGTAGCCGATCTCGAAACGCCGCACCGCCCAGTCGAAACGGTGCAGGCCGGTGCCGCCCAGCAGCCGGCCGGCGCTGCCATCGTCGTTGCGGCGGTAGATCTGGTAGACCAGATCGCTGCGCAGCACAAACTTGGCAAGCTGGTGGCGCAGCACGGCCTCGCTCTCCTCGACGCTGGGTGCGCTGTGGGCCCAGTGCATCCAGGGCTTGAGATGCTCGATCGATTCGCAGACGGCAGCGTTGAGCGCCTGGCCCAGGCCGGCGCGTGGCGCCAGCAGCACCAGGCGCTCGCTGACGATTTCTTCGGGCACTTTGATCAGGACGGGGTCAGGTGTTGTGGTCATCATCGGGCTCATGCTTGTCGTCGGCAGGCTCATTTGCTGGGCAGCAGGGCTGCGCCCCCATCCGCATCCTGTTGGCGCGCGCTCAGCTCAAGATCGACAGTGGCCGGCAGCGTGCGCACCTCGCGGATCACCTTGGCGCGCCAGGCAAGCAGGCTCAGCAGCAGCGCGCCGCAGCCGGCAAAGCCCAAGGACCAGCGCAGGCCCAGATGCTCGCCGATCCAACCGCCGAGCAGCGCGCCCGGGCCGGCCGGGAGCAAGATCATCCAGCGCATGGTGCTGGTCATGCGGCCCAGCAGCGGCGCCGGCGTCACCGCCTGGCGCAAGGAGAGGAAGTTGATGAAGATCAGCACCGCGCCGACGCCAAAACTGAACAGCATGTAGGCGAACATCGCCACCCCCAGCGGGCCGACCGGCGCAAAGGCCAGCAGCAGCCAGCCCTGGCTGCTGGCTGCAAAGCCCAGCACCAGACAGGGGCCAGGGCCGATGCGGCGGCTGATGCGGTGCCCGAACACGCTGGCCAGCACCGTGCCGGCACCCAGCGCGATGTAGCACAGGCCCACGGTCTGGCCGCTCAATTCCAGCGTTCGGGTGGCAAACAGGATCTGCACCACGGTGGCCGCGTTGTGGAACAGCTGCCAGCTGCCCACCGCCGTGGCCAAACCGATCAGCAGCCGCTGCTGGCGCACAAAGCGCAGGCCGGCCTTGAGGTCGCGCCAGAAGTCGGCGCCCTCAACCTTGGGCAGTGCTTCCTGCACCTTGATGCCGCGCAGGATCAGCGCCGAGACCAGCACCAGGAAGGCATTCACCGCCAGCGCCATCGGCGCGCCCATGATCTTGATCAGTGCACCGGCAAGACCTGGCCCCGCCACTTCAGCGCCCGATGAAGCCAGCGCATTCTTGGCATGCGCCTCCACCAGACGCTCGCGCGGCACCACCTGGGTCAGCACGATCTGTGCGGCGCTGCCGGCGGTCGTGTAGACCGTGCCCAGCACAAAGCCCACCACATAGAGCCAGGTCATCGACAACCAGCCCATCCAGGCCGCCAGCGGCACGGTGGCCACGACCAGGGCCAGGATGGTCTCGCCCCAGATGTAGACCGGCAGCTTGCGCACCCGGTCCAGCCAGACACCGGAGGGCAGCGAGAACAGCACGAAGGGCAGGATCTCCATCGCCGTCAGCAGACCCATCTGCGTGGGCGTGGCGTCGAGCAGCAAGGCCGCGGTCAGCGGCAACGCGAGCATGGTGATCTGCCCGCCCAGCGAGCTGATCAGGATGGATGTCCAGAGACGGCGGTAAACCAGGTCGCGCAGCAGATCGCCGGGCGGCAGGCGCAGGGCCTGCTTGAGCTGGTCAAACCAGGACAGATGCCGGGTTGACATAGGCGGGAACTCCAAGAGGCGGCACCTCACCCTTGTGGGGTCAGGTCCGATGCATACGAAAAAAGGCGGTGGGCCTGAGGCGGCGCGTCAGACCGACACGCGCACAGCCACATGAGCGCGAGCGCAAGCCCACGCGGCACGGGGTGCGCGGGGTCTGGTGCGGTCGAGAAGCTTGGTCATGGGCTGGATTGAAATCTGGATGCCATCGTAGCGACTAGGTCGACGATGAACAAGCCTGCACGCGCTGTTGCGGCTGCAGATCGCGCGGTGGTGGCCGCTGTGCGCCCCAGCAATGGCTGCGCCGCTGGTAGCCGATGGACTCATAGATGCCGATCGCTACATCCTGCGGATCGGCACACATGATGATGCGGTCCAGGCCCATGCTGCCAAAGCCATAGGCGCTGACTTGCTCGACCAGTGCGGTGCACAGGCCGCGGCGGCGCCAGTCCGGATGGGTGCCTACGTGCTGGAAGCGGCCCAGCCTGCCATCGCGGAACAGGCCGCAGTCCGCCACCAGCTGGGTACCGCGCCAGATGCCGAACCAGTGGCCCAGCCCAGCCGCCTGCATCGCGGCGTAGCGCTGCATCTGGCGCTGGCGGTGCAGCCGGAAATGCTCGGGCTCGTGCTGCCCGTCGTCACTGTCGCACTGCAGCTCGACCGCCGCATCCAGCTGGCGTGGCTGGCTCAGGTCCAGCGGCGCGAAGCGGAAGTAGGCACTCGGCAACTCAGCCGCCAGCGGGCGCGGCAGGTGCGCCTGCAGCTCCAGCTGCGAGGTGGCGAACAGCTGGAAGCCGGCCGCCTGCCAGGACTGCAAGGGCTCGAAGGGCGCGGACGCATCGAAGCCGATCGCCACATGGCCGGATTCTCGCGTGTGGCAGCCCACCTCTTCATCGAAGCGCTGCAGCCAGTACGCCAGCTCGGCATCGGCCGGCACTTGGGGCAGGATCAGGCAGTTGCCCCAGTAGAACAGCGGGTTGGACGGTGTGCGCACGACCACGCAATCCGATCGCTCCAGCACCAGGCCCTCGAAGCGCGGAAAGATCAGGTCGGTCTGCCAACCCAGGGACAGCGACTGCAGCAAGCTCATGGGAGCGAACCGTAGCAGCGCTGAGTTCGCCCTCATAGTGTCAGGCCTGACAGGGTCTCGCCGTCGTTCAGTAGCCGACGGCCGCGCCGTCGCGGCGCGGGTCGCTGGCGGCCACATAGCCCTCCTCGCTCGGATTGCCCAGACGCCAGATGAACTGGCCGGCGCCGAAGTCCTGGTAGCTGTCGTGGATGTCGCCAATCTGATGGCCCAATGCACGCAGGCCGTCGATGGTGTCGGGCCGCATGCTGGCCTCGACATTGATCGACAGGCCCTCGTTGAAGCGCCAGCGCGGCGCGTCGCAGGCGGCCTGTGGGTTCTGGCCGTAGTCCAGCATGCGCACCAGGGTCTGCATATGGCCTTGCGGCTGCATATTGCCGCCCATCACGCCGTAGCTCATCACCGGCTGGCCGTCCTTGGTGAGGAAGGCCGGAATGATGGTGTGGAAGGGCCGCTTGCCCGGCGCCACCTGGTTGGCATGGCCCTCTTCCAGCGTGAAGCAATGGCCGCGGTTCTGCAGCGAGACGCCGTAGCCCGGCACCACCAGCCCGGAGCCGAAGCCCATGTAGTTGCTCTGGATGAAGCTGACCATCATGCCGCTCTCGTCCGCGGTGGTCAGGTAGATGGTGCCACCCTTGACCGGATTGCCGGCCTTGAAGTCCTGCGCGCGGCCCATGTCGATCAGCTTGGCGCGCTCCGCCAGATAGGCCGGGTCCAGCATCTGCTCGCTGCTCAACGTCATGCTGACCGGGTCGGAGACATAGCGGTAGACGTCGGCAAAGGCCAGCTTCATCGCCTCGATCTGCAGATGCTGCGAGGCGGTGCTGTCCACCGGCAGCGAAGCCAGATCAAAGTGCTTCAGGATGCCCAGCGCCATCAGCGCCGCGATGCCCTGGCCGTTGGGCGGGATCTCGTGCAGCGTGTGGCCGGCATAGTCCTGCGCGATCGGCTTGACCCATTCGGGCTTGTAGGCCGCGAAGTCAGCCGCTGTCATCGAGCCGCCGGTCTGCTTGGCGAAGGCTTCCACCGCAGCGGCGATCTCGCCCTGGTAGAAAGCCTGGCCGCGGGTCTCGGCGATCCGTTTGAGCGTGCGTGCCGCCTGCGGAAACTTGAACAACTCACCCACGGCCGGTGCGCGCCCGCGCGGCAGGAAGGCCTCGGCGAAGCCGGGCTGCGAGGTCAGGTCCGACACGGCCGCTGCCATCGCCCATTTGCTCTGCACGATCACCGGCACGGCATAGCCGCGCTCGGCGATCTCGATGGCCGGCGCCATCAGATCGGCAAAGGGCAGCTTGCCGAAGCGCTCGCTCATCGCCACCCAGCCGGCCACGGCGCCGGGCACCGTCACCGCATCCCAGCCGCGCTTGGGCAGGCTCTTGCTGTCGGCGCCGTACTTGCGGTGGAAGTACTCGGGCGTCCAGGCCTGCGGCGCATTGCCGGAGGCGTTCAGACCGTGCAACTCCTTGCCGTCCCACAGGATGGCGAAGGCGTCCGAGCCCAGGCCGTTGCTGCAGGGCTCGACCAGGGTCATCGCCGCGGCGGTGGCGATGGCGGCGTCCACCGCATTGCCGCCCTGCGCCAGGATGCGCAGACCGGCCTGCGCGGCCAGCGGGTGTGAGGTCGAGACGATGTTGCGGGCGAACACCGGGCTGCGCTGGCTGGCGTAGCCCTGGTTCCAGTTGAAGGCTTGTTGTGTCATGACCATTTACTCCACAGTGATCTTGCGTTCGCGGATCAGGCGGCCCCAGCGCTCGCTGTCGGCCTTGACCATGGCGGCGAACTGGGCCGGGCTGGCATCGCTGACCGGCTCGGCGCCCAGGCGCGCGAGGCGCTCGCGCACCTCGGCCGACTTCAGCGCCGTGTTGAACTCGTTGTTGAGCCGCGCCACCAGGGCCGGCGCCAGGCCCTTGGGCGCGTAGATGCCGAACCAGGTGACCGACTCGAAGCCCGGCAGGCCGGATTCGCTGACCGTCGGCAGCTCGGGCGCCAGCGGCGAGCGCGCCTTGCCGGTGACGGCCAGGGCCTTGAGGCGGCCGTCTTTCACGTGCGGCATGCCCGAGACGATGCTGTCGAACAGCATCTGCACATTGCCGGCCACAAGGTCTGGAATCGCCAGGGCCGTGCCGCGATACGGGATGTGGGTGATAAACACCCCGGCCTGGCTCTTGAACGACTCACTGGTCAGGTGGACGATGGTGCCGTTGCCGCTGGAGGCGTAGTTCAGCTGGCCCGGCTTGCTCTTGGCCAGGGCGATCAGCTCGCGGATGTCCTTGACCGGCAGGCTGGGCGGCACCAGCACCACATTGGCCGCGTTGGCCACATGCGCCACCGGCGTGAAGTCTTGTTCGACCTTGTAGCTGAGCTTGGCGTTCAGATGCGGGCCGATCGAGTGCGTGCTGCTGGTGGCGATCAGCAGCGTGTAGCCGTCCGGCGCCGCCTTGGCCGCTTCGGACGAACCCAGCGATCCGCCGGCGCCGGCCTTGTTGTCCACCACCACCTGCTGACCCAGCTGGGCTGAGAGCTTCTGCGAGATCGCGCGGGCCAGCAGATCGGTAGCGCCACCGGCCGGGAAGGGCACGACCAGGCGGATGGGGCGCGTCGGATAGTCCTGCGCCTGCGCCAGCGGCGCCGTCAGCGCGAGGCCCAGCGCCAGACTCAGCAGTTTCAGCACACCAGCTCGGGAAGTCATCGTCAGCACTCCTTGCATTTGCTTGCGGTCGATTGTGGTCCGGCATCCAGCACAAGAAAAGCTAATAATTCTTTTCTTAGCCACAAGAAAACCTTGCCATGCCCAGTCTTCGCACGCTCAAAAGCTTCATCGCCGTGGCGCGCCAGGGCTCCTTCGCCGCGGCCGCCGCCGAGGTCTCGCTGACTCAGGCGGCGGTGAGCCTGCAGATGCGCAATCTCGAGCAAGAGCTGAAGCGCGAACTGTTTGATCGCAGCAGCCGCGTAGCCCAGCTCAATGCGGCCGGTCAGGCCCTGCTGCCCTGGGCCGAACGCATGCTGGCGCTGGATGCCGAGCTGCACGAAGAACTGCGCAGTGCCGCGCTGCGGGTGGACCCTCTGCGCGGCGCCTACCGCATCGGCGCGGTTGTGTCCGCGGTGGCGCCGCTGGCTCATGCTGTGGTAGCGCTGAAGCAGCGCCATGCTGGCCTGGAGCTGAAGCTGGTGTCAGCCAAGTCCGGCGAACTCTCCGCCATGGTCGCCGCCGGTCAGCTGGATGCGGCAGTGCTGGTGCGCGACAGCCGCCGGCCGCCAGCCGGCCTGGGATGGACGGCGCTGTATGAGGAGCCGCTGGTGCTGCTGGCACCCTCCGGCAGCCGGGCCGGCTTGAGCCGGCTGCTGGAGTCGGAACCGTTTCTGCGCTTTGATCGAAGCGAGCGCACCGGCGCTCTGGTGGAACGCGCGCTTCGCCAGCTCAAGGTGCCAGTGCATGACTTTCTCGAACTCAACTCCATCGAGGCGCTGGTCGAACTGGTGCGCCAGCGCGTGGGCGTCGCCCTGCTACCTCGATTGCGACGCGCACGCTGGGAGCAAGACCTGACCCTGCGCGTGTTACCGCTGCCGTCGCCTGAGCTGACGCGCAGCGTCGGCCTGCTGTTCAGGCGTGAGGCGCGCGGCCCGCTGACAGAGGCCATCGCCCAGGAGTTCGCGCAGCAGCAGGCCTGAGCCGCCTTGTAAGACATTGCAACGGCGCGCAGAAGGGGTCAACAGGCGCTCTTGGCGCCTCGTTGAATCCTCACCCTTTCGCAACCCTTGGAGAAATCCTGATGAATGCTCTGAAGACCTCCCTGATCGCTGCCCTGTTTGCTGCCTCGACTGGCGCTGTGTTGGCCCAGGCCCCCGCCCCTGCTGCGGCCACGCCGGCCACGGCAAAGGCACCGGCTGTTGCGGCAGCGACCGCGGCGACGCCGGCAAAACCGCTTGCCCCAGCGGCAACAGTGACAGCGGCGCCCACCACTGCGCCGAAGGCCGTGGCTGCTGGCGCTTCGGCACCGGTCGCCAAGGCGGCTGCAACTACGGCGGATGCGGCCAAGCCCGCTGCCAAGGCTGATGCCGCCGCCAAGCCTGCGGTGAAAGCCGAAAACCCCAAGGCCACGAAGGCTGACAAGCCTGAGGCGAGCCCCACCAAGGGCTGAGCAAGCCGGTTTTTCGGTCCGGGCCAGTGTCCCGGGCGGCAGCAAGCACGGTGCAGGAGGTCACGGCCTCCTGCACCTACAGCTGCGATCAAGAGCGAAGCCTGGGCAAGAAGAACGACGGCGCCTCATGATGCTGCGCCGTGATGTCCTGACCCAGGGCCGATCATCGTGCAGCGCCTGCCGCACGAGCTTCACAACAAGCCGCAGTTCGAGCGCAGCGGCGACTTGCTGTCGAAGATGCGACACCACTGCGGCGCGCTGGCGGTCTCACCCCAGCTGCATCAGCAGATCAGGACAGCCCTCTTCATTGCCGCGCCCGTCGCCACGCGCAACAAGGGCAAATCCGTGGCGCTCATAGAAGCGCTGCGCGCCCACATTGGGCTCGAAGGTGTAGAGCAGCACGGGGCGAGGCAGCAAGCCCAAGGCATGCCACAGCAGTGCGCTGCCAAGACCGCGCCCCCTCGAATCGGCACTCAGATACAGCTGATCGATCCAAGCTCGGCCTCCCACATCAACGCTGACGCTGATCAGGCCCAGCAAGTCACCCTGACGGTTGACCAGCAGCCAGCAGTTCCCGGCCGGGATCAGCACGTCCCTGAGCCACTGCTGCACCTCGGCATCGCTGTGCTGAAGGGGCGCGTAGGCCATCTCCAGGCGCCGCACCGCCAGGTAAAGCGCCGCAACGGCGCCGGCATCGCCGGCTTGGGCGGGCCGTATCGATGCCCCATCCGCGAGTGACGTGGCACTATGCTTGCTTACGTTTTCGATCATCGTCATCACTGAAGCCATTTCATCATGAGCGCCACCACCAGCAGTTCCCTGCACAACATCCCCGGCCGGAGCAAGCGCCTGCCCCCCCTGCGAGTGGGTGTCGGCGGCCCGGTCGGATCGGGCAAGACCACCCTGGTCGAGGTGCTGTGCAAAGCCCTGCGCGAGCGCTATGACTTGGTGGTGGTCACCAACGACATCTACACCAAGGAAGACCAGCGCCTGCTGACCGTGGCCGGCGCGCTGGAGCCGGAACGCATCATGGGTGTGGAGACGGGTGGCTGCCCGCATACCGCGATCCGTGAGGACGCCTCGATCAATCTCGAGGCGGTGGACCGCATGCTGAAGCTCTACCCGAATGCCGACATCGTCTTCATCGAATCCGGTGGCGACAACCTGGCGGCTACCTTCAGCCCGGAGTTGTCCGATCTGACGATCTACGTGATCGACGTCGCCGCGGGCGAGAAGATTCCCCGCAAGGGTGGTCCCGGCATCACCAAGAGCGATCTGTTCGTGATCAACAAGACCGATCTGGCGCCGTATGTGGGTGCCAATCTGGAAGTGATGGAGGCGGACACGCGCCGCATGCGGCCGACGCGCCCCTTCGTGATGAGCAATCT
>NZ_JBILQK010000094.1:0-12038 GCF_044373315.1 Roseateles sp. | reverse complement strand
TGTTCAAGCTGGACCGCCGCATGATCCCCGAGGAGGATCCGGTCGCGGTCGAGGCGCGCATCCGCGAGGTGATCGCCCAGGCCGCAGCCAGCTATCCGGGCATCACGGTCGAGATCAAGCGCTTGCTTCTTGCGCGCGCACTCAAGCCGCTAGCCGGCAACCAGGCGCTGGTCGATGCGCTGCAAAAGCATGCCAGCGCCGTGTTCGGCGAAGCCATCCCGACCTCGGGCACGCCGCTGTACACCGATGTGCGCCTGTACGGCGAACACGGCATCCCGGCGGCCATCTACGGCGCCGGCCCGCGCACCGTGCTGGAGAGCCATGCCAAGCGCGCTGACGAGCACCTGGTGCTGGCGGACCTGAAGCGCGCCACCCAGGTGGTGGCTCGCACACTGGCCGATCTGCTCAGCGCCTGATCAAGTCCTGGTACTTGACGAACTTGACGGATTCGCGGGCGATGCGGATCTTGGCGTACAGCCACTGGCCATTGCCCTTGGACGGGCAGGACGCCGTCGCGATCACGTCAAGCAGCGGCCGCGCTTCGCCATCGAGCAGGATCTGCGGCGCCTGCAGGTCCTGCGCTGTTGGCGGCTGCAGCTCCTCCAGCTTGAGCTGCGTGCACTCGTTGCCGTTGCCCAGCACGACGGCATCGGCTTTCAGTCCTAGCTGACGCACCTGCGCGCCGTCGAGCCGGGTGCGCGCCGCATCGATGCTCCAGCCCGGCAGCCAGCTGCGATCCTCGGCCAAGCGGCCGACATAGACCCAGCCGGTTTCCGGCAAGGGCGGCGGCACGATGCCAGCCTGTTGCCGCACGTCCTTGATGGCCTGGTCCTGCCGTCCCAGCGACGCACTCGCCTGCTCGATCCGATCACTGACCTTCTTCAGCGCTGATGCGTCCACTGCGATGCCGGGCTGCGCCTTCAGCTGATCGAGCGTGGCCCGCGCCTCGGCCAGATTGGCTGCGACATCGAAGGCCTCGTTAGCCACCAGCCGCACGCCGAAAGCATTGACTTCCTTGACGCTGAGACCCAGATCGGCCAGCCGCTTGCGCGCCCAGTCGGGCGAGGCCATCGCGGTGAGCGCAAACGCAGTCAGCGCCAGCAGCACAAGAAAGCGGCAGGTGTCGGTCAGCAGCGACAGCAGCTTGGCCGCGCGGTCCAGACGATTCGGTGTCGAAGTTTCCATGAGGTCTCCTCGGTGGTGGTGGTGATGTCTGTAGCCGAGTGGAGCGCCGCGCCCGCACTTCCGCAAGCTACGGCCAACGGATGTGCCCGCACACCGCCGTGGGGCATGGGCGGCTGACCCGCCCCAGAGTGGTGCCACGACCCGGTGTCTGCGCACGTCCGCGTGCGCGAGGGCACGCGCACGCCCACACGTACGCGAGGAACGCAGTGGCACGGAGCTTGCAAACCCTGCTTCAACCCCATTCAATGACCGGAGACTCCATGACCGCCCGCCACGCCCGCCGCCACTTGCTTCGCGCCGCCGCACTCGGCACCACCTTGAGCCTTCTGGGCTCGCTTAGCCTGGCGCAGAGCCCGATCAAGTTCCAGCTCGACTGGCGTTTCGAGGGGCCGTCGGCGCTGTTCCTGCAGCCCATCGCCAAAGGCACCTTCAAGGCCGCCGGCCTCGATGTGCAGCTGGATGCCGGCAACGGCTCTGGTGGCGCCGTCACGCGCGTGGCTTCGGGTTCCTACGACATGGGCTTTGCCGACCTGGCGGCGCTGATGGAGTTCCATGCCAACAACCCTGACGCGCCAAACAAGCCGGTCGCGGTGATGATGGTCTACAACAACACGCCGGCTGCGGTGCTAACCCTAAAGAAGAGCGGCATCAGCACGGTCGGCCAGCTGGCCGGCAAGAAGCTGGGCGCGCCGGTGTTCGACGCCGGCCGCAAGGGCTTCCCGATCTTCGCCAAGGCCAACAAGATCGAGGGTGTCAGCTGGGTCAGCATGGACCCGCCGCTGCGCGAAACCATGCTGGTGCGCGGCGACGTGGACGCCATCACCGGTTTTTCCTTCACCTCGCTGCTGAACCTGGAAGCGCGCGGCATCAAGGCCGAGGACGTGACCATCTTCCCCTACCCGGCCTATGGCGTGAAGCTGTATGGCAACGCCATCATCGCCAGCCCCAAGCTGATCAAGGAAAAGCCCGAGCTGATCAAGGCCTTCCTGAAGGCCTTCGCCCAAGGGGCCAAGGAGGTGATGGCCGATCCGGATGCCTCGATCGCCTTCGTCAAGCAGCGTGACGGCATCATCAATGAAGCACTGGAGAAGCGCCGTCTGCGTCTTGCCATCGACGCCGTCGTCGCCAGCCCTGACGCCCGCGCCGAAGGCTTCGGCCAGGTGCTCGCGCCGCGCTTGGCGCTGATGGCCAGCCAGGTCTCCGACACCTATGCCACCAAGACCCGGGTGGTGCCCGAAGCGGTGTGGAACGGCAGCTTCCTGCCCACCAAGGCCGAGCTCGATGTGCTGCCGCCGCTGAAGAAGAAGTGATGACGGCCGACTCCGCCTTTGTCGATTTCCGAAGGGTCTGGCTCGCTTACAACGAGCAGCTGTGGGCTGAAGGAAAGTTCGCCGTCGAGGACATCTCGCTGACGCTCAAGCGCGGCGAGTTCGTCGCCATCGTCGGGCCTTCCGGCTGTGGCAAGTCCACCTTCATGAAGCTGGCAACCGGCTTGAAGAAGCCCAGCCGCGGCGAGATCTTCGTCGACGGCCAGCCCGTCACCGGCCCGCTGAAGATCAGCGGCATGGCCTTTCAGGCGGCTTCGCTGCTGCCCTGGCGCACCACCTTGCAAAACGTGATGCTGCCGCTAGAGATCGTCGAGCCGCACCGCAGCCAGTTGCGCGCGAAGAAGGCCGAATACACCGAACGCGCCCGCGCCCTGCTGGCCAGCGTCGGCCTGGCCGGCTATGAGGACAAGTTCCCCTGGCAGCTTTCGGGCGGCATGCAGCAGCGCGCCAGCATCTGCCGCGCACTGATCCACGAGCCGCAGCTGCTGCTGCTGGATGAGCCCTTCGGCGCGCTGGACGCCTTCACGCGCGAGGAGCTGTGGTGCGCGCTGCGCGACCTGCAGGCTGAGAAGGGCTTCAACGTGATCCTGGTGACGCATGACCTGCGCGAAAGCGTGTTCCTGGCCGACACCGTCTACGTGATGAGCAAGAGCCCCGGACGCCTGCTCCACAAGCGCGAGATCGAGCTGCCACGGCCGCGCGATCTGGAGCTGACCTACACGCCCGAGTTCACCGCCATCGTGCACGAGCTGCGCGGCCATATCGGCGCACTCAGGAAGAGCGGCGCGGAGGTGGCGCAATGAACAGCACGAGTCGAAAGAAACCCCAGCTGCTGTTCCAGCGCTATGCGGCCTGGCTGCTGTTGCTGGCCATCGTGCTGCTGTGGCAGGTGCTGTGCAGCGCGCTGCAGGTCTCGGAGTTCATCTTCCCCAGCCCCTGGGCGATCGCACAGGCGGTGGCCGAGCATCACACCACCATCCTCGGCCATGCCTGGCGCACCTTCTGGGTGACGGTGGCAGGCTTCGGCATCGCCATCGTGGTGGGCGTGCTGCTGGGTTTCCTGATGGGCAGCTCACCGCTGGCCTACAAGGCGATGTATCCGCTGATGACCGGCTTCAACGCGCTGCCCAAGGCGGCCTTCGTGCCCATCCTGGTGGTGTGGTTCGGCATCGGCGTCGGGCCGGCCATCCTGACGGCCTTCCTGATCAGCTTCTTCCCCATCATGGTCAATATCGCCACTGGCCTGGCCACGCTGGAGCCCGAGCTGGAGGACGTGCTGCGTGTGCTGGGCGCCAAGCGCTGGGACGTGCTGATGAAGATCGGCCTGCCGCGCTCCATGCCCTACTTCTTCGCCGCGCTGAAGGTGTCGATCACGCTGGCCTTCGTCGGCACCACCGTGTCCGAGATGACCGCATCGAACGAGGGCATCGGCTATCTGCTGATCTCCGCCGGCGCCTCGATGCAGATGGGCCTGGCCTTCGCCGGCCTGGTGGTGGTCGGCGCGATGGCGATGCTGATGTACGAGCTGTTCGCGCTGATGGAACGCCGCCTGACCGGCTGGGCCCACCGCGGCAGCGAGAACCACTGATCTCCGCACCGATCACCTGCTCTTTCACCTCCAACCACAAACAAGGAATCCCTCCGATGAAGACCTCCAACAAGATCGCTGCCGCCGCCGTGCTGGCCCTGCTGGGCGCAGCCGCGCAGGCGCAGCAATCCAGCGTCTCGCTCTATGGCCTGATGGACCTGAGCGTCGGCTCGTTCAAGGCGCCGGGTGGCAAGGCGATCAAGCGGACGGAAAGTGGCAGCATGACGACCAGCTTCATCGGCTTCTCCGGCCGTGAAGACCTGGGCGGCGGCCTGACGGCCAGCTTTGCACTGGAGAGCTTCCTGCTGGCCGACGGCGGCACGGCCGGCCGCTTCAACGGCGACGCCATGTGGGCGCGCAGCGCCTTCGTTGCGCTGAACAGCAAGGAGCTGGGCACCCTCAAGATGGGCCGCAACACCACGCCGCTGTTCGTCAGCACGCTGTCCTTCAATGCCTTCGGCGATTCCTTCGGCTTCTCGCCTGCGATCCGCCACACCTTCACCAGCGGCACTGTCACCGGCGACACCGGCTGGAGCGACTCGGTGCACTACATCGCACCGAAGATCGGCGGCTTCAGCGCCGGCGTGATCGCCGCTGCCGGTGAAGGCTCGGGCGGCCGCAACTGGGGTGCCAACGCGGGCTACGGCGCTGGTGCCTTCGCAGCCTCGGCGGTCTATCAGAAGGTGGCCAAAGGCGCGACGGTGGACGATACCGAGACGATGCAGATCGCAGCCTCCTACGACTTCGGCGCCGCCAAGCTGTTCGGCCAGTACAGCGATGTCGAGAACAGCACCACCAAGCGCGACTACAAGCTGACCAACGTCGGCGTCGCCGTGCCGATCGGCGGCGGCAAGCTGCTGGCGCAGTACGGCCGCATCTCGGCCTCGGCCGGCGCGGATCGCAAGACCTACACCGTGGGCTACGACTACTTCCTGTCCAAGCGCACCGACGTCTACGCCGCCTACATGAGCGACAAGCTGACAGGCCTGAGCAGCGGCGTCAGCTACGGGGCCGGCATCCGCCATCGTTTCTAAGTGCCACGGCCTGAGCGCTGCGAAGCGACCAGGCTGAAGCCGGACATCGTGTCCCGGGCCGGCGGGTGCCTCTCCAAGGCACGCGCCGGCCCGCCTCATTTCACCCGCCTGTTTGCTACCCTGCGCCCATGAGCTGGCACGGACATCTGAAACTCGACTACCGCCGCGATGACAGCGGCCGCTGCACCGCGCTGGATCTGCACGACGGCCCGCTGCGCGTGCTGCAGCGCCTATACCCCGAAGGACCCGGCATTTGCCACCATGTGCTGGTGCATCCGCCCGGCGGCATGGTGGGCGGCGACCGGCTCGACATTGCCGTCAATCTGGCCGAGGGCTGCCATGCGCTGATCACCACACCCGCGGCCGCGCGCTTCTACCGCAGTGCCGCCGAGAACGCCTGCCAGAGTCTGCTGGCGCGGCTTGAACCTGGCGCACGGCTGGAATGGCTGCCACTGGAGACGCTGGTCTACGACGGCGCACTGGGCGAGAACCAGCTGCGCTTCGATATCGCCCCCGGTGCCGAGATGATGGGCTGGGATGTGCTGGCGCTGGGCCTGCCCGCCGCCGAGCGCCCCTTCGAGCGCGGCCACTACACGCAACACCTGGAATTGCCCGGCCGCTGGCTGGAGCGCGGCCGCATCGCCGCCGACGATCTGGCGCTGCTGCACTCGCCGCTGGGCCTGGCCGGCCACAGCGTGATGGGCAGCCTGTGGTTCGCCGCCGGCCAGGCGCTGCCCGTGCCGCGGCGCGAGGCCTTGCTCGAGTGCGCCCGCGAGATATGCGGACGCCATGCGCTGGCCGCCACGTCCGGCTGCACCGCACCCGAGCCCGGCATCGTGGTGCTGCGGGCGCTTGGCGCGCGGGTGGAGCCGGTGATGGGCCTGCTGGCCGAGGTCTGGGCCGCCTGGCGCCAGCAGGCCTGGCAACTGGCCCCGACCGCCCCTAGGATCTGGCGCACCTGACACGCACGCTAGAGTTGGGGACTGCCATGTCCTCCAACGCACCGCCCTCCGCCGTCAAGCTCGGCCGTCGCCTCGCGATGGCTCGTCTTGCGCTCGCCGCAGGCTCGGGCTTGGCCAACTGCGGGCCGGTGCGCGCCGGGCAGTCACTGGAACTTCTGACCCACTATGACTACCCGCCCTTCATCACGACCCGGGGCAACGGCCTGTCGCACGACCTGGCCAGCACACTGACCGAGCTCATGGGCGGACTGATCTCGCGTACCGAGCTGCAGCTACTGCCGCGACGCCGACTGGACATGGCACTGAGCGCGCCGACATGGCAGGGCTTGGTGCCCTGGGTCAAGCCCGCCTGGTTTGGCGACGAGAGCGAGAGCCGCTTCCTCTGGTCGCCGCCCCTGCTGGCCGACACCGATCTCGTGCTGTCGCTGAAGTCGCGTGCGGTCGAATTCAACGGTCCGGCCTCCTTGCGAGGCCTGACGCTGGGTGGCGTCGCCGGGCATCGCTATGCGGATGTCGAGGCGATGATCGAAGCCGGCGAACTGACGCGCGAGGACACCATCAACACCGAGCAGAACTTGCGCAAACTGCTGCGCGGCCGGGTCGATGTCGTCTTTCTCGCGGCCAGCGGCCTGCCCTGGTGGCAGCAGCAACTGCCGGAGATGGCGGCCAACCTGTACATCGCCAGACAGCCGCGCAACAGCTACCTGCGTCGCGCCTTGATTTCGCGCGCGCTGCCGAAGCCCACGCAGGTTCGACTCATGAGCGTGCTGACCGCGCTGCGCGATGAGCGCAGCTGGCTGGCAAGACTGGAGCCCTACGGCCTGAAGCCCGCAGGCAGGTAGCACCTCGCAGCTTGGCTGATACTTCGACCCGCGCCAGCCCATCGGCAGGCAAGGAAACCCAAAGCATGAAGCTGCTGACCCGCACCGTGCCCGCCGTCCTCGCCGGCACGTTCGCCCTGCTGGCTACCGCCGGCCATTCGCAAACCCTGAGCTACCCACAGACCCGCAAGGTCGATCAGGTCGACATCTACCACGGCCAGCGCATTGCCGACCCCTACCGCTGGCTGGAGGACGACAACAGCGCCGACACCAAGGCCTGGGTGCAGGCGCAGAACGCGGTGACCGAGCGCTTCCTGGCCGCCATGCCGCAGCGCGCACCGGTGCGCAAGCTCTACACCGAGCTGTTCAACTTCGAGAAGTTCGGCGTGCCCTTCAAGGAAGGTGGCCGCTACTTCTGGACCCGCAACGACGGCCTGCAGCAGCAGGACGTCGTCTACACCGCCACGTCGCTGACGGCCACGCCAACGGTGGCGCTGGACCCCAACACCCTGTCCAAGGACGGCACCGTGGCGCTGACCGGCACCGTGCCCTCGCCCGATGGCAAGTTGCTGGCCTATGGCGTGGCGATGGGCGGCTCGGACTGGCAGCGCTGGCAGGTGCGCGATCTGGCCACCGGCCAGGATCTGCCAGACCGCATCGAATGGGTGAAGTTCTCGCGCGCCGCCTGGACGCCGGATTCCAAAGGCTTCTTCTATGCGCGCTATGACGCACCCAAGCCCGGCGAGGCGCTGACCGGCGCCAACTTCTTCCAGAAGCTCTACTACCACCGCCTGGGCACCCCACAGTCCGAAGACCTGCTGGTGATGGAGAACAAGGCCGAGAAGCAATGGGGCTTCGGCGCGCAGGTGGCCGATGACGGCTCGGCCGTGCTGATCAATGTCTGGCGTGGCTCGGGTCGGCGCAACGGCCTGATGCTGCTGCCGCTGCAGAAAGGCACCTATGCCGGCGGCACGCCCGTGCCGCTGACGATGGACTTCGACGCCGAGTACGTGCCCGTCACGCTGGCCGACAACACCCTGTATCTGCGCACCAACAAGGACGCGCCGCGCGGCCGTCTGGTGGCGGTGGACCTGGCGCGGCCCGCGCCGGCGCAGTGGCGCACCGTGGTGCCCGAAGGCGCCGATGCGATGACCGCCGCCAGCGGTGTGGCCGGCCGCTTCTTGCTGCAGTACCTGCGCCATGCCTCGACCGTGGTGCGGGTGTTCGACCCGGCCGGCAAGGATCTGGGCGAGGTGGCGCTGCCCGGCGTGGGCACCGCGCGCGGCTTCGGCGGACGCTGGCGCGACAGCGAAACCTTCTTCAGCTACGCCAGCCTGAACTCGCCCGGCGAGATCTACCGCCTGGAGCCCGCCAGCCGCCAGGCCAGCCTGTTCAAGAAGCCCAGCACCGCCTTCCCAAGTGACGAGTTCGTCACCGAGCGCCATTTCGTCACCAGCCGTGACGGCACCCGCGTGCCGGTCTTTATCGCCCACCGCAAGGGCCTCAAGCTCGACGGCAGCCACCCGACGCTGCTGTATGCCTATGGCGGCTTCAACGTGCCGCAGACACCCAGCTACGGCGTGACCGCGGCCACCTGGATGCGCATGGGCGGCGTCTATGTGCTGGCGTCGCTGCGTGGCGGCGGCGAGTATGGCGCGGCCTGGCATGAAGCCGGCACCAAGCTGAAGAAGCAGAACGTGTTCGACGACTTCATCGCCGCAGCCGAATGGCTGATCGCCAACAAATACACGCAACCGGCCAAGCTGGCCATCAACGGCGGCTCCAACGGCGGCCTGCTGGTGGGCGCGGTGGTGAACCAGCGCCCCGAGCTGTTCGGCGCGGCCGTGCCTGCAGTCGGCGTGATGGACATGCTGCGCTTCCACAAGTTCACCATCGGCTGGGCCTGGATCAGCGATTACGGCTCAGCGGACGATGCGCAGCAGTTCGGCGCGCTGCGCGCCTACTCGCCGCTGCACACCCTCCGCGCCGGTGCCAGCTATCCGGCGATCCTGGTGACCACGGCCGACCGTGACGACCGCGTGGTGCCGGCGCACAGCTTCAAGTACACCGCAGCGCTGCAGGCGGTGGACACCGGCCCGGCACCCAAGCTGATCCGCATCGAGACGCAGGCCGGCCACGGTGCCGGCAAGCCGACCTCCAAGATCATCGAGGAGCGCTCGGACATGCTGGCCTTCATCGCCCACAGCCTCGGGATGACCCTGCGCTGAGACATCTTCACGGAGCAGGCCTTGTCGTGCCTGCCCCAAGCGCAGAAGATACGCAGGCACAAAGGCCCTGATCCGGCCTTTGCAAGAGAGCAGATGCAGGGAAGATTGTCTTTGTTCTGATCGGCCTTGCTCCAAGGCCGGTTGAGTCGACCTGTCAGGAGTCCGCATGCAGACTTTCAACAACCTGCGCATCAGCGCCAAACTCGCAGTCGCCTTCGCGGCCATGCTGCTGCTTCTCGCCGGCCTGGCGATGTTCGCTTTCTCGCGGATGCATCTGATCCAGGAGGAATCCCGCAACCTCAGCGAGAACTGGCTGCCTACTACCCGCTTTGCTGGCGGCATGATGGCCGACATCGCCGACTACCGCATCGGCGTGCTGCGCGTGATGGCGGCCACCGCGCCGGAAGAAGCAAAAGCCGGGGCGGCTGCAATGGAGCAGGCGCTAGTCAGCTTGACGGCGAATGACGCTGGCTACGAAAAGCTACTGTCAGGCGACGACGAACGCAAGCTCTATGACACCTTCAAGGCCGCCTGGGCCAAGTACCAGGCCGGGGCGAAGAAGATGCTGGAGATGAATGCCGCCGATGATCTCGACGGCGCGCACCGGCTGCAGCGCAGGGAAGTCACCCCCGCCTACGAAGCAGCCAACACGGCGGTCGACGCACTGGTGGATTACCAGACCAAAGGCGCCGCACAGTCGGCGTCCAACAGCGAATCCACCTATTCCAGCGCCGTGACCTGGCTGCTGGTGGTCGGTCTGCTGGCCGCAGGCCTGGCCGCCTGGCTGGGCTTGATGCTGACGCGCGCCATCAGCCGGCCGCTGGCCCAGGCTGTGGCGGCGGCCGACCGCGTCGCTTCGGGCGATCTGAGCCAGACCATCGACGTGGCGGGCAAGGACGAGATGGCCCAGCTACTGTCAGCGATGCAGCGCATGCAGGCGAGCCTGGTCACCACCGTCGGCAGTGTGCGCGAAGGCTCGGAATCCGTGGCTACCGCCAGCGCCGAGATCGCGCAGGGCAATTCCGATCTGTCGGCCCGCACCGAGGACCAGGCCTCGTCGCTGGAGGAAACCTCGGCCACGATGGAAGAACTCAGCGCCACCGTGCGCCAAAACGCCGACAGCGCGCAAACCGCCAATCAGCTGGCGCAAAGCGCGAGCGAAGTGGCACGCAACGGCGGCCAGGTGGTCGGCGAAGTCGTCAACACCATGCGCGGCATCGAGACCAGCTCCAAACGCATCGCCGACATCATCGCGGTGATCGACGGCATCGCCTTCCAGACCAATATCCTGGCGCTGAACGCAGCGGTGGAAGCCGCGCGGGCCGGTGAACAAGGCCGCGGCTTTGCCGTGGTGGCCAGCGAAGTCCGCAATCTGGCGCAGCGCAGCGCGGATGCGGCCAAGGAGATCAAGAGCCTGATCAACGACTCGGTCGAACGGGTGCAAAGCGGCACCCAGCTGGTGGACCGTGCCGGCCAGACCATGCAGGACATCGTCAGCTCGGTGCAGCGCGTGGCTGACATCGTGGGCGAAATCAGCAGCGCCAGCGTCGAGCAAAGCGCCGGCATCGCCCAGGTGGGCGAAGCCATCACACAGCTGGATCGCAGCACGCAGCAAAACGCAGCCTTGGTGGAACAGAGCGCCGCGGCCAGCGAAAGCATGAAGGTGCAGGCCGGTCGGCTGCTCGAGTCGGTGGCCCGGTTCCGACTTGCCGCCCAGCAGCATGGCTTTGCAGCACCGGCGGCGCCGCTGCGCAAGCCCGCGGCAAGCAGCTTCGGACAAAAGAATGCCGCCACCTCCTCGGCAAAGCCTGCGGCTCGCCCGGCCAGTGGCAGCAAGTCCTTTGCAGCGAGCCCTGCTGCGCCCCGCAGTCCTGCTCAGCCCAGCGCACCTTCGGCAAGCCCGTCGCCCGCCCCCAAGCCAGCCGCCAAGGCTGCTGCCGACAATGACGGCGACTGGAGCGAGTTCTAAGCGAGCGAGCCCCCTTCGATAACGGCGCCCTGGCCGCGGACCGGCAGCCTTGACGGTCCGCCATCGCCTGCGCCCTCTGCGCTCCAGCTCACCACGCCGCAGCCCTACGCCGTGCCTCGACCGAGGTGCTTTGCGTCCCGGGCGGCGTCAGCAGCGCCTTTGCCCCGAACCTCTCGGTTCGGGGCTTCTTTGCTTGGGAGACGGCCCGGTCGGCTCGATTGCTGCGGCCAAGTGAACAGGCTCTAGATCGACACCAGCTGGCGTATGCCCTTGCTCTGCATCTCATCACCGCGGCCGCGCGCGATGAATTCGCCGCGCTCCATCACCAGATACTGGTCGGCCAGTTCCTCGGCGAAGTCGTAGTACTGCTCGACCAGGATCACTGCCATGCGCTGCTTCTTGCCTCCATCCGGGCCGACGATCTCCAGGCCCTCGTCGGCCAGCTGGCGCAGCACGCGGCCGATGTCCTTGATGATGCTGGGCTGAATGCCTTCGGTGGGTTCGTCCAGGATCAGCAGCGAGGGGCCGGCCGCAAGCGCCCGCGCGATGGCCAGCTGCTGCTGCTGGCCGCCAGAGAGGTCGCCGCCGCGGCGGTGCAGCATCTGCTTGAGCACTGGGAAAAGCTCGAACAGCTGCGGCGGAATCGGCGTGCTGCCGCTCTTGTAGGCCAGGCCCATGCGCAGGTTGTCCTCCACCGTGAGCCGGCCGAAGATCTCGCGCCCCTGCGGCACATAGCCGATGCCGCGGCGCACACGCTCGTAAGGCGTTTCGCGGCCGATCTCGGCGCCGTCGAAACTGATGCTGCCACTCTTGATCGGCACCACGCCCATCAGGCTCTTCAACAAGGTGCTCTTGCCCACGCCGTTGCGGCCCAGGATCACGCTGATCTCGCCCTGCTGCGCCTCGAAGCTCAGGCCGCGCAG
>NZ_JBILQK010000093.1:0-12090 GCF_044373315.1 Roseateles sp. | reverse complement strand
GGGCTTCAGTTCATAGACCGACGAGAAGTCCACGTCGCGAGCGACATAGATGCCGACGAGGCCGCCTTGGTGCTGGTAGATCAGCGGCGGGATGTTGATCGTGCTGTCCAGCACCTTCTCGGCCAGCTTGCTGGTGTTTGCCGTGGTCGATGGCAACACGAGGGTGTCGGCCTGGCTGTCACGGGACTGGTTTTGGATGATCAGCTTGACGGAGTCATCGATCAGAGAAAGCAGCATTGCTGCGCCGATACGCTCTCTCCAGCGCTTGTCGATATGGCCATCAATGCCTGACTCGCCTAGCGGGCCAGTGCCGGGCGATTCGATGTCGACCGTGACACCCAGAGGCGTGCGGATTCGAGTCCACAGCACGGGGATGCGCACCGAGCCTGGCCGGACGGACGTGATGCGGTACTCGCCGTCTAGGTGCGAGCCGCGCTCGATCAGCAGCACGCGACCGTCTTCGCTGAAGACATTGCGCTGGACCTGGCAGCCGACCAGGCCAGACATCGCACTGATCACCTGGGTCTTCAGTGCGCAGGTGAAGGCCGCGCCCTTGGGCAGCGTCAAGCTGCGGTTGCCCAGCATCGACGCTGCCACCTTGGGGGTGGCTGAGCCTTGGAGCTGGCCACCAAACAGCGAGCCTGCCGGGGGAGGCGTGCTGACAGGGCCAGCGCCGGCCATCGGCGCAGCGTGCCCGTTTGTTGCCCGAGTTGCAGGGGCTGTGCCCCGGTCGCTTGATGCGTCTGCTGCTTGCGTCAGCTTGTCCAGCAGGCCCTGCAACTGGCGCTGATAGGCCTGCAGATTTCGGGATGTTGCCGCCATCGGATCCGTGAAGCTGGCTGTTTCGTGCGGCAGAGCCGCGTCTTTCGGAGGCGCTGCTGCAGGCATGCCGCGCCCGGCCGAATTGGGGCGGCTGGTGAGCAGCATCACCGGAGCATCCTCTGGAGCGGACTGTTTGGTATCAGCTTGAGTCGTTGGGCCGGTGCGCCTCACGCCGATCGGCTCAGCCAGTTCTTCAGCCGTTGGCTTGAGCGCCGGGATGCGCGGCGCGCTGTGCGGTTGGGGCATCTCCAGCTTGCGGGGCTCTGTTGACGCCGCCGTTGGCTTGTCACGCAGAGGCTTAGAGTCGTCGTTCTGCATGCCATTGGTGGCGGCACGCTGGACGCTGAAGGCTGCAACCATGCTCAGCGAAGCCACCAGCAGTGCGACGGCCAGCAGTCCTTTGCGCGACATCGCGACGGGCTGGCGAGTAGCGACATTGGGGATGCCAGGTTCCCCTGGAAGCGGCGAAAGCTTGTCGCCTTCGGGCCGAGTGTCGTCGGGCCTCATGGTGTGCGTTCCTTCGAGACATCGCTGCCATTTGTCTGCCCAGCCTTGAGCACCCGCTGCAAGCCTGGCACTGTCGTGCCCTTTGCCGGCGGCTCGCCGTCAAGGTCGAAGGCTTCGTTCCAGATTTCCACCACGGCCGAGCCCGCGCGCAGCATCAGGCGACGGCTGACACGGTCGACCACGAGCAGGTCGTCCTCCATGCGGGTATTGACCAGGGTCTCGCGACCATCGCCCAGTACATGGAAGACGGCCGGCACCTCCCGGTTGCCCGGAAAGCGCAGATAGGTGAAGCGACCGTCGTCGAAGACCAGCGTTGGCACGATGTCCTGCGAGCCTTTTCCCTCAGCCATCGAGTAGCGGCTGTTGACAAGCTGCGGCTTGGCGCGCAAGCGCTCGACGACCACCTGCTGCGCTGGCACTGGCGGCGCAAGTTCAGGCAAGGCGAGCAGGGGTGCCAGGTCCAGCAAGCTGGGGGCGGGCGAGGGCGAAGGCGCTGGCGCCAGCTGAGGGGGCGCCTTGATGACCAGACGGTAGACCGGAGGATTCGGGTCTTCGTCGGCCAGCACGATAAAGCGCAGGCTGTGCGTGCGGCGGTCGGTCACCACCGCCAAGTTGTTGGCCGCACTGGCTGTGCTCTTCGCCTTGACGAAGAGGTGGCGGCCACCTGCCTGGGCCGTGATGCACCATGTTGCATCGGGCTTTGCGCAGTCGCCGCCAAGGCCAGATGCCATCTCGGTGATGGATTCGTCGGCATCGAAGACCACCAAGCTGACGACGCCGCGCTTGACGGGCACGGTCACCACCGCATGAGCCTGGTAGACCAGCTCTCGCAGGCGCGGGTCTGACCTCTGCGTCGCGGCCGTCGCGCTATTGATGAGTGCTGCAGTCGTGAGGGCCAAGCAGTTCGCGACCTTCATGGCTTGGCTCCCGGCGCGGTATTGATCTCGGGGTCGGATCGATAGGCTGTGACGACAAAGCCGAAGGGGTTCTCCAGCCGATCGCGTTCCTTCGCCAAGACCTGAGGCTGGTACTGGAAAACAATGCTGGCGACATGCCTTGTCGTGACCTCGGGGAGATTGCGGTCTGGCAGACGCACCCGCTTGTCGTAGGTGACGGTTGCCTCGCCCCGGTTACCGGTTCGGCCGGACGCGGCTAGCCGCACGCTGATGATCTCGATGCGCCAATCCTCAGTGGCAGCGATCTTCTTTTGCAGCGCTCCTTCGCCCTCGAACAGCCGGCTGTAATCGGCAAAGACTGTTGGCACCGCCATTCGAGCGACCTGCTCGAAGTCGCGCTGCAGGAACATCCAGCTGTAGCCCTCGCGGGCCCGTACGAAGCTGGCTAGGTTGTGCTTGTCGAGTGCCTCCAGCGGTGGGACGGACTCGGTGCTGAGGCGCTGCTGGATGGTGGTTTCACCTGTCAAGCGATCCACGACGATGGGGACCTCAATCACACGGCGCAGCGGGCCTTGGACGAACACCCCCGCGATGCCGATCAGGCCCAGCGCCAGGCCAGCGATGGCCACCGACCAGGCCCTGCGCTCCGAGCGTTCCAGCATCAGCGCCCGGTCGACTTCCCAGGCGCGGTTGGCTCGGATCACAGCCGCAGCGTCTGCGCGATCCTCGTCGTTCGAAGTTCGAGAGGCATGATCCGGCAATGCGGCGGCTCTGCCTGGCATGAGGACAGCGTTCATGTGACTACCTCGGTGTTGTCGCGCGAGTTCTATAGACGGAACACGGCGCAGCGGGTCTGTGATCTGGGTGGGTCGCTAGCGCAAGTAGTCAGCGACTTTTCCTGTTCGGGTCAGCATCTGATACTGGCGCTCTCTCTCACGTGACCTTGCGATGCGCTCTTCGCTATCGGCCATGCCCTGCAGCATTTGCAGCTGCGACATCTCGTGCGCCAGCAGCGCGTTCTCGGCGCCGATGCGTGCCTGAATCTCCTGCACTGCCTTCTGATCGCTGGTGGCATCGATCTGCCCCATCAGGGCCTGGATCTGGTTCAGCCTGCCAGCGGCTGACTTCATCGCGTCTTGCAGCAAGCCTTTGTGCTGGTATGGCTGGGCGAGTGAGGCCTGGCACCGTGTACGGTCAGTGCCGCTCAGTTCCATGCAGTTGTAGACCATGCCGGAATCGCGCAGCGCTTTGGCCGTGGCATTCAGACCTGCGTAGCCGGAGTTGCTGACTGCGTTGATGAGGGTGTAAGACTCGGCTGGCACATAGTTCTTCAGCGAGGGGTTGTTGAACACGTTGCCGAGATTGCGGAGGCCGTTGATGCTGTCGAGCTGCCCTTGCAACTGGCGGATCTGCTGGACTTGGTTGTTGATCGCAGTGATGTCGTTGATGACCTGCTGGACGGTCTGGACAAGGTTGGCTGCGTCGATGACCGGGATGCCTTGCGCTCGGGCCTGGGTAGCGCCGAGCGCAAGTAGCAGGGCAACGGCGAACTGGTGACGGATGCGCATGGCTGGGCTCCCGTGTTGGTTGATGGCTATGGCTGTCAAGCTGCCCGGCCGCGTAGCGCGGCGAGCTTGTAGGCCGAGGTGCGCAGCGCGCCGGTGGCGCGGCCCGCCGCATAGGGGATTCCAGCGCCTGCCCGAACCGCGCCACTGGATGCAGTGCCTCCGCCTCGGGCATGGGAGCTGGAGCGCAGTCCCGAGACCGTCATGGTGTTCTGGATCACCTGAATCCCTTGCTGGATGGCTGCGCCGCCAGTAAGTGCCGAGGCGAGGCTGGGCGCTTGGAAGCAGAGGATGGCCAAGAGGATCATCACGACGCAGTACTTCAGGCTTTCGCCGACGACGTTGAATGTCGGGCCAGAGAAGCCGCCGTTAACCTGGATAGCCTGAACGAGCGCGTCGCCCATGAATGCACTGACGCCTAACGCGAAGAACACGAACCAGGTGAGCACTACTGCGTTCAGAACCAGTGAGAGCCAGCTATCAAAGAAGCGGGCAGTCGGACGCCATGCTACAAACAATATGAAGAGCGGACCGATGGCAATCACAAATGTCAGGAACAGCTTTGAGAGGGTCACAACGAACAGAGCAATGCATAGAAAGACCACGTTGCCGATCGAGCAAACCACCGCAGCGAAGAGAAGGTCAAGCCGTGTGAGTCCTGCGTCCTTCAGAAGGTCGAGCACCAGCTTGCTGGCCTCGTCGTTGAATTTGTCCAACAAGACATAAGGTGTGGTGACTGACATTGGGTCCACTGCGGCGGGCAGGAACGTTGTCGCCACGCCGGTTGCCAGCGCGTTCGCCGAGTCGGACACATTTGAGATGTAGAAGCCAGACTGCAGTGCGAACGCAAGGACCAGCCCGACCTTGAAAACCTTCCAGAGAAAGGTCGGCACCGTCTCCAAGACTTCGTTGCGTAAGACCGCCCAGCCGTACAACGTGACCCACATGGTCATTGCAGTCAGCGCGATGGGGGTGATGCCCGCCATAAGCGCGCTCACGACACCGAGTACATACGTGCTCAGGACCGCATCGAACTGTGAACCGACCCAGGCGAACATTGGACTTCTCCTGTCTACTGAACGGCGCTGATCGGATAGCCTCTGAGGCTAATGCACTTGCCGGTGATGTCTGGTCGCTCGCACTGCATCCACTCACCCTTGAGCTTCACGATCCAGACCCGAGAGCGTTTGGCGGTGCCGTAGGTCGACTCGCGGCAGTTCCCGGGCCTTGCAAAGACTTCGGTGCATTCGACAAGGCCGGATTGGCTTTCGAGCATCTTCCAGCCGCAGCCTGCGCAACCTGATTTCGCTGCGGGGCAGGGCGCGCCTAGAGAGGCGGTAGGAAGAGGTTGCGTCTCCGCCACCCTGCTCCCATCCGGCATTACCTGAAACGCTTCATTGCCCTTCACAAATTGGGCTCCAGCAGTCGCGGCTGCAAGCGCGGTCGAGACCAGTGCGAATAGACCAAGAACAGCATTCATGGCGCTCTCCTGGACGCTCTGAGCCTGCGATCCCGAACCTCTTGTAGCAGCAGGGGAAGCCACTGAAACGGATCGTCACCCTGCCGTTCGCGGATGTCGTCCAGCAGGGCGATGTTGTCGGTGGTTGCCGACAGGACGGAAATGAAGTCCTCCAGCCCGGTCAGGTCCAATTCGCAGATCGCGCTGGCTTGCCCCTGCTTTACCAGGAAGCTTCGTCCCCCCTGGGCACTGAGGCTGCGCACGATCTCGTACTCGGCCTGGCTTAGGCCAAAGCCTTCGACATATTCCTCGCGCAATGCTTCCGGGTTTGCCAGGAAGATCTTGGTGACGCTTTGCTCGATCATCGTGCGGCCGATGGGGTGGCGCAGTACGTCGGACGGGCTCTGCGTGTCAAAGATTCCAAGCCCGTTCTGCTTGCGGATGGTCTTCTGCTTTTGCTTGGCGAAGTCGCTAAAGATCTCGTGGTCCAGTGCCTTCCAGAATTCAGAGATCACGTAGATCAACCGCTCTCCATCGACCAGCTCTTGCATCACCTGCAGCAGGTACATCATCACCGGTGTCCGGACTTCCGGCAGGTCGAGGAACTCAGTCGTGTCGAAGCCGATGACCGCGGCATGATCCAGGTCGAGCATTTCGTCGTCCGCCTGGTCGAACACCCAGCCCAGAGCACCGCCCTGGCACCAGCGGCCGAGCCGTTCGAACAGGCTGTTCTCTCCCGCCTTCGGCAGGTTCTGCCGCACCGTCGAGAAGCGCCGCAGAGCCGTCGGCATCATCGCCACCGCGCGGACGGCGTCGGCGATCGCCCGCTCTTCGGCTGGCAGCAGCGGCATGGCCGGCGTCGCTATGCAGGTGCGGATCAGCTGCTCCCAGAACTGAATGCGCGCCGGGGAGGGCTCGCGCTGCAGCGGGTTGCAGCCAGTGGGCTTGCCCGCTTGCAGCGTGAAGTAGCGACCGCCGAGCGCACGGATTGCGATCTCGCAGCCGCGGTCCAGGTCGAACAGCACCAGACGAGGCGCCGGATCCCATTTACGCGTCAGCGTCAGCAGGAACAGCTCCAGCGTAGTCTTGCCGACGCCCGTGGAACCAATGATCAAGGTGTTGCCCGGCAGCTTCTTGTCGGCGGAGTCTTCACCCTCCGGGCTGCTGTGCAGGTTCAGGTAGAAGGGCTGACCAGAGGGCGTACGCAGCAGGGCCAGCGCCTCGCCCCAGGGGTTGTTGTCGCGTTTGCCGCGTGCAAAGTTGTGGCCGCTGGCCAGCGCGGCGAAGGCGCGAGAAGACAACTTGGCGTCCCGAGGGCGCCATTGCCAGTTGCCGGGCCACTGTGCAAACCAAGCAGCGTCGGCAACCAGATCGACCGGCGCCATCTGCAGGCTGGATGCTTCGCCCACCGCGCCGATCGCTCGTGCCGCACGGCGTCCGGCGTCAGCCACGCTGTCTTGGCCTTGCTCCCCGAATACCACCAGGCTGTAGTGATACTCGCCCATGCAGAACTGCCCGTCCCCCAACTCATTGAGTGCTACATCCATCTCGGTGATCTGGCTGGCCACCACGTCGTCGCTGGCGATCAGCTGGTCGCGCTGCAGCTCCAGTGCGCGCATGGCTTCGCGCCGCGGCAGGATCGAGAAGCTCTGGGTCTCGATGAACTCGCTGGCCTCGTAGAGCAGGGTGTTCAGGATGCCCGGCTCCACGGCGTCGGCGTATTCCTTGATGTCGACCAGCGCCGCGTAGCGCCGCTGCTCTCCATAGCGCAACTCGAGCTTGTCGCCGCCGAAGGACAGGCGTGTCGTCGGCAAGGTCCGGTAGAGCGGGCCTGCTGTCATTGGTACAGCTCGCCAGCATCCGTTGACCAGGTAACCCAGGAACTCGGCCACTTCGGAGTAGGTCCGTCTCCCCTGATCCCGGACCCCAAGCAAGTGCGGCCCGAATCCGCGCAGCACCCGTTCCACCAGAGCCGAGCGTTCTTCCATGACGCGCAGCGCTTCTGACTGCGCCTCGCACATGGTGGCCAGCGAGCGCTGTGTCGACTGGAGCGCGCGGCTGATCCGAGACGCAGTTGGCCGATAGACCAGGGTCAGATAGAGCTCATTGCTCATCATTGGACGCTCGCCGAGCTTGGCTTGGTAGGCGACAGACAAATCGCGCGCAAATCCATGGGCCCTGGGGTGCTTCAGCGTGTCGCTGACGATGCGGTGCAGCCGGTGTGTCCATACCGCCCAATGGCCACCAGCCAGATTGCGCAGCAGACTGCACAGAGCCTCATGCCGCTCGGCGACCAAGTGTTCGTCGGCGCACTCAAAAGCCACACCTTCCAGGCGCCACACCCGAAGGTATTCGCCGCCGCGTGTGATCACGTCATGCGGGCTGATGAGCGACGAGAACGGTATGAAGCGAGCCAGCGGGTTCTCGCCTTTGGCTTGGGCCCAGTAACGTGGGCGCAGCCTTGGGCGGGTACCGGGGTTGAGCGCGTCGCTGGCATTGCGGCCATCAGGTGTGCCAAGCATCTCGTGCTCCCCGGTAGAGGGTTGGCGCATAGCTGCGCGCCTGCCAAAGGCGGCGGTTCCGGTCGTTCAGCCGCAACTTCAGCGCGACGAAGATCTGACGGAAGCGTTGGTCGTCTCGTGCAGTGACGAGACGCATGCACAGCAGTGCTGGCACCCAGGCCAGCACAACTGCCACTGCGAGCCATCCGCTCAGGAGGATGCCGCCCCACATGATCAGCAGCATGCCGCTGCCGAACAGCAGCACCAGCGGCACCAGCGGGATGCCCAGCTTCATGGCCGGCCGGGTGGCGCCTTTGTATATGGCTTCGGGCTGCATGGTGTGCTCGGCTCAGGCGACGATGAAGCTCGCAAAGGCAGCAGCTCCGCCGACCAGGGTGCCGCCGATCAGGACATTGGCCACATCGGCTAGGCGCGCGCCCTGGAAGATCATCTTGAAGCCGGCCCAGATGATGGCGATGGTCACCACTGCGACCGAGATCGTCACCAGGATGGCGTTGATGTTTGTGACCGTGGTGTTGATCTTCTCGAAGCCCTGGGCCGCTGCCCAGCGGGATGCCAGCAGAAGCGTCACAGTGATTGCCTTGCCAGCGTGCGAGACGAGGCTTGTGCGGAAATTCGGGCGCATATGAGCACCTCCCTGTTGTTTGCGGGAACGTGGTTGTTTGGATATGTCCGGGCCGCTGAAGTGGCCTTGCGGTGGCGTCTACGGCGGCGCGCCTGGCATGGCGCGGGCCACACGACGCACATAGCCGTGGCTGAACCCGGTCGAGAAATTCCCGCTGTAGTAGCAGGACAGGGCGCGACGCAAGGTGACTTGGTCCTGGAGTTGCTCGTTTGGGGAGGCGCGCTCGGCGCACTCGATCAGCACGGCCTGCATGGCTCGAAGGTTCTCGCAGGGCTCGATGGCAGTTGACAGGGTGAGGCCCAGTCGAGCGAAGTTGCTGGCGTTGATCTGAGCCAAGCCGACGCTGAAGTTCCAATTGCTGGATTGCAGCGCGCGAGCCGTGGCGAGTGCTTCGGCCCGATGCCGCGGTTGCCTTGCCAGCGCACCGCCGAGCACGCCGATCGCCCAGGGGTTGAATCCGCTTTCTACGCTGACCAGCGCGTGGGCCGTCCCGACATGGACTTGCGGTGCGCAGGCCATGGCCAGTGCGATGAAGGTGGCTGCATCCATGGCGCAGTGCCTCAGTTGCCCGGCTCGACGGGCGGTGGTGGTGGCAGGGCAGCGCGCCAAGCGATGTATTCGTCATCGAAGCGCGTGTCCCAGTGGCCGAGCTGGGCTTTGGCCGCTGGGCTGAACTCGGTGACCGTATCGCCATCGAACATCCACCAGGTCCGCGAAAACACGGAGCCATGGAATGAGACGGTGACTGAGCCGACGTAGTCGCAGGTGTGGATGGGCTTGCTTTCAGTCTCGATGAGTCGCGTGTACTGTGGCGGGCAGTCATCGGGTGCGGCGGCCCAGGCGTGGCTGGCGGTGTTGCCACCGCCAGCCATGTTGCAGGTCGGGAACAACTTGCCGCGAGCGAGGTCACGCAGCAGCTGGCGGATCGGTGGCACGCACTGTGGGATGGCGCGCCAGCTTGGCGCTGCAAGGCACAGCATCACCAGGCAGCCATCCACGGCGCGGGCCGGCGTGCTCGCCGCGAGCAGCGCAGCGAAGGGCAACGCAAGCGCAGCGGAATAGGCCGTCCGGCTGATTCGCTGTGCTGAGCGGCAGCAGCGCGGTTCTCCACGGGTGCAGGCTGACATGGCGGGTCCTGATGTCAATTCAATCAAGTGGGCGACGTGTCAGGTCGTATGGCGGCGTCCTGTGTGGAAACTCTAGTTTTCGGAGCGACCTTCCTGCGTGATGACTTCAGGCAAAGATTCAGCGGATCGTTTTCGAGATCTCCCTGCTAGCGGTCATGTGACAGGCCCATCCTCAAGCTGGAGGACGCCCGCAGGGAAGTACCGGATACGCCTGCTGCGGCCGAGCAGGCACGCTGAGGACTTCGGCACTTGGGCTTCAGCCCAGAGGAGTGACCATGACATCGGTGGTGATCACGGGCAAGCGCTACCTGACAAAGCCCGAGGAGGCCGAGAAGTTCGGACCGTTCGAGCGCACCTATCTCGCCGAGGGCGATTCATGGATGGATTCAAGCGCCTGGAACCAGGGGTCCTTGCCTGAGTTCCTGGTGCGCGGCTTCAACCGGAGAGGCCGCAGCCGGCTGATCGTCAACATCTCCACGTCCGGGCACACGCTCACCAAGATCGTGGACATGATGAACGACGAACTGGTGTGGTGGCTGAACCAGGGGACGTACGACGCCTTGCTGTTCAGTGCGGGTGGCAACGACTTCATTGACGCAGCCCGCGACGCGCCGCCCGGCCAGGGCCTGTTGTTTGACATGCGGGGAAAGCCCATGCCCGCCAACGGCTATGACTGCGTGAACCCGGCCGCATTGCAGCGTCTTGTTGACTACCTCAATGTCAACTTCGCGGCCATCTACCAGGCGGTGCGCAGCAGCGGAAAGAACGCTGCCACGCCCATCTATCTCAACGCTTATGACACGCCCCAGGCGCGCGATGCACCAGCCATTCGCGATCTTGCAGGCCCTTGGCTCTACACCGCATACACCAAGAACGGGATCGATCCAGCGCTGTGGGACCAGCTGACGGCAGGCATCTTCAAGGACATCCTGCACACGATTACTGCTTGGGCCGACGGCCGCTCGGGCGTGCATGTCGTGCCGACGTCAGACCTGCTGGACAAGGCGGTGCCGGGATCGACGGGCGACAGCAAGGACTGGGTCAATGAGATCCACCCGAACAAGAGCGGGTGGAAGAAGCAAGTGGAAGCCTGGCTGCCCTTGCTGAGCTGAGGCCATCCAGAGCACAAGGGCAGAGCGGGGCCATCGAGCCCTCGCCATGGCTTTCAGGGCGAGTACGCTTTGCGCTGTCCCTGCAGCAATGGCCGGTCCAGTTGCTGACTCAGATAGTCGATGTCTCTGTCGGGCACGCCACATGCCTTGAAGTGAGCTTTCCAGGTGTCGACGACCCTGGCTACTTCTTCAATGATCGCTTCGGCTTCATTGGGTGCCAGGCCGAACTGGCTCGCCTGTGACAGGGCATTGGCGATAGTTGAGTCATGCCCTTGCGCACCTAGACGCATCTGCTGGTAGCCCAGCGCTTGGCCTGAAGGAAGAGCATCGTATGCCGGTGAGAGGCGGAGCGCACCGGTGTCATCGGCCAACAGGGCGTGATTGCGCTCGTGGTCGTCGGTGTTATCCATCAAGACATTGAACACAGCGCGGCGGAAGACTTCGTGCATGTCCGCTGTTCGTGCCTGGGTGTCCACGGCTCCTCGGCGTCGCAGCAGTTGCGCCAATTCTGGGTAGCCCAGCGTCTGCCCCGCAGCCTTGAGCGCAACGTTCGCCGATAGCGCGTGGACGCGTGCCTGCCCTATGCGGTCGAAACGTTTGATCGCTACCGCGTGGCGTCCCTTTGTCCATCCGGCCCAGGGTGGGCTCTGACACGCCAATGCGGTCCGCCCAGGTCATCATCGACTCGCGCCGGCGCTTGCGCGCGATGGCGAGGTTTTCTCCGAGTTGCTGCAGGTGGGCTTGGGCAGCAACAGGGAGTTGGTCGATGGCTGAAGAGCGCTTTGGCATTCATATATGTTGGCTTATCGCCGGAAAACACGATCCATATGAAATGTCAGGCCGGGTTGGCTAGCTCTTGCGGGAGGTGGCGACGATGCCGATGTGCCGGGCTGTGTGTGGGCAGACGGCGGCGCCCCGGCGGCCCTGGTGTGGCTCGCCGAGATGGCCAAGCCGCAGGCCTGGAGGGGGCTGGCCGGCAGCCAACATGAGCCCCAGCAGCTTGATCAGCGCACGGCCGCAGCAAACTGGGCTTCGGCGTGGCTCAGCAGTTCGGCATCCAGTTCGAGATAGCGGGGCGAGCCAGGTTCGCTGAGGTAGGCCGACCAAGCGCTGGATGTGCAGGCTTTGGCGCCGAGGCCGCGGTTGAAGATGGTCAGCGCCACTGCGGTCGACAGGCCGGATGCTGAGACGAGTTCTTGCAGGCGTGCGTTGGTGGAAATCTGGGGCATGGCGGAATCGTACCGGGTGCTCGTTGCCAGGATGGAGCCATAGCCGCATGGTGAAGCGGGGGAATGCTGCTTTGCAGCGTTATGGAGAGCTTTCCATAACGCTGCCTATGCGCAGGCCGCAACTATGCGCAGTTGATTTGGGGATGCCGGCGTCCCTTGAGGTTCGGCGCGGCGTTCCGGTGGGTAGTCCTACGAGGAACTGGACATAGTTTCTCGGACCACATTC
>NZ_JBILQK010000205.1:0-3008 GCF_044373315.1 Roseateles sp. | reverse complement strand
TGATCCGTCGCCACCCCGAGGGCCTGCCGGACCAGAGCATCTTCATCCAGATGGAAGGCACCGGCGGCCAGAGCTACGGCGCCTTCCTGGCGCCCGGCATCACCTTCTACCTGATCGGTGACGCCAACGACTACACCGGCAAGGGTCTGTCCGGCGGCCGCGTGGTGGTGCGCCCTAGCATCGAGTTCCGCGGCGACGCGACCAAGAACATCATCGTCGGCAACACCGTGCTGTATGGCGCGACCCGCGGCGAGGCCTTCTTCCGCGGCGTGGCGGGCGAGCGTTTTGCGGTGCGTCTGTCGGGCGCGTCTGCGGTGGTCGAAGGCACGGGTGACCACGGTTGCGAATACATGACCGGTGGGACCGTCCTCGTGCTGGGCAAGACTGGCCGCAACTTCGCCGCCGGCATGAGCGGCGGTGTGGCCTATGTCTTCGACGAGGACGGCGACTTCGCCAAGCGCTGCAACACCAGCATGGTGGCGCTGGACAAGGTGCTCAGCAGCGACGAGCAGCTGAAGGGCGCCGATGCCGGCATCCTGCATCGCCTCACGCCGCAGAGCGAGCCGCAGGCGGACGAAGCCATCCTGAAGAAGATGATCGAGGACCACCACCGCTGGACCGGCAGCCAGCGTGCCCGCGAGATCCTCGACAACTGGGCCGCCTCGCGCGCCAAGTTCGTCAAGGTCTTCCCGCATGAATACAAGCGCGCACTGGGCCAGGCGAGCGCCGCCAAGCAGGCCGCTGTCACCATTGCGCAAGCCAAGGCGCCCGCGACCACCAAGCCGGTCAAGGCCTGAGAGAAAGAGTAGGAGTCGAAAAAATGGGAAAAGTCACCGGCTTCATGGAGTACGAGCGTCTCGAAGAGGGCTATGAGCCCGTCGAGAAGCGCCTGAAGAACTACAAGGAATTCGTCATCGCGCTGACGCCCGAGCAGGCCAAGGTGCAGGGTGCGCGCTGCATGGACTGCGGCACGCCTTTCTGCAACAACGGCTGCCCGGTCAACAACATCATTCCGGACTTCAACGACCTGGTCTACAAGGGCGATTGGGCGAACGCGATCACGGTGCTGCACAGCACCAACAACTTCCCCGAGTTCACCGGCCGCATCTGCCCCGCACCTTGCGAGGCAGCCTGCGTGGTCAACGTGAACGGCGACGCCGTGGGCATCAAGTCCATTGAGCACGCCATCATCGACCGCGCCTGGGCGGAAGGCTGGGTGCAACCGCAGCCCGCCGCCGTCAAGACTGGCAAGTCGGTGGCGGTGGTGGGTGCCGGCCCGGCCGGCCTGGCCGCTGCCCAGCAGCTGGCGCGCGCCGGCCATGCCGTGACGGTGTTCGAGAAGAACGACCGTGTTGGCGGCCTGCTGCGTTACGGCATCCCCGACTTCAAGATGGAGAAGTCGCACATCGACCGCCGCGTCAAGCAGATGGAGGCCGAGGGTGTGGTGTTCCGCACCGGCGTGCTGGTGGCCAGCCTGCCCGAGGACAGCAAGGTCACGAACTGGGCCAAGGAAACGATCAGTGCAGATGAGTTGAAGGCGCAGTTCGACGCCGTGCTGCTGAGCGGCGGCGCCGAGCAGAGCCGCGACCTGCCGGTGCCCGGTCGCGATCTGCAGGGCATCCATTTCGCGATGGAGTTCCTGCCGCAGCAGAACAAGGTCAACGGCGGCGACAAGCTGAAAAGCCAGATCCGCGCCGATGGCAAGCATGTGATCGTGATCGGCGGCGGTGACACCGGCAGCGACTGCGTCGGCACCAGCAACCGCCATGGCGCCAAGAGCGTGGTGCAGTTCGAGCTGATGCCCCAGCCACCCGAGGTCGAGGATCGCCCGCTGACCTGGCCATACTGGCCAATCAAGCTGCGCACCTCGTCCAGCCACGAAGAAGGCTGTGAGCGCGAGTTCGCCATCGCCACCAAGGAGTTCATGGGCGAGAAGGGCAAGCTGACCGGCGTGAAGACGGTGCGCCTGGAGTGGCAGGGCGGCAAGATGACCGAGGTGCCGGGTTCGGAGCAGGTGATCAAGGCTGACCTGGTCTTCCTGGCCATGGGCTTCGTCAGCCCGGTTGCCACCATCCTGGATGCCTTCGGCGTCAGCAAGGACGCCCGCGGTAATGCCAAGGCCGGCACCGAGGCCGAGGGCGGCTACAAGACCAATGTGAACAAGGTCTTTGCCGCTGGCGACATGCGCCGCGGCCAGAGCCTGGTGGTCTGGGCCATCCGCGAGGGCCGCCAGGCCGCCCGCGCGGTGGATGAATTTCTGATGGGCTCGACCACGCTGCCGCGCTAAGCGACCGCAGCCGGTCTGAGCAAAGAAGCCGCCCTCGGGCGGCTTTCTTTTTGCCTTCACCGCAGCGCCCTTGGGGCAGCATGCCGGTAGCAGTTCGTTACCCCCGGCCGCCACTCGTCGCGACTTCGGCTCCGCCTATCTCACGTAGGCGATGGATCGTGCAATTTCGCACATCATGAAGGGGCGCCGCTGCCGAAAATGCTGTCAATCCCCCTGGTTGCGGGGCCCGCTGCGGGCGCCGAGCCGGACCACCGAGAGCTCACCATGCGCGTTTCGTCCCTTCTTGTTTCCCTGAGTCGTCCCGCCAGCCGCTCGCGTGGCTTCACGCTGGTGGAGTTGATGGTGGTCGTGGCCATCGTCGGCATCCTGGCCGCCGTCGCCTTGCCTGCCTATCAAGACTATGTGCGACGCGGGTCGCTGCCCGATGGCACCTCGGCTTTGGCCAGCACTCGCATCAAGCTGGAGCAGTTCTACCAGGACAACCGCAGCTACGGTGGCGCGAGCTGCGGCAATGGCACGGTCACCTTCGGCGTGACGGGCAAGTTCACGACGAGCTGCACGCTCAGCAACGGTGGGCAGGGTTACACCGTCACCGCCACCGGCAACACCGGCACGGTCGCTGCCGGCCACACCTTCACGCTGGACCAGAGCAATGCCCAGCGCACGACGACCTTCAAGGGCAGTGCAGTCAACAGCGCCTGCTGGCTGATGAAGGGCGACG
>NZ_JBILQK010000092.1:0-12186 GCF_044373315.1 Roseateles sp. | reverse complement strand
CCGTCCTCCTCGGGCAGTCCGTGGCCGCGCCACATCGGCAGCACCGCCACTGTCGGCACACCGGTCAGCGCCTGCAACTGCTCGGGCCCGGGGGCCAGCAGCGCCGCGTCGCCGCGGAAGCGGTTCAGCACGAAGCCGCGGATCAACGCGCGTTCGTGCGCGGGCAGCAGCTGGTGGGTGCCGTAGAGATGGGCAAAAGCGCCACCGCGGTCGATGTCGCTCACCAGCAGGCAGGCGGCCTTGGCCTCCAGCGCGGTGCGCATATTGACGTAGTCGCTGGCGTGCAGATTGATCTCGGCCGGCGAGCCTGCGCCTTCGATCACGACCACATCGTTTTCGGCCATCAGCTCGTGCAAGGCGGCGCGCGCCGTCGGCCAGATGCGCTCGCTACGGCCGCGCCAGGGCATGGCGCCGAGTTCTTCGTTCACCTCGCCCAGCAGCACCACCTGGCTGCGCGTGTCGGCCTCCGGTTTGAGCAGCACCGGGTTCATGCGCACCTCGGGCACGCGGCGCGCGGCCAGGGCCTGGAAGTACTGGGCGCTGCCGATCTCGCCCATGCGGCCATCCAGGCCGGCCACCACCCGCGCGTTGTTGCTCATGTTCTGCGCTTTGAATGGCGCCACTTTGAGACCCTGGCGGGCATACCAGCGGCACAGCGCGGTGGCCAGCCAGCTCTTGCCGGCGCCGCTGGTGGTGCCCAGCACCATCACAGCGCGGGCTTGCTGAGGCTTGTTGTTCATGCGAGGTCCTTCGCCTTGGCTTGCAGCGCCTGCAGCAGCGCCTGTTGTGAGTCCGGAGGCTGCGCGGCGATGCGCCACCAGCCGGGGCGGCCCAAGGACGCGGCCTCACGCAGCTTGATGCCGCGGCTGCGCAGATCCATCGGCAGGCCGCCAGGCGGCCGGGCCAGCCAGAAGGGCGTGACGCTGGGCTGTTGGGTCCAGCCCAGCCGCGCCAGCTGCTGCTGCAGCGCGGCACTCCAGTCGCGCAGCTGGCGCCGGCTGCAGTCCAGCCACTCCAGCGTGCTGCTGTGATGCCAATGCTGCAGCAGCGCCTCGCCCTCTGCCGCCAGCACCCAGCTGGGTGCCAGCGACAGCAGGCGTGCCCACCAGGCATCCTCTGCCGGCGCCAGCAGGTAGGCGGCCCGCACGCCCGTCAGGCCCAGCGCCTTGTTGGGGCAATGCAGCTGCCAGCAGCCCGGCGGCAGCTCGGCCGCCCGGCCTTGCAGACGCAAGGGCTCGTAGGCGCGGTCTACAGCCAGCACCGCACCGCAACGGGCCGCTGCGCGGGCGATGCGCTGCAACTCCTCGCGCGACAGGCTGGCGCCGCTGGGGTTGCAGGGCTCGCAGATCCAGACCAGGGCCGGCTCGCGCAGGCCGTAGATCAGGGCGTCGCTGTCGGCATAGGGGCGCACAGCCAGGCCCAGGGCCTGCGCCGCCAGCGCGTAGTCGCCGAAGCCTGGGTTTGGCACCCAGACCTCGCGGCTGCCCTGCAGCAGCGCGGCCAGGCTGAGCCGGCGGATCGCCTCGGCGCCGCCGGAAGCCGGCAGCACGCGCGCTGGTGGCAGGTCATGCGCTGCGCCCAGGCGCTCACGCAGCGCGCGGTAGCTGGGGTCTGGATAACGTCTGCGGTCGGCGGCCAGCACGGCCTGCCAGAGGGCCGGCGGCGGGCCGAGCGGGTTGGCATTGGTGGAGAAATCGTGCGCGATGGCCGGCCCGCCGTCAGGCCCGCCATGCACCGGCAGCAGCAGCTGCGGGCGCTTGAGCGGCGCCGCGGTCAGCGGAGTTCCCGACACGCTCATACCCGCAAGCCCCAGGCCAGCAGGGCCGTGCAGGCGATGCCGGGCAGCATGGCTTGCGCGGCGCAGCGGCAGGCCAGGGCTACATCGCCGGGGCCGGGCTGCGCGCCGCTGCTGTTGAGCTGATAGACGCCGGGCTTGCCCAGCTTCAGATCCAGGCGCAGCGCCATGGCAGCCATCGGCCAGCCGCTGTTGGGCGAGGGCGTGCGGCGTGCCTCGCCGGCCAGGCGGGGCAGCAGTGCTGGCCGCGCCGCCAGGAGGGCCAGCGCGCTCAGGCGTGCCGGCAGCCAGGACAGCAGATCGTCGGCGCGCGCCGCGAACTTGCCGGCCCACTCGCGGTGGTCGCGGTAGCCCCACATGGCATCGGCGGTGTTGGCGAAGCGGTAGACGGCTGCGCCGGGCAGGCCGGCGATCGCAAACCAGAACAGCGGCGCGATGACCGAATCGTTGAGGTTCTCGGCCAGGGTCTCGATGGCAGCCTCGCGCACTTGCGTGGCATCCAGCGCCGCGGTGTCGCGGCTCACCAGGCGGGCCAGTTGCGCACGGCCTTCAGACAGCGAGCGCTGCAGTGCCGCCTCGACAGCGCGCACCTCGCCCACCAGCATGGCCCAGGCTAGCAGCGGCTTGAGCAGCAGGCCCAAGGCCAGTGCACAGGCAAGCAGGCCCGCGGCCGAGGCCCAGGGCTGCAGCGCCTGCATCAGCAGGATCTCCAGTGTGAGCGCCAGGGCCGCGCTGAGCAGCGCCCCCAGCAGCCAGACCAGCGCACCGCCGGCAAAGGCCTGGCCGGGCGGCATCAGGGCCAGCGGCGCGCCGAACAGGTCCAGAAAGCGGCCCATGCCTACCACCGGATGGGCCCAGACCGGTGGCTCACCGAACAGGCGGTCCACCGCCAGCGCAGCCAGCATGGCCAGCGGCAGCAGCAGAGGCAGCGTGCTCAATCCTCGATCCCGCGCTGCGCCGGCACGCCGGCCTTGAAGTGGTGCTTGACCATCGCCATCTCGGTGACGGTGTCGGCCAGCTCGATCAGCTCCTCGGGCGCGTTGCGGCCGGTCAGCACCACATGCACATGGGCCGGCCGCTCACGCAGCGCCTGCAGCACCGGCTCCAGCGGCAGCCAGCCATAGCGCAGCGGATACATGATCTCGTCCAGCACCACCAGGAAATGCTCGCCGGCGCGTATCGTGGCCTCGGCGCGCGCCCAGCCGTCGCGCGCCAGCTGCGCGCTGTGCTCCAGGTCCTTGCTCTTCCACGAGAAGCCGTCGCCCAGGCCTTCGATGGGCACGCCCAGCTGCTCGAACATGCGGTGCTCGCCGAAGCGGGCACTGGGTACCTTCATGAACTGGTAGATCTTCACCGCCTTGCCGCGGCCATGGGCGCGCAGCGCCAGGCCGAAGGCGGCGGTGCTCTTGCCCTTGCCGTCGCCGGTGTGGACCAGGATCAGGCCGCGGCGTTCGGCCGTGGGGATGATGCGTTCGCGCTCAGTGGGGGGCGGGATGATCTGCATGGGGCTGATGGCCGGCAAGGAAGGCCGCAATGGCCTCAGGGTTGGACGGGAAGTAGTGATGGACGTAGCTGGCGCGCAGCGAGCCATGGGCGTAAAGCGCCTCGGCGGCCTTGCCGCCATTGGGGTTGCTGGCCTGCGCGATGGGCTGTAGCGGCGTGTCGAGCCGCGAGTAGTGGAAGGTGTGGCCGCGCAGCTCGCCCTCGGGCCAGGCGAGTTTCTGCAGCCCAGCGCGGCCAGCTGGCGCTGCATCCGGGCGTGCCCTGGCATCAGGCCCGCCATCGCCTGCACGCAGCCCTCGACATCGCTGAGGCCCTGGACCAGGGCCAGCATGCCGCCGCACTCAGCCAGCAGCGGCTTGCTCGCCGCCAGATGGCTGGCCAGGTCAGCAAAGAAGTGCGGATTGGCGCCCAGGGCCTGTGCATGCAGCTCGGGATAGCCACCGGGCAGCCACAGCGCATCGCAGGCGGGCAAGGCCTCACCACGGATGGGTGAGAAGCTCAGCACTTCTGCGCCCATCGCGCGCAGGCAGTCCAGATTGGCCGGGTAGATGAAGGAGAAGGCGGCGTCCTGCGCCACCGCGATGCGGTGGCCCTTGAGCAGCGGCGGCAGGGCGGGCTCCGCCTCGATGTCGAAGCGCACCGGCTGGAAGGTGAAACCGCCCGAAGCCTGGCCCCAGGCCTGCGCCCAGCGGTCCAGCTGCGCGTCCAGCTCAGGCAGTTCAAGGGCCTGGACCAGGCCCAGATGCCGTTCCGGCAGGGTCAGGTCTTGCCGGCGCGGCAGCGCTGCCACCAGGGGCAGGTCTTCCGGCAGCCCTTCAGCCACCATGCGGGCATGGGCTTCGCTACCGACGCGGTTGGCCACCACGCCACACAGGCGGATGTCGCGGCGGTAGGTCTGCAGGCCGACGGCCAGCGCGGCAAAGGTCTGGGCCATGGCAGAGGCGTCGATCACGGCCAGCACCGGCAGCCCGAGGGCCGCGGCCAGGTCGGCGCTGCTGGGCTGGCCGTCGAACAAGCCCATCACGCCTTCGACCAGGATCAGGTCGGCGTTCTCTGCGGCTTCGGCCAGCAGCTGCTGGCAATGCGCCAGTCCGCCCATGAAGAGATCGAGCTGATAGACCGGCTGTCCGCTGGCGCGCTCCAGCACCATGGGGTCGAGGTAGTCGGGGCCGGTCTTGAAGACGCGCACCCGCTTGCCTTTGTTGCGCGCATGGCGCGCAATCGCCGCGGTGATGCTGGTCTTGCCGGCGCCGGAGCTTGGCGCGCTGACCATCAGGGCGGGGCAGCTTGGCATGCCGTCCTTCAAGCGTTGAGCGCCAGCCAGCGGTCCTGCACCTGCAGGATCAGCAGGCGCTGCTGGAAGACTTGCTGCAATGCCGCGTGCGTGGCCGGGTCGGACGGCGCGCCCTGGTGCACGATGCGGCCGGCGTCCATCACCACCAGGCGGTCTGCCTGCAAGGCGATGTTCAGCTCATGCAGCACGCTGACCACCGCGGCGCCGCAGCCGGCACGGCCGCGCACGATCTCCACCCAGTCGCTTTGATGCGGCGGGTCCAGATGGGCCAGCGGCTCGTCCATCAGCAGCAGCATCGACTGCACCGCCAGCGCACGCGCCAGCAGAACGCGCTGGCGCTCGCCGCCGGAAAGCCGGCCAAGCGGACGCTCGCGCCAGTCCCAGCACTGCGTCTGCTCCATGGCCTGGCGGGCCGCGGCATGGTCGGCTGCACTCGGCGGGGCCAGCCAGGCCTGGTGCGGCAGGCGGCCCAGCATCACCACCTCGTAGGCGCTGAGCTCGTCGGTGCTGCTCTCGTTCTGGCCCAGCCAGGCAATCTGGCGGGCGCGCTCGCGGTGGCTCCAGCTGGCCCAGGGGCGCTGCTGCAGCTGCAGCTCGCCATCGAAAGGCAGCAGGCCGGCCAGGGCGCGCAAGAGTGTGGATTTGCCGGCGCCGTTGGGGCCGACGATGGCCGTCCAGCCCGCCTGGTCCAGGCTCAGCTGCAAGCCCTGCAGCACCTCGCGGCCACCCAGGCGCAGCGACTGCAGGCGCAGTGACAAGGTTGGGAACGAGGGTCCGGTGCTCATAAGCCGATCCCCTGGCCCTGGCTGCGCTTGCGCATCAGCCACAGCAGATAGCTGCCGCCCAGCAGCGCGGTGATCACGCCGACCGGCAGTTCCTGCGGCGCGATCAGCCAGCGCGCCAGGATGTCCGAGGCCAGCAGCAGAGTGCCGCCCGCCAGAGGTGCCGCCAGCAGCAGCTGGCCATGCGCGGTGGGCGCCCAGCTGCGCACCAGATGCGGCGCGACCAGGCCGACAAACGCGATCAGACCGCACTGCGCCACTGCGGCGCCGGTGGCCAGCGTGAGGGCGGCAATCAGCAGCAGGCGGACCAGCGCCAGCCGCAGACCCAGCGAGCGCGCGGTGGCTTCGCCCAGGGTCAGCGCATCCAGTGTCTTGCTGCAGGCCAGCGCCAGGGCCAGTGTGGCCAGCAGCACCACGGCCATGATGGCCACCGCGTTCCAGCCCAGGAAACCGGTGCTGCCCAGCATGAAGGCCTGCATCGCGCGCAGCATGTCGGGGTTGGCCAAGGTCAGCAGGCTGGAGGCCGAACCCAGCACCACGCCGACGATCACGCCGGCCAGCAGCAGGCGCAGCGACTGCTCGACGCCGCGCGCCAGCAGCAGCGTCAGCAAGACGGCCAGCACCGCGCCGGCAAAGGCGGCGCCGGTCATTCCCAGGCGCAGCGCCAGCGCGGTAGCCGCGGGCGAGAAGCCGAGCGCGAACAGCAGCGCCGCCACGCCCAGCGAGGCGCCGGCCGAGCAGCCCAGCAGATAGGGGTCGGCCAGCGGATTGCGGAACAGGCCTTGCGCGATCGCGCCGGCCAGCGCCAGCAATGCACCGGCCAGCCAGGCGCCGATCGATCGCGGGGCGCGGATCTCCCACAGGATCTTGCGCATGGTTTCGTCCTGCGAGAACCAGGGCGAGAAGCCGGTGCTGCCGGTGGAGAGGCCCAGCAGGAGCAGCAGGGCGCTGAGCAGCAGCAGCACCAGCAGCAGCTGGCGGTTGCGCCGGCGGCGCAGAGCCGGGCTCATCAGCGCATGCCTCCGGGCGGCGCGGTGAATGCCACGCTGGGCCAGGTCACCGGGCCGGCCGCCGCGTCGCGCAGGCAGCGCGCCATCAGCGCCGCGGCCTCGGCCATGCGCGGGCCGGGGCGCACCAGCACATCCGATTCAGCCGGCAGCCAGACGCAGATCTTCTTGTCCTTGACCGCGCGCATGCCGCTCCAACCGGGGCGCTGCGGCAGGCCGGGCGCATTGCGCTGGCCGACCATGATCAGCTGCGGGTCAGCGCGCACGACGAACTCGGGATTGATCTTGGGGAAGGGCCCCAGCTCGGGCGGGATGATGTTGCGTGCACCCAGGCGCGCCAGCGTCTCGCCGATGAAGGAGCTGGTGCCGGCGGCATAGGGCGCGCTGTCCACCTCGTAATAGACGCTCATCCCGCGCGCCGCTGGCGGCAGGCTGGCGGCGGCGTGCTTGATGGCGCCATCGATGCGGTTCCAGACGCGGCGCGCTTCGTCGCCTCTGCCGAGCACCTGCGCCACTGTGCCCAGCACACGCTGCACGTCGGCATGGGTCTTGGGCTCCAGCGCGATCACCTTCAAGCCCAGCGCCTCCAGGCGCTCGGTCAGGCGCGATGAAATGCTCAACAGCACCAGATCCGGACGCAGCGCCAGGATCGCTTCGACGCTGGTGTCGTCCAGCCCGCCGACCTTGGGCAGTGCCAGTACGGCGGCTGGGTGGTTGGAGAAGCGGTCCACGCCGACCAGACGCGCGCACTCGCCGAGTTCGCAAACGGTCTCTGTCAGCGAAGGCAGCAGGCTGACGATGCGCTTGGGAACGGCGGGCAACGTGACGGCCTGGCCGCGGTCGTCCTTGAGCGTCACGGCCTGGGCGCCCGCGCTGTGCGCCAGTGCGGCAGCCAGCAGCACTAGCCCCAGGCGACGAAGCATTGCTCTCATCCTTTTTCCTCCACGGGCCGGCTCCAGGCCTGCCCAGCCACCATCAGGGTCAGCGTGGCGCAGCGGCGCGCAATCTGCTGATTGAGTCGCCCCAGATCGTCCACATAGGCACGCACCTCGCGCCCCATCGGCATCACGCCCCAGCCGACCTCGTTGGACACGAAGACCACCGACGAGGCCAGCTGCGGCAGCAGCGCGTCCAGCGCCGCGCATTCCTCAAGCCAGGCTTCGCGGCGCGCCGCGCCGTGCATGGGCATCAGCCAGTTGGCGAGCCACAGCGTCAGGCAGTCCACCACCAGCAGGCGCTGCGGCGCGGCCTGCGCGCGCAGTGCGGCGCACAGCTGCAGCGGCTCTTCCACCGTTTCCACGCCAGCCGGGCGCTCGGCGCGGTGGCGGGCAATTCGCTCGCGCATCTCCGCGTCATGCGCTTCGGCGGTGGCGATCAGCGTCACGCTGCGACCCGGCTGCTCGCGCAGCCAGGCCAGCGCCAGGCGCTCGGCCTGGCGCGACTTGCCGCTGCGCTGGCCGCCGACGACCAGCTGGTGGCGCGCCGCTGCCTGCATGGCTCAGTTCGCCGGTGTGAAACGCAGGCCGAGGAACAGCGTGCGCGGGGCCTGCTGGTAACTGTAGGCTGTCTGGTACTCGCGGTCGAAGGCGTTGTCCAGATTGGCCTGCAGGCGCAGCTGCGGGCTGAGGCGGTACTGCACATCGAAGTTGGCCAGCCCGTAGCCGCCCAGCTTGCGCGTGTTGGCGGCGTTGTCCCAGCGCTGTGCCGAGGCCTGCACCGCGGCGCCCAGCAGCCAGTTGCCCAGCGTGGTTTCGGCGCGCAGCGTGCCATGGCGCTCGGCGCGGCGGGCCAGCAGCAGGCCGGTGCTTGCGTCCTTGGGCGAGCTGAAGTCCAGCGTGCCGCTCAGGCGCACGATGCCCAGCTGCGCCGAGCCCGAAAGGCTCAGGCCTTTGAGCTCGGCACGGGCGACGTTTTGGTAGCAGCCGAAGCTGCTGTTGCAGCTGCCCGCCGCACCGAACACGATCAGATTGCTGATCTTGTTCAGGTAGGCAGTGGCACCGATCTCGTAACCGCCGCCGTCCCAGCGCAGGCCGAGCTCGCGGTTGCGGCCGCGCTCGGCTTCCAGTGCTGCAACCCCAGGCTTGCCGAGGTCGGGGCCGTAGATGCTGCCGCGCTGGTACAGCGTTGGCGCGCGGAAGGCGTTGCCCAGCGAGGCGTAGGCACGCAGCCCGTCCATCAGCTTGAAGCCGCCGGCCAGCGTGCCGGTGTTGACGCCGCCGAACTCGCTGTAGTCGTCGTGGCGTGCATGCGCCTGCAGATCGAAGCGCTGGCCCTGGTAGAGCCAGCCCAGCCCGGCGGCGTTCTGGCTGCGCTGATCGTTGCCGCCTGTGCGCAGGCCGGAATTGAGCAAGCGGTCTTCGCTGCGCTCGAGCTGGAAGTTCAGCTGCTGCGTCGGGCTCAGACGGTAGGAGCCCAGCAGCGCCACATTGCGCAGCGTGGTCTCGGTCAGATAGGGCGAGGGCGTGGTCTCGTAGCGGTCGCGTCCGTCGCCGACGCTCAGCTCGGTGCGCAGTGCGTCGCTCCACTGCGCGGCCCAGCTGGCGCGCAGCGCGCGGTTGTTCTGGATCGCGTGATCATCGACCGTCGGGCGCGACGACGAGCCGTCGTACTGTGCATCGGTGCGCGCGACCAGGGCCAGCAGTTCGACGCGGTGACCGCTGGCGACCGTGCTGCCCAGGCGCAAGGTGCTGCTGTAGTTGCTCCAGCCGTCGATATCGGGCACATAGGAGAAGGCGGACTGTGGGGTGGTGGCGTTGAAGCCCTTGCTCTCTTCGGCGGCCACCGTCAGCATGTAGTCGAACCGTGCATTGCCGCCGCTCAAGGCTGCATCGGCCTTGATGGAGGACAGGCTGCCGTAGGCGGCGCCAAGTTCCAGGCGGGGGGCGGCGCTCTTGCCATTCGACTTGCGGCTGATGATGTGCACGACGCCGGCGACGGCATCCGAGCCATAGACTGCGCTGGCTGGGCCCTTCAGCACCTCCACGCGTTCGACGTTGGCCAGCGGGATGGCCTGCCAGGAGGCGCCGCCAGTGGATTGCGAATCGATGCGCACGCCATCCAGCAGCACGACGGTGTGGCGGCTGTCGGCACCGCGCAGGAACAGCGAGGTGGTGCTGCCCGGGCCGCCGTTGCGGACCAGCTCGGCACAGCCGGCATTGCGTAGCAGGTCGGCCACCGAGCCGAAGGCCTGGCGCTCGATCTCGGCACGGCTGATCACCGTCAGGTCAGCCAGCACATCGCCCAGGCGCTGCGGCATGCGCGAGGCGGTGACGACGACCTGGTCGAGGCGATTGCCCGCAGTTTGTTGTGCCTGGGCCGGCAGGGCCAGCGCCAGCGGCGCCAGGGTAAAGACGGCGGCACGCATGAACGTGACGCGAACAGGGGCGCAGCGACGCGGTGCGCGTCGGAAACTTGCAGTCATGAGAGAAAGGACCCATCGATTTGTCCAGGCGCCAGCTTCCCCGCAGGCCCCTGTGAAACGACAGGTCGGCGCCAGAGCGCAGACCCATCACGTGTTGGCCGGTATCCGGGCTGGTGGACTTCATCCCTGCATCCTTCCCAGCGCTTGGCGAGCGCCAGTGGATCGATGTGCAGGGACTGGAAGCAAAAAACAAAGCCGCTTCGTCCACTTACCGTTGCGGGGACAGCTCAGGTTGGGATTGCCTCGATGAGGCGCACCTTCCTGATTCCCGTTTAACTGCACAGACGCAATGTCTGCACGAGCACCAACGGCTTGATTCTATTGCTGTTGCCGGCTGGGCTTGTCGTTTGCAGCCGACTTGGGCTTTTCGACACGCTTGACCTTGTTGGGCTTTGGCGGCTGGCTCTTGCCGTCCTTGGGCGCGCTTGCAGCGACGGGGGCTCGCTGCGATGCCCGCGGATGCCGACGGCCGGCGCGGCGTTGCGGCGCGCGGCGGCTTCATTCTTGAGCCGCTCTCGTTCCATGGCGTCGGCTTGCTTGCGCTCGCGTTGGGCGCGTTCACGGGCCTCACGCGCCTGGGCGGCGCTGGGCTGCTCGTACTTCAGGTCCTGCGCCGGCTTGCCGTCAGGGCAGGGGGGCGTCGCGCAGGTCGCGGCCGTCGGGGCCGCAGCGGTACAGCGGCGTGCTGCGGGTTTCTGTCTGCGCCAACGCCGTGCTGCCAAGCGCCATCAGGGTGATGACGCGGCCCGGGGAAAGCGCGGTTTTTATGTGCTGGTTTCCTTGTCGCTGTCAGCCGGCGCAGCGCCTTCGGGGACGGGGGGCTTGGGCGGCTTCGGTGGCTTGGGGCGTGGCGGCTTGGCATGGATCTTCATCATCGCCTTGTCCATCTCGCCTTTGAACAGCAGCTCTGCCGCGTCCAGCGACTTGGCGATGCAGTCCTCGATCGCCTGGCGCTCCGACAGCGGCGGCTTGCGCAGCACATAGGCTGCTACTTCGGCCTTGACGCCAGGATGGCCGATGCCAAGACGTAAACGCCAGAAGTTAGGCGAGCCGAGCTGGGCCTGCATGTCCTTCAGGCCGTTGTGGCCGCCGTTGCCGCCGCCCTGCTTGAACTTCATCTCGCCGGGCGCGAGGTCGAGCTCATCGTGCACGGCCAGAATCTCCTCGGGCGCGATCTTGAAGAAGCGCGCCAGCGCTGCCACCGACTTGCCCGACAGATTCATATAGGTCATCGGCTCCAGCAGCCAGATCGGGCCTGAAGCGCCCGGCGCGTTGTTGACGCGTGCCACCAGTCCGAAGTAGTTGCGCTCGACCTGCAGGCTGGTGCCGAGGCGGCGCGCCAGCGTGTCCACCCACCAGAAGCCGGCGTTGTGGCGCGTGTCTTCGTATTCAGTGCCGGGGTTGCCCAGGCCAACAATCAGTCGAATCATGATGGCGGCGATTATCGACGCTGCCTTAGGATCCGGCCATGGACACATCACTTGTCGAAACGAGCGATCTGGCGACCCTGCAGCGCACGCTGACGCGTCGCGTCGCCATTCCCACGGAGAGCCAGAACCGCGAGCGGGCGCCTGAGTTGAGGCGTTATCTCGACGAGGAGCTGCGCCCCGAGCTGGAGGCCATGGGGTTTGTCTGCGAGGACTGGGCCAATCCGGTGGACGGCGCGCCGCCCATGCTGTTTGCCGAACGCCATGAGGCCGCAGCCTTGCCGACCGTGCTGATGTACGGCCATGGCGATGTGGTGCCGGGCGACGACAGCAAGTGGCGCAAGGCCGCTTCGCCCTGGTCGCTGGAGGCCAAGGATGGTCGCTGGTACGGCCGCGGTGTGGCCGACAACAAGGGCCAGCACAGCGTGAATCTGCAGGCCCTGGGCCAGGTGCTCCAGTCACGCGGCCGGCTAGGCTTCAACGTCAAGTGGCTGTTCGAGATGGGCGAAGAGGTCGGCTCGCCCGGCCTCAAGAAGCAGTGCGAGTTGCGCGCGGCGCAGCTGGCGGCCGACGTCTTCATCGCCTCCGATGGCCCGCGCTTGAGCCAGCTTCAGCCCACGCTGTTCCTGGGCTCGCGCGGGGTGATGAACTTCGATCTGGAGCTGGAACTGCGCAACGGCGCCCATCACTCCGGCAACTGGGGCGGCTTGCTGGCCAATCCGGGCGTGCAGCTGGCGGCGGCCATCCACAGCATCGTGGACTCACGCGGCGTGATCCGCGTCGAGGCTTTGCGTCCACCGCCCGTGCCGGCTGCGGTGCGCGAGGCCCTTGCCGGCGTTCAACCGGGCGAGCCCGGTGGGCCGGCGATTGATGTCGACTGGGGCGAGCCGGGGCTGACGCCGGCTGAGCGGGTGTTCGGCTGGAACAGCATCGAGGTGCTGGCCTTCAAGTGCGGCA
>NZ_JBILQK010000204.1:0-3017 GCF_044373315.1 Roseateles sp. | reverse complement strand
CCGTTGCTGCTCCTGTCCAAGCGGATGAACGCAGCCCGGGTGACGTCGGTCATGGGCTGAGCTCGCGGGTGCCTCCGGTTCCGGTCGAGCGCCAGCAGGGCTGGATGCCGGGCAAGGACCTGCGCTTTGGTGAGTACTGGACTGAACAGTACAAGACAGGGGCAGCGCGCAGCTCATCCAAGACATCAGGCACGTCCTATCGGGCTGAAGCTCGTGCTGAGCTGCGCTTCGAGCAGTTCGGGACTGGGGGTGTAAAGGCAGCGGTGCAGGCCACCAGCGAGCTGGTCCGCAAGGAGGCGAGGCCGGTGGTCGAGTTTGACAGCGGAACGCTAGGCAGCGTCTTGAGCGGGCTGCGTACCGATGTGATCGAGGACAGGAACTCGTTCTACGGCCGGATCTCGATCGATGGTAGCTCCGAGCCACGCGAGTGGACGTTTGCCTTGAGCCAGCCGGTGAAAGCTCACGGAATAAGCCCGATGTAGGGATCGTGACAGGCCCCACGGGTGAGGTCTGGCGTGTTGTGGCCTTGCATGCTCCGCTGGACCGGCCGAGCGATCCGCGCATGCCGGCGATGGACATGCCTCGCGTCCACCTGGGGCTTGAGGTGTTCGACGAGCAGGGAACGGTGGGGCCGTGCTGAACACCCGGTTTCGCGAAGAGGTGTGGCTGAGCGAGCGACTGAGTGCCGAGCAGCGCTTGGCGCTGGCCAGCGTGTTCAGCGCGGTGCTGGGGCGGCGTCCGCTGACCTTGCCCGGAAAAACCTGAGGCGCTGAACTGACTTGGCCCGCGCCGGCGCGCCAGCCTGAAAGGTCATGGCGAATGTCATGGCCTTTCTCCTTGCTCTTCTGTCGTCCCGCGAGCTGCGACCTGCCGCCAGTTCACGCTATGGCAAACTCGCGCGCTTCGTGTTTCCCGGTTACTGAGTCTTGGACAAGATCCTGCTTCAAATTGCTGCCGAGCTGAAGGTTCGCCCGGCGCAGATCAACGCAGCCGTGCAGCTGCTCGATGGTGGTGCGACCGTGCCCTTCATCGCCCGTTATCGCAAGGAAGTGACCGAGGGGCTGGACGACATCCAGCTGCGCGAGCTCGAGTCTCGCCTGGGCTATCTGCGCGAGCTGGAAGAGCGCCGCGCCGCGGTGCTCAAGAGCATCGAGGAGCAGGGCAAGCTCACGCCCGAGCTGCGCGCTGCCGTCGAGGCTGCGCCGACCAAGCAGGAGCTGGAAGACCTCTACCTGCCCTACAAGCCCAAGCGTCGCACCAAGGGCATGATCGCCCGCGAGGCAGGGCTGGAGCCGCTGGCTGACAAACTGTTTGCCGACCCGACACTGGACCCTCATGCGCAGGCCGCCGCTTTCATCAATGCCGACGCTGGCTTTGCCGATGCTTTCGCGGTGCTGGACGGTGTGCGCGACCTGCTGTCCGAGCGCTGGGCCGAGGATGCCGCGCTGATCGGCAAGCTGCGCGAGTGGCTGTGGGAGGAGGGCCTGTTCAAGTCCACGCTGATGGCGGGCAAGGACGAGAACAACCCGGACGTTTCCAAGTTCCGCGACTACTTCGACTATGCGGAAGCCATCAGGACCGTGCCCTCGCACCGCGCGCTGGCGGTGTTCCGCGGCCGCACGCAGGAATTCCTGGATGCCAAGCTGGTGCTCGATGAAGAGATCGTTGCCGGACAACCTGGCTTGGCCGAAGGCCGCATCGCCCGCCACCTGGGCTGGACCCACGGCAAGCGCGCGGCCGACGAATTGATCCGCAAGACCATCGCCTGGACCTGGAAGGTGAAGCTCAGCATGAGCCTGGAGCGCGACCTGTTCGCCCGCCTGCGCGACGAAGCCGAGAAGGTGGCGATCAAGGTCTTTGCCGAGAACCTGCGCGATCTGCTGCTGGCCGCGCCGGCCGGCAAGCGCGTGGTGATGGGCCTGGATCCGGGCATTCGCACCGGCGTCAAGGTGGCGGTGGTGTCCGACACCGGCCGCGTGCTGGACACGCACACCGTCTACCCGCACGAGCCGCGCAAGGATTGGGAAGGCTCGCTGCACACGCTGGGCCGCCTGGTGACCACGCATGGCGTGAACCTGATCGCGATCGGCAACGGCACGGCCTCGCGCGAGACCGACAAGCTGGCGGCTGACCTGATCAAGCGCATCCAGCAGCTGGTCCCTGGAACGGCGATCGAGAAGGTCGTCGTTAGCGAGGCCGGCGCTTCGGTCTATTCGGCCTCGGAGTTCGCCTCCAAGGAGCTGCCCGAGCTGGACGTGTCGCTACGCGGCGCGGTTTCGATTGCACGCCGCCTGCAGGACCCGCTGGCAGAGCTGGTGAAAATCGACCCCAAGAGCATCGGCGTAGGTCAGTACCAGCACGATGTCAACCAGAGCGAGCTGGCGAAGACCCTGGACGCGGTGGTGGAAGACTGCGTGAACTCGGTGGGCGTGGACCTGAACACTGCGTCGGCGCCGCTGCTGTCGCGCGTCTCGGGTCTTTCGGCGGCGGTGGCCGGCTCCATCGTGCGCTGGCGGGATGCCAATGGCGCGTTCAAGAACCGCAAGCAGTTGCTGGATGTGACGGGCCTCGGCCCCAAGACCTTCGAGCAGGCGGCGGGATTCCTGCGTATCCGCGACGGCGACAACCCGCTCGACCTGTCGGGCGTGCACCCGGAGACTTATGTGGTGGTGCAGCGCATCCTCGACAAGGTGGCGCGTCCCGTCAGTGAGGTGATGGGCAAGAGCGATGTGATCCGCGCGCTGAAGCCGGAGGCCTTCGCCGATGAGAAGTTCGGTGCCATCACGGTGAAGGACATCCTGGCCGAACTCGAAAAACCAGGCCGCGATCCGCGCCCCGACTTCAAGGTGGCGCGCTTCAACGAGGGCGTGGAAGACATCAAGGATCTGGCTGAGGGCATGATCCTTGAAGGCACGGTGTCCAACGTCGCGCAGTTCGGTGCCTTCGTCGACTTGGGCGTGCATCAAGACGGTCTGGTGCATGTGAGCCAGCTGGCCAACAAGTTCGTCAGCGATGCG
>NZ_JBILQK010000203.1:0-3018 GCF_044373315.1 Roseateles sp. | reverse complement strand
TGGATCGACATGCTGGCGCAGCTCGCGCAGCCAGACACCCAGCAAAGGCATGGCCAGCAGCACGCCCATCACTTTGAAGACCAGATTGCCGAGCAGCACCTGACGCACCTCGACCGGGGAGCGGGCGGTGACGATCACGCCCAGCAATCCGCTGCCCAGATTGGCCCCCAGCACCAAGCCCATGGCGACCTCCAGCGGTATCGCGCCGGACACCGCCAGCGTGGCCGTCAGCAGCACGATGGCCAGGCTGGAATAGGCCACCACAGCCAGGGTGGCGCCCACGGTCAGCTCCAGAAGCAGATCGCTGGAGAGCGTGGACAGCAGCGCCTTCACCACCGGCGACTGCACCATCAAGGTGGTGGTCTCGCCGATCAGACGCAGCGCCAGCAGCATCAAACCCAGGCCGATCAGCACCCGGCCGAAACGCCCGACCGTGCTGGACTTGCGCGAGATGAAAAGCACCACGCCGACGAAGATCAGCAGCGGCGACAGCCAGGACAGGTCGAAGGAGAACACCACCGCCATCAGCGCGCTGCCCATGTCCGCCCCGAGCATGGCGGCCAGCGCGATGCCCAGGGGCATCAGACCCTGGCCGACAAAGGACGCAACGATCAGACCGGTGGCGGTGCCGGACTGCACCAGCGCCGTGACGCCCAGCCCAGCTACCAGCGCAGCAGGCCTGCTGCCCAGGCTGCCGGCCAGCACGCTGCGCAGGCTGGCGCCGAATACCCGCAGGATGCCGGTGCGAACCAGATAGGTTCCCCAGACCAGCAGCGCGATCGCCGCAAGCAGGTTCAGCAGCAGCTTCATCGCGGAACGGACGCCGGATCGGCAATCTCGCAGCGCACGCCGGCCTCGGCCAGCAAGACCGGGAAGGGATCGGGCGGCGGCGCATCGGTGAAGATGCGGTCGATCTGCCCGAGTGTGGCCAGGTGAACCATGGCCGGGCGGTGGAACTTGCTGCTGTCGGCCAGCAGCCAGACCTCGCGCGAATGCTCGATGATGGTCTGCGCGACCTTGACCTCACGGTAGTCGAAATCGCGCAAGCTGCCGTCGGACTCGATGCCGGAGACGCCGATCAGCGCGATGTCCACCTTGAACTGACGCACAAAGTCAACGGCCGCCTCGCCGACGATGGCGTGGTCGCGGTGGCGCACCATGCCGCCGGCCACGATCACTTCGCAATCGGGGTTGGCGCACAGGATGCTGGCCACATTGAGGTTGTTGGTGATGACGCGCAAGCCCTTGTGGCCGCGCAACTCGCGCGCCACGGCCTCGGTCGTCGTGCCGATGTTGATCATCAGCGAGCAGTCATTCGGCACCGCGGCCGCCACCGCACGCGCAATCGCGGCCTTGCCGCTGGCATTGAGGGTTTCGCGCTGCTGGTGGGCGATGTTCTCGGTGGTCGATGTCGGCACCCGCACGCCGCCGTGGAAGCGGGCCAGCAGCCCCGCGTCGGCCAGGCGCTGCACATCGCGCCGCACCGTCTGCAGCGTCACGCCCAGGGCCTTGGAGAGCTCCTCCACGCTGGCGCTGCCGCGCAGCCTGACGACGTCCAGCAGCCTCAGCTGTCTCGGGTTCGAGTTCAATTCGCTCGCGGCCATCTTGATGAATGCATTGACCGGCCGAGTCTAATACGAAAGCAAACGAATCGATACATGGAAAATTCGCACACAATACGAAACGTTTCGAACAACAATCACCGGCGGACGAAAACAAAGATCCAGCCTTGCGCGACAGCCTGCCCCGAGCCGAGAGACACTTCGGCCCGACAAGATGGCACGCACAGGCACAACATCTCTGTCATACAAAAGCGCTAGCCTTGGCGCCCTTTTGCCCTCTAGGAGACTTCCTTCATGAAACTGAAACTGACCGCAGCAGCCCTGATGGCCGCATTCCTGGCTCCCGTCCAGGCGCAGACCGAAATTCAATGGTGGCACTCGATGGGCGGCGCGCTCGGCGAGTGGGTCAATGACCTGGCCAAGGACTTCAACACCAGCCAGACCGCCTACAAGATCGTCCCGACTTTCAAGGGCAGCTATGACGAGTCGATGACAGCCGCCATCGCCGCCTTCCGCGCCGGCAATGCGCCTCATGTGCTGCAGGTCTTCGAAGTGGGAACCGCCACGATGATGGCCAGCAAGGGCGCGATCGTGCCGGTCGGCGAACTGATGAAGAAGGCCGGCGTGACCTTCGACCCCAAGGCCTATGTGCCTGCCGTGGCCGGTTACTACACCGCGCCCAATGGCCAGATGCTGTCCTTCCCCTTCAACAGCTCCACCACCGTCCTGCACTACAACAAGGACGCGCTGAAGGCCGCCGGTGTTGACCCCAACCAGCCGCCCAAGACCTGGTCGGAAGTGGCCCTGGTGGCCGCCAAGCTGAAGGCCAGCGGCCACAAGTGCCCGTTCACCACCAGCTGGCAGAGCTGGACCCAGCTGGAGAGCTTCTCCGCCTGGCACAACGTTGAGTTCGCAACCAAGGGCAATGGCTTCGGTGGCACCGATGCGCGCCTGGCTTTCAACTCGCCTCTGCATGTGCGCCACATCGAGAACCTGGCCAATATGTCCAAGCAGGGCCTGTTCGTCTACAAGGGCCGTGGCAATTCGGCTGATGCCACCTACGTCTCCGGCGAGTGCGCGATGACCACGGGCTCTTCCGCGCTGTACGGCAACACCAAGCGCAACGCCAAGTTCGCCTTCGGCATCTCTACCTTGCCCTATTACCACGATGTTCCCGGCGCGCCGCAGAACACCGTGATCGGTGGCGCCAGCCTGTGGGTGATGTCGGGCAAGAAGGCCGAGGAGTACAAGGGCGTGGCCCAGTTCTTCGCCCACCTGTCCAAGGTCGAGGAAGCCGCCAAGAGCCACCAGCGCACCGGCTACCTGCCACTGACGATGGCCTCGTACCAGATGACCGAGAAGAGCGGTTTCTACAAGGCCAACCCTGGCACCGATGTCTCGGTCGAGCAGATGATCCGCAAGACCACTGACAAGTCGCGCGGCATCCGTCTGGGCA
>NZ_JBILQK010000229.1:0-3082 GCF_044373315.1 Roseateles sp. | reverse complement strand
AGTTGCGGGCCGCGCCCACCAGGTCCAGGGCGGCGTCGTACACGCCGGTCACGATGCCCACGTCACCGGTCACGGTGGCGCCCAGCGAAGCGCCGTCCACGATCAGGTCCACCGGCACGTAACCGGCAGGCAGCGGGCACATTTCCACCACGTCGTTGGCCGCGAAGCCAGCGGGCACGGTGAAGTCGCCGAAGATGGGGATGATCTCCACGGCGCGGTCGGCCGTGGGGATGGGTGCCTTCGCGGCAATTTGGGTGCTCTTGAACAGGGCCATGATGGCGCTCCTATGTGTTCAGGGGTGTGGAGCCTGGGCCGTTGCCAGCCCAGGGCTGCATCAGGTCGCGGCGGTGAAAGCGATGTCGTTGGCGATGGAGCCGAAGTCCATGCCGTTGAACTGGCACTTGTCGAAGCCGGCGATCATGCGAACGATCACCACGCCTTCCTCGCCGTAGTCCTCGTCGGCTTCCATCAGCTCGAAACGCATGTTGTCGCGCTGCGTGCGGGTGCCGTAGGCCACGGCCACCGCGTTGGCGCCCAGCAGCATGTTCCGGGCGTAAGGCAGCGTGCCGCCCGAACCGCCGTCCGAGAACTTCACGCAGGTCTGCGCTTCGTCCACCAGCGTGCCGTTGATGTAGACGGCGCCGGCCTTGAACAGCGGGCTGTCCGTGCCCACCGCCGTGACCTTGGCCTTCTCGTAGGCCAGCCAGCCGGCTTCACCAGTTTCGCGGCGCAGGTCGTACATCGACTCGGGGCAGGCCAGGTAGACGAAGTGCTTGCCGCCGTTGACGGCGATCGGTTCCATCTTCAGCGCCTTGTCGGGCTGGCCACCGATCTGGCGCTTGGTGCGCAGGACCAGCTTCTCGATGACGTTCACGCCAAACTTGTCCGAGGCGGTCAGCGCGGTCTTGTCGGCGCGCGTGCCATCCCAGGTCATCAGGTGCTGCGCATCGGGGGCGCGGAAGGTGTTGGGGAAGCCGCCGTAGCCCACGGGGTAGTGCTGGATCTCGTCGCCCGTGCCACGCGCGCCGGCCGCGGTCATGGTCAACTGCTCGTCCAGCACCTCGGCCATGTAGTCGCTCAGGCGGTCGCGGGCCTGCTCGGGAATCGACCAGTTCACGCGCTTCTGGTCCATCACGTCGCCGACGTTGACGGCCTGGCGGTGCTTGTCGATGCGCATCTTGTGGGTCGCGCTCGACAAACGCATGATGCGGCCGGCCAGCTTCTCGGCGCCTTCGACGGGCTTGCCGCGCAGCTTGGCGATCAGCGTGGTCGTCACCTCGTCGCCCGGCTTGGTTTCCAGGTCGGTCTTGGTGATGACGGGCATGGACGAACCTTCGCGGCCCGTCATCTTGGCGTAGTACTGCTTCTTGGTGGAATCGAGTGCGACCTTGGAAGCCCACACCTTGAGTGCAGACGGGTCGCTCGGGAGAACGGTGGTGCGGGCCATGATTACCTCCAGGTGAAGGCCACAGCCGCACTCCTGCGCGGTCCAAAGAAGCCCGCAAAACGGGCCATTACAGAATCACTGTCCCATGCGAAGCCGGTTTGTCAACCGTGCACGGGCTCTTTTCTCGCGGGTCGCTTGATGGTCACGTTGTCGCCGGCCCTGACGCGAAGCCGCGCCAGTTGGCCGCTCTTGTGCTCGACCGTGATGGAAACGCGCTCGGGGCCGTGGACGCCCGGCACCTCCAGCTGCAGCGTCTCGGTCACGCGCACGTCCACGGAAACCCCGTCGCGCTGGGCCATGTCAGTGCAGGCCCAGGTTGTCGGTGGTGCGCAGCAAACGCTCCACCTGGTTGGCGGGCAGTCGGGCCAGGAATTCCTCGGCGTCGACACCGCTCAGCTTGTTGAACTGCGCCAGCATGTCGTCCTGCACCACGGAAGCCGCGGCGTTAGGCAGGCCACCGATGCTGGGCGGCACGTTGCGCGGCGCGGCGGGTGCTGCGGCCGGCTTGGGGGCCGGTGCTGGTGCCGGGGCAGCGGTGCTGATGCCACGCAGCGCCAGCACGGCCTTGTGCGCCTTGTCGGCCAGGGCGGCGGGTGTCAACTTGGCGTTGGCGGGGTCGGCCTTGGTGGCGCTGAAAAGCATGTCGAACTGCGATGCAGCCGCGGCGTCGGCGCCGTAGTCGATCTGACGGGCCGCCTTGCTCGCCTTGGCCAGCGCCTGCAAGGCCTGCAGTTCAGCCGCTTCAGCAGCCTCGGCCACGCGGCGGGCGTTCTGCTCGTTGACCTCGCGCAGCGTGTCGGCCCGCGTCTGCTCGGTCAGCAGCGTGGCCATCTTGTCGTCCACCTCGTCCAGCTTGGCGTGGTAGTCCTCGTCGGACAGCGTGCCGTCGCTCCACTGCTTGGCCAAGTCGCGCTTCTCGGCGCGCAGCGTCTCGCGCTGGGCCTTGAAGTCTGTGGCGGGCACCTCGAACGTGGGCAGGGCCGGCGCTGCTTCGGCGGCCGGGGCCAGTTCTTCCAGGGCTGCGGCGGCCTGCTCGGTGGTGGCTTCCGGGGTGGAAACGTTACCGCCATCGGCGCCTTCTTCAGCGCCCTCGCCTTCTTCGCTGCTGGCGGCCTGGATGGCTTCCAGGTCCACGCTTTCGGCGGTCAGCACGGTGTCGCCCATGGTGTTCAGGGCATCGGTGGCGTCGTCGCCTTGCAGGGCCGCGGCTTCCTCGGGGGACAGGGCGGCCAGTTCTTCAGGGGTCAGCTTCATGGGTCAGTCCTTGGTGACTTCCGATGCAGCCGCGGCGGCGGCGCGCATCTGGTGTTCGGCCACCCGGCGCACGGCTTCCATGCGCTTGGGGTCGGCCTTGATAGCGCGGGCTTCGGCCAGCGTGCGCAGGTCGCTCTGCGCTTGCCAGTCCTGGTCGATGCTCGGTGCGGCGATGGCTTTGCTCTTGGTGCCCATGGCTTCAGCTCTCCGTTTCTTCGGCCAGCACCTGCTTGAACAACACGCCTTCCTTGTGGACCACCACCATCGTGCGTTCGTCGGTGTCGGCGAAGCGGCCGATGCTGCCGGGCAGGTGCTCCACCGGCTGGCCATCGGTGACTTCTTCCAGCGCGCGGGCCATGGCCAGGGTGGGGACGTTGGCCT
>NZ_JBILQK010000202.1:0-3083 GCF_044373315.1 Roseateles sp. | reverse complement strand
TGCCGCTGATCGAGATTGCGGCGGCGGCGGATCCAGCCGAAGCGCAGCGGGCCTGGGCCGAGTTGCCTCAGTCGGCCCTGGCCATGTTCGTCAGCCCCAATGCGGTGGCGGAGTTTTTCGCCTGGCGACCGACCGGGGCGCCCTGGCCGGCGCAGACCCTGGCTGCCACGGTGGGGCCGGGCAGCGCCAAGGCCTTGCTAGCGGCGGGCGTGCCTTCGAGCCAGATCGTGCAGCCGGCCGACGACGCCCCCAGCCTTGACTCCGAAAACCTGTGGCCCCGATTGTCCGGACTTGATTGGCAGGGGCGCTTGGCCCTGGTGCTGAGAGGCGAGGGCGGGCGTGACTGGTTGGGTGAGCGGCTGCGTGAGCGTGGGGCGGAAGTGCGTTACCGCAGCGTGTATCAGCGGCGTTGCGCTCAGTTGCAGCAGGCGGAGCAGGAGGTGCTGACTCAGGCACTGGCATGGCCAGCTGCACATGTGTGGCTGTTCAGCAGTTCCGAAGCCGTGGACTGCCTGCAGCAACGCTTGGCTCCGCAGGCGGACTGGAGTTCCAGCCTGTGCGTGGCCACCCATGCACGGATTGCTGCACGCGCACAGGGGCTTGGCTTTGGGCATGTGGTTTTGGCGCGACCGCAGCCGCAGGCCGTCGCCCAGGCACTGATGAGCCTTCAGACCTGAGCTCTACAATCGATCAGACCGTGAGCGACCCTGCAGCAACCCCCTCCAACGACGTGCCGGCCCCGCCGGAATCACCACCTCAGGCCGCCTCAGCGCCGGGCGGGCGACAGCCAATCCCATGGCAGTTGATCCTGACCTCGAGCCTGGGCGTGATCAGTGTGGTCGCCGTGACCCTTGCATGGCAAGGGCAGGAGAAGCTCAAGGACCTGGAGCGCGAGTTGGTGCGCCGGCAGGCCGGCAGCCAGAGCGAAGCCAGCGAAGCCCGGGCGCTCGCCAGGGCGGCTCAGGAATTGAGTCGTGACAGTGCTGCCAAGATTGCGCTGCTGGATGCGCGTTTGGCTGAGGTCGCCTTGCAGCGCGGTCAACTGGAGGAGTTGATCCAGTCGATGTCCCGCTCGCGTGATGAGAATGTCATCGGTGATATCGAGGCGTCCATTCGCGTGGCGATGCAGCAGAGCAGCATCACGGGCAGTGCCGAGCCCATGGTGGCGACCCTGAGGCAAGCCGACGAGCGTCTACAGCGCTACAAGCAACCGCGGCTGGACGGCGTGCGCCGCGCTGTGGCCCGGGATCTGGACCGGGTCAAGGCCATCAGCGTGGCCGATGTCTCGACGCTGACCATCAAGCTCGACGAAGTGGTGCGCTTGCTGGACGAGTTGCCGCTGCTGTCTTCGGCTGACAAGAGCGCTGAGCAGCAGGCGGTGCGACAGCGCCGGAGTGAGCGTGCAGCCTCAGCCGCCGCGCCCGTTGCCGCTGCGCCAACGGGCGACTGGTGGGAACAGGCCCAGCAGCGCTGGCAGGATCTGGTCGGACAGGTCTGGATCGAGGCGAAGGGCCTGCTGCGCGTGACGCGCATCGATCATCCCGAGGCCATGCTGCTGGCACCTGACCAGACCTTCTTCCTTCGCGAGAACGCCAAGCTTCGACTGCTCAATGCGCGTCTGGCGCTGCTGAGCCGGCAGTTCGATACGGCGCAGACGGATCTGCGCGATACGCTGACGATCCTGGATCGGTATTTCGACGGGCGATCGCGCAAGGTGCAAGCTGCCAGCGACTTGCTGCGCCAGGTGGTCGGGCAGGCCCGACAGGTCAACGTGCCCCGTCCCGATGACACGCTGGCTGCATTGGCCGCCGCTGGCGCCGGCCGCTGAAGCAGGACGTCACTAGGGTTCCTATGCGTAGCGTGATCTGGCTGGTTCTCTTGTTCGTGGTGGCCGTGGTGGCCGCTCTGACCTTGGGCAGCAATGACGGCCTCGTCAGCCTTTACTGGCATGGCTGGCGTCTTGATGTGTCCTTGAACCTGTTCCTTCTGACCCTGGTTGGCGGCTGCTTTGCCTTGGTCACTGTGATCCAGGCCATCAGTTCCCTCACCAGCTTGCCGCGGCGCGCCCGTGAATGGCGGCTGGGTCAACGGGAGCGCAGTGCGCAGCTGGCCTTGCGTGAGGCGTTGGCGGAGTTCTTTGGTGGACGCTATGGCCGCGCTCAAAAAGCGGCCCAGAAGGCCTTGAGCATTCAGGTGCAGACGCCTGAGCTGGCTGAAGATGCTGCTTTCATGTCACTGGCGCATCTGATGGTGGCGCAAAGTGCGCATCGCATGCAGGATCGTCGCCGCCGCGATGACGAGTTGGCTCAGTCCCTGAGCCGCAGTCAGACCACAGGGCAAGGCAAGGCTCTGGAGGATGGTGCTCGCTTGATGGCGGCGGAGTGGGCGCTGGAGGACCGGGACGCTGATCGCGCGCTGCGACTTCTGTCCGAGTTGGGTCCGGGCGTGGCTCGACGCACTCAGGCCTTGCGGCTCAAGCTGCAAGCCGCTCGCTTGGCAAGGCAGCCTCTGGAGGCGCTTCGCACGGCTCGTTTGCTCGCCAAGCATCAGGCCTTTTCCAAGATGGCCGCACAGGGGCTCCTGCGCTCGCTGGCTTGTGAGGCGCTCGATGCTGCAAGAGATGCTGACCAGCTGCGCGCCATCTGGCAGCAACTGGACAACGCTGACCGCCGGGAAGTGTTCGTTGCCGGACGCGCTGCACGCTGCTCCGCAGCTTTGGGTGCGCTTGATGATGGTCGGGGCTGGCTGCGCCCCTTCTGGGACCAGATCGAAGACTTGTCTGCCGAGGAGCGCACGGAACTTGCCGAGGCACTTGTGCTGGTGATGCCTGGTTTGGGTCCTGAATGGTTGCAGCGCCTTGAGTTGGCCGTCCAGCGCTTCCCTCGCGACGTGTGTTTTGTCTACGCCCTCGGCCAGGCGCTTGCAGAACGTCAGCTTTGGGGCAAGGCACGCATGATGCTCGAGCAGGCGGGCTCCGATCGCTCGCTGTCTGGAGCGGCTCGCCGCAGGTGCTGGATGACCCTCGCTCAGCTGGCTGCACGCGATGGCGATCCAGAGCGCCGCGCGCGCTGTTTCGAAGAGGC
>NZ_JBILQK010000091.1:0-12521 GCF_044373315.1 Roseateles sp. | reverse complement strand
GCTGGGGCTGCCCAGGATGTAGTGGCCGAACAGCTCGGGCTGGCTGAGCATCACATGCAGCCCCAGCAGCGAACCGTAGGAGTGACCGATGAAAACCTGGCGCCGGGCGTCGCAGCGATAGTGCTGGCCGCCCTTTCCCGGGCGACGGTGGGGATCGCTGGGCGTGTAGTCGCGCGCGCGGTAGTCGAGGTGGCTGAGACCTTGCTCCGGTGCCAAGCCAACCAAGATGAAGTCCTCGATATTCTGGCCACGCCGGCCCACGAAGTTGCGGATGGTGCGCAAATAGGCATGGCTCCAGGGAGCGTCGGCGGCCACGACAACCGGATAGCGGCGCCGGGCAGACTCCGGCTCGCCGTAAGAGCGAGGCAGGTCGACCCAGATCGGGTAGACGCGAGCACTCTCACGCGCGGTCAGCAGATGGGCGACGGTGTTCTCCAACACCAGCGGCGTGGCATCAGGCTTTGGCACAACAGCCGGCTGCGCCCAGGCCTGCAGCGAGGGCAGGCCGGTGGCGGCGCCAACGGCAGCGCACAGCAGGCCACGTCGCTTCATAGGCTCGGCGCTTGGCTGTGCCAGTCGCTGTGTTGCTGCAGCGCATGCGCGGCGTGCAGCAGCTGGCCTTCCTTGAAATAGTTGCCGATCAGCTGCAGGCCCACGGGCATGCCGCCTTCGCCGAAGCCCACCGGCACGCTCATGCCGGGCAGGCCGGCCAGCGAGCCAGGCAGCGTGAAGATGTCGGCGAGATAGGCCTTGACCGGATCGTCAGCCCCTTCGCCCGCCTTCCAGGCCACCGTTGGCGCCACCGGGCCGGCGATCAGATCGCACTGTGTGAAGGCCTGCTGGAAGTCGTCGGCGATCATGCGGCGCAGCTTCTGCGCCTGCAGGTAGTAGGCGTCGTAGTAACCGTGCGAGAGCACATAGCTGCCGATCATGATGCGGCGCTTGACCTCAGGCCCGAAGCCCTCCGCGCGGGTCTTCTTGTACATGTCCAGCAGGTCGTCAAAAGCGCTCGCGCGGTGGCCGAACTTGACGCCATCGAAGCGCGAGAGATTCGAGCTGGCCTCGGCCGGCGCGATGATGTAGTAGACGGGGATGGCCAGCTCGGTGCGCGGCAGGCTCACATCCACCAGCGTGGCGCCCAGCTTCTCCAGCTCGGCAAGGCCTTGGCGCACCGCGCCGTTCACATCGGCGGACAGCGCGGCAGGGAAGAACTCCTTGGGCAGGCCGATGCGCAAGCCCTTGAGCGGCTGGGCCGCGGTGGCGCCTTCGCGTGCGGCCAGCATCTGCGCATGGAAATCCTGCGCCGGCTGCTGCACGCTGGTGGCGTCGCGCTCGTCGAAGCCGCTCATCGCAGACAGCAGCAGCGCGCAGTCTTCGGCGCTGCGCGCCATCGGGCCGGCCTGGTCGAGGCTGGAGGCGAAGGCGATCATGCCGTAGCGCGAGCAGACGCCGTAGGTCGGCTTGATGCCGGTGATGCCGGTGAAGCTGGCGGGCTGGCGAATCGATCCGCCGGTATCGGTGCCGGTGGCGGCGGGCACCAAGCGCGCGGCCACGGCGGTGGCGCTGCCGCCCGAGGAGCCGCCGGGCACACGGCTGAGGTCCCAGGGATTGTGGGCCGGGCCGTAGGCGCTATTTTCGTTGGCCGAACCCATCGCGAACTCGTCGCAGTTGAGCTTGCCCAAGGACACCGTGCCGGCGGCGTTCAGCCGCGCCACCACGGTGGCGTCGAAGGGGCTGCGGTAGCCGGCCAGGATCTTGGAGCCGGCCGTGGTGGGCATGTCGGCGGTGACGAAGATGTCCTTGTGCGCCAGCGGCACGCCCAGCAGGGCGCCGGTCTCGCCGGCGGCGCGGCGGGCATCCGCCGCTGCGGCGGCAGCCAGGGCGGTCTCGGCATCGACATGCAGGAAGGCGCCCAGCGCTTGCGCCGCGGTAACACGCGCAAGCAGATGTTGGCTCAGTTCGGTGCTGGAGACGCTCTTGGCGGCCAGCGCGCGGCCCAGCTCGGCCACGCCCATTTCATGCAAAGGCTTCATCGGGGACACCATCACTCAATGACCTTGGGAACAAGGAACAGGCCGTCCTCGACGGCCGGGGCGCTGCGCTGGTTGAGCTCGCGCTGGTTGGTCTCGGTGACACGGTCCTCGCGCAGGCGCAGCTGGACGTCCTGCACCGCCGACAGCGGCGTGTACAGCGGCTCAACGCCGGCCGTATCCACCGCGCTCATCTGCTCGACGATGGAAAAAAAGCCGTTCAACTGGCCGAGCAGGGCGCCCCGCTCAGCCTCAGAAAGCTCCAGGCGCGCCAGGTGGGCGATGCGACTCACGTCTTGGGGGGTCAGGGCCATGGGAAGTGCAGTTCCTCAGGGTTCAACAGGGGGCAAAAAACTAGGCCCGGCAAGGGCTTGCCGCAGGTTCATTCATGGGGGGTTCGGTTATTATCTCCCCTTATCTCCATGACAAGCGGCGCATAGGCGATCCGGCAGTTCGGGCCCGGCGCCGCGGCCCATGGCCCCATACCGCAGTGCAGCCCCCCAGGGCTGCACTGTTTTTTCGACCGACAGCCCCAGCCAGAACCCGCCGCTTCTCTGTGGCACCCAGGTTTAAAAACCGGGCTCTGGCTTCCCTGACAAGACCATGTTCGCCTCCCTGCGCCGCTATTTCTCGACCGATCTCGCCATCGACCTCGGCACCGCCAACACCCTGATCTACGTTCGCGGCAAGGGCATCGTGCTCGACGAGCCCTCGGTCGTCGCGATCCGCCACGAAGGCGGCCCGAACGGCAAGAAGACCATCCAGGCCGTCGGCCGTGAGGCCAAGGCCATGCTGGGCAAGGTGCCGGGCAATATCGAGGCGATTCGCCCGATGAAGGACGGCGTGATTGCCGACTTCACCGTCACCGAGCAGATGCTCAAGCAGTTCATCAAGATGGTGCACGACACCAAGATGCTGAAGCCGAGCCCGCGCATCATCATCTGCGTGCCCTGCGGCTCGACCCAGGTCGAGCGCCGCGCCATCCGCGAATCGGCGCTGGGCGCCGGCGCCAGCGAGGTCTACCTGATCGAGGAGCCGATGGCCGCAGCGATCGGCGCCGGTCTGCCGGTGTCGGAAGCCTCCGGTTCGATGGTGGTAGACATCGGCGGCGGCACCACCGAGGTCGGCGTGATCTCGCTGGGCGGCATGGTCTACAAGGGCAGCGTCCGCGTCGGCGGCGACAAGTTCGACGAGGCCATCATCAACTACATCCGCCGCAACTACGGCATGTTGATCGGCGAGCCCACCGCCGAGGCGATCAAGAAGAACATCGGTAGCGCCTTCCCGGGCTCCGAGGTGCGCGAGATGGAAGTCAAGGGTCGCAACCTTTCCGAAGGCGTGCCACGCAGCTTCACGATCTCCAGCAACGAGATCCTAGAAGCGCTGACCGACCCGCTGAACCAGATCGTTTCCGCGGTGAAGAACGCGCTGGAGCAGACCCCGCCCGAACTCGGCGCCGACATCGCCGAGCGCGGCATGATGCTGACCGGCGGTGGCGCGCTGTTGCGCGACCTGGACCGCCTGCTGGCCGAGGAGACCGGCCTGCCGGTGCTGGTGGCCGAAGATCCGCTGACCTGTGTGGTGCGGGGTTGTGGCATGGCGCTGGAGCGCATGGAGCGCCTCGGCTCCATCTTCACTTCCGAGTAAGAGTGGCCTACCGCGCGGACCTCATGCGTCGTTGGGCGGTGCTCGCAATCCTCACGTACAGGAAGTACGTTCCGGTTGCTGTGCGCCGTCCGCCTAGCCTGACGCCCGCTCGCTACGGCCAATAGACTGTGCAACGCGATCACGCCTTTCGCCATGCCACTCGGCACCCTTGATCGCAGCCCCCCTCCCTTCTTCCGCCAGGGCACCTCGGCGCTGACCAAGCTGCTGCTGTGTGCAGCAGCCGCGGTGCTGATGATGGTGGCCGATGCCCGCTTCAAGCTGGCTGAGCCGGCGCGCGCCGGTCTGGCCCTGGTGCTGCACCCGGTCCAGCGTCTGCTGCTCAGCCCGGTGGACGGCTGGGAGCGGCTGCAGGACTATCTGCGTGGCACCGAAAGTGCGATGGCCGCCGAGGATCAGGCGCGGCGCCAGCTGGTGCTGCAGGCCGAGAAGCTGGGCCGCACCGAGCAGCTGCAGGCCGAGAATGCCAGCCTGCGCGCACTGCTGGGCCTGCGCCCGGCGTTGACGGTCAAGTCGCTCGCCGCCGAAGTGCTGTACGAAGCCACCGATCCTTATTCGCGCCGCGTCGTCGTCGACCGCGGCAGCGCCCAGGGCATGCCGCCGGGCGCGCCGGTGATCAACGATGCCGGCGTGCTGGGCCAGGTGACGCGGGTCTACACGCTGTCGTCCGAGGTGACGCTGCTGGCCGACAAGGACGCCGCCATCCCGGTGCTGAACACCCGCAGCCAGGAGCGCGGCGTGGCCTTCGGACTGGGCGATGGCAGCGGCATGGAGCTGCGCTTCATGGCCGCCAATGCCGATGTGCGCGAGGGCGATCTGCTGACCACTTCGGGGTTGGATGGCCTCTATCCGCCCGGATTGCCGGTGGCGCGCGTCAGCCATGTCGAACGGCGCGGCGACAGCAGCTTCGCCCGCGTGGCGCTGACGCCGGTGGCCCGCGCCGAAACCGCGCGCCATGTGCTGGTGCTGCTGCCGCAGCAGGAGCTCTTGCCAGTGCGCGCAGAAGCTGCCGCGGCGGCCGCCTCGGCACCGATCGGAAAGGGGCGCACTCGATGATCATGCCGCGCGGCACGGGTCAGCTGCTGCTGCCCGCCAACCCCTTCTTCATCGCCTTCACGCTGCTGCTTGGCCTAGCCGCCGACATGGTGCCGATGGGCCGGCAACCGGCCATGCCCGACGTCCTGGCGCTCATCCTGGTGTTCTGGAACGTGCACCAGCCACGCCGCGTCGGCGTGGGCTGGGCCTTTGTGTTCGGCCTGCTGGTGGATGTGCACCATGGCGCCCTGCTGGGCCAGCATGCGCTGGCCTACAGCATCCTGAGCTTCGGTGCGGTGAGCCTGCATCGCCGCCTGCCCTGGTTCGGCCCGCTTGAACAGGCCCTGCATGTGCTGCCGCTGTTCGTCCTGGCCCACGCCGTCTCGCTGCTGGTGCGCATGGCGGTGGGCGGCATGTGGCCCAGCTGGTGGCTGCTGCTGGCGCCGCTGTTGGAGGCCGCCCTGTGGCCGCTGGCCAGCGTGCTGCTGCTGGCCCCCCAGCGCCGCGCGCCCGATCCCGACGCGCATCGTCCGCTGTGAATTGCCGGTGACCGCCCAGCCATGACCGTGCTGAACAACGTTGAGCGCGAAGCCTCGCGCTTTCGCCTGCGGGCGGTGGTGGCCGCGGGCTTCGTCCTGTTCTGCTTCGGCCTGCTTGTCGCACGACTGCTCTATCTGCAGGTCACCAAGCATGAGGAACTCCTGGAGCAGGCCGAGAGCAACCGCGTGGCGGTGGTGCCCATCGTGCCCAACCGCGGCCTGATCAAGGACCGCAACGGCATCGTGCTGGCCAGCAACTACTCAGCCTACACGCTGGAAATCCAGCCCAGCCGCGTCAAGGACCTGGAGAGCACCATCAACAGCCTGGCCGAGGTGGTCGAGATCCAGCCGCGCGACCGCCGCCGTTTCAAGCGCCTGCTGGATGAGAGCAAGCACTTCGAGTCGCTGCCCATCCGCACCAAGCTCAGCGATGTGGAGGTGGCGCGCTTCACTGCGCAGCGCTACCGTTTTCCTGGCGTGGAGATCAAGGCCCGGCTGTTCCGCAGCTACCCGCTGGGCGAGGTGGGCAGCCACCTGATCGGCTACATCGGCCGCATCAATGTGGCCGAGAAGAAGGCCATGGAGGACTGGAGCGAAGAAGAGCTGGCCAACTACCGCGGCACCGAGTACATCGGCAAGCTGGGCCTGGAGCAGGCCTATGAACGCGAGCTGCACGGCATCACGGGCTTCGAACAGGTCGAGACCAGCGCTGCCGGCCGCGCCGTGCGTCGGCTGGCACACCGCCCGCCGACGCCGGGCAACACGCTGGTGCTGTCGATCGACATCCGGCTGCAGGCGCTGGTGGAAGAGCTCTACAAAGACCGCCGCGGCGCACTGGTGGCCATCGATCCGCGCAACGGCGAGGTGCTGGCCTTCGTCTCGAAGCCGACCTTCGACCCCAATCTCTTTGTCGACGGCATCGATGTGGACAGCTGGCGGGAGCTCAACGAGGACCTCGACAAGCCGCTGCTGAACCGGGCTCTGCGCGGTACCTACCCGCCGGGATCGACCTACAAGCCCTTGATGGCAATGGCCGCGCTCAACAGCGGCAAGCGCGCGCCGGGCACGATCGTGATGGACAACCTGATCTACAGCTTCGGCGGCCGCAATTTCGGCAGCCCGGAGACCGACAGGCCCGGCCCCAAGGACATGCGGCTGGCCATCGTCGGCTCGTCGAACGTGTATTTCTACAGCCTGGCCAACGAGATGGGCGTGGACCTGATCCATGACGAGCTCGAGCCTTTCGGCCTGGGCCGCCGCACCGAAATCGATCTGCTGGGCGAGGTCACCGGCGTTCTGCCCTCGCAGGATTGGAAGCGGCGCTACTTCGCCAAGAGTCCGGCGAACCAGAAATGGTTCGCCGGCGAGACCATCTCGCTGGGCATCGGCCAGGGCTACAACAGCTTCACGATGCTGCAGCTGGCCAATGCCTATGCAACAGTGGCCAGCGGCGGACAGCGATTCAAGCCGCGCTTGGTGCGCGAGATCGAGGACGTGGTCAAGCATGAGCGTCGCCGCGTGGCCAGCGACGCGCTGCAGCCACTGCCGCTCAAGCCCGCCGATGTGCAGGTGATCCTTAGCGCGATGCATGGCGTGACGACCGAGGGCACCTCGCGCGCCGTCTTCATGGGTGCGCCCTACACCAGCGGCGGCAAGACCGGCACCGCGCAGGCGGTCGGCCTGCGGGCCGGCGAGAAGTACAAGGACGTCAAGGCTGACGAGCGCAAACGCGACCACTCGCTGTATGTCGCCTTCGCACCGGCCGAGGCGCCGTCCGTCGCGCTGGCCGTGATCGTCGAGAACGCCGGCTGGGGTTCGACCTCGGCAGCGCCGATTGCGCGGCGTGTGTTCGACTATCTGCTGGCCGGCCAGTACCCGAGCGAAGAAGACATTCTGCTGACCCAGCAGGGCAAGAGCTCGGCGCCGGTGGGCAAGCCTCGCGTGGCACTTGAGCTGCCCTTGCCGGGCCAGCGGGCGGCCAGCGCGTCCGATGGATCCGGTGCGGCCAGTGCCGTGCCGAAGCCCGCAAGCAGCCCCGCCCCAATCAGGCCGCCCAAGCCCGTCGCATCGGCACCAGCGCCGGCACAGGCCGCATCCGTTTCGCCGGCACAAGGAGCCAGCCGATGAACGCCGTGATCAGCAAGGCGCCACTGCGCCAGCGTCTGCGCCCCTGGCTGGAGGGCTTCGATGGCCCGCTGCTGGCGATCATCCTGGGTCTGGCCGCGCTCGGCTTGCTGAGCATGTACTCGGTCGGTTTCGACCATGGCACGCGTTTCGTGGACCACGCCCGCAATATGGTGCTGGCCTGCATCATCATGCTGGTGGTGGCACAGACGCCGCCGCAGCGCCTGATGAGTCTGGCGGTGCCGCTGTACACCGTGGGCGTGGCGCTGCTGATCGCCACCGCGCTGTTCGGCATCACCAAGAAGGGGGCCACGCGCTGGCTCAATGTGGGCATAGTGATCCAGCCCTCCGAGTTGCTGAAGATCGCGGTGCCGCTGATGCTGGCCTGGTGGTTCCAGAAGCGTGAAGGGCAGCTGCGCCCGCTGGATTTCGGCGTGGCCGCCTTGATCCTGGCGGTGCCGGTCGTCCTGGTGGCCAAGCAGCCCGATCTGGGCACCTCGCTGCTGATCCTGGCGGCGGGCCTGTACGTCATCTACTTCGCCGGCCTAAGCTGGCGCCTGATCGTGCCGGCGATGAGCGTGGCGCTGCTGGGCATCGCGGCGCTGGTGGTGAGCGAGGAGCGGATCTGCCAGCCCGAGCTCGAGTGGCCGGTGCTGCGCGAGTACCAGAAGAACCGCGTCTGCACGCTACTGGACCCGCACAAGGACCCGCTGGGCAAAGGCTTCCACATCATCCAGGGCGAGATCGCGATCGGTTCCGGCGGCATCACCGGCAAGGGCTTCATGAAGGGCACCCAGACGCATTTGGAGTTCATCCCCGAGCGCACCACCGACTTCATCTTCGCGGCCTATGGCGAGGAGTTCGGCCTGCTCGGCGCCTTGGCGCTTCTGACCGGCTTCACCGCGCTGATCATGCGCGGGCTGTGGATCGCAGCTCAGGCGCCCAGCCTGTTCGGCCGTTTGATGGCCGGCGCCATCACGCTGAGCTTCTTCACCTATGTGTTCGTCAATATGGGCATGGTCAGCGGCATCCTGCCCGTGGTGGGCGTGCCGCTGCCCTTCATCAGCTACGGCGGCACCGCGATGGTGATGCTGGGCCTGAGCCTGGGCATCCTGCTGGCGATCGCCAAGAGCCGGCGCTCGTTCGCCAAATAGCCCTCAGCCCTTCTGCAGCGGATGCGCGGCGAAGCGCACCGTAAAGCGCGCGCCCGGCCCCTGGCCTTCGGGCGCCTCGCGGCGGCTGCGGGTTTCGTCCAGCGTCAGCTCGGCGCCATGCTGCTGAACGATCTCGCGCACGATGGCTAGGCCCAGGCCCGAGCCATCGACATTGGTGCCCAGGGCGCGGTAGAAGGGCTGGAAGACTTTGTCGCGCTCACTCTCCGGAATGCCGGGGCCAGAGTCCTCGACCTGCAACACCGAGACCTGGCCGAAGGGGTCTTCGACCACGCGCACCGTCACCGTGCCGTGCTCCGGCGTGTAGAGCAGCGCGTTGTCGACCAGATTGCGGATCAGCTCGCGAATCAGCAGCGGCTGGCCGTTGATACGCAGAGTCGAGCCGGATTCATCGGGGCCCTCGAAGCCCAGGTCGATGCGCTTGTCCATGGCACGCGGCACGAAGTCGCGCACCGTCTCGATCGCCAGCTCGGAGAGATTGACCTCGCTGCGCCGCATCGCATGCTCCTGGTCTTCAGCGCGCGCCATCGCCAGCAGCTGATTCACCATATGGGCCGCGCGCTGGCTGGACAGCGAGATGTGCTGCAGCGAGCGCTTGAGCTCGGCCGGCGAACTGCGACCTTCATCGATCTCGCGCTGCGCAAACTCGGCCTGCGTGCGCAAGCCGGCCAGCGGCGTCTTCAGCTGGTGCGCGGCGTCCGCCAGGAAGTGCTTCTGCGCGCTGAGCGATTGATCCAGGCGCTGCAGCAGGTCATTGATGGCGCGCACCAGCGGTGCGACTTCGTCAGGGATGCGGCGCTCGTCGATCGGGCTCAGGTCCGAGCTCTCGCGTGAGCGGATGCGGCGCTGCAGGTCGTTGAGCGGGGCGATGCCGCGCGCCAGCGCCATCCACACCAGCAACACCGCCAAGGGCAGGATCACGAACTGAGGCAGGATCACGCCCTTGATGATGTCGTTGGTCAGGTGCGCGCGCTTGCCCAAGGTCTCGGCCACCTGCACGAACATCATCTGGGTGCTGCCGGCCATGCCCTCCGGTGCCACCCACAGATAGGCCACCCGAACCGGCTCGCCGGCTACTTCTTCATCGCGGAACTGGACCGCCCAGGGCACGATGGTCTGACCAGGCTCGAGTTCGGGCACCGGCAGCTGCGAGTCGCCATTGAGCAGCTCACCACGCAGGCCCAGCACCTGGTAATAGACGGTGTCATTCGCATCGGCGCGCAGCAGCGCCGCCGCCTCTGGCGCCAGCGCGTAGCGCGAGCGCTTGCCGTTCTCAGCCTTGACCGCTGCGACCTGCAGACCCAGATTGCGCGCCATCTCGCCGAGCTCGCGGTCGTAGGGCCGCGCCGCGATGCCTTGTGCCACCAGCCAAGTCAGCGCCACGCTGACGGGCCAGATCACCAGCAGGGGCGCCAGCAGCCAGTCGAGGATCTCGCCGAACAGCGAGCGCTGTTCGCTATTGACGGCCATGGATGGGCGCCAAGCCGGTAAGCATCAGCAACAAAGCCCCGGCGCCTCAGCCCGGCACCTTCTCGAGGCAGTAGCCCAGGCCGCGCACCGTCGCGATGCGGATCGGGCCTTGCTCGATCTTCTTGCGCAGGCGGTGGATGTAGACCTCGATGGCGTTGTTGCTGACCTCTTCGCCCCACTCACAAAGACGCTCCACCAACTGGTCCTTGCTGACAAGGCGCCCGGCGCGCTGCAGCAGCACCTCCAGCAAGGACAACTCGCGCGCGGATAGCTCGATCATCTGGTCATTGATATAGGCCACGCGGCCCGTGGCATCGAAGGACAGCGGGCCGTGCTTGATGATGCTGGACGCCGTGCCCAGGCCGCGGCGCGTCAGCGCGCGCACCCGCGCTTCCAGCTCCTGCAGCGAGAAGGGCTTGGCCATGAAATCGTCCGCGCCCAGGTCCAGGCCCTTGACGCGCTGCTCGACACTGTCAGCTGCCGTCAAGATCAGGACCGGTGTGGCCGAGCCCCGTGTGCGCAGCTTGCGCAGCACTTCAAGACCGTGCAGGCGAGGCAGGCCCAAATCCAGGATCACGAGATCGAATTCGTGTGAGGCGAGCGCCGCATCGGCCTCACTGCCGCTACTGACCTGATCCACCGCATAGCCCGAGGCACGCAAGGAACGGAGCAGCCCATCGGCCAGCACCTGGTCGTCTTCCGCAATCAGTATTCGCATTCGCTGTCTCCGTCGAGGACTCCGCCTCTGGCTGTTCTTCCTTGATTCTAGGGAGCGCCGCACTGCTGACAGAACTTGGCAGGAGTGCGGCCCTGAACTACTGTACAGATATACAGATTGCACGCCATAATGCGCGCAGCCTACTGAGGAGAATCTATGGACGCCCCCGTCAAAGCCAATACCGCCGCCGCTGCCGAGAAGGCCAAGGCCCTGCAAGCCGCGCTTGCCCAGATCGAAAAGCAATTCGGCAAGGGCTCCATCATGCGCCTGGGCGAAGGCGAAGTCATTGAGGACATCCAGGTGGTGTCGACCGGCTCTCTGGGGCTGGACATCGCGCTGGGCGTTGGCGGCCTGCCCCGCGGCCGCGTGGTCGAAATCTACGGCCCGGAATCGTCGGGCAAGACCACGCTGACGCTGCAGGTCATTGCCGAGATGCAGAAGCTTGGGGGCACGGCCGCCTTCATCGACGCCGAGCACGCGCTGGACATCCAGTACGCGCAGAAGCTGGGCGTCAACCTGCAAGAGCTGCTGATCAGCCAGCCCGATACCGGCGAACAGGCGCTGGAGATCGTCGATGCGCTGGTGCGCTCGGGCTCGGTGGACCTGATCGTCATCGACTCGGTTGCAGCACTGACACCCAAGGCCGAGCTGGAAGGCGAGATGGGCGATTCCCTGCCCGGCCTGCAAGCCCGCCTGATGAGCCAGGCGCTGCGCAAGCTGACTGCCACCATCAAGAAGACCAACTGCACGGTCATCTTCATCAACCAGATCCGCATGAAGATCGGCGTGATGTTCGGCAGCCCGGAAACCACCACCGGCGGCAACGCGCTGAAGTTCTACGCCTCGGTGCGTCTGGACATCCGCCGCATCGGATCGATCAAGAAGGGCGAAGAAGTGATCGGCTCCGAGACCAAGGTCAAGGTCGTCAAGAACAAGGTGTCGCCTCCCTTCAAGACAGCCGAGTTCGACATCCTCTACGGCGAAGGCATCAGCCGCGAAGGCGAAATCATCGATATGGGCGTGGTGGCCAAGGTGGTGGAAAAGTCGGGCTCCTGGTATGCCTACCAAGGCGAGAAGATCGGCCAGGGCAAAGACAATGCGCGCGAGTTCCTGCGTGAGAACCCCGACATTGCCCACGAGATCGAGAACAAGATCCGCGAATCGCTGGGCGTCGCGCTGCTCAACACCGCAGCCGCTGACGAGTGAGCCAGGGCGGTCCATTGCAAAGCTTGAGCGACCCCGAAGCCGCTGAGGCAGCCCTGGTGCGGCGCTTCTGGGCGCTCTACCAAGCGCGCCGGTGGAGTGAAGCTCAGGCCTTGCTGCACCCCGAAGCCTATTGCAACTGGTGGGCCACGGCCGAGCGCTTCCAGGGTGCCGCGGCGATCGTGCATGTCAATGCGATCTATCCGGAAGGGTGGACGCTCTATGTGCTTGAACTCAACCCGCTGGGCGCTGGCCGCGTACACAGCCTCGTGCGTGTGGAGCAAGCGGGGCAAGTCTTCTACGCCAACAGCTTTTTCCAGTTCAAGCAAGGCCTGATACAGAGCCTCGATGAATACTGGAGCGACCAGGCACCGGCTCCGTCCTGGCGCGTCGATGGGCAGTTGCCCGGCCTTCAGAAGCTGGGGCCTGATCTGCGCGCGGGCCTCAGCTTGGATTTGGCTTGATCCACGGCGGCAGGCATTCATGGTTGTCGAAAAGGCCAGGAAACCCCTTTCGCTGAAAATGCGCGCCATCGCGCTCCTAGCCCAGCGCGATCAGAGCGTTA
>NZ_JBILQK010000224.1:0-3103 GCF_044373315.1 Roseateles sp. | reverse complement strand
TTTTATGTCTCAAACTGGTGGCAAATTTTTTGGAATGATGTTCCGTACTTCGCATCAACCAACCCTCCGCTCTTGCGACATATGTGGTCACTCGCAGTCGAGGAGCAGTGGTACATCATCTGGCCGCTGTGTTTCGTCTTCGTTTATCGCATAAAGAGAAATGTTCTGTCGAAAGCAACAGCATTATTCGGCATTGCAATTCTTGTTTCTCTCGTCGTTGCATTTGTTTATGTCGCAGGAGACGAAGCGCGAAGCAATCTCTTGTACCTGTCAACGCCGACACGATCCGTCGGTTTGCTGATGGGTGCTGGCCTCGCATTGGTGTGGAGCCCGTGGAAATTGGTGAAGCGAGAATCTCCTAGTCGACACGCCGGTCAGATTTCCGACAAAAGATTGTCGGCTCTGGGTTTTTCTTGTCTTGTGCTACTTCTTGCGCTGTCCACATTCCTTTATGCCAATAGAAGTGTCTACTACCGCGGTGGATCATTTTTTGTTGCAGTGTTGTCGGTTGTATTGGTGGCTTGCGCGGTACATCCCAATGCGATATCAATCCATGGGTTCTTTCGTTTCTCGTGGTTGGTTGGTATCGGGCGCCGCTCGTACGGAATTTACCTATGGCATTGGCCAATCTTTGTCTTCACTGATGCACAGAACTCGTTGACATCGCTTGTAGTTGCATTGGTCCTCACGGGAATTGCATCAGAGCTTTCATTCCGACTAGTTGAACAACCAATCATCAGGGGTGTCATCGGTGAAACCTGGAATGGAGTTCGAGACGGATTTCGAACGAAGTGGGCTCTTATGCGTATCGCGAGCATTCTCTCAACATTGATTGTCGTCGTCGCTTCTGGTGTGATTGTCTTTTCCACCGAAGGAACAACGATTGCAAAAGACACAACGAATCCAGACCAGGTATTCACACCCAGTTCCCTTCCTCAGGTCATAGGTCCGCGACGTGTAGTGCTGGTGGGTGACTCCCAAGCAGAATCCATTTTCCTCAATCAGCCGAAAGGAGTCGAGAATTCCATTGTTCTCTCTGATGGCTCCATCAATGGGTGCGGTATTTTCGACCGTGGTGAGGTTGTCAGCCCGCAGACGAATTTCTCCATGTCAGTGGCGCATTGCGATGGTTGGGAAGACAAGTGGGTCTCGGCAGCTAAGGAATCAAATGCTCAGATTGCATTGGTGATTATCGGGGCATGGGAGGTCATGACGTTGAAGACTCCCGAGCGCTACTACTCCTTTAAATCTCCCGAGGCTGATGCACTTTTCTTGTCGCAATTGCAAAAGGGCATTAATGCACTCTCCAAGGAAGGCATCAAAGTTGCATTACTTGAAGTTCCTTGTATGCGTCCACGAAATGTTGAAGGCCAAGGAACCCAGGCGTTACCGGAACGTCGCAGCGATGATCGAACAAAACATCTGTCGGAACTTTTGCGATACTCAGCTCGATCGAACCCATCAAGCACGGTGTTTATTGAAGGCCCAGATGAATGGTGTGCGTCACCAGAGATTGCAAATGACATTTCGTACCGTTGGGATGGAATTCATGTGTGGAAGAAAGGTGCAAAGTTGGTTCTTGAGACCATTTCTGAAAGCCTTCTGACAATTGAGGTGCCGACAACGACGCCTTAGCCATCTGTCGATGATGTTGAGAAACCATTCATTGTGAGAAAATGGATTATGAGCGTCAATCTGACCGAACAAGATCGTCAAGACCTTCGCGAGAAGTACAACGCAGAGCGCGATAAGCGAATCCGCTCCGATGGTAATGAGCAGTATCAAGAACCATCGGGGAGATTCTCTAATCTGCTTGATGATCCGTACGTTCGACCTGCTGATCGCAATGCAATTTATGAAGATGTCACCGTTCTTGTTGTTGGTGCAGGATTCGCCGGACTCGTCACCGGTGCTCGCCTCAAGCAAGCGGGCATCTCAGACGTTCGTCTCATTGATAAGGCCGGAGACGTTGGCGGTGTGTGGTACTGGAATCGTTACCCCGGCGCCATGTGTGACACCGCGGCAATGATCTACCTGCCGTTGTTGGAAGAAACAGGAACGGTCCCATCAGCAAAGTATGTGCCAGCACCAGAGATTCACGCACACGCAAAGCGCATTGCAACGACATTCAATTTGTACGACGGTGCACTGTTCTCAACAGGGATTACTTCTATTGATTGGGATGCTGATGCATCGCGTTACATCGTGCGCACTGACCGCGGTGACGTACTCCGTGCGCGCCACTTAGCAATGGGAACAGGTCCTTTGCATCGCGCCAAACTTCCAGGAATTCCTGGTCTCCAGTCGTTCAAAGGTCATGCATTTCACACCAGTCGTTGGGACTATGAGTACACAGGCGGCGATCCATCTGGTGCTCTGATGGCAAATCTTTCCGACAAGCGTGTTGGCATCATCGGAACAGGTGCAACGTCTGTGCAGTGCATTCCGCATCTATCGCGGTCAGCAAAAGAACTGTTTGTTTTTCAGCGCACGCCATCAGCCATTGACGAACGCAACAACCATGCCATTGACCCTCAGTGGTTCAGCAAGTTAGGGACGGGGTGGCAGCGCGAATGGATGATGAACTTCACCACTTTGCAGACGATGGGTTTCACCGACGAAGACTTGGTCAAAGATGGCTGGACGGACATCTCATTGCGCATTCGTGATCGCGTGATCGAAAAGGTGCAGGCGGGGGAGGAGTTTGGCCCGGAGACTCTGCTTGCTGCGTATGAGGAGAGCGATGACGAAAAGATGACGGAGATTCGTGCGCGAGTCGACAGCATCGTGCGTGATCCACAAGCAGCGGCAGGACTCAAGCCCTGGTATCGCCAACTCTGCAAGCGTCCTTGCTTTCATGATGAATACCTGCAGTCGTACAACAACCCGGGAACTCATCTCATTGATACAGAAGGTCGCGGCGTTGAACGCATCGATGAAACGGGCGTGTGGGTCAATGGAGTGCACTACGAACTTGATTGCTTGATCATTGCGTCGGGCTTTGAAGTGGGCACATCGTATTCGCGTCGAAATGGCTACGACGTCGCCGGGCGTGAAGGTCTACTTCTCTCTGACTATTGGTCAGAAGGAATGCACACGATGC
>NZ_JBILQK010000201.1:0-3124 GCF_044373315.1 Roseateles sp. | reverse complement strand
GCCCCAGCCATGAGTCACGGATCGATTCGTCGCGTCGTCATCACGGGCGCGTCCAACGGCATCGGGCAGGCCATTGCCCGAGCGTTTACCTCCTCCGGTGCCGAGGTGGTCAACCTCGACCGCGCCGATGGTGCGCGTACACAGACCCTGTGCGATGGTCATGCCCAGTGGGTGCCTCTCGATCTCGCCGACCCGAAGGCGATCACCCAGGCCTTCGATGCCGTGGATGAGGCCTTCGGCGGCGCAGCGCCCGATGCGCTGGTGTGTTGCGCAGCCATCAGCAAGGCCGCGCCCTTCTTCGAGCTGGAGGCTGAGAGCCTGAAGCGGATGCTGGACATCAATGTCGTAGGTACCACGCTGGTGTGTCAGGCGGCCGCAAAGCGCATGGCCAAGGCCGGCGCAGGCCGTATCGTCGTTATCACGTCGGTGGCAGCTGCACAGGGTTGGGCCGCGGAACTGGCCTACTGCGTCACAAAGGGGGCGCAGGCCTCCTTGATCCAAAGCCTGGCGGTGGAATTGGCGCCCTACGGCGTGTTGGTCAACGGCGTGGGGCCGGGCCTCATCGAGGCGCCCCCTGCGGCCGACGGCCAGTCCATGGCCAAGACCCGCTCCGACCCCGAAGTCTTGCGGCATGACCTCGAGCGGGTGCCCTTGAACCGCTTTGGCCAGGCCGACGAGATTGCGCGTGCGGTGCAATTCCTGGCCGAGTCCACCTGGACAACCGGTCAGACGCTGTACGTCGACGGCGGCCTGCTCAGCACGGGCCTGGCCTACTTCGGTGCCGCGAAAGCCGCCTTGCCCAAGGCTTGACAGATGAGTCGACTAAGTTCGTCCACCGAGGCGGTGGAATGTGATCTTCTTGTGGTGGGTTCAGGGGCAGCGGGTTTCATGGCCGCGCTGTCAGCCGCCCAGGCAGGGCTGAAGGTCGTCCTGCTGGAGAAAACCGAGACCATTGGCGGTACCACGGCCTTGTCTGAAGGGATGGTTTGGATCCCGGGTAATCGACAGGCAAAAGAAGCGGGACTGCACGATTCACCGGAAGACGCCCTGGCCTACATTGAAGCTGCTGCCGGCGCCGCCTTTGAACGCGAGCGGGCCCGCGCGTATGTCAACCACTCCGCCGCCGCGTTGGCCTTCGCCGAGAAAGAGATGGGCGTGCGCTATGTGCTAGCCACTGGCTCTATTGACTACCACCAGAAAATGCCCGGCGCGAGCTCGGGTGTGCGCGCCTTGAAGGCAGGCATCGTCGATGGGCGCATCCTGGGCAAGGACCTTGTGCGCTTGCGCATGCCCCTGTCCACCACCATGCTCTGGGGCGGCATGACGATTGCCGGAGAGGACCTGCCTCATTTCTTCAAGGTGGGTCGCTCCCTGCGATCCACCCTGAAGGTCGCAGGCCTTGTAGCGCGATACGCATTGGAACGAGCCACCGGACACCCACGTGGGCTGCGCCTGGCCAACGGCAACGGCGTGATCGCAGCCTTGTGGGCAGCGGCAAAGCGGCGTGGCATTCCGGTCTTGACCGGTGCACGCGTCGCCTCCCTGACGATGGACGAGGCGGCGCCGGCGCGAGTCAGCGGTGCGGTCGTGCAGATGGAAGGTCGTACCGTGCACTACCGCGCGCATCGCGGCGTGGTGCTGGCGTGCGGCGGCTTTCCGGGCGCGCGCGAATTGCGAGAGCGCTTCTATCCGCACGTGCAGCAAGGCCGCACACACCACACGCTGGCGCCCAGCAGCAACACGGGTGATGGCCTGGGGCTGGCGCAGGCCGTGGGCGCCGCTTTGCAGACCGGACTGTCTCGCCCTGCGGCGTGGACACCCGTCTCGCTGGTTCCGCAGCCCGGTGGTGGCGTGGTCGGCTTTCCCCACTACATCGACCGCGCCAAGCCCGGGATCATTGCGGTCACGCACGAGGGCCGTCGCTTCACCAACGAAGCGGCCTCATACCACGACTTCGTCCACGCCATGCTGGGTGTGGCCGGCACCGGGCCGGATGAGCCCGCGTTCTGGCTGATCGCCGATCACCGTGCGCAGCGCTGCTACGGCCTGGGCGCGGCACCTCCCGCACCGCTGCCGTTGGGCGCGTGGCAGCGCAGCGGCTATCTGGTGTCCGCGCCGAGCCTTGCAGAGTTGGCGGCACGTCTGCAGATGCCTGCGGCGACGCTGATGGATACGGTGACCCACTTCAACACCTTGGCGCGCTCAGGCACGGATGCCGATTTCAACCGCGGCGCCGACCCCTACGACCGCGCCAACGGCGACGCAACGCACACGCCCAACCCCTGCCTCGGGTCTCTTAGGCAAGGCCCCTTCCATGCGGTGCGCCTGTGGCCCGGTGACATCGGCACCTTCGTCGGGCTTGCGACTGCGGCGCACGGCGAGGTGCTCGACGCCAAAAGAGCCCCGATCGCCGGCCTATACGCCGTGGGCAACGACGCTGCCAGCTTCATGGGCGGCACCTACCCTGCGGCTGGCATCACAGTCGGGGCCGCCATGGTCTATGGCTACCTGGCCGGGCGCCGCGCCGCCGAGGCGACTGTGGGTGGGACGCCATGCAACTGAGCGCCGTGATACAGCGATGGCCGCTGCGCGAGCCGTTCACCATCTCGCGTCGGACATTTGTGGACAGCCTGACAGTTACCGTGTGTTTGCACGATGCTGACGGCCACACAGGCCTGGGCGAGTGTGAACCGCATGAGTGGGATGCTGAAGTTGCGCACCACCTGCTCGCTGAACATAGATTGACCCACCCCGGCGCGGACAATGGCCATCCGCCCAGCTGGCTGCGCGGACTGGAGCGCGAGAACCTGGCCAGCCTGCTGCCCAACACGCCCCTTCGCAACGCCATCGACTGCGCACTGTGGGACATGGACGCCAAGCGCTTGGGCCGCCGCGCCTGGACACTAGCGGGCTGGGACGATGTGGCGCAGCGTACCGTGCCGGTGGTGCCAACCATCGGCCTGGGCACCCCTCAAGCCATGGAGTCTCAAGCCCAGTCATTGAAGGCCCCGCACTGGGTGAAGCTGAAGCTGGGCGCCGCCGATGGCCTGGATCCCGAACGCCTGGAGGCCGTGGCCGGCGCCTTACGGAATAGCCGCTTGCTGGTGGACGCGAACGGCGGCTG
>NZ_JBILQK010000090.1:0-12657 GCF_044373315.1 Roseateles sp. | reverse complement strand
CAAACCAGCGGCACGTTGATGCGCAAATGCACCCAAAACCTGCTGCTGACGACGACACCGGCGTCACGAAACCTCTTCAATCGGCACCGAGCACAACCGGCGGTGCTTTGTGCAGAGCTTCCTTAGCAGCTCGGAAATCTCGGCGATGGAGAAGCCCATGTCGCGGGCGCGGCGGATGAAGCGCAGCGTGTGCACATCGCTGTTCGAATAGAGGCGGTAGCCGGCCTCGGTGCGCGCCACCTTGGGCAGCAGGCCCAGCGATTCATAGTGCCGCAGCATCTTGGCCGAGACGCCTGAGCGGGCCGCAGCCTCGCCGATCGTGAAGGGGCTTGTCATGCCGCATCCTTCGCTGCTTTCCAGCGCTTCAGCAGCAGCGCATTGCTGACCACCGAAACGCTGGAGAAAGCCATCGCCGCGCCGGCAATCACAGGGTTCAGATAGCCGAGCGCGGCCAGCGGAATGCCCACCACGTTGTAGGCAAAGGCCCAGAACAGGTTCTGCCGGATCTTGGCCAGCGTGCGCCTCGACAGCTCGATGGCCTGCGCTACCAGCGCCGGGTCGCCGCGCATCAAGGTGATGCCGGCCGCGTGCATGGCCACATCGGTGCCGGTGGACATGGCCAGCCCCACATCGGCCGCGGCCAGCGCGGGCGCATCGTTGATGCCGTCGCCGACCATGGCTACGCGCTGCGTGCCCCCTGCCTTCAGCTCGCTGATGATGCGGGCCTTGTCCTCGGGCAGCACCTCGGCGCGCACCTCGTCGAGGCCGAGTGCCCGGCCCACCGCCTCGGCACTGCCGCGGTTGTCGCCGCTGAGCATCACGGTGCGCAGGCCCAGGGCCTTGAGGGCCTGGATGGCGGCGGCCGCAGTGGGCTTGAGCGGGTCGCCAAAGGCCAGCAGGCCCAGCAGGCGCGGCTCAGGCGTCAGCGTGGCCAGCCAGGACACGGTGCGGCCTTCGGCCTGCAAGGCTTGTGCGGCGGTTTGCAGGGCGTTCAGATCAACGCCTAGCTCACTCATCCAGCGGCCGCTGCCCAGACGCAGCTCGGCGCCTTCAATGCTGGCGGACACGCCGCGTCCGGCGATGGCACGCAAGGCGCTGGCGGCCGGCACCTGGAGCACGCGTGTGCTGGCCGCCGCGCCGACTGCGCGCGCCAGTGGGTGCTCGCTGCCGGCCTGCAAGGCCGCAGCCAGCGCCAGCACCTGGGGCTCGTCTTCGCCGGGCGCGGCCTGCAGGGCCACCAGCTCCGGCTTGCCGGCGGTCAGCGTTCCGGTCTTGTCAAAGGCCACGATGTTCAGGTGCGCGGCCAGTTCCAGCGCCTGCGCGTCCTTGATCAGCATGCCGTGCCGCGCCGCCACGCCGGTGCCGGCCATGATGGCGGTGGGCGTGGCCAGGCCCAGCGCGCAGGGGCAGGCGATCACCAGGACTGCCACCGCGTTCAGCAGCGCCTGCTCCCAGTTGCCGCCGGCCAGGCCCCAGCCCAGTAGCGTGAGCGCGGCGATGCCTACCACCACCGGCACGAATGCAGCGCTGACCTGATCGACCATGCGCTGGATCGGTGCCTTGCCGGCCTGGGCCGATTCGACCAGGCGCACGATGCGCGAAAGCGTCGACTCCGCGCCCAGCGCCGTGACGCGCAACAGCATCAGCCCTTCGCCGTTGACGGCGCCGCCCACTACCTTGTCTCCGACATGCTTGGCCACTGGCAGGCTCTCGCCGGTGATCAGCGACTCGTCCACCTGGCTGTCGCCTTCGAGCAGCTCGCCGTCGACCGGGATTCGCTCGCCCGGGCGCACCAGCACCGTGTCGCCCAGCACCAGCTGGGCCAGTGGCAGCTCCAGCTCCTGCCCGTCGCGGCGCACCCGCGCGGTTTCCGGCCGCAGTGCCTTGAGCGCACGGATCGCTTCGGTGGTCTGGCGCTTGGCGCGCGCCTCCAGCCATTTGCCCAGCAGCACCAGTGTGATGACGACCGCGGCCGATTCGAAATACAGCGCATGCGCATGGCTGCCGTGCCGCAGCAGCTGATACAGGCTCAGGCCGAAGGCGGCGCTGGTGCCCAGCGCCACCAGCAGGTCCATATTGCCGGCGCCGGCGCGCAGCGCGGCCCAGCCGGCCTTGTAGAAGCGCGCACCCAGCCAGAACTGAACCGGCAGGGTCAGGGCCAGCTGCCACCAGCCATCGATCATCCAGTGGTGCCCGACCAGCAGGCCCAGCATCGGCAGCACCATGGGCGCCGACAGTCCGGCGGCAATCAGCACCGGCCAGCCGCTGTGCTGCCAATCCGGCTTGGCGCGCGGCACGTCTCCGGCCAGGATGGCCTGGTAGCCGGCGCGCGTGACGGCCGCAATCAAAGAGGCTGTCTCCACGTCCGCCAGCGCCTCGACGCTGGCGCTCTCGGTGGCCAGATTGACGGCGGCCTTCAACACGCCGGGCACTTTCAGCAAGGCCTTCTCGACCCGACCCACGCAGGAGGCGCAGGTCATGCCGCTGATCTGAAGCGTCAGCTGCAGCTCGCGCACGGGGTAGCCCGCCTGGGACAAGGCCAGGGCCAGCGCCGGCAGGCCGACTTGCGCATCGGCCTCGACGCTGGCGGTCTCTGCCGCCAGATTGACCTCGGCCTGCTGAACGCCGTGTACCTTCAGCAAGGCCTGCTCAACACGCTTCACGCAGGAGGCGCAGGTCATGCCGCTGATGGGCAAGGTCCAGGTGGTCGGGGTCGAAGGAGAGTTCATGACTTCAGTTTGGGGCTTGCCATCATGGTAAGGTCAAGCGAAAGCGACAGGGCCGGGGGAGACGATGATGAATGCTTGGCGGTGGGTGGGTGTGCTGTGCCTCGGCCTGTGGGGCGGGCTACCCGGTTCAGCAGTCGCGCAGGCCGATGCCAGCCCCGAGCCGCATGTCTACCGCGAGTTGGCCGACGGCCGTCGCCTTCAGCTGCATGTGTTCAAGCCGACGGCTGGGACATCCCCGGCGCCAGCCGTGCTGACGGTGCATGGTGGCGGATGGAGCATGGGGGAGGCGTCCTGGACCTTCAGCACCGCGGCCCGCATGGCCCGCTTGGGCTACCTGGGTGTGGCGCTGGAGTACCGGCTTTCGAACGGCGCTGACACCCCGGCGGAAGCGCAGGACGATGTGTGCCAAGCGCTAAGCTGGCTGCGTAGCCATGCCGAGCGCCTGAATCTGGATGCGCAGCGCATCGCGGCACATGGGGTGTCCGCCGGCGGGCAGTTGGTCAGTGCCGCTGCCTTGGGCGCTTGTGCGAAGGTGGATCGCGGACCTGACCTGCTGATGCTGTGGTCGCCCGCCCTGGACCTGGAGCGTGATGGCTGGTTCGGCAAGCTGCTTCAGGGGCGCGCGAGCCGCGAGTCGCTCTCACCCCTGAGTCTGATCGGGCGGCGTGAAGTCCGCGCGGCACCTGTGGCCATCGTGCAGGGTGGGGCGGATTCGTTGACGCCAGCGGCCGGCGCCCGCGCCTTGTGCGAGCGAGCCCGGGCGCTGGGCGGCCTCTGCGAACTGCATGAATACGCGGGTCTGGGCCATCTGCTGACGCGCAATCTGGCCCAGCAGGAGTCGGGCTTCGACCCCGACCCCGACAAGCGCCGTGCCGGCATCGCTGCCCACGATGGTTTCCTGCAAAGGCTGTGGCCTCGCCCTTGAGGCGGAGCCGCACTTGACCTTGCCCCCCGTGGCAAGCTTCAGACTTGGATCCATCCTGTGAACGCCCGGAACAAACGATATGCATGAATTTCATCTGCCCGACATGAGCTGCGGCCACTGCGTGAAGGCCATCACCGAGGCGGTGAAGGCGGTCGACGCGCAGGGCGAGCTCGAGTTCAAGCTGGCTCAGCATGAGGTGAGCATCCGCAGCAAACTCTCGCACGAGCAGCTGAGCCAGCTGCTGTCCGAGGCCGGCTATCCGCCGGCTGCAGCGCCGGCCTGAGGCGCGGCGTCAGTCCAGCTCCGAGGCCGGCTGGTAGGCCGGCGCCACGCGCGGCAGCCGCAGCGTGAAGGCGGCGCCGCCTTGCGCCGAGGCGCCCGCCTCGATGCTCCCGCCCAGCAGGCCCTTTACCAGGCTGAAGCAGATGTGCAGGCCCAGGCCGGACCCGCCTTGGCCCAGCCGCGTGGTGAAGAAGGGGTCGAAGATGCGCAACAGGTGCTCGGCCGGTATGCCGCTGCCGTCATCGGTGACGGACAGCAAGAGATGTTCAGCCCCGTCGGGCCTCGCGCTGACTGTGATGCAGCCCTGGATGCGGCCGTCGAAGGCATGCAGCAGCGCGTTGTTGATCAGGTTGATCAGCACTTGGCCCAGCGGCCCGGGAAAGCTGTCCAGCTGCAGCGGCTCGGGAATGTCGACGATGACCTGGTACGGTGTGCGCCGCAAGCTTGGCCGCAGCGTGAGCAGGACTTCCTCCACGCCGGTGCGCAGGTCGAAGACGCGGCGCTGGTAGCTGGACTGATCGACGGCAAGCTGCTTGAAGCCGTTGATCAGCTCGACCGCCCGGCTGAGGTTGCTCATCAGCATGCCGGCCGCCTCGTTCACCGTCCGTGCGTAATGGTCCAGGCTGGTGCGCGTCAGCTTCTGCGTGCGTTGGGCCTCGAATGCCACGGCCACTTCCTGCAGCGTGCTGCTGGTCAGCAAGGCATTGCCGATCGGGGTGTTGAGCTCATGAGCCACACCGGCCACCAGAGCGCCCAGCGATGACAGTCGCTGGGTGCGTACCAGCTCGTCCTGCGCGCGCTGCACCACGTCCAGCGCGTCCGCCAGCTCTTGCGTGCGCAATGCCACGCGCTCTTCCAGCGTGGCATTCAGTTCCTCCAGCGCCTGCTGGGTGCGCCGGTACTCGGTGATGTCGCGGGCCACCCAGATGCTCAGGTGGCGACTCGATGACTGCCATTGGCGGCCGGCCACCTCGAAGTTCAGGATGGTTCCATCGGCGCGGCGCATGTCCAGCAGTTCGCCATCCACCTGGCCGTTCCTGGCGAAGCGCTGGCCCATCGCGGCTACCGCAGGGATGTCGACCCAGAGGTTCAGTTCGCGCGAGTTCTTTCCGACCACCTGCTGCTTGGTGTAGCCCATCTTCGTGGCCCAGGCGCGGTTGATGTCGATGAACTCGCCGGTCTTGGCGTCGCTGATCAGCAGCGTTTCAGGCACCACATCGAAGAGCTGCATGGCGACGGCCTCGCTGTCGCGCAAGGTCTGTTCCAGCGTGCGCTGGGCCTCGATGTCCTGCATCGACAGCACGGTCCAGTCACGCCCGTGGCTGAGCACGCGCCGCGCTGAAATCCGGAACCAGCGGCACTCGCCTGCACCCACATGCAGCTGGGCGTCCAGCGCCGTTTCGGTGCCTGCCTGCGGCAGCGCGGCGATCAGCCGCTCCCGGTCCTGTGCCTCGACCCACAGGTTCAGGTCCCTGCCGTTGCGGCCGACCGCTTGATCCGCACTCAGGCCGAACTGCTTGAACCATTGCGGGTTGGCATCCACCAGCCGAAAGCCCTGCAGCGGATCCACCAGGGCCATGCCCACCGGAGCCGCGTCAAAGACCCAGGCCATGTGCTCGCGGCGGCGCCGTCGGCGCAGGCACAGCAACAGCGCCGCAGCACCAAGTGCTGCGGCGGCTGCGATCAAGGCCAACAATTCCGACGGGGTCATGGAGCAGGGGGGGGCTGTCCGGCGTCGGGGGAATCTATCAGAACCCGCCGACGCGCTGTGGTGAGGATGGCCGCCAGCAGGTCGGCCGTTCAGCGCTTCATCAGGCCGACCTCTTCAAGGCGGCCGTGTCTATCGGCAGCGTGCGCACGCGCACGCCGGTGGCGGCGAAGATCGCGTTGCAGACAGCCGGCGCGATCGGCGGGGTGCCCGGCTCGCCGATGCCGCCGGGCGCCTCGGTGCTGGCGATGATCTCCACCTCCACCTTGGGCATCTCGGTGAGCCGCAGCACCGGGTAGTCATGGAAATTACCCTGCTCAACGCGGCCGTCCTTGTGACTGATGCGCCCGTACAGCGCCGCCGTCAGGCCATAGACGATGCCGCCTTCGATCTGGCGTGCGATGGTCAGCGGGTTGACGGTCTGGCCGCAGTCGACCGCAGCGACCACCTTGTGCACGCGCGGCGTGCCATCGGCGGCCACCGAGACCTCGGCCACTTCGGCCACGATGCTGCCGAAGCTCTCAGCCAGCGCGATGCCGCGATGGTGGCCCTTGGGCAGCGGCTTGCCCCAGCCGGCCTTGGCCGCGGCGGCCTGCAGCACGGCGCGGTGGCGCGGCTTGTCAGCCAGCATCTGAATGCGGAACTGCAGCGGATCAGCCTTGGCGGCATGCGCCATTTCGTCGATGAAGCTCTCGATGAAGAAGCCGTTCTGCGAATGGCCGACCGAGCGCCAGAACCAGACCTGCGGGCCGGGCTCGGCGCGGCCGTAGGCGATGCGCTGGTTGGCGATGGCATAGGGGTGGTCGGCAATCCCTTCCACCGCCATCGAGTCCACGCCGCTGTCCGGGATCTTCATGAAGCCCGAGCCGGCCATGATGGACGGGCTGGCTACGTCGGCGCGCAGCGCGCTGGCGCGGCCCTGGGCATCGAGCGCGCCTTCGAAGCGCACCAAGGCGGCCGGCCGGTAGTAGCCGGCGGCCATATCGTCCTCGCGGGTGTAGATCAGCTTCACCGGGCGGCCGCTGATCTTGGACAGCAGCGTGGCGTCGATGGTGAAGTCCGGCGCAAAGCGCCGGCCGAAGCCGCCACCCAGCAGCATGGTGTTGACCTTGACCTTGGCCGGCGCCACCTGCGCCACCTGGCCCAGGATGCCTTGGGAGGGACCCTGGCTCTGCGTGCCCGCCCAGATCGTCACCTCATCGCCGCGCACCCAGGCCAGGCAGTTCAGCGGCTCCATGCAAGCATGCGCTAGGTAGGGTACTTCGTAGACCGCCGCCAGCGTCTGGCTGGAGTTGGCCGCGGCATCTTTCAGATTGCCCAGGTCGACCGCGATCGCGCCGGCGTTCTGTGCGGCATCGGCCAGCTGCGCGGACACCTTGTCGCTGGACAGGCCGGCATGCGCGCCCAGATCCCATTGCACCTGCAGCGCGTCGCGGCCCTTCTTGGCCGCCCAGTAGCCGCCTGCCAGCACGGCCACACCGCTGGGCAGCTTGATCACATCGATCACACCCTTGACGGCGCGGGCGGCCGACTCGTCCAGCTTGACCGGCTTGGCGCCGGCGATCGGCGCGCGCGCCATCACCGCGATCACCATGCCGTCGATGCGCGCATCGATGCCGAACATGGCGCTGCCGTTGAGCTTGGCGGCGCTGTCCAGCCGGCGCGTCGGCTTGCCCAGGATCTTGAAATCCTTGGAGGCTTTCAGCTTCGGCTCGGTCGGCACGGCCTGCGTTGCGGCCGTCTGCACCAGCGCGCCGTAGGCGATCTTCTTGCCGCCGGGGCCGAGCACATGGCTGCGCTCGGTGCGCAGCTGCGCGGCATCCAGCTTCCATTGCTGCGCGGCGGCGGCCACCAGCATCTGGCGAGCTGCGGCGCCGGCCTGGCGCAGCGGCGTCCAGTGCGCTCGCACGGTGGTGCTGCCGCCGGTGGCCTGCATGCCGAAGATCGGGTTCTTGTAGGCCGGGTCGGCGGGCGCTTGCTCAACGCTGACCAGTGACCAGTCCGCATCCAGCTCCTCGGCTACCAGCATCGGGATCGCGGTCAGCACGCCCTGGCCCATTTCGGCCGAGGCGCAGACCACGGTGATGCGGTTGTCGGGCGTGATGCGCAGCCAGGCATTGGGCGCGAAGCTGTTGCTGGTCTGGGCCAGCGCGCGGCCGCTGCCCAGTGGGAGTGCGAAACCGATGGTCAGCGCCGCCGAGCCGGCCAGGAAGCCGCGCCGCGTGCTGCCCGTCAGTGCTGTCGTGGTGATGGGGTGGTGGTGCATGTTCAGGCTCCCTTGCGCAGCGTGGCGGCGGCGTCGTGGATGGCGGCGCGCACCTGGTTGTAGGTGCCGCAGCGGCAGATGTTGCCGCTCATGGCCTGATCGATGTCGGCATCGCTGGGCGATTTCTTCTGCGCCAGCAGTGCGCAGGCGCTCATGATCTGGCCGCTCTGGCAGTAGCCGCATTGCGGCACGTCGAGCTTGAGCCAGGCCAGCTGCGCGGCGCGGCCGGTCTTGGTGGCGCCCACGCCTTCGATGGTGGTCACCTTCTTGCCCGCCGCGGCGGACAACGGCGTCGAGCAGCTGCGCACCGGCTGGCCGTCCAGATGCACGGTGCAGGCGCCGCACAGCGCCATGCCGCAGCCGAACTTGGTGCCGGTCAGCTGCAGGTCCTCGCGCAGCGCCCACAGCAGGGGCATGTCGGGGTCGGCGTCGAGCGTGGCCGGCCGGCCGTTCACGGTCAGCTTGATCATGAGGGGAACTCCAGGCGTTTGATGGGTGGAAACAGTGGGGACAGCCCCGCAACAGCGTGGAGCCTACCCTGGCTTGCCGCTTCGTGCAGGACCTTAGCTCAGCGCCACCAGAACCCGGGATATCTCTGCGGAAAGCTGCGCCTCGGCCGGGCCGCGCGCGGTGGCATCCGGCGCTGCCGCAAGCGCGCTTGCGGACTCGGCCAGCGCCGTGGCGCCGAGGCGAAGTGCCAGCAGGCGCAGGTCCTGCAGCAAGCGCTGCCGGGCGGCATCGGCATCGGCTGCGGTGCCAGCCAGCGCCCAGCTCTGCCGCCAGGCGCCGAGAAAGACCCGGCCATGGGCGCGCAGCGGTTCATCGTGGACACCCTCGTCCAGCTCCGCCGGTTCGGTGATGGCTGTGTCGGCGGGCATGGCGGGCTCCGGCGGCGGTCCGTGGCGGCCCCAGCGCTGCAGCGCTTGCAGCAGTTCGGCCTGGCTAACCGGCTTGGTCAGGTGGGCGTCGCAGCCGGCATCCAGGCTGCGGCGTGCGTCCTCGGCGAAGGCATTGGCGGTCAGCGCGATGACCGGCGTGCGCGGCCGGCCCTGGGCGTGCTCGATGCGGCGGATCTCGCGCGTGGCGCTGTGGCCGTCCATGCCCGGCATCTGCACATCCATCAGCACCAGGTCGTAGCGCTGGTGGCGGAATCGCTCGACGCCGAGGGCGCCGTTCTCGGCCACGTCGATGTGGTGGCCCGCGTCCTGCAGCATGGCCTCCAACACCATCACATTGATCTCGTTGTCCTCGCACAGCAGGATGGTCTGCCGGGGCAGATCCACGCCGGGCGTGGCGGCGCGGCGCTCCGGTGCGGAGGCGGGTGCAGTCTGCAGCGGCAAGGGCAGTGCGAGATGGAAGCTGGCGCCCTTGCCGGGGATGCTGTCCAGCCAGATGCGGCCGCCCATCATCTGCGCGAGGCTGCGGCAGATCGACAAGCCCAGGCCGGTGCCGCCGAAGTAGCGCGTGGTGCTGCTGTCGGCCTGGCTGAAGGGCTGGAAGATCAGCTCATGCTTGCTGGGTGCGATGCCGATGCCGGTGTCGCGCACCGTCAGCAGCAGGGTGTCGTCATTGCGTGATGCCAGCAGCGTGACACCGCCGACGCGGGTGAACTTGATCGCATTGCCGAGCAGGTTGATCAGCACCTGCGACAGGCGCTTGGCGTCGCCATGCACCCAGCCGCCGGCGTCAGACGCAAACTCGAGCCGCAGCCACAAGCCTTGCTCCTCGGCCCGCGGTCGCATCAAGGTCATGCAGTGTTCCACCAACGGGCGCAGATCGAAGTCGTCGAGGTCCAGCTGCAGACGCCCCGCCTCGATCTTGGAGATGTCCAGCAGATCGTTGATCAGCTCGAAAAGCGATTGGCCCGAGGCGCGGAACAGTTCGACATAACGACGCTGTTCCGCGCTCAGCTCGGATTTCGACAACATCTCGGCCATGCCCAGCAGCGCGTTCATCGGCGTGCGGATCTCGTGGCTCACGTTGGCCAGGAACTGGCTCTTGGCCTGATTGGCCGCCTCGGCAAGCTCGCGCTCGTAGCGCAGCTGCAGATTGGTCCGCTGCTCCCAACGCAGCTGGGCCACAGCCGTCAACAGCAGGCCCAGGCACAGCACCAGCAGCGGGCCCAGCAGGGCCGGCAGTAGGCTGGCCTGCAGGCTGAGCAGTCCTGCGAGCAGCAGCCCCGCCAGGGCCAGTCCGGAGGCCATGAGGTGCGTGCGCAGGCTGGGCCTGCCTTGTCGGGCAGTCCACAGCAGCGGCGCGCAGGCCAGCAGCCACAGGCCGAGTTGCCAGGGCGCGGGCAAGGCCTGCCATTGCAGGCCCCGGCTCAAGGCGGCGTGGCTGGCGGCCATCAGCGCGACGCCGGAGAGGCGGCCTTGCGGTGTCAGCACTGCGTCGGCAAAGAAGGCGCTGCTGCCGATGAACACGGTGCGATCCTTCAGCTGCGCTCGCAATGCGGCGTCGTCCGGGCTCAGGCCGAGTGCCGCGCTCATCAGCCGGCCCCAGTCAAGCTGGGCGACAGCGTCGGGATTGGCGGGCAAGGCCAGGCGCACCGCGCCCCTGGGGTCGACCGGCCAGGCGGCCTTGTCTCCGATGCGCAGCTGACCCTGTTCCAGCTGCCAATGCTGCAGGCCCTGCAGGCGCAGCTGGGTGGCCAGCGCCAGCGAGGGCAGCTGGCGCGCGCCGAATTGATGCAGCAGCGGCAATCGGCGCAGCCGGCCGTCGGCATCCAGCGGCGCTGTGATCACGCCCACCGAACCAGGCGCTGCGCTGGCGCTCAGCAGGCCGGCATGTGGCAGGGTCACCGCCGCCCAACTTGGCAAGTCACCCGCCGCCACGGCCGGCAGCGAGCAGCGCTGCAGCAGTTCCATTTCATGGAGGGCGGCTTCGATCGGCTGTTGCAGCGCTGCCGCCGCCAGCACCACATCGGGCCGCTCGGCGAGCGCGCGGGAGAACTCCGCGTCGCCCTCGCGCGCGCTGTCGAACACGATGTCGAACACCACCAGCCGGGCCCCCACCTCGCGCAGGTAGTCGAGCAGCAGGGCATAGACCTCGCGCCGGTACGGCCAGTCGCCCAGGCGCGGCTGCAACTGGCGTAGCGAGGCATCGTCGATGTCGACGGCCACGACCTCGTCGAACTGCAGTGTCGGCGCCGCCCAGCGCTGCAAGGCGTCTTCAAGCGTGGTCTGCAGGCGCTGGTAGCTGTCGCCCAGGCTGATCAGCAGCGCCAGCGGCAGGGCCAGCAGCGGCAGCCAGGGGCTACGTGCCTGCAGCCTCGTGATCCAGCCGGGTGTGGGCATTGCTGTCATGGGCGGTTCAAGCGCATCGGTGGCTGGCCCGGCCGCTGTTCACAAGCCGACCAGCAGCAGCCCCAGCGGCAGCAGCCAGAGCCAGCGCGGATAGGGCACATCCAGCGCTTGCACGCTGCCCCAGGCGCCGGGCTGCCCTTGTGCGTCGACGCTGCGCACACGCAGGTAGTAGCGGCCCGGTGCCGGACCCTCCAGGCTGGTCTGCGCCTCGGCGCTGTCCCAGGACTTCAGGCCCTGGCTGAAGCCGGCGTCGCCGGCCCATTGCAGCTGATAGCTCATGCCGGGCACGGCACGCCAGCGAAGCACGATCCGGTCGCCGATCTCAGGCTCTTGCAGAGCAGGGCTGGGCGGCAGCGGGCGCAGCGTGAAGGCCTGCGCATCGCTGAACGGGCCGGGGTCGGCGCTGCCATCGGCCTTGCGCGCGATGCTGGCCAGGCGCCAGTGGTAGCTGCCGGGCTGAAGCGTCACCGTCTGCTCGGTGTCGGTCAGCAGGTCCTGGTCGACCATCAGCGGCGCAGCGAAGCCGGCATCTGCGGCCACCTGCAAGCGGTAGCGCTGAGCGGCCAGTGCCCGGGTCCAGCTGAAGCGAACCTGCTCGCCATACAGCCCTGCGGCGCTGGCGGGTGTCTGCAGAAACGGCGGCTCCGGCCTGGCTTTGAGCTCGAAGCTCGCCTCGGCGCCGATGCCTTCATTGCCCGTGGCATCGATGGCGCGCACGCGCAGGCGGTAGTGGCCATCGGGCTGCTCCGCCAGGGCGGGCCAGAGCGCCTGGCTCTGACTGACCACGGCCTCGGCCAGCAGCTGCTGTGCGTCACCACCCTGTGCAAACACCTGGGCGCGGTAGCCGCTGGCGCCGGCCAGTGGGCGCCAGGCGAGGCCGGGCGGCAGGCGTTCCAGGCGTGCGGGCAGCCCGCTCAGGTCCGGTGCCGGCAACAGCGCCTGCAGGCTGGGTTTGGCAGCCCCCGCTCGGGCGATGGCGCCGAAGCCGGCCGGAATGGCCAGATCAGCATCGGCCTGCAGCGCGGCGACCTTGCCTTCAATCACTTGGGCCCGGCTGCTGCTGGCATCCGCCTGCACCCGGAAATCGGTGCCGCGCACGCCCAGATTGAGGCTGGGGCTGCGGATCTCATAACGAGGCGCCTGCGCGGGATTGGGGCGCACCTGGTTCTCGATGCTGCCGCCTTCGAGCTTGAGTCGCACGGACGGGATGGCGCTGCGGCCATGCACCAGCAGTTCCTCGATGCCGAGCTGGCTGCCGGGGCTGATCAAGAGGCGCGATCCATCGACGAAGCGCAGGCTCACCGCGCCCTGCTCGCCGGTGCTCAGCCGGTCGCCGGCACGCAACTCCTGGCCCAGCACCAGCGGCGATATCGGGCCGCTGCCACGTTGCAGCGACACCTGGCCTTGCAGATGGATCACGCGCGCCACGCTGGCCTCGCGCC
>NZ_JBILQK010000199.1:0-3153 GCF_044373315.1 Roseateles sp. | reverse complement strand
ATCTCTTCGTCCATCAACCTACTCACGGTGTCTTCCTTTCAACAGAAACACCTGAGCAGGTTTTCACTGGTTCAATACATCCGTACCTTCGATCACGGCCAGCGCCGACGGCTGGCGGGTGGTCAGCGGCAGTCCAAGCTAAAGTTACGCTTCTGCTCGCTCTGCTAAAGACTGCCCGAGGCGCGGCACTGCATGCCTGATATGTGGGGTGCGCTGTGGGGTTTTCGACGCTAGGACAAGAAAATATCAAGGCGCGACAAGGACTTGGCTTCGGACTCGAAGTTCAGGTCCAAAACATTGAGTGACTTCTCGGCGCGTCTCACAACGCGCCAAAGTAACTCGATCGCCTGTTGATGGTTTCCTGTGTGGGGATCAGCTCGGCGGCCTGCTTTAGCTCGGCCAGGGCTGCACGGGCCTCGATGCACGCCTTGAGCACGGCGCGGCTCTCAAGCTCGCGCGCCGGGGGCAGCGCAGATAGCTGGTTGTGCGGCAGACCAGGGGGCCAGGGGGTTTCAAGATCTGTCGTGATTGACCTGCCCCCTCCCGACGTACCAGCGGGGTGGCAGTCCGGGTTGAAGGTTGCTTGATCTCGTTGCTTGAAGCCGGTGGCGGCTGTTTCTTGTGGCGGTGGCGTTGTGCGAACTCGGCCGGCGGTATCTGCCCAAGGCTGCTGTGCGGCCTCACCTCGTTGTCGTCCTGGCGCCAGATGGCGATCTCCGAGCGAGCCTGCGGCAAGGTCTGGAACCAGGGCGCGCCGCATCACGGGGACTTTGCGCGGCTATGCGCAACTCGCCGAAAGCCGGGTCGCGCTGGAAGGGGGCAAGGGGGTCAGCCGCTCTAGAAGCCCAGCTCCCGCCACATCACGACCAAGGCGGATCGGAGAAAGATCAGCGCCGGTGATTCCCAACGGCCGTCGATCACCACGCGGCCGCGCCAGCTTTGGCTCGCCAGGCTGCCCAGGCTGTTGTCGCCCTTCAGCGTGACGCGATAGACCGCCCGCTCGGGCACCCACAGCCCGTGCTTGTCGCGGGTTGCGACCGAGCCACCGAAGGCACTGGCCAGCTGCCCTTCGCGCAGCACACGGGTCGCATCGCTGTCGATGCTCGTCACGGTCAGGCGCAGCGTCGGGCCGCTCAAGCCATCGGTGAAAAAGCGCGCGGTGTCACCCACCGCGATGCGCCGCACGGCGTCCTCGTCGAGGTAGGTTTCAACCTGCCAGGCGCCGTCCTTCACCAGCAGCGCCAGGCGTTCGCGGGACGACACCCAGACGCCCGGCTTCAGCTCGGGCTCGACGTCACGCAGCACGCCGTCGAAAGGTGCGGTGGGCGCATACAGGCTCATTTCAGCCCGCACGCTGTCGAGCTCGGCATGCGCCGTCCGTTCACGCTGGGCCAGGGTTTGCAGGTTATTGCGCTGATCGACGTTCACGCCGGCCGCATTCGACTCCCAGCGCACTTGCGCCAGCTGGGCCTGGGCGCGCGCCCAGCGCAGGCGCAATTCGGGCGAGCTCAGCTCCATCAAGGTCTGCCCGGCGCTGACTCGGGCGCCATCGGCCCATGGGAGTGCTACCAGCTGCGCGCCTGCCGGGGCATGCACGGGAAAGACCTCGACCGGCTTCAACAGGCCCGATGAGGTAGATCGCGTCGGCCAGGGCACGAGGACCAGCGCCACCAGCAGCAGACCCAGCCCGGCTGAGCGGCGCACACGGGTGCGGCGCGCTGGCGCGCTGCCGGCTGCCGAGGCAGCGCTACGAAGCAAGCCAGGCCACATCTTCACTTCACTCCAAACAGGCAACACGACAAACCAGGCGATCTCGACGATGAACAGCAGCACGCCGACGGCTTTGATGAAAAAGGTATAGACCAGCGCAGCGATGCCCAGAAACACAAGCAGCCGGTACAGCCATGTGGCGTAGGCGAACGCGATCAAGCCAAGGCGCCGCCGCGCAGGGAAGAGCTCAGGCGGCGCAGCGCCGAGGCCGAACAGGCGCTCGCGCAGGTCCCAGCGCGCCAGCGCGAACGCTCGCTGGTGCAGATTGGGCATGTCGAGCCAGTCCGACAGCAGGAAGTAGCCGTCGAAGCGCATGAAGGGACTGGCGTTCACCGCCAGGGTGGTGACCCAGGTGGTGGTCGCCAACAAAAAGGCGACCGACTTCGGCACGCCCTCGGGCAGCAGCACCCAGGCCAGTGTGGCCCACACGGCGATGATCAGCTCGGTGAGCACACCCGCGGCCGCCACTGCCAGGCGTTGGTGGCGCTTGGAGAGCTTCCACACTTCGTTGGTGTCGGTGTAGGCCACCGGAAACATCACCAGCAGCGCTACGCCCATCGTCGGCACGCGGCAGCCATAGCGCTTGGCGGTGAAAGCATGCCCCAGTTCGTGCAGCAGCTTCACGCCAAGCAGCGTCAGCCCGTACGCCGCCAGGCCATTCCAGGTAAAGGTATCCAGCAGGGTCGTCGAGAAACGCCCCCAGTCGCGATAGACCTCGACGCCGCCGACCAGCAGCGCCAGCAGTGTGAGCCGGGCAAAGCCACGGCTGTACAGCGGGGCCACAAGCGAAAGCCATCGGTCCAGGAAGCGGTCCGGCCGCAGCAGTGGAATGCGAAAGAACAGGTAGTGGTGCAGCAGCCAGGTCTTCCAGCTGCCGCGCCCGCGCGCCAGGCGCTCGGCAAACTGCCGCGCGCTGCTGCCCTCTCCCCTGGCCTGCACCAGCTGGTTGTCGACCAGGAAGCGCGCCACCGCTTCGACGTCCTGCGCGTCTGCGTTCAGCGTCGTGCTGCGGTTGACGGCCTCTGCGATGGCCTTGAAATCACCGTGCCACCACCGGCTGATGATCTCGAAACTCATCCAGTCGATGCGAAAGAACTGGTTGCGCACCGGGTCGTGCAGGGTCCAGCTGGGCTGGCCGTCGGCCAGCGCCGGCCCGGTGAACAGCGCCAGTTCCTCGCGAAGCACAGGCAGCGGCATGCGTCACCAGCCCGTCAGCTGACGCACGGCGGCCAGGGGCCGGCGCAGCACCCAGTAGATCAGCGGGACCCATTCGCCCGACAGCTTGGCCGTGCCTTTCAGGCCCGCACGTTGGTCGCTTGCTCCTTCCAGCTTTGCGCGCACCCGGTAGGCGTAGTTGCCATCGGGCCGCTGCACCGCTTCGTG
>NZ_JBILQK010000200.1:0-3153 GCF_044373315.1 Roseateles sp. | reverse complement strand
CGGCCGAACTGCAGGCGAACCAGCAGCAGTCCGTGCAGCACATGCAGGGTCAGGCGCGTCAGGCGCCACAGGGCGATCAGGCTGCGCATCCGACTAGACGCGGGCCTCGAAGGCCAGCGTGCCGGCCACCAGCGTGTAGCGCACCCGGCCCGGCAGCTCGAAGCCGGTGATGCCGAAGGCAAACGGCGTGTGCTTACCCTGACTGACCAGGCGCTCCGGCGTCACCGCCCAGCGCTCGCGCGGATCGAAGATGCACAGATCGGCCACGCCGCCATCGACCAGACGGCCGGCACTGGCGGCCAGCGAGCCCAGCGCCGAACCCAGCACCTGGACTGGCGCACTGGTCACCACCGCCAGCGCCTTGGGCAAGGACTGACCCTCGTCCTCGGCCCATTTGAGCGCCAGGCTCAGCAGCAGTTCCAGCCCGGTGGCGCCGGGCGTGGCCTCGGCAAAGGGCAGGTTCTTCTCGTCCTCATCAACCGGCATGTGGTCAGACACCAGCGCATCCAGCGTGCCGTCGGCCAGGCCGGCGCGCAGCGCATCGCGGTCGCGGCCCTGGCGCAGAGGCGGGTTCACGCGCATCGCCGAGTTGAAGTAGCCGATATCCACATCGGTCAGATGCAGCGAGTTGATCGACACATCCGCCGTCACCGGCAAGCCTTCAGCCTTGGCACGCCGCACCAGTTCAACGCCCGCGGCGCTGGAGATGCGGCACAGATGCACTCGCACGCCGGTGGCACGCATCAGCTCGAAGATGGTGTGCAGCGCCACCGTCTCGGCCGTCACCGGCACGCCGGCCAGCCCCAAGCGCGTGGCCACCGCACCGCTGGCCGCCACGCCGCCGCCCAGCCAGGGATCCAGCGGGCGCAGCCACACCGTGTAGTCATAGGTGGCGGCGTACTGGAAGGCTCGGGTCAGAAACTGCGTGTTCTGGATCGGGCGCTCGGCTTGGCTGAAGCCCACGCAGCCGGCCTCGGTCAGCTCGGCCATCTCGGTCAGCGTCTCGCCGTCCAGGCCACGGGTCAGCGCGCCTAGCGGAAACAGCCGGCAGCGGCTGAGCTTGCGGGCGCGGAATTTCAGCATCTCCACCAGACCGGGCTCGTCCAGCGCGGGGTCGGTGTCGGGCGGGCAGACCAAGCTGGTCACACCGCCAGCCGCCGCTGCCGCCAGCTCGCTCTCCAACATGCCGCGCTGCTCCAGCCCCGGCTCACGCAGGCGTGCCGCCAGGTCCACCAGACCGGGGGCCACCACCAGGCCGTGGGCATCGATCACGCGGTTGGCGTCGAAGTCCGCCGACACATCACCCAGGCCGACGATGCGGCCGGCGGCGATGGCGATGTCACCGACGCGGTCCAGGCCCGATGCCGGGTCGATCAGCCGGCCGTTCTTGATGAGAATCTTCATGCTTCGTTTCCAGCAAGGATGGACATCACCGCCATGCGCACCGCGATGCCGAAGGTCACCTGCGGCAGGATCACGCTCTGACCGCCGTCGGCCACCGAGGAGTCGATCTCGACGCCGCGGTTGATCGGCCCCGGGTGCATCACGATGGCGTCGGGCTTGGCCAGCGCCAGCTTCTCGGGCGTGAGGCCGAAGTTCTTGAAGAACTCGCCGGCGCTGGGCAGCATCGCGCCGCTCATGCGCTCGTTCTGCAGGCGCAGCATGATGATGACGTCGGCATCGCGGATGCCTTCTTCCATGCTGTGGCAAACACGCACGCCCATCTCGCGCAGATCGCCCGGAACCAGGGTCTTGGGGCCGACCGCGCGGATCTCGGGCACGCCCAGGATGTTCAGCGCATGGATGTCCGAGCGGGCCACGCGCGAGTGCACGATGTCGCCGACGATGGCCACGGTCAGGTTGCGGAAGTCCTTCTTGTAGTGCCTGATCGTGTACATGTCGAGCAGGCCCTGCGTCGGGTGCGCATGGCGCCCGTCACCGGCGTTGACCACATGCACATGCGGCGCGCAGTGCTGCGCGATCAGGTAGGGCGCGCCGCTCTCGCTGTGGCGCACGACGAACATGTCGGCGTGCATCGCGCTGAGGTTGGCCACCGTGTCCAGCAGCGTCTCGCCCTTGGCGGTGCTGGAGCGGGCGATATCCAGGTTGATCACGTCGGCCGACAGGCGCTTGGCCGCGATCTCGAAGGTGGTGCGGGTGCGCGTGCTGTTCTCGAAGAACAGGTTGAACACCGACTTGCCGCGCAGCAGCGGCACCTTCTTGACCTCGCGGTCGTTGACCGACAGGAAGGTGCCGGCGGTGTCCAGTATCTGGTGGATCACCGCCTGCGGCAGGCCTTCGATGGAGAGCAGGTGCACCAGCTCGCCATGCTTGTTCAGCTGGGGATTTCGTTTCGACAACATCTTCTGGTTCCCTTCGCTCACTTCACATCGAAGCTGAAGCGGCCGGCCTCGTCGCGCGCCAGGCGCAGCTTCTGCTCAACGCCCAGCGCCACGCGCGCGGCCGAGAAGGCCGGCTCGATCGGCAGCTGGCGTCCGCCGCGGTCCACCAGCACCGCCAGCTGCACGCTCGCCGGGCGGCCGAAGTCGAACAGCTCGTTGATCACCGCGCGCGTGGTGCGGCCGGTGTAGAGCACGTCGTCGATCAGCAGAATATGGCGGCCTTCGACCTCGAAGGGCAGCTTGGTGTGGTCGGCGCTGGCGCTCATGCCCTTGGAGCCGAAGTCGTCGCGGTGCAGCGAGCTGGAGATCACGCCGGCCTCGCCAGCCAGGCCCAGATCGCGCTGCAGCCGCTCGGCCAGCCAGGCGCCGCCCGACCAGATGCCCACCAGCACGGTGTCCTTGCCCATCAGGCGCTGCACGCCCTTGAGCAGGTCGAGGTACAGCGCCTCGGCGTCTAGAAGTAAGGTGCTCATGCTTGTTGTTCCCGCAAGAATTGTTCAAGTATCAAGGCCGCCGAGACCGAGTCCACATCACGCGCGCCACGGCTTTCGGCCTCGACGCTGGTGTAGCGCTCGTCGACCTCGAACACCGGCAGCCGCAGGCGGCTCTTGAGCTGGCGGCCGAAGCGGCGCGCGCGCTGGGTGATCTCATGCTCGGCGCCATCGGGGTGGAAGGGCACGCCGATCACCAGTGCATCTGGCTGCCACTCGCGCACCAGCTTCTCGATCGCCACAAAGCGCGCCTCGCCTTC
>NZ_JBILQK010000198.1:0-3156 GCF_044373315.1 Roseateles sp. | reverse complement strand
GGGGCTGGCACGACCCCTGCATTCAGGGGGGATGTCCTCACCCCCAACCCCTCTTCCGGAGTACTGACATGAGCATCAAGAAGCGCGCACAACAAGGTTTCACCCTGATCGAACTGATGATCGTCGTGGCGATCATCGGCATTCTGGCTGCCGTGGCTCTGCCGGCGTATCAGGACTACACGACCAAGTCCAAGGTGAGCGAAGCTGCCCAGCTGATCTCTGTGGCCAAGAAGAACATGGTTGTCGCGTTCAATGAAGGAACGCTGTCCGCTACTTCTGACAATACCTCCTTGGGCCTCGGTGCTGCAAACACCATCCAGGGCAAGTACGTGACCTCCGTGACCGCTGCAGGCACTGGTGCTACAACGGGCACCATCACTGCGGTGATGCGCGCAACCGGTGACACCAACGTTGACGGCCAATCCATTGTCTGGTTGGTCACTTGTGTTGCTGGTGGCTCTTGCAACACTACTGTCTCTGCAGCAGCGCCCTTCCCGGCCAAGTTCCTGCCCAAGACCTAATGCACATGCATGGGGCAGCAGCTGATGCTGTTCCCCATGCCTGACAGAGAGGGGTGGCTTGCGCCACCCCTCTCTTGCATTGTGGGCATGCTGTAGAGTCAGACGCTTCGATCTGCCAGCACCTCCCTGCCCATGAGCAAGCAAAAGTCGCAGCATTTCAACGGCATGAGCCTCGTCGAATTGCTGGTTGCCTGCGCCGTCTTGGGGCTGGTAGTGGCTGTCGCTCTGCCCACTTACACCTCCTACACCACCAAAGCCCGCCTCAGCGAAGCCATCGGCATGGCTGTGCCCGCTCAAATGGCGCTGGGCGAGGCTTGTGCAGGTAGCTTTCTCAATGCTGCCGACAACGCGCGGCTGTCTCTTCCTGCGGCCACAGGCTTCCAGACCTCAAAGGTCGTCAACAGCATCGAAGCCATGGGACTGAGTGCTACCGAGGCCCGCATCAAGATCGTGCTGAAGCCTTTCGGCCACGTCCAATCAGGCGATGAGATCGTGATCGATGGCAGCTGCAGCGCGGCGGGCATCGCATGGTCAGCCGCTCGCGGCTCAAGGGCTGAACTGACGCGGCTGCTGCCCTGACACTGCAGCCGTCTGGCCTGCGCGGGGATAATCCCGCGCCATGGCCGCTTCTCGATCCACCCCGACACCTTTGCCATTGGCCGAAGAGCGCAGCCATCGCGCCATGGCTGTGCTGACGCGTGCCTTGTCTTGCATCGCCTGTCTGGCTCTGGCCGCTTGCAGCAGCATCACGGCACCGCTGCACAAGGCCACAACCCCGCCGCCCCAGGTCTACCAGAACGAACGCTTCCAGGCTGACGAGACTTTCTCGCGTCTGTTCGATGCCAAAGTCGCCACCACCTGCGAAGCCGCCCGGCGCGCGCTGCTAAGCCAGGGCTATGTGATCACGCGGGCCGAGGCCGGCGTGGTGAACGGCGCCAAGCGCTTTCAGCCCGAGGGCGAGGTGCATGTGGAGATTGCCTTCAACGTTGTCTGTGTACCTGAAGGAAAGGCCGGCGCCTTGTCCACCGCCTTCGTGTCAGCACAGCAGGACCGGTATGCCGTGAAGAAGAGCACCAATGCCACCAGCATCGGCGTCAGCGCCATCGGCTCGATCTCGGTGCCACTGTCTTCCACGCAGGAGTCACTGGTCAAGGTGGCGTCGGAGACCATTCCGACGGGTGAGTTCTATGACCGCTTCTTTGCATTGATGCAGCGCCTGCTGGCTGAATCGAGCAGCAAGGCCGAGCGCTGAGGCGCAACGCCGAACCACGCCCCAAGGATTGATGACTGATACGACACCGTCTGCGCCCGCAGCGGCTCAGCCTGAGCCGACACACCCCACAAAGCCTGCTTCCTCGGCCGCTTCGGCCTTCTCGCTGCCAAACTCGCAGCACCTCAAACGTCTGCCGGCCACGCTCACCACCGAGCAATGGCAGCGCATCCGGCAAGCTGCCTTCCAGCTGCCCCAGATACTCAGCCCCAATGATCTGGGCGATCCGGCCAGCGCCGCGCTGCAGTTTGAAAGGTTGGGCCTGATCCTGATCCAGAAGGCGGTAGCAGGTTCAAGGCCCAGCCGCTGGATAGCGCCTGCGCTGATTCCTGTGGCACTGGCGCATCTGGATGCATTGGGCACCGCACCCACGGTGCGGGCGCTGATGCAGCGCCGCAGCAGCCAGCTCGACAGCCTGGGCCTCAGCCGCGACGGCGTGGCCTGGCATCGCCTGTGCCAGCAGAACCTGGCGCTGTCGCGCCGCGGCTGGCAGGTGGCTCTGGCCTTCCAGGTCGAGCTGCCGGATGCCACTCCCATCTGGACCTTCTTCCGCGATGGCGACCAGGCTGCGCTGGAGCAGGCGCTGGGGGCCCCGCCCAGCTGCGAGCATGCCGATGCGCTGCAAGCGCATCTGGAAAGTCTGCTGGCCCGCAGTGTGAGCGGCCACGAGCAGCATCTGGATTCCCTGCTGCCGCGTCTGCAGGCCGAATGCGCCACGCCCCAGCCGCTGCAGGCCCTGCTGGCGGCCTGCACCCGCGCACAGGACCGCTGGGAGCACCAGGTGGCCGAGCTGGATACGCTGGAACGCCTAAACACCGAACTGGCCTTCCAGGGCTATCCGGACAGCTTCGAGACCGCGCGCCGCATGCAGCGTTCGGTCACGCTGTATGTGGGTCCGCCCAACAGCGGAAAGACGCACGCCGCCTTTGATCGCCTGGCGCAAGCCCATGCCGGTGCCTATCTGGCACCGCTGCGCCTGCTCGCGCTGGAAGGACGCGACCGCCTGGTGGCTCGCGGCGTGCCTTGTTCACTGCTGACTGGCGAGGAAAACGTGCCGGCCGAAGACGCCCGTGTCGTCTCCAGCACCATCGAGATGGTCGATACCGGCAAGCCCATCGATGTGGCGGTGATCGACGAAGCGCAGATGCTGTTCGACGGCTACCGCGGCTGGGCCTGGACGCAGGCCATCGTCGGCGTGCCGGCGGACGAGGTGATCATCATCTGCTCGGCCTATGCCGTGCCCGCGATCGAGAACCTGCTGGGGCTGGCCGGCGAGCGCTGCACGGTGCGCCACTTCGAGCGCAAGCAGGAGGTGCAGCTGCTGCCCGCACCGCTGCCGATAGCCGCGCTGAAGAAGGGCGATGC
>NZ_JBILQK010000197.1:0-3170 GCF_044373315.1 Roseateles sp. | reverse complement strand
ACATTGGTGTCGGTGTTGTATTGCCGGCCACTGAAGCGCCAGGTGGCGGCTGCCGTCCATTGTGCCGAGGGCCGCCAGGCGGCCTGCACGGTATAGCGCTGCAGGGGGATGCGCAGCCAGCGCTTGCCCACGGTCGCCGGATTGGCGGCATTGGCCTTGATGCTGGCGTCGGTGAAGGTGGCGCTGCCGTTCAGTGTCAGCGCCTTCAGGCCCGGCATCTGCATCTCGCCGGCCAGCTCCAGCCCCTGGCTGAGTACGCGGTCGATGTTGTTGACGCGGGTGACGCTGGGTGTGACGGTGGCATCGGTCTGGCGCACGATGGTGTCCTTCACATCTTCGCGGAACAGGCTCACGCGCAGGCGCGCCTGCTGCCAAAGGCCCTCGGCTGCCAGCTCCAGCGCATCGCCACGTTCGGGGCGCAGGTTCGGGTCGCTGGTGGTGATGCTGCTGCCGGTCTTGGTGCCGTTGTAGAGCTCGTCCACATTCGGGAAGCGCCAGCCGCGGCCAGCGCTGGCCTTCAGCAGCCAGGTGTCGGTGGCCGACCAGGCCAGCGCCAGCTTCGGGGAGGTGGCGCTGAGCTTGCGCGTCGGGTAGGCGGTCTGCGCCACCGGCGGGCCGGCGAAGTACTGGCTTCCGCCCCAGGTCTGGAAGCGCTCTTCGCGCACGCCGCCGGTCAGCAGCCAGTCGTCGGCCAGGCGGTAGGCGTCCTGCGCGTAGAGCGCCTCGACGCGTGTGCGGCCGAGATAGTTCTGGTTCAGCACTTCGGCGCCGCCGCGCCAGTCGGCTGCGCTGGTGACGCTGTTGATCAGGCGGTATTCATTGCGGTGCGCGCCCAGCGTCAGCGTGTGGCGGCCATCGCCCCAGTCCCCCGCCTGCGGCTTGTAGACGGCCTGGGCTTCCAGCGTGGTCCAGCCGGTGCCGTCGCGCCGCGTCACGCTGCCGGCGCCGCCGGCCTCGGCCTGCGGGTCGGCCAGATTGGCCTGGCGGTTGACGTCGTCGACGATGCGGTATTGCGTGGCCACGACAGAGGCATTCCAACCCTGGCTGTGCGTGGTCTTCCAGGTGGCGCCGAGCTGGCGGTGCAACTCGTCGCGCGTGCTGGGCGCAAAGCTGTTGGCCGGCAGCGTGAAGGCATAGGTTCCATCGGTGACTGTGCCGCTCCAGATGCGCTGGCCGCTGGCGTCGCGCAGCCATGTCGAATTGCGCACCGTGCTGTCGGCGCGCCACAGCGAGACGCGCGCTTCGACTTGCTGGCTGGCACCCAGCGCGCTGCCCACGCGCAGGTTCAGCGTGTCCTGGATGCTGTGGTCGATGCCGGTGGCGCCGAACAGGGCGCGCTCGCGACCATTGGGATCTCGGTCGTAGACGATGCCGGTCACGCGCGTGGCGCTGCCGCCCGGCGTGGCGAAGGCGCCGCTGGTGCTGGCGCGCACCGCGTTGGCATAGCCCATCGGGTGGCCTTCGCTGTCCTGGTGCTGCAGGCCCAGCACCCACCAGATGCCGCTGCTCGCGCTGCGGCCAGCCAGGCGCACCGAGGCCTGAGCGGCGCCGAAGGTCTCCTTCGTTGCGTACTCGGAGAAATCCTGCTGCGCATAGCGCAGGCTGCCTGAGGCCTCGAAGCCCTGGGGCTTGCGCTCGGTGAGCATCAGCGTGGTGCCGATGGAGTTGCCCGGCAGCTGCGCGGAGAAGGGGCCGTAGAAGGCGTCGATGCGTTCGATGGCCTCCATGTTCACCATATTCCAGCGTGGCGCGTCGAAGCGGCCCAGGAAATTGCTGATCAGGTAGCCGTCCAGATAGACCAGGGCGCGGCCGGGCTGCAGCACGCCGTGGCTGCGGCCGCCGACATTGGCGTTGCGGTCGCCCAGATAGCGTTTGCGGATCGCAGTGCTGGGCAGCAGCGCGGCGGCATCTTCGGCGTTGTAGAGGTTCTGCTGTGCGAGCTTCTGCGCATCGACGCTGGCGCTGGAGCCGGGCTGGCGCGCATCGATGGTGGCGGCGCTCTTGCCGGCGATCTGCACTTGCTGCAGCTGGTTTTCGGTGGCCACACCCTGGGCCAGGGCCAGTGCGGGAGTGAACAGGGCCAGAGCGGCAAGCGCGCAGGGCGTCATCAGGCCGTGCGGCAGCAGGGGGCCGCACGGCGAAGCAAAGTTCTTCGTCGTTGTCATGTCGGAAAAAGGGCGTGCAGCGGCGCGCAGGGGCCAAGGCCCGCGGCGGCGGCTGGAATCTGTCGGTGTATGGATGGCGGCGGCGAGCAGGCGCTCAGTGCCCCTGCGCGTGGCCGTCGTGGCTCAGCGGCTTGTTACTTGCCGTGCTGGTGGCCGTGGCCATGCATGGGCGCTGCGCCCAGCGCGCGCGCCGAGGCCTTGAGATCGACGGTCTGGCGCTTCTTGTCAGCGCCTTCGAAGACCAGCGTCAGCGGCACATCCTGGCCGGCAGCGATGGGCGCCTTCAGGTCCATCAGCATCACGTGATAGCCACCCGGCTTCAGCTCGACGCTGCGGCCGGCCGGCAGGTCAAGACCTTGCACCGCACGCATGCGCATGGTCGAGCCGTCCATCACCATCTCGTGGATCTCCACCACGCCGGCCACCGGCGAGCGGGCCTCGACCAGGCGGGCATTGCTGGTCGATTGCAGCTGCATGAAGGCACCGGTGGCCTTCTGCTGCGTCACGGTGGCGCGCACCCAGGCGTCCTTCACCGTGACCTGTGCCAGCGCGGGGCCGGCGATCACCAGAGCCAGCAGGGCGGCTTGGACGGGGGTGCGCAGCACGCGGCTGCAGAAGAGGCGGGCGGTAGTCTTGCTCATGGCGGATGAATCCTTCTTGTCGCTCGATCTCGGGCCGGGGTGGCTGGTTTAAGCCGGCGGCGTGATGAAATCGCTGATGTCTTCGGTAGCGCGCGCCGGTCAGGCGCAGCGCGGGTGTCAGAACAGCAGGGCAGCGACAGGAGGCCCGCGCGGATGGGCCACCGTCCAGTTGTGCTGCTGGCCCGGCCCTTCGAGGAACAGCGCTGGCAGCAACTCGGCTGCCGGGGCTGGCAGGGCGAGGCTGAGATCGACGGGCGGCAGGCCCAGCGTGGGCGTGTGCAGCGAGCAGTAGGGGCAGTGCTCAAACAGATGATTCGCGCTGTCCGGGACAGACGGCTCACCGCTCGGCGCAAGAGGCTGGAAG
>NZ_JBILQK010000025.1:0-46753 GCF_044373315.1 Roseateles sp. | reverse complement strand
CGACTGAAGGAGGCCGCCAACCGCCTGGCCCTCAACACCGAGCCTTCATAATCCGGTCGTCCTTGCCTGGTCCAGTTTGGGGTGGCCACAGGTGGGGGAGTTTGCACTGGCCATCGGGGTCTTGGACCTTGTCCGGCGATGAAAGCAGGTGCTGGAGGTTCGTCTTCCAGACCGCTGGGTTGTCGCCTCTGCAGTAGTTCTTCACCTTGGCCCAGCCCCAAACGGCTTCCATGCGAGAACGCACCCGAGTGGCGGTCTCGTTGATCTCGAGCCAGATCGGCTTCAGGACGGCGAGAACGTCATGCAGCGTGATCTCGTCCACCCATTTATTGCCGAGCAAGGGGTAGGTGTAGGTGGCGAGTGTGGTGCCCCATTGCGCTGCATGCTTTGCGTTGGTCAGCTCAGGGATCTTGACGTCCGCGACGTAGGTCTCGCAGCACCATTTCCAGGTTTTGCGCTCGGTCCGTGTGCCCTCCTGGGCGAGTAGGACGCTTCTCGTCGCGTTCCTGCTTTCGATCGGATCGACTCGCGCGTGTAGAAGTGCGCGACGTTCTGTCGCCAGCTTGCGCGCCGTGTCTAGATCGACCGAGTGCACCGGGCCTAGCCCCATTTCTCGGGAGCGGCCGTCAAGGCGGTAGCGAAACAGCCAACTCTTGGCGCCCCCTGTGGAGACCTGCAGGTACAGGTTGCCTCCATCGGCGTAGCGGCCTGGCCTTCTGGTGTTCTTGACGACCAGAGGACTCAGCCGATGCAGAACATGTGGTCCCTGCTTTCTGGCCATGGCGACTTCTCCAAAAAGTCTACCCACAAAACTTCGAGGATCTCGAAAAGTCTACCCACAAAGCTTACCCACAATTTGACCCACAAAAAAGTGCAGGTAGCAATGGGATTTCGCGAGACGCCCTGGGAGCTCCTCATGAGGCGGCGGTGGCCTCTTTCCCTATGAAACGGACGAAAAAAAGCCGTCTCTTGGACGGCTTTGGACTTCCGGGGAAGTTTGTATTGGCGGAGAGGGCGGGAGACTGTGGTTGAAGAAAAATGTCTATAAAAATCAACCGCCTACAAAAACGGCATAGAGTGGCAGTGTACCACTCGGGTGTCCCGATAGGAACGCCTGTTTGGCATTCGAAACGCCCCCCGACGCGTCACCACTCCTCGTGCGCAAGATGCTGCAGGTTCAGCATCTCGCGGTACTGCCGCCAGCTGGGCAAGTGCTGATCCAGCAGCCTGGTGAAGCGCTCGGTGTGGTTGCGTTCCAGCAGGTGGGCCAACTCGTGGGCCACGATGTACTCCACGCACTGCACCGGCTTCTTGGCCAGTTCCAGGTTGAACCATAGGCGCTTTGAGGCGGGGTTGCAGCTGCCCCACTTGGTCTTCATCTTCTTGATGCCCCAAGCGCTGGCCTGAACCCCCAGCGTGCACTGCCATTGGTCCACCATAGGGAAGACCAGCTCCTGGAGCTGCTGGCGGTACCAGCGCAGCAAGACTGCCTCTCGTTGCTCGGTCGTGCGGCCCGGGTTGACGAACAGATCCAGGCTGGCGATCCCGCGCAGGGCCACGCACTGTTTGCCCGGCTGCTCATGCACCCGCAGGCGGCAGCGCCGTCCAAACACGTAATGGCTCTCGCCGTTGACCATCTCCCGGGCTGACTGTCTTGGCTGCTCGGCAAACTTGGCGCGCTGGCGGCGTATCCAGCCCAGCTTGTCGATGACGGCCAGGCGTATGGCGTCATTGCTGACCACCAGGGGCGCAGCCACGCGGACCCTGCCATTGGGCGGGTAGACCCCCAGGTGCAGGTTCTTGATGTCCTTGCGCTCGATCTGAACCCGGATGCCGCTGACCGTCAGGTGGCTGGCTTCAGTAGTCATGCTGATGCTTGGCCAGGTCGAGAATGCGCGTGGCCTCGGCTTCCAGCGTGTAGCCCACGCCGGGGTCTTGGATGCCGGTGAAGCCCTGTGCCGCCTTGGCCGCCAAAGCGGGCTCCAACACCGCCTTGATGGCGTTGCGCACCCGTTTGGTCTTCATGGCGTTGTCCCGCCAGCCGTCCATACGGCTGCCCATGATGGCGCCGTCCACGGTCAGCGCCAGGCTCTCGTCCTGCCACAGGTTGTTGAACAGGGTCCGCTGGGCGCCTGTCTTCAGCGATGCGGGGTACGCCCCCTTAGCGCCGCCCGGCTGCGTGGCGGCCTTGGTCAGTTCGGCGATCTGCTCCAGGTACTCCTTGTAGTTCAGCACGCCCTTGCGCCGCTGCTCAATCAACGCGTCCAGCAGCTTGGACATCTTGTCGTAGTAGGCCGGGTCCACCGGCGACTCATTGATGATGAGCTTGCGGACGTTGTTCTCGATGGTCTCGGCTACCGCCTCTTCGTTTTTCTTGATGCGGTCGGGCAAGGCGTCCACGGCGTCGGGGCCGCGCTCGACGATGAGCTGGATTAGGCTCAGGTCGTCAAAGGTCGAAATCTTCTCGCTCTCGTCGGCCCGGATGTAGGTGTCAATCAGGTGCCGCATCGCAGGCTCGTAGGCCTTGAGGTCGATGTAGTCGCCGCTGGAGAGCTTGATTTCGTCCCGTACCTTGGTGAAGTGGTCCACATCGGCCTTGATGCGCGCGATCTCGGCCGCTGTGTAGCCAGCCTCGTCCAGTTCGCTGGCGATGGCAGCAAACGCCCGGATCAGGGTGGCCACATGCTTGTACAGCTGCAGTCGCTTGGCTTCGTTCGCCTTGAGCTGCTCCGCGTTGCCAGCGTCCTGGCAGCAGAAGTAGTGCCGGTAGGCGGCCGAGTCGCGAGGTGCGGCCACTGGCTCGCGCAGCGCACGCACCCGCTCCAGGGCGTCTTCCAGGTCTTCGCGGGCCTTCTCCAGCCGGTTCTCCAGCAGGCCGGCCACATCTTCCTTGTCAAAGCCGTCCAGGGCGCCGCTGGTGTAGTCCTCCACCGCGCCTTCCAGGCTCTTGAACAGGTCCTTGTAGTCGATGATGTAGCCGTATTCCTTGTCGTCGCCATCCAGCCGGTTCACCCGGCAGATGGCCTGGAAAAGGCCGTGGTCCCGCATCTGCTTGTCGATGTAGAGGTAGGTGGCCGAAGGTGCGTCGAACCCCGTCAGCAGCTTGTCCACCACGATCAGCAGCTTCACCTGCCCGGGCTCGTCGATGAACTTCTTCTTCACCTCCTGCTCGAACTTCTCCGCCTTGCCGATGGCCTTGTCCAGCGGCTCGTTGAACCAGTCCGCCAGCATCTGGCCGTAAATCTGGTATTTGGTGAGGTTGTCGGTGTCGCCGCTGCCTGTGGTCTCGCCCTTGCTGTCGGCCACGTTGGGCGCGTAGCTGGTCACGATCGCGCACTTGCCCTTGAGTTCGGTCTTGGCAAACAGCTCGTAGAACTTGCAGGCCTCGTAGATGCTGCCTGCCACCAGCATGGCGTTGCCGTGCCCGTCCATCAGGCGCGGCTTGGTGTTCATGTCCAGCAGCACGTCTGCCACGATCTGCTCCAGCCGCGACTGGCTGGACAGCACCCGCTGCATGGTGCCCCACTTCTGTTTGAGCTGGGCCTTGGCGATGTCGTTCAGGCCCTTGGTCTTGGCGTCGAACCAGTGGTCAATCTTGGCCTGCGAGGTGATGGACTGGTCGATGTCGCGCGCTTCGTAGCGCAGGTCCAACACCACGCCTTCGCGCACCGCCTGGTCGAACTTGTAGGTGTGGATGTAGCGGCCAAACACTTCGATGCTCTTGGCCTTGTCCGCCTTGAGCAGCGGCGTGCCCGTGAAGCCGACGAACACCGCGTTGGGCAGCAGCGCCTTCATGGCCTTGTGCAGGTCGCCCGACTGGGTGCGGTGGCACTCGTCCACAAACACATGCACATCGCCCTTAGCCTGGAAGTCGGGCGGCAGGTTCTGCAGCGACTCGATGAAGGCCTTGGTGCCCTCAGCGTCGTCCTTGTCGGCCGAGCCCGTTCGGCCGAACTTGTGGACCAGCGAACACAGCAAGGATTCCTCCGTGCCGTTGAGCTTGTCGATCAGGTCAGCACCGCTCTTGGAGCGATAGATCTGCTCGTGCACGCCCTTGAACACCTTCTCGATCTGCTCGTCCAGCTCGGTGCGGTCGGTGATGATGAGCACGCGGGCGCCTGGGCGGTTTTCCCGGATCCACTTGGCCAGCCAGACCATGGTCAGGCTCTTGCCGCTGCCCTGGGTGTGCCAGATGATGCCGCCCTCACGGCGGCGGATGAAGTCCTGCGCCGCCTTCACCCCGAAATACTGGTTCTGCCGGCACACCTTCTTGGTGCCTGCATCGAACACGATGAAGTCGTGCACCAGCTCCAGAAAACGGCGCTTGTCGCACACCTGCAGCAGGTGCCTGTCCAGCAGGTTCGGCTCTTGGGCGTGAGGACCGTCCAGCTCGACCCACTGCAGCCAGTACTTCTCGGGCGTTTCGGTGGTGGCGTAGCGCAGGCCCTCGGTGTCATTGCCCGCCATCACCCACTGCATGGTCGTGAAAAACGGCTGGATGAATGCCTTCTTCTGGTTGTCCAAGTTCTGGCGGATGCCCTCGGACACCGACACAGTGGACCGCTTGAGCTCCAGCACGCCCAGCGCGATGCCGTTCACATACAGCACGACATCGGGCCGCTTGGTGCTGGCCTTGGCCGCATTGGCCAGGTCGGCGCCTTTGACTGTCACTTCCTCCGCCACGCCAAAGTGGTTGGCCTCGGGGTGTTGCCAGTCGATAAGCCAGACCGTGACGTGGTTTTCTCCTGCACCCGGCTGCACCTTGATGCCGTAGCGCAGCATCTCGTACACCGCCTTGTTGCGGTCGTACAGGTTTTTGCTGGCGTCGCCCGCCGCCTTGGTCAACTCGTGCAGAGCCCGGCTGATCAGGATGTCGGCCACGTCACGGCCCTTTAGCCAGGCCGTCAGGCGCGCCGTGTCGATGTTGGCGTTGTCCTGGTCGATCCAGTTGCCCAAGTAGGTATAGCCCAGCCGCTGCTGGAGCAGCGCCACAACGCGCGCCTGCGTGGCTTTTTCAATCTGGCCGACGGTGCTCATTGTTCTTGATCTCTGACAGTCGATTTAGAAGTGCGTTCACGCTAAAGTGAATCCACTGAAATGATGGACACACTCGCATGTGTAAAGCCGCACTGATTGCCCCAAAAAGACCAGCCAAGCTGGCTTTAATACGTGCTGTGGCAAGTTCCACTGCATTTGAAACCGGCCAGAGCGTCTCTGAGCTGAAGAAGAAGCTCAAAATGCCTCCCAGCACCGCTTTGCCCATATCAAACTGGCAGCTTGAATAAGAACGGCTTCACGTTGTGGATCAGTCGTTGCAGTTCAGTGTGGTTGTGTATGAGCATCTCGTGCCCCCATAAACCCTCATCACCATGTGCACAGGCCTGAGCAAGCTGTTGGCCCACTTTTTCCAGTGATACTCCACAAGCCTTTCGGAGGGGTTCTGGCTCATTCAGCGTGCCCAGCAAGTACACCCGGTCACGCACGTCGGCAGGGATAGCCGCCTGAAAACTCTGCGACCGGTCAGCAACTTCGCCGTCAAAGTCGATGAGCAACACCAAATGCCGCTTGGGATACTTGCGCAGCAAAGCAACCTCCGAGAATGTCAAATCGTCCCGGGCTTTGGTCCAACCACCAGCAATCGGCAGTGGTTGAATGGCTCGTTCATTAAGCGATGGGTCCAGCACGAACCCGTTGACCATTTGCCGGTTGGCATCGTCTTCGGGCAGCACTACAACATGGGGTTGATAGACGTTTACGCTCATGGCTCCAGCTCTCCGCAAATCAGAGCCTGAATCACATCGGATTGAACTCCCAGTTCCGCCAGCGGGCGGATCAGTGTGGGCTCCAAGTGGGATTTCCTTCCCAGCACCCAAGTGTTGTCATTCGAGAAGCGTCGGACGGCCTCCTCATTGTGGGAGGTCATCCACAGCTGTCCTCCGCCCTGTTGGAATCCACGGCGCAATGCCATAACAAAGTGACTGACTTCACTGAGTGATAGGTAGTTGTCCGGCTCATCCCAAAACGCAAACAAGGGACCGTAGCACTGGTTTGCAGCCAACACCACGCCGCATAGAAAGAAACACTTTTCTCCGTCAGACAGTGCGTCGAAATCGAGCTCATGTTGTGCATTGCCAGCCTTGAAGCGCACCAGCATAGCCTTAGATTCCTTGCCTGCACGCTCAAACCGGAAGTCGGACAAGTCAGGCATGACCTGTTGCAGATACTGGCTTAGTGGTGCGTAAGCCGCTGGGTAATGGGCCAAAAGTCCCGCCAGCCAATCGGCCAAGTTGCTTGCGTCCTCCAAGGGCTCCAGCGTTTCCCCTACAGTTTCGCCCTTCATCAAGCGAGGCATGGGAGCCAGCAACACCATGCGGGCCAGCCATTCGCGGAAGGTGCTTAGTGCATTGGCCGTAGACGGGTCTTGAATGACAGGCAAAGCGACTAAGTGCCAGTCGATGTTGAATCGAGCCTCGGGTTGACTGGCATTTTGGCGGCGCAAGGTTACCAAGGCCAGTTCGCGCGAATAAATGGGTTCACCATCTAATATCAGAGACTCTTCAACCACCCGCAGCTCCTTGAAGCGATCAGGCAAGTCCAGCGCCAAGTTGTACTTGAAAGCTTGCCCGCCTAGTGTGCACTCGAGCTCCAGACGCATTGGAACATCGGTGCGATCACGCGTGAAGTCGCTGCCCTTGAGCAGGTGTCCGACCCGGTTGCTGCCTCTGCCGATGGCTTGCACCACCTTGAGCGCCTGCATAACTGTGGACTTACCGGCGCCGTTTTTCCCGATCAGCAGCACTGAGGCGGCATCGCCTGGCTTGAACTCGAAGTTTTCAAGACAACGAAAGTTGTTAACGTAAAGACGTTGGAGCATATGAATATCCTTCTGGATCAGCGCAGCCGGATACGTCCGGTCAGCAGTTCTTGCATCATGCCTTGTTTGATAGCACGGGTTTTGTCGCGACGGTCTTCAAGGGCGGCGAGTTCGGCATCCATTTCGGACAGAACGGTGGCGATGGCGGTTTGTTCTTCCACGGTAGGCAAGCTGAGCCGAAAATTTTGAACCATGCCTTTGTTTAGGTTTGCCTGTGTTCCCTGTTGGCCAAGATTTTTGACGGTCGCCTTCAACGAAGTGAGGTAATAGAACAGAAACTCTCCATGTAGTTTGTCTCTTGGTCGAATACCCAGGATGGCTTGACTAGTGCAGAGTGGGATGCCTGCGATGCTGCACTCCCCGAGGGATGCATACATCGCATAGAGAACGGTCCCAGCTGGAAACATTTGAGCAGCGGAGTTGGCGAATCCCAGTTCCGTAAGATTCCGTTCTGTAAATTCGATGACCTTGCCCCCCTTGGTCATATCCGAGATGGACACCCAAGGAATATCGCCATCATAGTAAGCAGCGACTGAAGACAAGGGTGTTCCACCACTTCCCATGTCTGCCACATCCCCTAGCCGTTTCACCTCCCACTCCCCAGAAAACCCTGGCAAGCGGGTCTGGCCAGTCAGCAGTTGCTGCATTGCAGCCTGTTTGAGGTCACGCTTCTTGGCGATCAATTGGTCGAGCTTGGCCAGGACGGCATCCACACTCGATAGTGTGTCAGCGATAGTTCGTTGTTCTAGTTCGTTGCCAGGCACTGACAAACGTAAAGCCAAAACTTTTGAAACCGATAGCCCTGGTTGCGCCGACGATTCGGTATATCGATTTAGACGCATCCTCCCCAGAGCATATGTTAGGAAGGTAATGTCGATGCCGGCTTTGGGGGTTACGACAACAGCATGCTCCGAAGCATAAAACTTTCCTTGGGCCGAATTTACATTTCCACAAAGCGCACCCTGTCGTCCAATCAGTGCAAATCGCCCATCATGCGTATATCGAGAGGTGTAACCTCGAAGACCATTCCCTCCATAACAAGGGTAGGCTGAAAAATCGTCAATTCTTTCGGCAGTGATTCCTTCTCCGCTTTTCATTGTGCATACGGCGTTTAAATTTACGGCGAGCCAGTCCTCAGGAATCATCCCCAACTCAGTTCGCTTGTACCCCGGTTTGATCTGATCTCCGCTCATACCGCAAACCCCATCTTCTTCAGATGCTCGTTCACCTGGGTTTGCAGGGTATCCACTTCCCGCGCTAATAGCGGCAGCGGAATGGCGTAACGGTCAGCCAGCTGCTTGATCCGCCCGGTTAGGTTCTGGCTCACACGATCCAGTTCGCCCTGCACGCGCTGGGTCAGGTTGGCCAGCCACTTGTCCAACACCACCAGAACTTGGACCTCGGGCTGAGTCATGCGGGCGTACAGCGCAGCCACCTTGGCGTCCATTTCGCGCTGAGCTTCTTTTATCCGCTTGCTGGCAGCCGCTTCCTGGTCGGCCAGGGCAGCGTACTGCTGCAAAACTTGCTTTTCTTCTGCAGCGGTGGGGTCGGCCTTGACCGCTTTGAGGCGGTCTTTCACGCCTTTGGCGGTGATCTTTCCCTTGTCGTTTCTGGCTTCGGTTAACAGCCCATCGTCCCCGCCATGTTCTTCTTCCAGTTCCTCTAGCTGGCGGGTGATGGCATCGCGTTCGGCTTCCAGGCGATCCATCTCGGCTTGGTCAGCCGCAAAGCAGCGGGCTACCACCAGCTCTGTAGGGATGAGGTCGGTGTTGGGCTGACCTTTGAGGGCACCATCGGGCCGCAGGGCCTGCCAGCCATCGGTGGCGACCATCCATGCGTCGTCCTGCATGGTTTCGGCCCAGTAGTCCATCAGGTGCTGGTAGACGCCGTACGGGTCGATAAGGGTGGACACCTGTTCGCTGTTGCGGAAGGTGTCCAGCAGGCTTTCGGACAGAGCTTCGATCAGCAGCTTGGGCCGGTCGCCCAGCTGAATGCCGGTCAGGCGCTCGGTGTTGGCGGCTTTCCAGCCGTCGAACAGCGCGGTCACGCTCTGGTTGAAGGCGGTGAACTCCGGGTGGTTGAAGATGGTGGGCTTGATCTGGCTGGGTTCCACGCGCAGCTGGCAGTAGCAGGGTCGCTCGGCATCGGCAAACAGGGCTTGTCGCACACCGGGGAAGACTTTCCAGTAGGCGCTGAGGCCGTCGATGTCGCGCAGGGGGATGCCGCCCTTGAGGTGGGCCTCGATGTCTTGCAGGTCTTCGGGCTCGGTGCTGTCGATGTAGCGCGGCAGGTTGAGGTTGTGGTCGTTGCCCTCAATCTCGGCCACGGGCACCAGACGAGCGTATTTGGGTACTTCCAGCTGGCGGGTGAAGGTGTCCACAATCTTGTGGATGTCCTGCTCGCGCAGGCGGTTCTTGTTACCGTCCTTCACGAAGCCCTTGCTCGCATCCATCATGAAGATACCCTTGCGGCCAGCGGCGCCTTCCTTGTCCAGCACGATGATGCAAGCCGGGATGCCGGTGCCGTAGAACAGGTTGGCAGGCAGGCCAATGATGGCTTTGATGACTCCCTGCTGAACCAGCCGCGTGCGGATGCCGCTTTCGGCCCCCCCCCGGAACAGCACGCCGTGGGGCAGGATGACGGCGGCCTTGCCCGTGCTCTTGAGGCTCTTGAGCATGTGCAGCAGGAAGGCGTAGTCACCATTCTTCTCGGGCGGGGTGCCGTACTCGAAACGGCCAAACTGGTCGTTGGCCGGGTCCAGGCCATTGGTCCAAGCCTTGGTGGAAAACGGCGGGTTGGCGACGATGAAGTCGAACACCTTGAGGCCGCCGTCCTGGTTGAGGAAGTGCGGGCGCGAGAGGGTGTTGTCCTGCCAGATCTCCGCCGTGGGGCAGTCGTGCAGCACCATGTTCATGCGGGCCAGGGCGCTCGTGGCGTTGTCCACTTCCTGGCCGTAGATGGCCAGGTCCAGCCCGGTGCGGGTCTTGGCCTCGTCGTGCGCCTTGAGCAGCAGCGAACCCGAGCCGCAGGTGGGGTCGTAGATGCTTTGGGTGGCGTACTGGGCTTCGCCCAGGCCGATGACCTGGGCCATGATGCGCGAGACCTCGGCCGGGGTGTAGAACTGGCCCTTGCTCTTGCCACTCTCGGTGGCAAAGTGGCGCATCAGGTACTCGTAGGCATCGCCCAGCAGGTCGTCGCCCTCGGCACGGTTGCGGCCGAAATCCAGGCCCTCGAAGATGGACACCAGCCGGGTAAGGCGGTCCACCATGTCCTTGCCCTTGCCCAGCTTCTCTTCGTCGTTGAAGTCAGCGACGTTGATGGCGCCCTTGAGGTTGTCGTTGGCGTCGGCCAGGCGACCGATGATTTTGTTCAGCCTGTCGCCAATCTCCTTGTCGCCCTTGGCGGCCACCATGTCGGCAAAGCTGCCGCCGGCCGGGACATCAATCAGGGCGTCTGGGTTGCCGGCGTACTTGTCGGACACGTACTTGACGAACAGCAGGACCAGCACGTAGTCCTTGTACTGGCTGGCGTCCATGCCGCCACGCAGCTCGTCGCAGGATTTCCAGAGGGATGAGTAGAGTTCGGATTTCTTGAGGGCCATGGGTCTGGTTGGGTGAGCAGTAGCGGCTGACCTTGCATCGCCGGGTGCTGGTCAGTTTATCCAACGGCATGGCCCGCCTGATGGCGCCGGCCCGCAGATCCCCAAAGTGGATGAAGGCCTCCCTAGGGAGGCCTTCATCGATGGCGTGAATGCGGTCGAGGTGCTTACTTCACCACATAGGCTTTGTGTTCGTCGGCCGTGTCGTACCAGTCCAGGTCGTAGTCGGGGGTGACCTCTTGTCCATCGTCGTCAAACACCCGGCTCTCGAAGCACCAAAGATGCTTAATGGGCACAACCGAGTGAACAGCGCCCAGCGCCGCCACAGCGGCAACGCTGGGCTCAAGGCCACTAGGCACACACACTTTGTAGCACCCCATCGCCTCGCGGTCTTCGTAGTAGAGGTCGCAGAAGTCTGCTTCGGTCGAGATGACCACGTAGAAGAGCTCGTGCTCCTCGATTTCAGCTTCCGGGCGGGTGGTGTTCGTTTGGTCGGTCATGGTGAAAACATCAAGTCATGGCGAAGTTGCCATTTCAGGGTAGGCAGGTGTTTTAAATTCGCTTCCCGGCGGCGGCCGTGCCCAAATCGGGAAGCGGGCCCGCAGGCCCTTGATTCAAACAAGGCCGCGCTCGGCCATGGACTGAATTGAGTGCGCCGTGACGATCAGGTGGTCGAGGACCCTGACGTCCACCAGTGCCGTCGCCGCCTTGAGGGTCTGCGTCAGGGCTTCGTCCGCCCGTGACGGTTCCGGCGTCCCTGAGGGGTGGTTGTGCACGAGCAGCAGAGCGCTGCTGTTGCGGACCATCGCATCGCGCACCACTTCGCGCGGGTAGACCGACGTTTGACTTACCGTTCCCCGGAACATCTCGACGTAGTCGATGACCCGATTCTGGGAGTCAAGATGCACCACCGCGAACACCTCGTGCTGCAGTTGCCCGAGCCGGGTGCGCAGGAATTCTTTGACCGCTGCGGGCGACGACATCACGTCGCTGCCGCGCACCTGTGAGGCCAGCAGCCGCTGCGCCGCCAGCAGGACTTCGTCTGCCTCAGCTGGGCGGTACTGGCCAGCATGATCTCGGACGAGGAAGCCACCCGCGCCAGCGGGGGCAGACAGAAGGGAGTCGAGGGACGAGAACAGGTCGTGTTGCATGAAGAGCTCCGATAGCGGGCGGGATTGCCCGGGACCGGAACCCGCACATCGCAGCGCAAGTCGTCACAGGTTCGAAGACGGCCGCAAGGCCGCAAGTGCCAATAGGCACGCAGACCTTGACGGCGAGAACGGTGTGCAAGGCTGAAGGGACCAGTAAGCCAGCCCCACACACATGCCAGAGTGAAAGGGGCAAGCGCAGCGCGCAGGCTGTGGACGCGTCCACGGCCGGAGGCGTGAGGGATTGAAGCCTGATGGCCGCGACTCGCACGAGGCGCGGGGCGCAGCCCGCAAAGCCCGGCGGCGGTAGCCGGCACGCCCTGGACTCCCTGTGTCTTTTTCTGAGACTTCTTAATTAGATGGAGCGGGTGCAGCGTGCCCCCACACCCTGGTGCGTGGGCACACGACAGGTGCAAACCCTTCCGAGTTGTTGTCGGCGCCACGGAGATCGTGAGCGGCTGAATGTAAAGACTTTGTAAAGACGACCGGAGGGATAAAAAGATCGGGGGTGACGGTTCTAGACGAAGAACCAGAGGCGTGCAGACGCACACATCAACAGTCCCGCGCCGATGGGTTCACCCCAGTGACGCCGTTCACTGGTTCTTTGTCTCTTCCTTTCGATTGGAACCCTCATGGCTCAAAAACCTGCCAAAACTGAAGCCTCCCTCCCTGACCTGACCGCTGTGGCCTTGGCTGCCTCGACGGCTGCCTCGGACTCGTCGCTCGACTTGACCACCCTGCGCCTGCCGCAGAACTTCGGCACTGTCTCTGGCGTCCGCAAGGTCGTCAACACCGTCCCGGTCCGCAAGCCGGGCAACCAGACCTTCGTCCGCGTCCACCCCGGCGCCGAATGGACCTTGGCTGCGCTCATCCTTCAGCTCAAGGAAGACGGCGAGTGCTACTTCGTGATGCCGACCCTTGCGGCCGACCTCGCCCAGGAGGTCCGCGCCAAACAGCTGTACACCTACGTCGGTCGCGACGGCAACGTCGCCCTGTGGCCCGTGAACCTGCCCGGCGACGATGGCCGCCTGGACCAGTGGTCGCAGTCCGCCCACTCTGCCGCCGACATGGCGAAGAACAGCTGGGTGCGCCTGGTCGCAAACCGCCACGTGGGTGCCTACGACGTGTACGAGGCGCCCAACGTGTCCGATGAGCCGGTTTGGCCCGACCTGACCTTCCGCGAGGTGCTGAACCTGGCGTTCAAGGACCGCCTCATCACGTCGCTGGACCACCCCATCGTGAAGCGCCTGCGCGGGGAAATTTGATGCGTATCGACGACTACACCGAGGTGTGGGTCGTCGATTTTGAGTTTCGGGCTGCTCCTGGTGAGCGGCCCGATCCTGTTTGCCTCGTAGCTCACGAGGTGAACAGCGGTCGTGAAATCCGCCTCTGGGAGGATGAACTCAAAACCGGGCCATGCCCATATCCAACCGACCCCGACAGCCTTGTCGTGGCTTACTACGCCTCCGCCGAAATGGGGTGCCATTTGGCGCTTGACTGGCCCCTGCCAGCGAACGTGCTCGACCTGTACGCCGAGTTCCGCGTCGAGACGAACGGTAAGACGCTTCCCGTCAGCAATGGCCTGCTAGGCGCCCTCGAATACTACGGACACAGCGGCATCAGCGCCCTCGAAAAGGACGCCATGCGCGACCTGATTCTGCGCGGTGGCGCGTACAGCGAAGCCGAGCGCCAAGCCATCCTGGACTACTGCGCTTCCGACGTGACAGCCACCCGCCAGCTGCTCGGCGCCACGCAGGGGTTCATCTTCGAACACCCCCGCCTAGGCCAGGCGTTGCTGCGTGGCCGGTACACCAAGGCCGTGGCGCACATCGAGTTCGATGGCGTCCCGGTGGACGGCGTGCTGCTGGGCAGGTTGCGCCGGCACTGGAGCAGCTTGCAGGACAGGCTGATTGCCCGAGTGGATGACCAGTACCACGTCTACGAAGGACGGACATTCAAGCAGGCAAGGTTCGCCGACTACATCCAGACCCACGGTATCGCCTGGCCGACGCTGGCGTCAGGCCGGTTGGCCCTGGACGACGACACGTTCAGCGAGCAGTGCAAGTCGCATCCGCAACTACGCCCCCTGAAGGACCTGCGCCAGGCGCTTGGTCAGCTGCGTCTGAGCGAGCTGGCCGTCGGGCTGGACAACCGCAACCGGGCCATGATGTCGATGTTCCGGGCTAGGACGGGCCGTAACCAACCCTCGAACTCCAAGTTTGTCTTCGGCTTATCAGCGTGGCTGCGCGGCCTCATCCGACCTGCGCCGGGCAACGGCTTGGCCTACGTGGACTGGAGCCAGCAGGAGTTCGGTATCGCCGCCGCCCTGTCCGGCGACGAGAAGATGCAGGCGGCGTACCTGTCGGGCGACCCGTACCTCGCATTCGCGAAGCAGGCTGGAGCTGTCCCATCTGATGCGACGAAAGCAACCCACGGCCCGCAGCGCGACCAGTTCAAAGCCTGTGTCCTCGCAGTGCAATACGGGATGCAAGAAGAAAGCCTGGCGCGCCGTATACAGCAGCCGCCCGTCTTCGCCAGAGAGCTGCTCAGGATGCACCGTCGGACCTATGCGCGCTTTTGGGCGTGGTCCGATGGCGTGCTCGACCACGCCCTGACCCAGCGCAAGCTGTGGACCGTGTTCGGGTGGATGCTGCATGTCGATGATCGGCCGAACGGCCGGTCACTCAGGAACTTTCCCATGCAAGCAAACGGCGCTGAAATGCTGCGCCTGGCCTGCTGCCTCGCTACCGAGGCCGACATTAAGGTCGTCGCACCTGTCCACGACGCTGTTCTGATTGAAGCGCCGATGGACCGGCTCGAAGCCGACACCGAACGGATGCAGGCGCTGATGCGTCAGGCCAGCGCCCAGCTGCTGGACGGCTTCGAGCTGCGCTCAGACGCGAAGCTGATTCGCGCCCCGGAGCGCTTCTGCGACGAGCGCGGCACCGTCATGTGGGAAACGGTTCAGGACTTGCTGCGTGAGCTGGACGGGGAGACCGCTCAATGACGCTGCAAGCCACAAACGTCGCGGAGCGCCGCCACGCGTGGTCCGCCGCTGCAGGCGGTTACACGCCGGCACCGGAGAGGTCGGCAGGCTTCATCAAGGGGCCACTGCCGCTGGGCTGGATGCAGAAGGCAGCGCAGATGCCCGGCAAAACCCTACAGGTCGGCCTCACGCTCTGGTATCTGTCTGGACTGCAGAAGTCCAAGACCGTCAAGCTCGCAAGCAAGCCGCTGGCGGCAATGGGCGTGTCTCGCGATGCCAAGTACGAGGCGCTGGAACGCCTGCGGTCGGCCGGGCTGATTGCCGTTGAGCAGCAACCGGGCAGCGCGCCGACCGTCACCCTGTTGGTGGACGACGACTGAGACGCATGATGGAAGAAGAAGGAGGGGCCTCAGCCCCTCTTTTTTCGTCTGTACGTCACATGTGATCGTGCCCGTCGAAGCCGCCACCGAAGTCCATCGATCCGCCGCTTTGATGGATGTCTTGCCCGAAAAGACTGCCTCCAACGTCGATGCCGCCGATGCTGTTGTCGATCATTGGCAGGCCCGTGCTCGGGTTGATCACCGGGGCGCTGTGATCATGGTGCGGAGAGCTTGAAAAGCAGTCGCACAGCCAGGTCCAGAGGTTCATGGGTACTTCCTTCTTCAGGGTTGATGGTGAGGTTCAGTCTTGCCCGGGCAACAGAACCGTGATCACGGGCTCCAGGTCGTCGCCCGGGCCGATGTGCAGTTGCAGCGTTGTGAGCCGAGGTCGGCAGCCGCGCCCACCGCGCGGCACGCGGTAGAGCTGAAAGCTGACCCGGTCGCCTTTGGCCCGCCGCGCCGCGACGAATGCCATCCACAGTACGTCCCAAAGCCTGCCCGGTTCGTCCTGCAGGGCCTGTCGCTTGCTGTCTTCCGCTGTCCATGTCACGCAGTCGTTCCAGACTTCAGCCGTCAGTGCCACTGGGACCTTGAACCCCGCTTCGCGGGCCACGTTCGTGACGTCGATGAGCATGCCTTCCGTTATCGCGTCGGCACGGGTGTATCTGTGAATGATCGGCAATCGGTGCATGTCTGGTTCTCCTGGTTGGTTGGATGGTCGGCACGGTGGCCTTGGTAAGCCGGATTCCAAGATTCCGAGCCTGTGCGTCCGGCTCCTTGAGCCTTCGCGCATGCCCGGAACCACGGGGTAAGCCGTCTTTCCTGAGTTCGTCGCCTGCAAACGTGCACAGCTGGGTTTCCGGGGTTGGCCATCGGTGAATACAAAGCCGCAGCCCATGGGGACCGGGTGCCGTTTCAGCAGGGGCGTGCCGGTGGCTCTTCCCCGGGCACTCGGCTACGGTTGCCAGCAGGGCGACAAGGCCGGAACGACGCTGCGTCCACCTTCCGGAGTGGTGCGCAGCGCAGTCGGCGCGGTCTGGCGGCAGCCAGTCCGCGCGGGAGTCCGGGGGCCGCGTGGCTACGAAGTCGCACACGTGGGGCGAGGCGTTCAGCCGAAGCCCGGGAGCGCACGCCCGGCCCACCGGGCAAGCGAGCGACGGGGGAGCCGCAAAGCAGTGGCCGACAGGTCGAAGACCGGCGTCGAGCCACAGGCATCCCCCAGGATGCCGGTGCTGCAGTGGGGGGCGAAGCCCCGCGCCCCAAGCCGCAGGCGCGGGAAACCGGGAGGCGTCAGGCAACGCACTGACCGAAGTCGGCGCAGCGTCCAGCGAAGCCGGGCGTCCCGGTTTCCCGCGCGTGGAAGTGCCCGCTGAGCGGGGACTGGAAGGCGTGGGGCGCCGGTATTCCTGGGGCACGGGGTGGCGTCCAGACACCCCGAGAGAGCGACCGATCGTCCAGATCGGGAAAAGTGAACGGTGCCTGGTTGCCGCAGGACAACCTGTTCGCCTCGCCCGTTCGCCCCTGGTGGCTCAGCAGGTCGAACAGGCGGTTCATCGCTAGACGAAGAAACCCAAAGGAGATTCTTCGTGAAAAACAGCGATGGGCGGCGGGTAGCCGCCGATAACGAGGTCCGCATCTTGCGGGCGCTTCACCGTTTCGGGTGGTTGCGCACACGCGACCTAGCTGTGCTGGTGTGGAGCACATGGGCTCGGCACCCGAAGGGCGAACTCAGCTTCGCCCAGGTTGAACCGACTGCAAGTCAACTGCGGATGGCACAACGAACACTGCGCCGGTTGCTGGAGCAGCGCATGGTCCTTCGTGCGACCGCGCCAGACGGAGCCCAAATTTACGCCGTGGCAGAGCCAGGCGCTCGGCGGCTGCAGGATGTCGGGCTGCCCGCCGCATCCGGAAAGGACCTTGTGCGTTCGTTTAGCGCGAGCTACTACAGACATCGCTGCATCGCGAATGCCATCGCCGTAGCCAGCATCGTTCAGGGTTACAGAGTTTCGACCGAGCGCGAGATCTCGCGCGGTGCGTGGGCGGGCGGTGAGAGCGGGCTGGCGGGCAAGAAGCCGGATGTCCTCCTGCGCTCAGGTAGCGCATGGACGTGGGTGGAGGTGGAGCGTAGCCGCCGCAACGCCAAGGACTACGCGGCCTTGCTCAACTGGTTGGACTGGGCCCGTTCGCGGCTTGGTCGGGAGCTGGCAGTTGGTGCCGTGCTTGAGCAGGTGGTTTTCGTGTGCACCGAAGCATTCGAACGGCGGCTGCGCGCCGACCTGGCCGGCCGCGGCTGGAACGCCCAAGACGCCCAAAGGCTGATTGCGTATAAAACTGGTGCCTATTCTTTTCAGAACATCAGTTTTGGCAATTGAGGTGACACGGACCTGGCTGGCACCGGTCGAGACCCCTGATTCACCACCCAAAAAATCCGGGTGGAAACCCGACGGACGCTGCCAGCCCCGTCGGGTTTTTTACTTGGGCCACTTCGCGTAGCTCAATGGGGCGGGCACTCCTTCGAAGTGGAAGGCAGCCATGGCTGCAAACAGCGGCTCCAGCGGGTATTCGTCGTTGCCGTACGAACGCGCCTCGCTGGCGCTTGTGTGCCCGGTGAGCGCATCGTGCACGTCTTCCGAGATTCCCAGCTCACGACAGCGGTGCTTGAACAGGTGCCTGAACGAGTGGAACACCTTGCGCCGGTCCAGGATCTTCAGCTCGTCGCGCAGGAACTTCCCGAACTCCTTGCCAAAGCCAGAGCTGCGCCGCTGGTACTTGTCGGGGGTCAGCGTCGGAAAGAGATACCCGTCCTGGTCAGGGAGAGACTCAGCATAGGCGAGAAGGCCTGCATCTAGCAGTCTTTGGTGGACCGGCACCCGTCGCCTTGAGCTTTCGTTCTTCACTGCGCTGTCTTCACCTTCGTCCGTGATGTGGAAGAAGTACCCAAGGGCTGCGTGGCGGCGGATTTCCTTCACACGCAGCTGCGCGATCTCTTCGATCCGCGCGCCGGTATACAGGCCGATCAGCGGCAGCCAGAACTCTGCGGGACCAAACTTGCGGCCCGCTACCGCACCACGCTGAAACACCGCGGCGCCGAAGATGGTGCCCAGCTCATCCGAGGTAAAACCAGCGCGAGGCTTCTTGGTTGTCTTGGGCATGGCGACCAATACGCCCGCCGTCGGGTCAGACGGTAGAAGTTCATCATGTACCGCGACCCGAAAGATGGTCCGCAGGATCGAGATCTTCTTGTCTACGGTCTTGCTGGTCTGCTTCTCGGCCAGTAAGTGGTCGCGGAAGTCGATGACCTGCCGCTTACCTACCTCTGCTGGCTGTATGCCCCTTGTAAATGTCTCGAACGCTTTGAGGATGCGTTGAAACTCGTCCGATGTCTTGGCCCGGCGGACGGTCGCGTTGCGCCATTTCTCGAAGAGCTGATCCCAGGTGAGCTGCGCCAGAACAGGTCGTGCTGTGGGTCTGGGCAGAAGACTGGATGACGGAGCAAGTACCTCGGGTTCGACCAGCTCACCCTCATCGCGAAGCGCAATGCTCTGGATCGTTTTGGTGTATCCCTGCAAGAAAGCCAGCGACAGTCTGCGGTAGTCCCGGTCGGGGAGACGCAGCTCATAACCCTGGGACCTAAGGAATACCTTCAGCAGTCCTTCGATGAGTGACGTGTCACCCGTGCGGTTGGCCTGTCGCAGCGCTGCAAGCTGCTGCTCTAGATGCTCCTGTCGCAGTTCATAGTCCACCTCACCGAACGGACTGGTGCGCAAGTCGGTGTCGCAATCGAGGGAGTCGCGCAGGAAGGATGCTTTCAGCTTGGCGATGAACTCGTCGTCGATGCTGGTGATGACAGTGAGCGGCGCCGTGTGCTGGACGGCTGACTTCCTGCGTTCGTCGAACTCGCGATCCAGGCGCAGGGACTCGATCTGGACACGCTGCCACGCCACTTGACGGTCGCGAGTGCGAAGAGAGAACTTGATTTCAGCGCCCGGGTAGCAGGCGATCAGATCGACGGGGACTTTGGCCCTGAAGTAGTAGGTGTCGCCGCGCTTGTGCAGGCGGGGATGTCGGTACATCTCGTCGTCTTTCATGGAAGACAGTCTAGCGCCGGTGTACCAGGCCGGTGTACCACTCAGAAACGAAAAAGCCCTTGAATCAAAACTATCCGTTTGGATTCAAGGGCTTACGTCATTTCTGGCGGAGAGGGCGGGATTCGAACCCGCGGTGGGCTATTAACCCACACACGCTTTCCAGGCGTGCGACTTAAACCGCTCATCCACCTCTCCGAAGCCCGCCATCATAACGCAGTTTTCCTTCCGAAATCGTTTCTGCCAGATGGTTTCGGTTTCGCACACGCCATTCGCGTACCAGCCGCTCACGAGGCCTTGCTGCCCTTCATCAATGCCATGGCGGTGCCGATCAGTCCGCTGACTTCACTCATGTTGCCCGGCACGATCATCGTGTTGTTCTTTTGGGCCAATTGGGCATAAGCGTCAACGGCCTTCTCGGCCACTTTCAGCTGCACTGCCGATTGGCCACCGGGTTGCTCGATTGACGCCGCAATCTTGCGGATGGCGTCTGCCGTGGCATCCGCCACGGCCGTGATCGCTGCAGCTTCGCCCATGGCCTTGTTGATCTCAGCCTGCTTCTCACCTTCCGAGCGGGCAATGGCCGCCTCGCGCTCGCCGGTCGCGATATTGATCTGCTCCTGGCGGCGGCCTTCAGAGGCAGCGATCAGCGCGCGCTTCTCCCGTTCGGCGGTGATCTGCGCCTGCATCGAGTGCAAGATTGCAGGCGGCGGGGTCAGGTCCTTGATCTCATAGCGCAGCACCTTGACGCCCCAGTTCAATGCCGCTTCATCCAAGGCTTGGACGACCGAGCTGTTGATCACATCACGCTCTTCGAAGGTGCGATCCAGCTCCATCCGGCCAATCACGCTGCGCAGTGTCGTCTGTGCCAGTTGGGTGATTGCGATGATGTAGTTGCTTGAGCCGTAGCTGGCGCGCATCGCATCAGTCACCTGGAAGTACAGGATGCCGTCGACTGTTAGCTGCGTGTTGTCCTTGGTGATGCAAACCTGGCTAGGCACGTCCAGCGGGATCTCTTTGAGGGAGTGCTTGTACGCCAGGCGGTCGACGAAGGGCACGAGGAAGTTCAGCCCTGGAGTCAGCGTGGCGTGGAACTTGCCCAGCCGTTCGACGACCCAGGCGTTCTGCTGCGGAACAACCTTGATGGAACGGACGATGAAGATGGCTGCGATGACCAGCAGCACGAGTGCGATTTCCATGATTCCTCCCTGGTTTCAATCTGTTGCGACGATCAATGGCCCAGCAAGAGGCAGCTGCCTTCGATGGCCTTGATGACATGTTGCCCTGCACCCGGCTCACCGGTCCCGATGTAGCGCGCATGCCACTCGGCCCCGCGGTAGCGCACCAGGGTCGAGCCGTCGGGCTTCCATTGCTCGACCTGCACGGATTGCCCGATATCGAGGTTGGCATCAGCGTTTCTTGATGCTGGTTTGGTTTGCGGTCGGCGCTGGTGCCAAGCGATGACGGCCGCGCCTCCGACAAGTGCGGCGGTGACGATCTGCGCATTGCTGCCCAGGCCCAGATGTGCCGCAATGGCCGCGGCCGCGGCTCCGATGGCCAGCATCAGCAGGTAGAACGTGCCGGTGAGCAGCTCGACAGCTACCAGGACACCGCAGGCTACCCACCAAAACGTTGTTGCGTTCATGTCCATGTCACCTCCCTGAGCGCATGATGCGGCGCAGTGTAGCCTTGCTGTTTGCCGTTGCCATCGTCCTGTTTGTACGACAGGAACGTGTAGTGGCTTCGGTCTGCCTGGAGCTTGGCCCTACACTTCGCGCCTTCCTGTTTTTCGTCCCGCCTCCGGAGGCACCAGATGCTGCGTTTTCGCTTTCCCATCGTCATCATCGACGAGGACTACCGCTCCGAAAATACTTCGGGTTTGGGTATTCGCGCCTTGGCGGACGCGATCCAGAAGGAAGGTTTCGAAGTGCTGGGCGCCACCAGCTATGGCGACCTGAGCCAGTTTGCCCAGCAGCAGAGCCGGGCCAGTGCCTTCATTCTGTCGATCGACGACGAGGAATTCACACCAGGTCCCGAGCTTGATCCGGCGGTGCTGAACCTACGCAAGTTCATCGAGGAAATCCGGTTCAAGAACGCCGATATCCCCATCTATGTCTATGGCGAGACGCGCACCTCGCAACACTTGCCGAATGACGTGCTCCGTGAGTTGCATGGCTTCATTCACATGTTCGAGGACACGCCTGAGTTCGTGGCGCGTCACATCATCCGCGAAGCCAAGAGCTACCTGGATGGCTTGGCGCCGCCGTTCTTCAAGGCGCTGATGGACTATGCGCAGGACGGCTCGTATTCCTGGCACTGCCCTGGGCATTCTGGTGGCGTGGCCTTTCTGAAGAGCCCTGTGGGCCAGATGTTCCACCAGTTCTTCGGTGAGAACATGCTGCGGGCGGACGTCTGCAACGCCGTTGAGGAACTCGGCCAACTTTTGGACCATACCGGCCCCGTGGCCGCGTCCGAGAAGAATGCCGCTCGCATCTTCAACGCGGACCATTGCTTCTTCGTCACCAATGGCACCAGCACCTCAAACAAGATGGTGTGGCACCACACGGTGGCGCCCGGCGATGTCGTGGTTGTGGATCGCAACTGCCACAAGAGCATCCTGCACAGCATCATCATGACGGGTGCGGTGCCGGTGTTCATGACCCCCACACGCAACCACTACGGCATCATCGGCCCGATCCCGGAAAGCGAGTTCTCACCTGAGAGCATTCGCAAGAAGATCGCCAAGAACCCCTTGCTCAAGGGCGTGGATGTCAAGAAGGTCAAGCCGCGCATCATGACGCTGACGCAGAGTACCTACGACGGCGTGCTCTACAACACCGAGACCATTAAGGCCAAGCTCGACGGCTGGATCGACACCTTGCACTTCGACGAGGCGTGGTTGCCCCATGCGGCCTTCCACAACTTCTACGGTTCCTACCATGCCATGGGCAAGAACCGCGTGCGCCCCAAGACGGCGATGGTCTATGCAACACAGTCCACCCACAAGCTGCTGGCCGGACTCTCGCAAGCCTCGCAGGTGCTGGTGCAGGACTCACAGAACGTGAAGCTGGACAAGCATCTGTTCAATGAGGCCTATCTGATGCACACGTCCACCAGCCCGCAATACTCGATCATCGCCAGCTGCGATGTGGCTGCGGCCATGATGGAACCCCCAGGCGGCACCGCGCTGGTGGAGGAAAGCATCAGCGAGGCCTTGGACTTCCGCCGCGCAATGCGTAAGGTCGACGAGGAGTACGGCCAGGACTGGTGGTTCAAGGTCTGGGGACCGGACAAGCTGGTGGAAGAGGGCTATGGCAAGCCCAGCGATTGGATGCTCAAGGCCAATGCCAAGTGGCACGGTTTTGGCAATATCGCCGCCGGTTTCAATATGCTGGACCCGATCAAGTCCACCATCATCACCCCCGGTCTGGACATGAGCGGCAAGTTTGCCAAGACAGGCATCCCGGCCAGCATCGTCACCAAGTTCCTGGCCGAGCATGGCGTGGTGGTGGAGAAGACGGGGCTGTATTCCTTCTTCATCCTCTTCACCATCGGCATCACCAAGGGGCGTTGGAACACACTGCTGACGGCGCTGCAACAGTTCAAGGATGACTACGACAAGAACGCGCCCTTGTGGCGCATCCTGCCCGAGTTCTGCGCGGCCCAGCCGCGCTACGAGCGCATGGGGCTGCGTGACTTGTGCCAGAGCGTCCATGAGGCTTATGCCAAGGGTGACATCGCTCGGCTCACCACCGAGGTGTACCTGTCGGATCTCGAGCCGGCCATGACGCCCAGTGATGCCTACGCACACATCGCTCACCGCAAGACCCAGCGGGTCGAGATCGATGCGCTTGAAGGGCGTGTCACTACTGCGCTGCTGACACCCTACCCACCAGGCATCCCGCTGTTGATTCCGGGTGAGCGGTTCAACAAGCGCATCGTCGATTACCTGAAGTTCACGCGTGAGTTCAATGCGGCTTTCCCTGGCTTTGCCACGGACGTGCATGGTCTGGTCGAGGAGAAGGGTGAGGACGGGCGCTCGCGGTACTACGTCGACTGCGTGGCTGCTTGATGGGGCTTGCGGCCTCCAAATGAGAAACGGGGCTTCAAGCCCCGTTTCTGTTTTGTGAAGGTGCCTGTTGAATCAGGCTTCTTCGTCGGTCAGTGCGACGTGACTGAAGCCACCGTCCACGTACATGATCTCGGCGCTCACACCGGCCGCAAGATCAGATAGCAGGAATGCTGCAGCGTTGCCAACATCGTCGATCGTGATGTTGCGGCGAATCGGTGTATTCGCCGCAAAGTGTGTCAGCAGCTTGCCGAAATCCTTGATGCCTGAGGCTGCCAGCGTCTTGATCGGGCCGGCTGAGATGCCGTTCACGCGCACGTTCCGGGCGCCCAAGTTGTACGCCAGGTAGCGCACGCTGGCTTCGAGGGAAGCCTTGGCCAGACCCATGGTGTTGTAGTTGGGGACATAGCGCTCTGCGCCCAGGTAGGACAGGGTCAGCAAGGAGGCGCCGGCGCGCAGACGCGGTGCAGCAGCCTTGGCCATGGCCGGAAAACTGTAGGCCGAGATGTCGTGCGCAATGCGGAAGTTCTCGCGGGTCAGTCCGTCGAGGAAATTCCCGGCGATTGCCTCGCGCGGTGCAAAACCGATGGAGTGTACGAAACCGTCGAACTCCGGCCAAACTTCGCCGAGCTTGCTGAAGAGTGCCTCGATCTGGGCGTCATCAGCCACATCGCAGTCGTACACAAGGTTGGAGTCGAATTCAGCTGCAAACTCAGTGATCCGTTCCTTGAAGCGCTCGCCCACATAGCTGAACGCCAGTTCAGCGCCTTCGCGATGGCAGGCGCGGGCAATGCCGTAGGCGATCGAGCGGTTGGACAGCACGCCCGTGATCAGAAGTCGCTTGCCGGCGAGAAACCCCATAATTGCTCCTAGTTATTGAATGATGGATTTTCGCATGGACAGGGCGCCTGGCAAGGCGGAAGCTTGCGGGCATGGTGCTTGCATAGTACAATCCCGGCTTCGCTGAGAGGCTGAAGCTGACGTGGAGTTCCTTCCATCGGAGGCGGTTGCATAGCGACGAAGGTGGGCGGATTCATCCAGCCCATTTTTTTTGCTTGATCGGTTTATTGTTTCGCCCTGAGAAAGCCAGAGATATTCACGCATGAGTTGGCAAGCCGCTGTTGAGAAAACCGTGACCGGGCTCGGTTACGACCTGGTGGACTGCGAGCGCAGCGCCGGCGGATTGCTGCGCGTGTACATCGACAGGCTGTCTGAGCAGGCGCTGGCTGGCGAGCTCATCACAGTGGAAGACTGCGAGCGCGTGACGCGTCAGCTGCAGTACGTTCTCGAAGTCGAGAACTGCGACTACCAGCGGCTGGAGGTGTCTTCGCCGGGTATTGACCGCCCGCTGAAGAAGCTTGCCGACTACCAGCGTTTTGTTGGCAGCGAGGTGGAAGTGACCCTCCGGGTGGCCTTCCAGGGGCGCAAGAAGTACCGAGGACTGCTGTCGGCTGAGGGTGAGGGCTGGCGTGTCGTCTTCAATGACGGAAAGACAGACCAAGCACTGGATTTCAACCTTGAAGAAGTGCGGGATGCCAAGTTGGTGCCCCAGATCAGCTTCAAGGGGCGTAGTGCCAAGACTGAGGAGTCTGGCGCTGAAAAGGCTGGCAAGCCTGCTAAGGCGAAGAAAAAGCAGAGCAATGCCAAGGCCCGGCAACCGCTGGAAGCGGAGTCGGCGGCCGACAAGGATGACAAGGTTGACGGAGGTCTCGATCAATGAACCGCGAACTGTTGATGCTGGTGGATGCGATTTCGCGCGAGAAGAGCGTGGAGCGCGATGTCGTTTTCGGAGCGGTGGAAGCGGCGCTGGCCTCGGCCACCAAGAAGCTCTATGGCGGTGAGGTTGACATCCGCGTCACCATCGATCGTGACTCCGGTGAGTACGAAACCTTCCGTCGTTGGCACGTGGTGCCCAACGAGGCCGGCCTGCAGAACGCAGACGCCGAGATTCTCTTGTTCGAGGCTCAGGAGCAGATCGCCGACATCGAAGTGGAAGACCACATCGAAGAGCCGGTCGAGTCGCTGCCTATCGGTCGCATCGGCGCCCAGGCGGCCAAGCAGGTCATCCTGCAGAAGATCCGTGACGCCGAGCGCGAGCAGCTGCTGAACGATTTCCTGTCGCGCGGCGAAAAGGTCTTCATCGGGACGGTCAAGCGCCTGGACAAGGGTGACATCATTGCCGAGTCCGGCCGTATCGAAGCGCGTCTCAAGCGCAGCGAGATGATCCCCAAGGAAAACCTGCGCACCGGTGACCGCGTGCGTGCCGTGATCTTGGGTGTGGATCCGACCTTGCGTGGTCCTCAGATCATGCTGTCGCGCTCCAGCCCTGAGTTCATGAAGGAACTGTTTGCTCAGGAAGTTCCTGAGATTGAACAAGGCCTGCTGGAGATCAAGAGTTGCGCCCGCGACTCGGGCAGCCGCGCCAAGATTGCCGTGCTGTCGCATGACAAACGCGTTGACCCGATCGGCACCTGCGTCGGAGTGCGCGGCTCGCGCGTCAACGGCGTGACCAATGAGCTTGCCGGCGAGCGTGTGGACATCGTGCTGTGGTCGGAGGATCCGGCCCAGTTCGTGATCGGCGCCTTGGCGCCGGCCAACGTCCAGTCCATCGTGGTCGACGAAGAGCGTCATGCCATGGACGTTGTGGTCGACGAGGAAAATCTCGCCATCGCCATCGGCCGTGGCGGGCAGAATGTGCGGCTCGCTTCCGAGCTGACAGGCTGGCGCATCAACATCATGTCGGCTGAAGAATCGGCCGCCAAGCAGGAGCAGGAATCGGAATCGGTGCGAAAGCTCTTCGTCGAGAAACTCGACGTCGATGCCGAAGTCGCCGATATCCTGATCGCCGAGGGGTTCACCAGCCTGGAAGAAGTGGCCTATGTGCCGATGCAGGAAATGCTGGAAATCGAGGCCTTCGACGAGGACACGGTCAACGAGTTGCGCACCCGTGCAAAGGACGCGCTGCTGACCATGGAAATTGCCCGGGAAGAGAAGGTCGAGGAAGTGTCCCAAGACCTGCGTGATCTGGAAGGCATGTCGCCTGAACTGATCGCCAAGCTCGCCGACGGCGATATCCACACACGCGACGACCTGGCCGATCTGGCCGTCGACGAACTCGTTGAGCTGGCCGGTATGGGCGAGGCTGAGGCCCGCACCATGATCATGAAGGCTCGCGAACATTGGTTCACCGCCTAAGGCTCGAAGGCCCGGCCGCACCAGCATAGAACGCAAAAGTTAAGGATTTCCACAATGGCTGTGACTACCGTCGCCCAGTTCGCTGCAGAGCTTCAAAGGCCTGCGAGCACGCTGCTTGAGCAGCTGCAAGCTGCGGGCGTCAAGAAGGCGTCTGCTGATGACGCGCTCAACGAAGCCGACAAGGAGCGTCTGCTTGATTACCTGCGTACCTCGCATGGCACCGCAGGCGCTGATCGCAAGAAGATCACGCTGACGCGCAAGTCGACCAGCGAGATCAAGCAGGCCGACGCCAGCGGCAAGGCTCGCACCATCCAGGTTGAAGTGCGCAAGAAGCGCACCTTCGTCAAGCGCGACGATGTGCCGGGTGGTGTCGACGAGGCCAGCGCAGCCGCTGCCGAGGAAGCCGAACTGCAGCGCCGCGAAGAGGAGGCCCAGGCTCAAGCCGAGGCGCTGCGCCGCCAAGAAGAGGAGCTCGCAGCCCGCATGCGTGAGCGCGAGGCCGCCGAGCGCGCTGCCCGTGAAGCTGAAGAGCTGCGTCGGCAGGAGAAAGCTGCTGCCGAAGCCCGTGCAGCCGAAGAAGCTGCCGCCAAGGCCGTGGCTGATGCAGAGGCTGCGAAGAAGGCCGCTGCGGCCGCGAAGGCCAACGCCAAAGACGCTGCTGCTGATGCTGCAGCCGCCATCAACAAGGCGATGAGCAAGGGTAAATCTGCTCCAGTGGCACCCGCAGCCGCCGCTCCAGCAGCTGCAGTCGAGCCAGCGCCCGCCCCGGCTCCTGCCCCGGTGCCTGCACCTGCACCTGCACCTGTTGAACCGCCCAAGCCTGCGCTGCGGGTGATCAAGGCGGTGGACGTTGGCGCCGAAGAGAAGCAAAAGCAAGTCGATCTCGAGCGTCGCCGTAAGGCCGCCGAGGCCGAAGCTGCTGCCATTCGCGCGATGATGAACGCGCCCAAGAAGGTGATGGTGGCCAAGAAGGAAGAGCCCAAGCCGGCTGAACCTGCCAAGGAAATCAAGGGCACCATCCACAAGAAGCCGGGCACCCCTGGTGCAGCTACGCCTGCAGCGGGTGCCGGCGCCAAGCCGGGTGACAAGAAGTCGGTCAAGTCCGAGAAGTTGTCTTCCAGCTGGGCCGATGACGCCGCCAAGAAGCGGGGCCTGAAGACCATTGGCGCGACCGCGCCGTCTGGCGCTCGTCCTGCGGGCTGGCGTGCTCCGAAGGGTGGTGCCGGCGGCCGTCGTGGTGATCGCAATGATCGTGGCGGTGCTCCCTCCAACTTCGTGGCGCCTTCTGAGCCCGTGGTTCAGGAAGTGCACGTGCCCGAGACCATCTCGGTTGCGGATCTGGCACACAAGATGTCGGTCAAGGCGTCCGAGGTCATCAAGCAGTTGATGAAGCTGGGTCAGATGGTCACCATCAACCAGCAATTGGACCAGGAGACCGCGATGATCGTGGTCGAGGAAATGGGCCACAAGGCCTTTGCCGCCAAGCTGGACGATCCTGATGCCTTCCTGGAAGAGGAAGGCGTGGCAGCCGAGCAGGAGCACGAGCTCCTGGCTCGCGCGCCGGTGGTCACAGTCATGGGTCACGTCGACCACGGCAAGACCTCGCTGTTGGACTACATCCGCCGTGCCCGCGTGGCAGCCGGTGAAGCCGGAGGCATTACGCAGCACATCGGTGCGTATCACGTCGATACCCCGCGCGGCATGATCACCTTCTTGGATACCCCGGGTCACGCGGCCTTCACGGCCATGCGTGCTCGTGGCGCCAAGGCCACCGACATCGTCATCCTGGTGGTGGCGGCGGACGACGGCGTGATGCCCCAGACCAAGGAAGCGATCCACCATGCCAAGGCGGCGGGTGTGCCCATCGTGGTGGCGATGACCAAGATCGACAAGCCTGACTCCAACGCCGAACGCGTCAAGAGCGAGCTGGTCGGCGAGCAGGTCGTGCCTGAAGAGTTTGGTGGTGATTCGCCGTTCGTGGGCGTATCGTCCAAGACGGGCCAAGGCATCGACGCACTGCTTGAGCAGGTGCTGCTGCAGGCTGAGGTTCTGGAGCTGAAGGCGGCCAAGGACTCCATGGCCAAGGGCCTGGTGATCGAAGCCAAGCTGGACAAGGGCCGCGGCCCGGTGGCCACCATCCTGGTGCAGAGCGGTACGCTCAAGCGCGGCGATGTGGTGCTGGCCGGATCGACCTATGGCCGCGTTCGCGCCATGCTGGACGAAGACGGCAAGCCTTGCACCGAAGCCGGCCCGTCGATCCCGGTGGAAATCCAGGGTCTGACCGAAGTGCCGCAGGCCGGTGATGAATTCATGGTGCTGGCCGACGAGCGCCGCGCCCGTGAAATCGCCACCTTCCGTTCGGGCAAATACCGCGACGTCAAGCTGGCCAAGCAACAGGCTGCCAAGCTGGAGAACATGTTCAGCGAAATGGGTTCGGGCGATGTCCAGACTCTGCCGCTGATCATCAAGGCCGACGTTCAGGGTTCGCAGGAAGCGCTGGCCGCATCGCTGCTCAAGCTCTCTACGCCTGAAGTCAAGGTGCAGGTGGTGCACGCCGCCGTGGGTGGCATCAGCGAGTCGGACGTCAACCTGGCGATCGCCTCCAAGGCCATCATCATCGGCTTCAACACCCGGGCTGACGCCAATGCGCGTAAGCTGGCCGAGGGCAATGGCGTTGACCTGCGCTACTACAACATCATCTACGACGCCGTCGATGAGGTGAAGTCGGCGATGGGCGGCATGCTGGCTCCCGAGCAGCGCGAAGAGGCGCTGGGCACGGCCGAGATCCGCGTGGTCTTTGTCGCTTCCAAGATCGGTACCGTCGCCGGTTCGATGGTCACTTCCGGCCTGGTCCGTCGTGGCGCCAAGTTCCGCTTGCTGCGCGAGAACATCGTCATCTACACCGGCGAAGTCGACTCGGTGCGCCGCGAGAAGGACGACGTCAAGGAAGTCAAGGAAGGCTTCGAGTGCGGTATCAAGCTCAAGAACTACAACGACATCAAGGAAGGTGATCAGCTGGAGTTCTTCGAGATCAAGGAAGTCGCCCGAACGCTGTAACAGCGGAGTTGGCCTCAACCAGCAACCCCGCCCTCCGACGAGTGGCGGGGTTTGTGTTTAGGAGCAGTCCATGCGTCACAAAAGAGCCATCCCCAACCGCGGTTTCCGCGTCGCCGATCAGATTCAGCGCGATCTGTCGGAGTTGATCCGCGAACTCAAGGATCCACGCATCGGCATGGCCACGGTGAATGCCGTCGAGGTCACGCCGGACTACGCCCATGCCAAAGTGTTCTTCTCGGTGCTGGTGGGTGATCCCGCCGAGACCGCCGAAGCGCTGAACGAGGCTGCCGGCTTCCTGCGCAATGGCCTGTTCAAGCGCCTGCAGATCCATACCGTGCCGACATTGCATTTCCACTTCGACCGCAGCATCGAGCGCGCGGCCGAGATGAGCGCGCTGATCTCCAAGGCCAATGCCAGCCGGGCATTGGACGACGACGAGAGCCGCGAGGACTGAGTCACACCGTGATGGAAGCCAAGCCCCAGCGTGTCAAGCAAGTGCGCCGTGCTTTGCACGGCGTGCTGCTGCTGGACAAGCCGCTGGGCCTGTCCAGCAACAACGCATTGCAGAAAGCCAAGTGGCTGCTGCGTGCCGAGAAGGCGGGCCACACCGGCACGCTGGATCCGCTCGCCACCGGACTGCTGCCGCTGTGCTTCGGCGCGGCCACCAAGTTCAGCCAGGTCAGCCTGGACGCTGACAAGGTCTACGAGGCCACGCTGCGGCTGGGCGAGCGCACCAGCACCGGCGATGCCGAGGGCGATGTGCTGCAGACACGTGCCGTGGCCGTTGACCGCTCGATGATCGAGGCCGCTTGCGCGCAGTTTCTCGGCGAGATCGAGCAAGTCCCGCCCATGCACTCTGCACTCAAGCATGAGGGCAGGGCGCTCTATGAGTACGCCCGCGAAGGTGTTGAAATCGAGCGCAAGCCGCGCCGTGTCACGATTCACTCGATTGACATCCTCGACTGGCAGCATGAGAAGCTGCGCATTGCGGTGCGCTGCTCGAAGGGCACCTACATCCGCACGCTGGCCGAGGACATCGGCGAGCGTTTGGGCTGTGGCGCCCACTTGTCGGGCTTGCGCCGCACAGCCAGTGGCCCCCTGAGTGTGGACGACGCCATCAGCCTGGACGCGTTGGCTGCAATGACCGAGGCTGAGCGCGAGGCCATGCTGCGCCCACCTGACAGCCTGCTGGCGGACTGGCCGGCGCTGAGCCTGCCGGCCGACGAAGCGGCGCGTTTCCTCACGGGACTGCGCCGCCGCGTAAAGTCCGCCGATGCGCCGCAGGTCCGGGTTTACGGCCCCGACCGCGCCCTGCTGGGCAGTGCGCACGTCACCAACGGCGAGCTGATCGCCGATCGATTACTGAGCCCGCAGGAAGTGCAAGGCCTGCAAGCTGCCTGAACAGATTTTTAGAAAGCGTCGTATGACTACCCAGATCCGCAACATCGCAATCATTGCCCACGTCGACCACGGCAAAACCACCATGGTGGACCAGCTGCTGCGCCAGAGCGGCACCTTCGCCGACCACGAGAAGATCGTCGACACCGTGATGGACAACAACGCCATCGAACGCGAGCGCGGCATCACCATCCTGGCCAAGAACTGCGCGGTGTCCTGGGAAGGCACGCACATCAATATCGTCGACACCCCCGGACACGCGGACTTCGGCGGTGAGGTGGAGCGCGCACTGTCGATGGTCGACGGCGTGGTGCTGCTGATCGACGCGCAGGAAGGCCCGATGCCCCAGACCCGCTTCGTCACCAAGAAGGCGCTGGCCCTGGGCCTGAAGCCCATCGTCGTGGTCAACAAGGTCGACAAGCCAGGCGCAAAGCCTGATGCCGTCATCAACGCCGCCTTCGACCTGTTCGACAAGCTGGGCGCCACCGATGAGCAGCTGGATTTCCCGGTCGTGTACGCCTCGGGCATCAACGGGTGGACCTCGCTGGAAGAAGGCGCGCCGGGCGAGCAGTGGGGCCCCGATATGTCGGCCCTATTCAATACCGTGCTCAAGCATGTGCCAGCCCAGTCGGGTGACCCTGCCGCGCCGCTGCAGCTGCAGATCTCGGCGCTGGACTTCTCCACCTTCGTCGGCCGCATCGGCGTGGGCCGCATCAGCCAGGGCACCATCAAGCCCGGCATGCAGGTGGCCGTGATGGAAGGCCCGGACGGCAAGGCTGTCAACGGCCGCATCAACCAGGTGCTGACGTTCCACGGGCTGGACCGCGTGCAGGTCACCGACGCCGGCCCCGGCGAGATCGTGCTGATCAACGGCATTGAAGACATCGGTATCGGCGTGACCGTGACCGACCCCCTGAACCCGGCACCGCTGCCGATGCTGAAGGTCGACGAGCCGACACTGACGATGAACTTCTGCGTCAACACCAGCCCGCTGGCCGGCCGCGAAGGCAAGTACGTCACCAGCCGTCAGATCTGGGACCGCCTGCAGAAAGAACTGCAGCACAACGTCGCGCTGCGCGTGAAGGAAACCGACGAAGACGGCATCTTCGAAGTCTGCGGCCGCGGCGAACTGCACCTGACCATCCTGCTGGAAAACATGCGCCGTGAAGGTTATGAGCTGGCCGTGTCCAAGCCGCGCGTGATGTTCAAGGACGTGGGCGGCGACAAGCACGAGCCGATGGAACTGGTGACCGCCGACGTCGAAGAATTGCACCAGGGCGGCGTGATGCAGGCGCTGGGCCTGCGCAAGGGCGAGATGATCAATATGGAGCCGGACGGCCACGGCCGTGTGCGCCTGGAATACCGCATCCCGGCTCGCGGCCTGATCGGTTTCTCGAACGAGTTCATGAACCTGACCCGTGGTTCCGGCCTGATCTCGTCGATCTTCGACGGCTACGAAGCCCACAAGGGCGAAATCGGCGGCCGCAAGAACGGCGTGTTGATCTCGATGGACGACGGCGAAATCTTCACCTACGCACTGGGCAAGCTGGACGATCGCGGCCGCATGTTCGTCAAGCCGAATGACCCGGTCTATGAAGGCATGATCGTCGGCATCCACAGCCGCGACAACGATCTGGTCGTTAACGCCACCCGTACCAAGCAGCTGACCAACTTCCGCGTCTCGGGCAAGGAAGATGCGATCAAGATCACCCCGCCGATCGAGCTGACGCTGGAATACGGCGTGGACTTCATCGACGACGACGAACTGGTCGAAATCACGCCCAAGAGCGTGCGTCTGCGCAAGCGCCATCTGTCCGAGCACGATCGCAAGCGCGCGGCGCGCGGCGGCTGAACGCCGCCTGGCGCCGCACGCAGCGCGCCAGACTTGGGCTCCCCCTAACCCCCTCCGAGAGGGGGCTCCAGTTTGAATGACGCCCGCGTCCCCTCCTGGGGGCGCTCTTCCATCGATGAGTCATCGCAGAGCCGTTCTTCTGATGATCGTGGTCACGCTGCTGTGGAGCACGGCGGGCGTGGTGTCGCGGCACCTGGAGGCGGCGCGCGGGTTTGAAGTCACGTTCTGGCGCAGCGCCTTCAATGCGCTGGGTCTGGTGGTGGCGCTGTCGCTGATCCGCGGCCGTGGGCTATGGGCTCAACTCTTGCGTGCCGGACGCGATGTGTGGATTTCGGGCCTGTGCTGGGCGGTGATGTTCACCGCCTTCATGCTGGCACTGACGCTGACCAGCGTCGCGAATGTGTTGGTCACCATGTCGCTCGGCCCGCTGCTGACTGCGCTGTTCGCGCGCCTGTTTCTGCAGCACCGGCTGCCGGCGCGCACCTGGGCTGCCATCCTGCTGGGCAGCGCCGGCATCGCGTGGATGTTCGGCCATGAGATGCAGGCCGGCTTGAGCGGCTTGGCGGGCATGGCCGTTGCGCTCGGCGTGCCGCTGGCGGCCGCAACCAACTGGACTTTGCTGCAACACAGCCACGCCAAGGCGCAAGCCGCTGCGGCCGAGGAGGGCGCGGGCGACGACATGCTGCCCGCCGTGCTGCTGGGCGCCTTGATCTCCGCAGCGCTCACCTTGCCCTTGGCCTGGCCACTTCAAGCCTCATTGCACGACATCTCGCTGCTGGCGGGCCTGGGCGTGTTTCAACTGGCCTTGCCCTGTCTGCTCGCCGTGTCTCTGACCCGCGTGCTGGCGGCACCCGAGATCGCACTGCTGGGCCTGCTCGAAGTCGTCTTCGGTGTGCTGTGGGCCTGGCTTGGTGCTGGGGAAGCCCCGTCTACCGCGACGCTCGTGGGCGGTGCTATGGTGATCCTCGCCTTGTTGGGCAATGAGTTGCTGGGTATGGGAGGCCGCCGCGCGGCCGCGCCGACCCGCTGAAAACAGAGCAAGAACGAAACTGGAGTTGGCATGTCCGCCGCATTGATTCCCGCGCTGCAATCCGAGGGCCAGATCCTGGCTGAAGTCAACGGCTGCCTGGGCCTGATCACGCTGAACCGCGCCAATGCGCTGAACGCCTTGTCGCTGGCCATGATCCGCGACATCACCGCGTTGCTGAAGCACTGGGCCGCGACGCCCGCGATCCAGGCCGTGGTGCTGCTCGGTGCCGGCCGTGAAGGCAAGCCGGCCGCCTTCTGTGCCGGTGGCGACATCCGCTTCTTCCACCAGGCGGCGCTGGCCAATGACACCGCGCTGGAGGACTTCTTCACCGAGGAATACGCGCTCAACCACCTGATCCACAGCTACCCCAAGCCCTATATCGCCTTGATGGACGGCGTGGTGATGGGGGGAGGCATGGGCATCAGCCAGGGCGCCAAGCTGCGCGTACTGACCGAGCATTCCAAGCTCGCCATGCCCGAGACCAATATCGGCCTGTTCCCGGATGTGGGCGGCGGCTGGTTCCTGTCGCAGTGCCCGGGACGTGTTGGCGAATGGCTGGCGCTGACTGGCCAGGTCATCGCCGCAGGCGATGCCATCGAGCTGGGCCTGGGCGATGTGTTCGTGCCCAGCAAGGAACTGCCGGCCATCATCGAGGCCTTCCGCCATGGCCAACAGCCGAACGCCGAGCATGTCGTGGCCGAGGTGATGGAGCGCGCCGAACTGGCACCGTCGCCCGATCATCTGGAATTGCGCAGCCGCATCGACGCCCATTTTGCCAAGCACAGCGTGGCCGAGATCATGGCCTCGCTTGCCGCCGCCGATGATGAATGGTCGCGCCACACGTACAAGATGCTCAGCCAGCGCTCACCGCTGATGATGGCTGTAACGCTGGAACAGCTGCGCCGCGCCCGTTCGATGAGTCTGGCGGATGACCTGCGCATGGAGCGCGACATGGTGCACCGCTGCTTCCACCTGCGTCCGGGAGCAGCGAGCGAAACGGTCGAGGGCATCCGCGCCCTGGCCGTGGACAAGGACCATGCGCCGAGCTGGAACCCGGCACGCATCGAGGATGTAACGCCTGCGATGGTGCAGGCCTTCTTCGCCAGCCCCTGGCCGGCTGACCAACATCCGCTGCGCGCACTGGCCTGACAAGACCCGGCCCCGCCCATAATCGCGGCAGCGCCCCCACCGGGGCCTGCCGCGTTTTTCGTTGATTGCCTTGTCCTGATCCAGGGGAACAGCAGATGCCTACCGACATCGAGATTGCCCAGGCTGCGGTGCTGCAGCCCATCATCCCGTTCGCACAAGAGCAGCTGGGCCTGCCTGCTGAAAGCCTGGTCCCCTACGGCCACTACAAGGCCAAGCTCTCGCTCAGCCATATTGCGAGCCTGCGCGAGCGACCCGATGGCCATTTGGTGCTGGTGACGGCGATCAGCCCCACGCCGCCAGGCGAGGGCAAGACCACCACCACCGTCGGCCTGGGCGATGCGCTGCAACGCATCGGCAAGAAGGCTGTGATCTGCCTGCGTGAGCCGTCGCTCGGCCCCAGCTTCGGCATGAAGGGCGGCGCCGCTGGTGGTGGACGGGCCCAGGTCGTGCCGATGGAAGATATCAATCTGCACTTCACCGGCGACTTCCACGCCATTGCGTTGGCGCACAACCTGCTGGCGGCCTTGATCGACAACCACATCCACCATGGCAATGCGCTGGGCTTGGACCTGCGCCGCATCGTCTGGAAGCGGGTGGTCGACATGAACGACCGTGCGCTTCGCCACATTACGGTCGGCCTCGGCGGGCCGGCGAACGGCTTCCCGCGCGAAGATGGCTTTGACATCGTGGTGGCCTCCGAGGTGATGGCCATCCTGTGCCTGGCCAGCGACCTGATGGATCTAAAAGCCAGGCTGGCGCGCATCATCGTCGGCTACACGCTGGACAAGCGCCCGGTCACGGCGCACGACTTGCAGGCCGAGGGTGCGATGGCAGCGCTGCTGCGCGACGCGCTGGCGCCCAATCTTGTGCAGACCCTGGACGGCACGCCGGCCTTGGTGCACGGCGGACCCTTTGCCAATATCGCACATGGCTGCAATTCGGCGATCGCCACGCGCGCCGCCCTGAAGCTGGCCGACTACGTGGTCACCGAGGCGGGTTTCGGCGCCGATCTGGGGGCCGAGAAGTTCGTCGACATCAAATGCCGCAAGACCGGACTGAAGCCGGGCTGCGCGGTGCTGGTGGCCACCGTGCGTGCGCTGCGCTACCACGGCGGCGACGATGCGGGCCAGGCCCATGCCGGCGGATTGGGAAGCCTGGAGCGAGGCCTGGCCAATCTGCAGCGCCATGCGCAGAACCTGCGCCAGCACCTGGGCCTTCCGGTGGTGGTGGCGATCAACCGCTTCGCAGCCGACAGCGCTGAGGAGATCGAGCTGATCGCGCGTCATTGCGAGCATGACAGCCTGCCCTGCGTGTTGGCCACACATTGGGCCGACGGCGGCGCTGGCGCCACCGAGCTGGCCCATGCGGTGATGCGGGCCTGCGAATCCGGCCTGGCACGACCGACGCTGCTTTATCCCGATGAGCTGCCGCTGGTCGACAAGATCCGCAGCGTGGCGCAGAAGATCTACCGCGCCGCGGACGTGGCCTTCGAGCCCGCCGCGCTGGCGCTGCTGCACGAGTGGCAGGCGGCGGGTTGGGGCCATCTGCCGGTGTGCATCGCCAAGACGCCCTACAGCTTCAGCGCCGACCCCAAGGCACGCGGTGCCGTCGAGGGGCATGTGCTGCGCGTGCGCGAGGTTCGCCTGGCCGCGGGTGCCGAGTTCGTGGTGGCGATCTGCGGCGACATCATGACCATGCCCGGCCTGCCCAAGCGGCCGGCCGCCGAGCGTATCGATGTCGATGAGCAAGGGCGGATCAGCGGGCTGTTCTGATCTGCAGTGGGCAGTGCTGCAAGGCACGACCAGCACGCTGGATGCGCGCTCAGACCAGCCGGCTCTGCGCTGGCCTGTCCGCTGGCGCATACCTTCAAGTGGCTGCCAATTCCGGCTCCGCAGCCACGGGGCCCAGCGGCACCCCGAACCTTCCGGGCAGTGCTCAGCGCGATAGGCACAGCGGCCCTCAATCATTGCTTCAGTCGGCTGTTAAGCGGTGTTAACCCCGCCTCTTCAGCCGCGTGGGCGCTCAAGCGCCGTTGCACAATGAAGCGGCTTAAGCCGCGCTCCGCTGCCACAGGCAAGCAGCCGGCTTGACCCCCCTGTGCGGGCAAGCTGCCCGTCGCACGCTGTTCCGAGAGAAAGCTGTCCAGATGTTCGGATCTCGGTGTTTTCGCGGGCTGACTTTGTGCGTCTGTTTGGTTTGGGTTTCCCTGAGCTCGGCCCAGTCAACGCTGCCCCCCCGGGCCGCTGAGGCGCCGGGCGTGCTGGTGATGCTGTCAACCGGCTTCGGGCAGGCGGGTATCGATAGCTATGTCAAGGGCTTCTATGAGGTGCTGCGCGAGAACGGCGTGCGCTTCAACCGCATCCATATCGAGTACCTGGATCTGGTGAAGAACCCGGGCGAGTCCTACCGGCACGAACTCAGCGAGTTGCTGCTGCACAAGTACAGCGACAAGCCGCTGCGCGCCATCGTGACGATGCAGCCGGTGGCCTTGGAATTCTTGCTCAAGGAGGGCAGCAGGCTCGCACCTGAGGCGCCGGCGCTGGTGGCGCAGGCGCGTCTGCCCAAGGATGCAGCCGCCAGCGGGCGCAGCTTCCATTTGCAGACGCCCAGGCTGGCTTTCGCCGGTACGCTGGAGCGCGCGCTGGAATTGTTTCCGCGCACACGCATCGTCTATGTGCTGTCCGGCAGCAGCACCGTCGAGCAGGAGCGCCTGCAGGATGCCCGACGCCAGTTCCAGCCCTGGATGGAGAGCCTGGAGTTCAGGTTTCTCGATGGCAAGGCATTCGAGGAAATCGAACAGGAACTGGCGCAGGCCCCTGCCGATGCCGTGGTCATCGCGCCGGGTGTGAATCGGGACGGCCGCGGCCAGGTCATGGTGCCGGTGGACAGCATCGTGCGAGTTGCCAAGACCGCCAAGGCCCCGGTGTTCCCGGTCTATGCCGGCTCGATGGGTCAAGGGCCGATCGGCGGCATGGTGTCGGTGCTGGAGGACGAGGGGCGCTCGATGGCGCAATCCGTGCTGGCCTTGCTGGCCGCCGCGTCCGCTGACAGCGCTGGATTCACGGTGCAGACCTCCAACCCCGTGTCCATGTTCGACTGGCGGCAGATCGAGCGCTGGGGTGGGGACTGGAGCCGCCTGCCGGCCGACACGGTCTATCTGCATCGGCCGCCCAGCCTGTGGGGGCAGTACCGCGGCTATGTGATCGGTGCCGTGGTGGCACTCGGGGCCCTGTCCGCGCTGACCCTGGCCCTGGCCATGCAAAGTCGCCGGCGCCTGCGGGCCGAGATCGACGCGCGCAGCAGCCAGTCGCGCTATCAACTGCTGGCCGACAATATGTCGGACGTGCTGTGGGTGCTCAATATGGACCGCGGCGCGCTGGAATACCTCAGCCCCTCGGCCCAGACGCTACTGGGTCACACGCCCGAGTTTCTCCTCAGCGCATCGCTGAAGGCGGTGATGGAGGCGCAGACCTTTGAGCGTTTCGATGCAAATGGCCGGGCGCGCGCCCAGAAGCAGCGCGAGCGCCCTGATGAGCCGCGTCGCTACATCGATGTGCTGGAGTTGATCCGTCAGGACGGACAGCGGGTCTGGACCGAATCGGTGACGCACTATGTGCATAACGCCGCTGGCGAGCTGGTGATGATGGGCGTCACGCGCGACATCAGCCAGCGAATGCAGGCGCAGGCCGAGATCAACCGCCTGGCCTTTTATGACGGTCTGACGCAGCTGCCCAATCGCAAACTTCTGCAAGATCGCGCCCAGCAGGCGATGGCCGTCAGTGCGCGCAGCCAGCGCCATGGGGCGCTGCTCTTCATCGACCTGGATCACTTCAAGATCCTCAACGACACGCGTGGCCACGAGATTGGCGACCAGTTGCTGCAGCAGGTGGCGGGCCGCCTGACGCTATGCGTGCGGGCCGGTGATACGGTGGCCCGGCTGGGCGGCGATGAATTCGTCGTGCTGCTCGAAGAATTGAACGAGGAATCCTCGCGCGCTGCCGCGGAAGCCAAGGTGGTGGGCGACAAGGTACTCGCCGCACTGGAGCCCGTGTTCACGCTGAACGGGGTGGAGCACGCCATCACCGCCAGCATCGGGGTGACGCTGTTCGTCGGCGTCGCGGACAGTTATGACGAACTGCTCAAGCGCGCCGACCTGGCCATGTATCGCGCCAAGTCGGCCGGTCGCAACGGCTTGTGTTTCTACGATCCGGAAATGCAATCCATCGTGCAGGCGCGCGCGGCGCTGGAACTGGATCTGCGCCGTGCCTTGCAGCAGGGCGAATTTGTGCTGCATTACCAGCCCCAGGTGCTTGCGGATGGCCGCATCGTCGGCGCTGAAGCCTTGGTGCGCTGGACGCGGCCAGGCCATGGACTGGTCTCGCCCGCTGACTTCATTCCCGTAGCGGAGGAGAGCGGTCTTATCAAACCGCTCGGTCTGTGGGTATTGCAGACGGCCTGCCGCCAGCTGGTGGCCTTGTCGGGACATGCGGCCACACGCGGACTCACCCTGGCGGTCCACGTCAGCCCGCGCCAGTTCCGGCACAGCGACTTTGTGGCCAGCGTGATGGCAGCGCTGGCCCAGAGCGGCGCGAACCCGGCCTTGCTCAAGCTTGAGCTGACGGAGAACCTCTTGCTGGAAGACGTCGAAGCCACCATCGCGCGCATGCACGAGCTGCGTGCCCTGGGGGTGGGCTTCTCGCTGGACGACTTTGGCACCGGCTACTCCTCGCTGGCCTATCTGAAGCGCCTGCCGCTGGACGAGCTGAAGATCGACCGTTCCTTCGTACGCGACGTGCTGACCGATGCCAACGATGCCTCCATCGCCCGCACTGTGTTGGCGCTGGGACACAGCCTTGGCCTGAGTGTGATTGCCGAAGGCGTCGAGACCGAAGGCCAGCGCAATTTTCTGGCCGAGCAGGGCTGCGAAGGCTTCCAGGGCTATCTGTTCGGCAAGCCGGTGCCGGCAGAGGCCTTTGAGCGTCTGGTCCAGGCGGCTTGCGCTTAGGCGTCGGCTGCTTACGCAGGCGTGCTTCCTGCCCCGCAGCCGGTCAGTCGACGAGTGATTGAAAGACCCACGACGCTGTTCCAGTCAGGACGAACGCGGTCGAATGACCTTGGTGCTAGCGTCTAAAGTTATGGCCTAGAGTGCCGAAGTCCTTCAAGTGGCTGCGTTCTAGGGGCCGCGTGCCGCATGTTGCTTCGTCCGAGCAGGGAGTCTTCTGATGAAATCCATCAAGCAGCTTTTTCTGACCGCACTGGTCATCACCGGTTTGATCAACGCCTTGCTGGTGTTTTCCTTGTGGCGCGTGGGTGTTGCTGCCGATGCGCTCACACAGGCGCAGCAGGCGCGCTACGTGTCCGCCAGCTTGGCTGATGAGTTGCGCCAGAGCTCGGACGACCTGACCCGACTGGCCCGCACCTATGTGATGACGGGTGACCCCATGTGGGAGCAGCAGTACTTCGAGGTCCTTGACATCCGCAACGGCAAGAAACCCCGTCCGGACGGCTATGAAAAGATCTATTGGGACTTCCGTGCGGCTGGCGTGGTGCCCCCGGCGGGCTCTGGCAAGGGCAGGGCCGAGCCCTTGCTGGAGAGCATGAAACAGGCGGGCTTCACCGAGGCCGAGTTTGCCAAGCTCAAGGAGGCCGCTGCTAACTCGGATGGTCTGGTCAAGACCGAGACCGTGGCCATGAATCTCGTCAAAGGCCTCTACGAAGACGGCCAGGGCGGATTCACCAAGAAGGGCGAGCCCGATCTCCTCAAAGCCCAGGCCATGATGCACGACAAGACTTATCACGCGTACAAGTCAAATATCATGAAGCCGGTGGATGAGTTCCTGCGCATGCTGGATCAGCGCACCGAGCTTGCGGTGCAGCAGGCAGCGGCGGCCAAGGACCGCTGGTACTTGCTCACCTTGCTTCTTGCGGTGGCCTTGCTGGGTTCAGCGCTGGGCTCGCTGGGGTACGCACAGGCATGGATAGCACGCCGGCTTGGTGCTGAGCCGCATGAGGTCGTGGCGGTTGTTGAGGCGGTGGCCGCAGGCGATCTGGCTCCGAGGATTGAAAACCGCAGCAAGGATGCAGGCAGCGTCATGGGCGTGCTTGAGCGGATGCTGGAGCGCTTCTCGAGGGCCGTTGCTGCGGTGCGCACCGGGGCAGACGGCGTGGCCAATGCCAGCGCCGAAATCGCGATGGGTAACAACGACCTGAGCGTGCGCACCGAGCAGCAAGCCAACTCGTTGCAGGAGACGGCCGCTTCCATGGAACGTCTGGGCTCGACGGTGCGGCAGAACGCTGACAACGCTCAGCAAGCCAACCACTTGGCACTCAATGCCAGTCAGGTGGCATTGCATGGCGGCGAGGTGGTGGCCCAGGTCGTGGACACCATGAAGGGCATCAACGACAGCTCGCGCCGCATCGCCGACATCATCAGCGTGATCGATGGCATTGCGTTCCAGACCAATATCCTGGCGCTCAATGCCGCGGTTGAGGCCGCAAGAGCCGGCGAACAGGGGCGCGGCTTTGCCGTGGTGGCCAGCGAGGTGCGCAGCCTGGCGCAACGTAGCGCCGAGGCCGCGAAGGAAATCAAGAACCTGATCAACGATAGCGTCAGCCGCGTCGAGCGCGGCACCTCGCTGGTGGATCAGGCAGGTTCCACGATGGGCGAGATTGTCAACGCCATCCGCCGTGTGACCGACATCATGGGCGAGATCAGCAGTGCCAGCCATCAGCAGAGTGCGGGGGTCAGCCAGGTCGGTGATGCGGTGACACAGATGGATCAATCCACCCAACAGAATGCCGCCCTGGTTGAAGAAAGTGCGGCGGCCGCCGAAAGCCTGAAGCTGCAGGCGGGCAAGCTGGTCGAGGCCGTGGCCGTCTTCAAACTGGGCTGAGCCGCGAGCACCTTACGGCCCTGGCTATCCGGGCGGTCTCACCGAGTTTGGGGTCGCGTTGATCGCCTCTGGGATAATCGAGCGGGTGCAAACCCCCTTCAATCCCTGGCGCCTGTCGGTCGCGCCCATGCTCGACTGGACCGACCGGCATTGCCGTTTCTTTCATCGCCTGCTGAGCCGCCGCACCCGCCTCTATACCGAGATGGTCACCACCGGCGCGCTGCTGCATGGCGACCAGGGCCGCCATCTGGACTTCAACACCGAAGAGCATCCGGTGGCGCTGCAGCTGGGCGGCAGCGAGCCGGCCGATCTTGCCGCCTGTGCCAAGCTGGCCGAGCGCTGGGGCTATGACGAAGTCAACCTGAACTGCGGCTGCCCCAGCGAGCGGGTGCAGCGCGGCGCCTTTGGCGCCTGCCTGATGGCAGAGCCCAAGCTGGTGGCCGAAGGTATGAAGGCGATGAAGGACGCCGTCAGCATACCCGTCACGATCAAGCACCGTATCGGCATCGACAAGGTCGAAAGCTACGAGTTCGTACGTGACTTCGTTGGCACGATTGCCGAGGCCGGCTGCGAGGTGTTCATCGTCCATGCGCGCAATGCCTGGCTGCAGGGCCTGTCGCCCAAGGACAACCGCGAGATTCCGCCACTGCGCTACGAGCTGGTGCACCGGCTCAAGCGCGAGTTTCCGCACCTGACCCTCGTCATCAACGGCGGCCTCAAGAGCGACGATGAGATCGCCGAACAGCTGCAGCATGTGGATGGCGTGATGGTGGGCCGCCAGGCCTACCACGAGCCTTGGCAGATGGCCGACTGGGATCAACGCTTCTTCGGCGCTGCCGGCCCGGCCAGCAGCCGCGAGCAGGTGGAAGCCGAATGGCTGCGCTATCTGCAGGCGCAGGTCGAAAAGGGTCGGCCCTGGTCTCAGGCGATGCGACATGCGCTGGGCCTATGGAACGGCGAGGCCGGCGCGCGACGCTGGCGCCAGGTCTGGTCCGACCACAAGCTCAAGGAGCTGCTGCCGGCTGAGGTGGCGGCAATGGCCAGCAGCGCGCGCAGCGGCATCGCCGCGCATGTGGCCGAGCATCAGGCTCACCATGCGGCCGTGCATGCCCCGGCCGTTTCGGCGGACTGAGCTCCAGCGCCTGCCATGAGCAACACAGCGCCATTGCCGCTGCTGGGCCTGCTGTGCTTCGACACTGCACTGGGCCGCTGCGCCTTGGTGTGGAGCAGCGAGGGCATCGTCGGTGCGCAACTGCCCGAGGAGAACGCACGGGCCACGCGCGACCGCATGCGCCAGCGCTTTTCGACGGCACAAGAGAAGCTGATGCCGCCTCCCTTTGTGCAGCAGGCGGTGCAGGGCATACAGCGCCTGCTGGCTGGCGAGAGCGCGGACCACCGCGAGCTGCTGGCCGTGCCGCTGGACGAGACGGCGCTGCCCACCTTCAATCGCTGCGTGCTGGCGCTGACGCGCCAGATCCCCGTCGGGCAGACGCGCAGCTACGGCGATATCGCCCGCGCACTGGGTCAGCCAGGTGCCGCGCGAGCGGTAGGCCGCGCCGAGGCGGGCAACCCCTTCGCGCCTATCGTGCCCTGCCACCGCGTCACCGGCGCGGCCGGGCAGGGCGTGGGTTTCTCGGCGCATGGCGGACTGCATACCAAGCAGCGCCTGCAGCTGATCGAGGCGCGTGCGGCCGGCCAGGCCACGGCGGTGCAGCAATCTCTGTTCGACTGATGCGCCGGTGCTAAGCTGGCCCGCTGATCAAATCCCAGCGAGAGGAATGCCATGCCCGGCCTGCTGCCCACCATCGATCCCGATGGCTTGCTCGAATACTCGGTCGTGTTCACCGATCGCGCGCTGAACCATATGTCGCAGCGCTTCCAGGGCGTGATGCGCGAACTGTCGGCCACGCTGAAGAGCGTCTACCGAGCGCACACGGCCATCGTCGTGCCCGGGAGCGGCAGCTTCGGCATGGAGTCGGTGGCACGCCAGTTCGCGGCCGGGCAGCAGGTGCTGGTGATCCGCAACGGCTGGTTCAGCTACCGCTGGACGCAGATCTTCGAGATGGGCGGCATCCCAGCAGCCCACACCGTTCTCAAAGCCCGCCAAACCGATCCGGGTGTGCAGGCGCCGTTCGCGCCCGCGCCTGTGGACGAGGTGGTGGCCACGATCCGCGCCGAGCGTCCGGCCGTGGTGTTCGCGCCGCATGTGGAAACTGCGGCCGGCCTGATGCTGCCCGACAGCTATCTGCGTGCTGTGAGTGATGCGGTGCATGAGGTCGGCGGACTGTTCGTGCTGGACTGCATCGCCTCGGGTGCGATGTGGGTGGACATGGCGGCCACCGGCGTCGACGTGCTGATCAGTGCGCCGCAAAAGGGCTGGAGCGGTTCGCCCTGCTGCGCCTTCGTGATGCTCAGCGAGCGCGCCCATGCGCGGCTTCAGGAGACTACGTCCAGCAGCTTCGCTATGGACCTGAAGAAGTGGCAGCAGATCATGGCTGCCTATGAAGCGGGTGGTCATGCCTATCACGCCACCATGCCGACCGACGCACTGGCGGCCTGCCGCGATGCGATGCTGGAGACGCGTGACTACGGCTTTGAAAAACTGCGCGCCGAGCAGCTGGAGCTAGGCCGCCAGGTGCGCTCGCTGCTGGTGGGGCTGGGCCTGCCCAGTGTCGCCGCGCCGGGCTTCGAGGCGCCGGGTGTTGTCGTCAGCTACACCCATGACGCTGGTCTGCACACCGGCAAGGCCTTCCTCGCCGAAGGTCTGCAGACCGCCGCCGGCGTGCCGCTGCAGTGCGACGAGGGCCCGGAGTTCAGGACCTTCCGCATCGGCCTGTTCGGCCTAGACAAGCTGCGCAACCCGCAGCGCAGCGTGGCCACGCTGGAGCGGGCGCTGCGCAAGATTCTGGCGGGCTGAGACCGGCCAGGCGCCGCGGCGCGGCGCTTATTCCCAGGGTGCCGGTTCGGCGCCGGCTTGTGTGGCAGGCTGGTCAAGATTCAGCACATCCTTGTCTGGCGCCACCAGTTCCGACACCGGCATTGAGCCCAGGAAGTCGTGCTCGCCGCCCAGGCCCTCGATCAGCGCCGGGATCAGCTGGCTCAGTTCGCCAGTGGCGATTGCTGCATCCGCGTCGAAGGCCTCGTCCTTGTCGCCCTTGTCACGGCCTTCGAAGACCACATCCAGGAAACTGATCTTCTTCAACTGCAGCGTGTCGGTCAGCAGGAAGGAGACGCGGTCCTGGTAGGTCATCGCCAGGCGGGTGGGGCGCTTGCCGCTGGTGAGGTGCTGGCGCACCTCGTCGATGTCCAGCGCGTGGCGGGCATAGCGCACCACCGACTTCATCTCGTCCTCGCTCTTGAGCTCGCACTCGCGGTCGATGGTGAAGCCGGCCGGTGGTACGCCGTCCATCAGCCAGGCCGCCATGCAGGCAGCCGGCGTCTCGGCGCTCTGCACCAGATGCAGGGCCAGGCCATCCAGGGTCTTGATAAGCAGGCTCACCACTTCCTCGGCGCGCGAGGAGCTTGACGCGTCGATCATCAGCAGGCGCTCGGCCGGCGCGATCCAGATGCGGATGCTGCTGCGCTTCTTGAAGCACAGCGGCAGCAGCTCGTGCGTGGCTTGTTCCTTAAGGTCCTTCAGCGCCTTCTTGCCCGGCTTGCGGCCGGTCTGTTCTTCGATCTGCGCGGCGATCTCATCTACCCGCTCCTTGACCACGGAGCCTGGCAGCACGCGCTGCTCGATCTGCAGGCGCAGATGCAGATGGCCGTCGATCACCTCGATCAGCGGCGCGTGTTCGATCCCGCGTGGCGGCACCCAGCCTAGCGACAGCGCCTCGGTGGCGCCACAGGTCAGGAATTGCCCTTTGGCCAGAGCGGCTTCAACTTCGTCCTGGGTGGGCTGCCAGCCCGGACCCACGCGGTAAATCGTCAGGTTCTTGAACATCTCGAATGCGTGCGGTGTCACCAACAAAAGAAAAGACCGCCCCGGAATGCGGGGCGGCGCTGTTGGAGAGATTGTCGCTCAGGCCGGCGTGGCGGCGATCTGGCGCAGGGCCTGCTCGAACACCTCGGGCGGCTGCCCGCCGGAGATCAGATGACGGTCGTTGATGATGACCGCTGGCACCGAGCTGATGCCTTGCGATTGATAGAAAGCTTCGGCCTCGCGCACCTCGGCGGTAAAGGCGTCACTGGCCAGCACGGCCTCGGCTGCGCTGCGATCCAGCCCGACGGATTCAGCCGAAGCCAGAAGCACCTCATGTGCGCCAGGATTGCGCCCCTCGGTGAAATAGGCAGTGAACAGCGCCAGCTTCAGATCACGCTGCAAGCTGCCGCCCAGAGTGTGCGCCCAGTGCAGCAGGCGATGCGCGTCGAAGGTGTTGTAGATGCGGCTCCGCGCGCCCATCGTGAAGGTGAAGCCCAGCGCCTCGCCACGCTGGCGGATGGCTTCGCGCGTGTTGGCCAGTTGCTCGGGCCCTGCTCCGTACTTCTGCGCCAGGTGCTCATTGATCTCCTGGCCTTCGGGCACCATCTGCGGGTTCAGCTCGAAGGGCTGGAAGTTCAGCTCGACCTGCAACTCGGGCAGGTGGCTGAGCGCCTGTTCAAGGGACTTGAGCCCGATGGCGCACCAGGGGCAGGAGACGTCGGAGACGAAATCAATCTTCATGGAGGGGACTGTAGCCGGCCTCTCCGCGCCTTGTGCAGGCCCAGGGCATTCAAGCCGTGCGAAGCCCCTGGCCTGACAGCCAGTCCAGCCCGGGCTGAAGCTCTCGGTGGTGGCAATAGGTGGCGAGGCGCCCGGCCCGCTCGGCCAGCTCCTTGACCATGGCTTCATGGAAATGGCTGGGCAGGATGTCGGTGACCGCCGTCAGCCCATGTCGCACCGTGTCTTCGAAGAATTGCCACCAAAGGGCTATGAATCGCCCCGGGTTTCGAGGAGGCTCCGATTCTGGAGAATGGAGCCATGAAGAAGTCCCCGAAGTTTTCGCCTGAGGTGCGCGAGCGTGCCGTACGCATGGTGCTGGAGCACCGCGGTGAGCATC
>NZ_JBILQK010000196.1:0-3208 GCF_044373315.1 Roseateles sp. | reverse complement strand
CTGCCGCAAAGCCGCGGCGCGATGACCGAGCTGGCCGCGCCGCTGGCCGTCACCGGCACGCTGGAAGCCTTCAGCCAGACTCATGCCCCGCTGGAAGCCGAGCGCCTGTTCAACTTCATGGCGCTGGACCTGAACAACCCGGCCTCGGTGCTGAGCTGCCTGAAGCAGGCGCGCGAGAACGCGCATGCGGTGCGCGGCCAGATCACCGCCGAGATGTGGGAAGCCATCAACAGCAGCTGGCTGGAAGCGCGCGAGTTTCCGAAGCGCGGCATCCCCAGCGTCTCGGGCTTCTTCGACTGGGTCAAGGAACGCTCGCACCTGTTCCGAGGCGCCACCTACGGCACGCTGCAGCGCAACGATGCATACTGGTTCATCCGCCTGGGCACCTTCGTCGAGCGGGCCGACAACACCGCCCGGCTGCTGGACGTGAAGAGCCAGCTGATCGAGCCCGCGGTGGACACGCTGTCGCCGGTGGACGTGCCGCAGGAAAGCGCGCCGGACTTCTACACCTGGAGCGCGCTGCTGCGCTCGCTGTCGGCCTTCGAGGCCTACCACGCCGTCTACCGCGACAGCCTGGACGGTCGCCGCGTCACCGAACTGCTAATCCTGCGCCCGGACGTGCCGCGGAGCTTGCGCGCCTGCTGCGACGAGATCGTCGCCATCCTGCCCAAGATCGAGGCCCGACTGGGCGCCGACGACGCTGGCCGCCAGGTCAAGCGCCTGGCCGGCCAGCTGGCGCTGCGGTTGGAGTATGGTGTGGTGGACGAGATCCTCGACGCAGGCGTGCACCGCTGGCTGACCGGCTTCCTGGAGGACTCCGCCGACCTGGGCACCGCCATCCGCGAAGCCTATCTGGAAGCCGCCTGAAAGCTTGCTAGCGAGACCTGCCGTGCACCTCAGCATCATTCACGAGACCGTCTACCGCTACGACCACCCGGTCAAGCGCAGCACCCAGTACCTGCGGCTGACGCCCGCCGAAGGCCCGCGCCAGCGCGTGCTGGACTGGCATCTGGGCCTGCCCGCGCTGGCCAGCCGCTGCCTGGACGCCTACGGCAATGTGATGCATGTGCTGACGCTGGACCAGCCGCATGACGAGATCCACCTGCACGCGCGCGGCATCATCGAAACCGACGACAGCCCGCCGCGCCCCGACCCGCTGGACCGCTTTCCGCCCGAAGTCTTCCTGCGCGCCTCCACGCTGACCCAGGCCGACAAGGCCTTGTCCGAATTCGCTGGCGAGCATCTGGGGGCCGTGCGCGCCGACGCGCTGCAGGGGCTGACAGCCATGATGCACGCTCTGGCCGAACGCATGCCCTACACGCCGGGCGCCACCGACGCCGCCACCGCCGCAGCCGAAGCCTTTGCGCATGGCCACGGCGTCTGCCAGGATCACGCCCAGGTCTTCGCCACCTGCGCGCGCCTGCTGGGCGTGCCGGCCCGCTATGTGTCGGGCTATCTGGCGGCCGATGCCGAGCATGTGGCCAGCCACGCCTGGGCCGAGGCACGCCTGCCTGATCGCGATGGCCTGCAGGGCGGCTGGCTGGGCTTCGATGTCTCCAACCGCTGCCTGGCCGACGGCCGCTATGTGAAGCTGGCCATCGGCGCCGACTACCTGGACGCCTGTCCGGTGCGGGGCATGCGCCTGGGCGGCGGCGGCGAGGCGCTGCGCACCGCGGTGCAGGTCACGTTGGCCGGCGGCGCTGCCGGGCAGTGAGTGCTGTCATGCAGCGGACATAATCGCAGCCATCTGAAGTTCCCCCGCAAGCCATGACCTATTGCGTTGCCATGCGCCTGGATGCCGGACTGTTGTTCGCTTCCGATTCCCGCACCAATGCCGGCGTCGACCAGATCGCCACCTTCCGCAAGATGAGCATCTTCGAGCAGCCCGGCGAACGGCTGATCGTGCTGCTCAGCGCCGGCAATCTGGCCACCACGCAAAGCGTCGTCAGCCTGCTGCGCCAGCGGCTTGAGCACGAACGCGAGCACCTGTTCAACCGGCCCACGATGTATGACGTGGCCGAGTTGGTGGGGCGCACCGTCAAGGAGATCGTCGCGCGCGACGCCAATGCGCAGACCCTGGGCCAGGGCGTCGATTTCGGCGGCAACTTCCTAGTGGGCGGCCAGATCAGGGGCGAACCGCCGCGGCTCTTCCATGTCTATGCGCAGGGCAACTTCATCGAAGCCACCGAGGACACGCCCTATCTGCAGATCGGCGAGAGCAAGTACGGCAAGCCCATCATCGACCGCGTGATCAAGCCCTCCACCACGCTGAAGGAAGCCGCCAAGTGCACGCTGGTGTCCTTCGATTCGACCATCCGCAGCAACCTCTCGGTGGGCCTGCCGATCGACATGCTGCTGTACCGCGCCAACAGCTTCGCGCCAGCCGATCCGCACCGCATCACCGCGGACGACCCCTACTTCAACTCGCTGCGCCGCGGCTGGGGCGAAGGTCTGCGCAAGACCTTCGAGGGCCTGCCGGACGAAGACTGGTTCGCCTGAGGCGGCCCATCGCCCAGCTCAGGCCGGCTGAGCCTGCTGAGGGACCCGCCGCGCCAGCCAGCTCACCAGTGCCTCGGCCGGCAGCGCGCGCGTGAACAGAAAGCCCTGCAGCTCGTCGCAGCCGGCCATGCGCAGGGTCTGCGCCTCGCGCTCGGTTTCCACGCCTTCGGCCACCACCCGAAGGCCCAGTGTGTGACCCAGGCCGATGATGGCGCGCGTGATGGCCAGATCGGCCGGGTCTTCGAACATGTCGCGCACAAAGCTGCGATCGATCTTCAACCGGTCAATCGGGAAGCGGTTCAGGTAGTTGAGACTGGAATAGCCGGTGCCGAAGTCGTCGATGGCCAGCGCCACGCCCAGGCGCTTGATCGCATGCAGGCGCGCGAGCGTCTGCTCGGCCCGGTCCATCAGCGTCGATTCGGTCAGCTCCAGCTCCACCGCGCCTGGCGGCACCGCATGCCGCTCCAGCGCGGCGCGCAGGGTTTCGAGCAGCGCATCGTCACCCAGCTGCAGCGCCGACACATTGATGGCCACCTGCGGCACGCCCACGCCGTCGGCATGCCAGGCCGCGAGCTGGCGGCATGCTTCGTCGATGACCCAGGCACCGATCGGCACGATCAGGCGCGTGTCTTCGGCGATCGGGATGAACTCGGCCGGCGAGACACTGCCGAGCTCGGCGCTGTGCCAGCGCAGCAGCGCCTCGACGCCC
>NZ_JBILQK010000195.1:0-3247 GCF_044373315.1 Roseateles sp. | reverse complement strand
CTAAGAGATACGGAATTCGCGGGCAAGGTCAAACCGCCTGGCCCTCAACACCGAGCCTTCATAATCCGGTCGTCCTTGCCTGGTCCAGTTTGGGGTGGCCACAGGTGGGGGAGTTTGCACTGGCCATCGGGGATGTATTCGAGTCGAATAACCGCGCATGTTAGCGGCGGGAGGCCGCTGATTTGGTCGGCAGCCTGAGAGCTGTCGTTCGCAAATGACTGTTCCTGGTCGTTAGCCGTCACCGGCTGAGATGCCAGCGACAGGCAGCATCCGCTGTGTGCTGTCGGGTGACTTAAGCGGCTGTAGGCTGGCTGCGCTGAAGTCCTGGCCCATCATCCGATTCAGAAGGCTTTCCGACTTTCTCGGATCGTTGAATACATCTTCCTGACTACCTTCTTGGCCTTGCTGCGCTTCGGCGCCAGCAACCAAGCCGGAGCGCACTAACGCAGCGCACCATTCAGTGTCCCCGCCAGTCGTTTGGCAGCAGCGCTCAGGCGGGCCTTAAGGGTTGCGTCGTGCGCGACTTGGTACGCCTCCCCGACCACGCGCGAATCGGGATAGAAGTCCGGCTGAGCCACCACCCTGCAAGACTCTTGCGCCCAGGCGAGAGGTGCCGGCTCGATCGGTTCGGCCTGGCTACGCACCGATGTGGCGATCTCCTCTCGCACACTGGAGGAACCGCCAGGGCGATTCACGATCAGCGCCGTGTCCCAAAGCGAATGCAGATTGCCCCCTTTGCCGAAGGCTTGGACCTGAAACAGGTTGCCGCCCTTGTCTTCGCCGAAGCCGGCATGCAAAGGCTGATGCACGTCGGCCACCAGATGGACCACGAACTTCAGCGCTTTGAGCCGATCCTGCCCTGGCGCCTCTGAGCGCAGGATATTGACTTGCGCTTTGATGGCTTCGATCACGCAGTTCCCATCGGCACAGTAGCGCTGTGCGTCGTAGGCGCAGTCGGCGTTGTCAAAGTTGACGTAGTGCCAGGCGCCAGTCTTGCGGTCGCGGATCTCGTCGGCCCAAGTGGCGATGGAGGACAGCGTGGCACCTGGCTCCAGTGCCAGCAGTCGCTGCACATGCGCCTTCGCCGCGAGGCTGAGTTGCTGCTCAGCCAATGCAGCGATCATTCGATGGACTTCGTAACCCCAGGCGTTGGCAGGGTTCGCCGTCAGGCTGCCCCACAGCGCTGTCAGCAGGAGGGGAATGTGTCGCAAGTGGAGGCGCATGGAGAGGCGGTCATGAAGGACCATGGGTAGCTTCGTGTTCGTTGCGGCACGGTGCAGGTCCGGGCGCGCAGTGTATCGAGGCGCCGTTGCGCCTGCTGCCGGCATACAGTTGGCGCATGTGCAACCTGTACAACGTCAGCGCCAAGGGCGAAGCGGAACGCTACATCGGCAAGTCGGCGCGCCTGCCGGATTACGTGCTTGGCACGGTCGGCCCCTTTCAGCCAGGCTTGTTCTTGCGACCGGCAGACGGGGCCTTGCTTGGTCAAGTTGGCCAATGGGGATTGATCCGGCCAGGCGCCTCTGCACGCATTGAGTTGATCGAGCCCAGGGTCGTGCCAGGCGCCAAGCCGCGCAAGCCACAGCCCAAGAGCACCAACAATGCGCGGCTTGAGTCGGTGCATCGGCTGCCGACGTTTTCAGGGGCGTGGAAGGCGGGGCAGCGCTGTCTGATCCCTGCGACTTGGTACCAAGAGCCGAACTGGGAGTCGGGTCGCAATATCTGGTGGCAGTTGCGCCGCGCAGACGGCCTGCCGTGGATGCTGGCCGGCCTTTGGTCGGAGTGGACCGATCCAGGGACGGGTGAGCTTGTCCCCAACTTCACCATGCTGACCCGGAACTGCAATGAGCATCCGCTGCTGAATCGCCTGCACAAGCCGGACCCCACGCTCAAACCGGGGGAGGCTGAAGACAAGCGCGCAGTCGTGCATGTCGAGCCGGCGCTGTGGGAGTCATGGTTGCTTGGCTCAGAATCGCAGGCCCGGCAGGTGCTCAGCGTTCTACCGCCCCCTGAGTTTTTCGACCCGACAGATGCGCAGCGGACGGATCAGGTGCTGGCTGAGCAAGAGGTTCAGCGCAAGACGTCTGAGCAGCCAGGACTGTTCTGACCACGCGGCACCACCACATCTGGTCGTAAAGCTCTTCCTTGGCCCTGGGACCTGGGGCCACGGCACGCTGCTGACCACAGATCAGAATGTGATGGCGGCGCATGAGGACCACGCGCGCCTTGTAGAGCGGCTCAAACACCATCGGCATCAGGTGAGCGTGCACCTGGGCACGCTCCCGATCGACCGTTGACCAGGTCCACAAGCGATCCAGATCCAACTCGGCCCGCAGGGGCGTGGCAGCACGCACCTCCTCCCGGGGTCGGCGCACACCCAACCTGCACAATTCGACAACATCCACCCACATGCTGTGTATTTATACAGTATTCATATGAGTGCGGGGTCAGCTGAAGAGCCTGGAGAGACCAGGAGCTTGCCGAGTTGTGCGCAGATCATCAGTTCGCCGTGAACTGGGCCTCGGCGGCGATCCAGTCTGCCCAGGTGGATTCCATCACCTCGGGTACGGGCAGACGGTCTGCAGGCCAAGGTCGGGGCAGAGAGCGCACCAAGCTAGCCAAGGCTCGCGAAATCAGGCCCGCTGCGGTTCCAGCATTGGGCGCCGGGGTAGGAATGTTGGCGTGCATAGCAGTCTCCTTGGTGCGCAGACTTTGATCGCTATGCAGGGTGTTTGCTATCCGACAGAGGGGCGATACCCACCAAAGAGGGCCATGAGGGGGGCAGAAGAGCGGCCATGCTCTGACGATTCATGCGGAGGGACATGCAGCTCAGCGCCTGTGCCTAGAAGATCGTCGGGTGAATGGGAATGTGCAAGCTGGCGAGCAGGTGTTGAGCGGCACTCGGAGTGCGCTCCAGGCTGAGAGCGGAAGTTCACCAACGGCCGCCATGCGGCGGCGCCGGGGCGGACAGCGATTCCAAGGGGACGTCCCCGCCTCGCTGCCGATCACGCTCAGGGGCCAGGCCAAGGTCAACACGCACTGGCAGCTGTTCTGCCTGGTGCACAACATCGAGAAGCTGACCAGAAGCGGGTGGAGAGGATGAGGGCGGCGCTGGAGCGTGGGGCCTGTCCGAATTTCCGTGTGTGAGGCTCATTGAACCTTCACCGGTATCGTGAAGCTGGTTGCAGATCTTACGGGCTCGGTTTCGTGAACCGGTCTTCGTAGAGGATCGCAAACTGGTTCATCG
>NZ_JBILQK010000194.1:0-3266 GCF_044373315.1 Roseateles sp. | reverse complement strand
CGGGAAGAAGTACATATTGGCGATCGAATGCTCGAAGCCAGCGGCCACGAAGGCGGTGATCGGGAACACGATGGCCAGCACCTTGTCGGTGACGCTGCGGCCGGCCAGCGTCATCCACACCGCTATGCAGACCAGCACATTGCACAGCACGCCGCGAAAGAAGGCTTCGGTGAGGCTCAGCTGGGCCTTGGCGCTGGCGATGCGGATCACCGCCTCACCCACCCGGCCGCCGTTCAGCTCGCCATGGCCCGACAGCCAGACCAGCAGTGCCAGCCCGGCCGCGCCGACGAAATTGGCCAGGCAGACGATGGCCCAGTTGCGCAGCAGCTCGGCCGTGCTGACGCGGCCGCTGGCCCAGGCCATCGCGATCAGGTTGTTGCCGGTGAACAGCTCGGCACCGGCGATGCTGACCAGCACCAGCCCCAGCGAGAACACCAGGCCGCCCAGCAGGCGCGAGACCGCGAAGGACAGCGTTGCATCGCTGGCCACCAGCGTGAACATCAGCGCGCCCAGGCCGATGAAGGCACCGGCCAGCAGGCCCAGCAGCGTGACGGTCAGCAGCGGCAGCCGCGCCTTGCCGACGCCCACCTCGCTGACGCGCGCGGCGATCTCCTTGGGCGCATAGGCGTCCGATCCGAACAGCTCAGCCATCGTCGAGACTCCCTCAGCTCCAGTGATAGTCGGCCGCCGCGTGCAGGCTCCAGCTGCCATCGCCGGGCAGCTCCAGCACCTGGCGGTGGTATTGCAGCAGGCTCTGGTGGTGGGTCACGCTGATGGGCGTGATCGAGAACTCGGCCAGCTGGCTGTAGAGCCGCGCCTCGTTGGCCGCATCCAGCGCGCTGCTGGCTTCGTCCAGCAGCAGGTAGCGCGGCTTGGCCAGCAGTGCGCGCGCAAAGGCCAGGCGCTGCTGCTCGCCTACCGACAGCAGCTTGGCCCAGTCCAGCTCGCGGTGCATGCCGCCAAAGCGCTGCGCCAGATCGGGCAGGTTGACGCGCTCCAGCCATTCCTGCAGCTCGGCATCCGAGATGTGGCGCTCGCAATGTGGGTAGAGCAGCTGCGAGCGCAGGTCGCCGGGCGGCAGATAGGGCTGCTGCGGCAGGAACAGCATGTCCGGCCCGGCCGGCCGCAAGACCTGACCCTCGCCGCTGGTCCACAGGCCGGCGATGGCACGCAGCAGCGAGCTCTTGCCCGCGCCGCTGGGGCCGGCAATCACCAGGCCCTGGCCGGGCTCGATGCTGAGCGTCAGATCGCGGACCAACAGATGCTCGTACTGCGGCGTGTAGACGGTCAGCGCGCGCAAGCCCAGCTGCATATCGGGCTGCACATCGATCTGCGATTTGCCGGCGGTGCTGCCGTCCAGCACCGCGCCCTGCGCGTCCAGCGTGCTGGCGAAGGCGTGCAGGCGGTTCACGCCGGCCGAGAAGCGGCTCAGGCTCTCGAAGTGTTCGACGATCACCGTCAGCGCGCTCAGTATGGCGGCAAAGGCGCCGGCCGCCTGCACTGCGCGGCCCACCTCCAGCTCGCCTGAAAGCACGTCGCCCGCGATGATGATGCTGGGCAGCACGATGGTCAGAAAGCTGTGCGCGTACTGGAACAGGTTGAGCTTGAACTGCCAGCGCAGCACCTGCTGGTAGTTGGCGTAGAGCGCGCCGAAGATGCGCTTGAGCGTGCTCATCTCGCGTGCCTCGCCGTCGTGCAGCGCTATCGGCTCGGCATGCTCGCGCACGCGCACCAGGTTGAAACGGAAATCGGCCTCGCGCTGCAGCTGCTTGAAGTTCAGCGCGATCAACTTCTTGCCAAAGGCCCAGCCGGTGAACAGTGTGGCCAGCAGCGCATAGCCGATCAAAAAATACACCAGGGTGCGCGAGATCGCCCACAGCACGCTGGCGAAGGCCACCATCTGCAGCAGTGCGCCCAACACCACCATCGAGAAGTACAGCGATTGGCCAGTGAAGCTGTTGATGTCCTCGGCGATGCGCTGGTCGGGGTTGTCGATCGCATCCGGCGTGTTGAGCCGGTAGTAGGCGCGCTGCGTGAAATAGCGCTGCAGAAAGTGATCGGTCAGCCAGCGCCGCCAGCGCAGGCTGAGTGTGTCGCGCACGTAGTAGTAGAGCGCGTAGATCGGCACGCCGGCCGCCAGGATCCAGGTGTAGCGCTGGATCGAGGCCCAGAATCGCTCGGCGTCGCGCGCTGCCAGCGCCGAGGTGAACTCGCCGTTCTCGTGGTTGAACAGCAGGTTGAAGCCGGTCTGGCCCAGCAGCAGCAGGATCAGCAGGGCCAGCAGGCCCAGTGCGCGCCAGCGCTCATCCGAGGCGCGCCAGTAGGGCGCGGCGATGGTGGTGAAGCGGCGCCACAAGCCGGCGTTGAAACCCGGCGCGATGCCATTGGTTTCGGTGGCGGCGCTCATCAGAAGGCCAGGTTGTGCGGCGTCAGCATGGTGCGCTTGATGTTCACCGAGATCACCGCCACCACCTCATCGGGCTTGGCCGGCCGCAGCAGCTGTTCGGACTCCACCGTCACCTTGCTGACCAGCGCATCGTCCTCCAGCAGGCAGAACATCGGCCGCGGGTCGGGCTGATCGGGCAGGGTTTGCCGCCCTTCGTTCGAGCCATGCGGCACGCGCAGGCCGTCGAGCAGGGTCTTCAGGCGGTTGTCGATATCGCCGCCATCGGTGATCAGCGCGCCGCGCGGCTGCTGGCGGAACAGCAGCACCGACAGCTCGACATAGAGATCCAGGCGCTGCGTCACTAGCGGCGCGAACAGCATGCCGCCTTTCTCGACGATCACCGAGGTCTGGCCCGGCCGCGCCGGGTGGGCCAGCAGATGGCCCGAGGCCTCATGCAGCGGCCGCCGCACCTGCCACAGCCGCTCCAGCTGCGGATGCAGCGCGCGGCGGATCTCCCATTTGTGTGGTGACTTGGCGCCCTGGCCGTGCAGGGGACCTTCGTAGATCAGGCGGAATTCCATGGGCCTGATGGTGCCACGAGCAGCGGCTGCGACTCAGAGATCGCTGGCAAAGCGCAGCCGGTTGCCGTCCGGATCGGTGACGATGAACTCGCGGGTGTCCCAGGGCGTGTCGGCCGGCGGCGCATCGGCCTGGATGCCCCGGCTGGCAAACGCGGCATGGCAGGCATCGGCGTCCGGCACGATGAAGTAGATCGCGCCGCCGACCTGGCAATCGCCGCTGTGCTCGGTCAGGAACAGGGTCTGGCCCGCACGCGTCAGCTGCAGGAACAGCGGGTAGCCGGGCTCGAACTGATGCTGCC
>NZ_JBILQK010000024.1:0-48042 GCF_044373315.1 Roseateles sp. | reverse complement strand
GGCGCGGCCTGCACATCGAGGTCGAAGTCGAGCTGTGCGTCGGCAATCAACGGCGCCAGATCCAAGGCGACGGCGCGGGTGACCTCGGCCCAGTCCTGCAACGGCATCTCGTCGACCTGCTGGCGCAGCTGCTCCACCTTGGCCAGCGCCAGCATCTGGTTGGCGACCTGCGTGGCACGGTCCACCGTGGTAGCGATCTCGGCCAGCGCCTGCATCGGCTCCACATCGCCCTGGCGCGCGCTCTGCACCTGGGTCTTCAGCACCGCCAGCGGTGTCTTCAGTTGGTGAGAGGCGTCGCGCACGAAGCGCTTCTGATACTCCAGCAACTCGCGCAAGCGCTCCACCACCTGGTTGGTGGCGTCGACCAGCGGCACCCATTCACGCGGGGCGTCTGGCGCATCGACCGGTGACAGATCGCCTTCGGTGCGCTCGCGCAGCTGGGCCGACAGTCGGCGCACCGGGCCGGTGGCTCGCTGCACAACCACCACCACCACGATCACGATGACGAGCACCAGCAAGGCCTGGCGCCACAGCGTTTCAGTCAAGACCTGGCGCGCCAGCGTATGGCGCAGTTCCAGCGTCTCGGCCACCTGGATGGTTGCCATGCCCTGGCCCGCCACGCCGGCCACCGGCTGAAGCAGCACGGCCACTCGGACCGGTTCGCCGCGGTAGTTGTCGTCATAGAAGCTGACCAGGGCGGCATACGGGCCGGTGCTGGGCAGCTCGCCGCGCCAGGCCGGCAGATCGGGGAAGCCGGACACCATCTCGCCGTCGAAGCCGCTGACGCGGTAGTAGATGCGGCTGCGGTTGTCGGCTTCGAAAGGCTCGAGCGCTGAATACAGCACGGTGGCGCGCAGCCGCGCCTTTTGGCCGTCGTCGCTGACCTCCAGCAATTCGCCGATCGATTTGGCTGAGGCCAGCAATGTCCTGTCGTAGGCCGTATCGGCCGCGCTCAGGGCCTGCTGGTAAAGGCTCCAGGTGTTGAAGCCGATCAGCACGATCACCGGCAGCAGGATGCCCAGCGTCAAGCGGCGACGCAAGGAACTGGGGCGGGGCGCGTTCATGTCTGAGCCTTCAGCAGATAGCCCAGGCCGCGCAGGGTCACGAGCTGGGCTCCGGTGTGTGCAATGCGCTTGCGCAGCCGATAGGCCACCACCTCGATGGCCTCCAGTTGCACCTCGGCTTGGCCCGGGAAGACCAGCTCAAACAGTCGCTCCTTGGCGATGGCGTGGCCTGGGCGGGCGAGCAGGGCGCGCAGCAGCGCGCTTTCACGCGGCGTGAGCTCCAGCACTTCGCCTTCGTGGTAGATGGCGCCACTCTCGCTCTCGACGCGCATGCCGCAGAAGCTGGCGCCCGGCGCGGCCTCACTGCCCGCGCCGGCGCCGCCGCCGGCGCGCCGGCCCAAGGCCTGCAAGCGGGCCATCAGCTCGTCCAGGTCGAAGGGCTTGGGCAGATAGTCGTCGGCGCCGACATTGAGGCCCAGGATGCGGTCGCCCACCGTGCCGCGCGCGGTGAGGATCAGGACCGGGCTCTTCAAGCCCTGGTCGCGCGCGCGGGCCAGCACGTCCAGGCCGTCGATGTCAGGCAAGCTGAGATCGAGCACCACGACGTCCGGCTTCCACTGCGGCCAACGCTCCAGCGCTGCGCTGCCGCTGTCGACGGCGAGCACCTGCAGGCCGCGGCGCTCGAAGCTGCGCGTCAGGCTCAACCGCATCGCCGAGTCGTCTTCAACCAAAAGCAGTTTCATGGCTGCGAGTCTAGGCGTGCAGCGGACCTAGCATTTCCCCTAGGGTGCCGGACAGCCGACTGACAGCGTGGACGGCGAGGATCCAGCCGTTCAATCCACAACAAGGAGACAAGCGCCATGCGTCGTGATGAGTTTCTCAAGACACTGCTGGCGGCTGCGGCCGCAACGACTCTGCCCCTGTCTGCTCAGGCAGCGGCGAATGTGAAGATGATGATTCCGGCCAACCCGGGCGGTGGCTGGGACACGACCGGCCGTGCGCTGGGCAAGGCGCTTCAGGATGCCGGCCTGGCTTCTTCGGTGACCTATGAGAACAAGGGCGGTGCTGCAGGCGCCATCGGCCTGTCGCAGTTCGTCAACGCCAGCAAGGGCGATCCGAATGCCTTGATGGTGATGGGCGCTGTGATGCTGGGCGGCATCATCACCGGCAAGCCACCGGTGACGCTGAGCCAGGCCACGCCGATTGCGCGCCTGACCAGCGAGTACAACGTGTTCGTGCTGCCGGCTTCTTCGCCGCTGAAGACCATGAAGGACGTGATCGAGCAACTGAAGAAAGACCCGGCCAGCGTCAAGTGGGGCGGCGGCTCGCGTGGCTCGACCGAGCACATTGCGGCGGCCATGCTGGCGCGCGAGGCAGGTGTCGATGCTGCCAAGATCAATTACGTGCCCTTTCGTGGTGGCGGCGAGGCCACGGCCGCCATCCTTGGCGGCAACGTAACGGTGGGCGGTAGCGGCTACAGCGAGTTCCAGCAGTACATCGAGAGCGGCAAGATGCGCGCTATCGCCGTGACTTCGCCGACCCGCCTGAAGGGCCTGAACATCCCGACACTCAAGGAGCTGGGCTACAACGTCGAGATCGGCAACTGGCGCGGTGTCTATGCGGCGCCTGGCATCAGCCCCGCACAGCAGAAGGTGCTGACCGACATGATCAGCAGCGTGTTCCGAAACAAGAGCTGGATCGAGTCGCTGGAGAAGAACGGCTGGACGCCGGCGCTGATGACGGGCAAGGCCTTCCACGACTTCGTCGATCAGGAGTTCGCGATGCTGCGGGCCGTGATGGTGAAGTCCGGAATGATCTGAGCGACAGCTGCGCTCCCCCGAGAGGCCGGCTGAAACTGCCGGCCTCTTTGCTTCTTGCCCCCTGAACTTTGAACTGTGGAGACGCCCATGAGCGAGTCTGCCCCGCGTTCGTCCCATCCCTACCAGACCCTGGTGGGGGTAGGAGCCCTGCTGATTGGTTTCGTCATGGCCATCGGCGCGATGTCCATCCCCTCCGAGGCGGGCTACTCCGGCGTCGGGCCGAATGCCTTGCCCTGGCTGGTGTCAGCGGCCCTGATCGTGTGCGGCCTGTGGCTGATCCGCGAGTCGCTCAGCGGCGGCTTCCGGCAGATGGAGACGCCTTCGGGCGCGGAAAGGGCCGATTGGAAGTCGGCGGCGTGGGTGGTGGCTGCGGTGGTGGGCAATGCCAGCTTGATCACGCACATCGGCTTTGTGCTGTCCTGCACGCTGTGTTTTGTGCTGGCCGTGCGCGGGCTGCGCCTGGCTGAAGGCAAGGCCGGCGGCGGCGGGCGTCAGCTGGCACTTGATGCCGTCACCGGCATGTTGATCGCGGCGCCGGTGTTCTGGCTTTTCACCAAACTGTTGGCCATCAACCTGCCGGGCCTCGCGCCTGGCGGCTGGATCTGAGGAGGGCTTGGCAATGGGCGATCTCTGGACGCAACTCCTGGGCGGCTTTGCAACGGCCGGCACACCGATCAATCTACTGTGGGCCTTCGTCGGCTGCGCCTTGGGTACGGCCATTGGCGTGCTGCCCGGTCTCGGCCCGGCCGTGACGGTGGCCATGCTGCTGCCTATCACCTCGCAGGTCGACCCGACCGCGTCGATGATCTTCTTCGCCGGCATCTACTACGGTGCCATGTATGGCGGCTCCACCACCTCCATCCTGCTGAATACGCCCGGCGAGACCGGCACCATGGTGACGGCGCTGGAAGGCTTCAAGATGGCCAAGAGCGGGCGTGCTGGTGCGGCGTTGGCGACGGCGGCCATTGGCTCTTTCGTGGCCGGCACCATCGCCACCGTGCTGGTGACGCTTTTCGCGCCGGTGCTGGCGGAGTTCGCCGTCACCTTGGGCCCGCCTGAGTACTTCTGCCTGATGCTGCTGGCCTTCACCACCGTCAGCGCGGTGCTGGGGCAGAGCACCTTGCGCGGCCTGACCTCGCTCTTCATTGGCCTTGCCATGGGTCTGGTGGGCTTGGACCAGATCACGGCCCAGGTGCGCTACACCGCGGGAATTCCTGAGTTCATGGACGGCATCGAGGTGGTGCTGGTGGCGGTGGGCCTGTTTGCGGTTGGCGAGACGCTCTACAACGCGCTGTATGAAGGCCGCAGTGTGCAGAGCCTCAACAAGATGAGCCGCGTGCACATGACGCGCAGCGAGTGGCGGCGCTCGGTGCCGGCCTGGCTGCGCGGCACCTTCATCGGCTTCCCCTTCGGCACCATCCCGGCTGGCGGCTCGGAGATTCCGACCTTCCTGAGTTATGCCGCCGAGCGCAAGCTCTCGAAGCACAAGGAAGAGTTCGGCACTGTCGGCGCGATCGAAGGCGTGGCCGGGCCGGAAGCCGCCAACAACTCGGCCGTGACTGCCACGCTGGTGCCGCTGCTGACGCTGGGCATCCCCACCTCGGTGACGGCAGCCATCCTGTTGTCCGCGCTGCAGAACTACGGCATCCAGGCCGGGCCTCAGCTGTTCCAGACCTCATCGACCCTGGTGTGGGCCTTGATTGCCTCGCTCTACATCGGCAATGTGATGCTGCTGGTGTTGAACCTGCCGATGGTGGGCTTGTGGGTCAAGTTGTTAAAGATCCCAAAGGCACAGCTCTACGCTGGCATCCTGATCTTCGCGACGGTGGGCGTGTACGGCATGCGCCAGAGTGCATTCGATCTCTACCTGATGCTGGCGATCGGCCTGCTGGGCGTGGTGATGCGGCGCTTCGACTTCCCGACCGCGCCGGTGGTGGTGGGCATGATCCTGGGGCCGCTGGCCGAGGCGCAGATGCGCAATGCGATCGCCATTGGTGACGGGCGCTGGAGCGTGTTCCTGGAGCGTCCGATGTCGCTCGGACTGCTGATCGTGGTGGCGCTGGTGCTGATCACGCCGCGCCTCCTGCGCTGGCATCGCCGCGCCTGAACCTGGCTGGATCGGGGTGACGGAGCGCTGGCTCCGTCTCTCGATCAGTCCTTGGCGCCGATGGCCAAGGCGCGCTGACGCTGTTGCTCAAGCGCCTGTGCATCTGGCGTCTGGCGTGTCGGCCAGCCTTGCAGGTGGCGCTCTGCCAGGTCGGCCAGCATGCGCATGCCGGCGTCGCTGTCATTCAGGCAGGGGATGTAGGCGAACTCTTTGCCGCCCGATTCAAGGAAGGCCTCGCGGGCTTCCTGGGCGATTTCTTCCAGCGTCTCCAGGCAGTCGGCAGCGAAACCTGGGCAGATCAGATCGACCTTCTTCAGCCCGGCTGCGGCACGTTCACGCAGCGTGGGTTCGGTATAGGGTTGCAGCCACTTGGCCTTGCCGAAGCGGCTCTGGAAGGTGACCAGGTACTGATCGCGGCTCAGCCCCAGGGCCTCTGCCAGCAGCCGGCCAGTCTTCAGGCACTCGCAGTGGTAGGGGTCGCCTAGGTGCAGGGTGCGCTCGGGCATGCCGTGGAAGCTCATTACCAGCAACTCCGGCTGGCCGTTGCGCCGCCAGTGTGCCCGCACGCTATCCGCCAGCGCGGCGATATAGCCGGTGTCATCGTGATAGCGGTTGATGAAGCGCAGCTCGGGCAGGTGCCGGGTCTGAAGTGCCCAGCGGGACACATCGTCGATGACGCTGGCTGTCGTGGCCCCTGAGTACTGCGGGTAGGCGGGCAGCACGAGCACACGCGTCACGCCCGCGGCACGGAGTTGGTTCAGCGTGTCGGCAATGGCGGGCTTGCCGTAGCGCATGGCTGGCTTCACCAGCAGGTGGTGGCCGCGCTCGCCCAGAAAGCCTTGTAGCAGCTTGGCCTGGCGCTCAGTCAAGACCCGCAGCGGCGAGCCCTCTGGCATCCAGACCGTTGCGTACTTGGCCGCTGATTTGGCCGGGCGCACGCGCAGGATGATGCCGTGAAGAATCAGCTGCCAGACCAGCTTGGGGATTTCGACCACGCGAGGATCGCTGAGGAACTGGCCCAGGTAGCGGCGCAGCGCTGGTGCCGTCGGCGCATCGGGCGTGCCGAGGTTGCACAGCAGCACCGCAGTCTTGGCTGCGCTGCCGTGGGAATAGTGCGGCTCAGGCTGGAAACGGGGCATGGGCAGGGGGAGCAGAGAGAAGAGGAACTCAGAGGGCGCCGCGGCTGGCTCCGGAGAGCAGGGGCTCGGTGTCGGCGAAATGCAGCACCTCGAAGCTGACGGTGGGCGAGCCGCCGCCGATGGGTGAGCCGCCCAGGCCGATGATGCCGCTGCCGTGCAGCGTGCAGCTGCCGCGGCGCAGGCTGATGATGTCGCCGGCCCCGCCAAAACGCACATAGGTGCCGTTGTAGCTGAGGTCGGTCAGCGAGAAGGAGCCGCCGTGCCAGTCAATGCGCGCATGCGATCGCGACACGCGGCCGTCGGTAATGCAATACGTGGCCTGCACGCTGCGGCCCAGCACGATGGGCATGCTTGCGATATCGAACACGCGATCGAGGTCCAGCCAGATCAGACGGATGCCATCGGGATCGACGCTGTCCTGCCGGACTTCACCGAACTGCGTGGCGATGGGGTCACCCTGATTGGGCTTGTCCAGGACATGCACATGGACCGGTTCGACGCGGCCACGAACCGTGATGCGGTCCAGGTTGCGAAAGCGCAGCTTCTGAGTACTTGGCAGACCGGCGAGGACTTCGGCCGTGACCAGGGTTTCGTTGTCGCCGGCATGGTCCAGCAGACGCGCTGCCACATTGACGGCGTCGCCGAAGCAGTCGCCGCTCATCTCGACCACTTCGCCACGCGCGAGGGCGACCTGCATCCGCAAGGCCCGGAGGCCGGGTGAAGCGCCATGCTGGCGGCCCTTGGCAACCATACGCTCAAGGATCTCGTGCATGCGAATGGCTGACTTCACGCCATCGCGTGGCGAATCGAAGACCGCCATCAGCCCGTCACCCAGCGTCTTGATCAGCTTGCCACTGCAGTCACTGACGGCTTTGCCAATCTGCCCCACCGTTTGCGTGACCACCGATGTGGCTTCGGCGTTGCCCAGAGTCTCGAAAAGCGCCGTGCTGCCGCGTAAATCGGCAAACAGAACGGTGCGTTCCCGGATGTGGGTCATGGGCAGGAGTGGGCTGAACGTGACAGAGTTCTCAGTGTAGCTGCGGTGAATGACAGTTGCCGGCCGAGTAAACGCGCAGATGCGCCCGATTGGTGCCTGATTACAGCGCTGGGCTACCTCAATAGAAAAGGGCTGGCAGAGCCAGCCCTTCATCATCCGCGCCGCTTTGCTGCACCTACTTGATCAATCAGAGATTGATCAAGCAGCGGCGCAGCTTGTGCCCGCGGCGCAAATTGTGATGCCGCCGCTCGACAACCCGCCATAGCGGGCCCTACGCCTCTCGGCAACCTTACAGGTTGTCCAGATACGTGCGCAGCTTGTCACTGCGGCTCGGGTGCTTGAGCTTGCGGATGGCCTTGGCCTCGATCTGGCGGATGCGCTCGCGGGTCACGTCGAACTGCTTGCCCACTTCTTCCAGCGTGTGGTCCGTGCTCATTTCGATACCGAAGCGCATGCGCAGCACCTTGGCTTCGCGCGGGGTCAGGCTGTCGAGGATGTCCTTCACCACATCGCGCAGGCCGGCTTGCATCGCTGCTTCGATCGGCGCGGTGTTGTTGGTGTCCTCGATGAAGTCGCCCAGGTGGCTGTCGTCATCGTCACCGATCGGCGTTTCCATGGAGATCGGCTCTTTGGCGATCTTCATGATCTTGCGGATCTTGTCCTCAGGGATCTCCATCTTCTCGGCCAGAGTCGGCGCATCCGGCTCAAAGCCGAATTCCTGCAAATGCTGGCGCGAGATGCGGTTCATCTTGTTGATCGTTTCGATCATGTGCACCGGGATACGGATGGTGCGGGCTTGATCGGCGATCGAACGGGTGATGGCCTGACGGATCCACCATGTCGCGTAAGTCGAGAACTTGTAGCCGCGACGGTATTCGAACTTGTCCACCGCCTTCATCAAACCGATATTGCCTTCCTGGATCAGGTCCAGGAATTGCAGGCCGCGGTTGGTGTACTTCTTGGCGATGGAGATCACGAGGCGCAAGTTGGCCTCGATCATTTCCTTCTTGGCGTCGCGCGAGGCCTTTTCGCCCTCGTTCATCTTCTTGTTGATGTCCTTGAGGTCATCAATCGGAACGACCGCCTTGGCCTGGATGTCCATCAGCTTCTGCTGCAGTTCCTGCACGGCAGGCAAGTTGCGGCTCAGCACGGCGCTGTAGGGCTTGTTGGCGGCGATTTCCTTCTCGGCCCACTGCAGATTCAAGGTGTTGGGCGGGAAGGTCTTGATGAAATGCTCTTGCGGCATGCCGCACTTGTCGACCACGATCTTGCGCAGTTCGCGCTCGTAGCGACGCACATCATCGACCTGGGAGCGCAGGATGTCGCACAGCCGCTCGATGGTCTTGACGGTGAAACGGATGGTCATCAGCTCTGCGCTGATCGCCTGCTGGGCCTTGTTGTAGGAGGCGGACTTGTAGCCATCCTTCTCGAAGGCCTTGCGCATCTTGTCGAAGTTGGTCGAGAGCGAGTCCAGCTTCACCAGTGCAGCGTTCTTCAGCTCTTCCAGCTTCTTTGTCAGCGCCTTGGATCCACCGTTGCCGTCGTCGTCATCCTCTTCATCGAACTCGTCGAAGTCTTCTTCGGCCACGTAGTCGTCGGCTTCGTCGTTGGAGACAAAACCATCGACGGCTTCGGAGATTTGCATTTCGCCAGCGCGAATCTTGGCGGCTGTCGACAGGATCTCGGCAATCGTCGTCGGCGAGGCGGAGATTGCCAGCATCATCGCCTGCAGGCCACCTTCGATTCGCTTGGCAATCTCGATTTCGCCTTCGCGCGTCAGCAACTCAACCGTGCCCATCTCGCGCATGTACATGCGCACAGGGTCGGTCGTGCGGCCGAACTCTGAGTCCACAGTGGACAGCGCGGCCTCAGCCGCTTCCTCGGCTTCTTCCTCGGTGGCGGTGCTGGTGTTGTTGCCCTGGATCAGCAGCGTGGCGGCATCCGGTGCCTGCTCATAGACCGCAATGCCCATGTCGTTGAGCATGGAGATGATGGCCTCGAGGATTTCCTCGCTGACCAGCTTCTCGGGCAGGTGGTCGTTGATTTCCTGATGGGTCAGGAAACCACGCGTCTTGCCCATCTTGATCAGGGTCTTGAGTTCCTGACGACGCTTGGCGACTTCTTCTTCGGTCAGCGCGGTCTCGTCCAGGCCGAACTCGCGCATCAGCGCGCGCTCCTTGGCTCGGCTGACCTTCATGCGCAGCGGCTTGGCCTTGGGCTTGTCGTCGGCCACTTCTTCGACTTCGGCCTCGGCCTCCACCTCAGTCTCGCCTTCGATTTCGGCCTCCAGGTCGCTGAAGTCCTCTTCTTCGACTTCGGCCTTGCCGGCCTTCTTGCTGGTGGTTTCTGCCTTGGGCTTGCGGCCGCGCTTTGGCTTGTCTTCCGTGCCGCTCGGCTCCGCAGCGACCTTGCTCGTCTTGCCCGCAGTCTTGGCTGCAGCAGCCTTGCCGGCCTTGGCGGCTGGCTTCTTGATTTCTTCGACTTCGGCAGCGGCGCTGGCCTTGGGCGCGGTCTTCTTGGCAGTCATGCAGATCCTTGCGTGGATGTTGGGCGGGCAATGCAGCAGCCGCCCGGGGCCCCGTACATCGCAATCCAGCGAAGCGTGGCCCAGGCGGCTTTCATGCGCCGGTCAACGCCCTCGTTCATTCGAGGGCAAATGTCCGGCGTGGCGCGTGCAAGCTTGCGTGAACGTTTGTAATTGCAGCCCTGGCGGATAACGGTGGCCTGTATACCTCGATGGGTGCCCAGTTTCGCTGGGTGGCCGGGTCCGGCAATGAGCTGCCGTCACTCTTGACGGCGCGCGAAAACCTCGCAATTGTACGCCAGCCTGTTCAGCCTGCGCTGGCAAGGCCGGCCTGACGCAGCGATTCGATCTCGGCGCGCATCTGGGCGATGCGCTGCAGATCTTCTCCTTGCGGATTGCTGCCTATCAGTTGGCGAACCTGCTCGTTGATGTGTTCGATTCGCAGCTTCCTGAGCATGTGTTGCAGATCTTCGAGCAGTGGTTCCTGCTCTGCGTGCAAACCAGAGGTGAGCCGCCTCGCTTGGTCCAGCATGCCGTCGGCCTCCAGCACTGGCTCCAGAGCCGACCAGGGGCATGGCCCATGGTGGACGAGAAAGCGTTCCAGCCAACGAACCATCTCGCCGTGGCTGCCGGGCAATTCATGAAGCAGGTGCTGGTCATCGGCACTCAACTGTTCCCACCATTGGTTGCCAAGCAGCAGCAGGCGCAGTGCATGGTCGGCAGGGCCGGGCGGCTGGCGCCGCGGCAGTCCTTGCGTTTCATCGATCGGCTCGCCACGACGCTTCCATGAGCCTGGCTTCCAGTCCTTCTTCCAGGCCCGCGGAGCCGTGTCCTTCGATGATCGCGGCTGCTCGCCAGCCGTCTGCGGCTGAGTTTCGGAGTCCTGGCGGGTCTCGGGCATGGACTTGGCGCTGCCTTGCCACAGGCTGATGAGTTCCTGATCTGGCAACTGGGCCCGGCGTGCCAGATCGCCGAGCAGTTGGCGCTGGAGCAGGCCTGCGGGCAAGGCGGCCCACAGCGGGCGGGCATTGGCGAGCAAGCGCGCGCGTCCCTCTGCGCTGGACAGATCGCAGCCTTCGGCAGCGCTTTCCAGGATCTGGCGAGACAAGGGGACCGCGTCCTCGACACAGCGCTCAAAGGCGGCTGCGCCGAATTCCCGAACATAGGAATCTGGATCATGCTCGGCCGGCAGGAACAGGAACTTGATTGTCCGTGTATCGCTGGCATGCGGCAGTGCAGCTTCCAAGGCACGGCCGGCGGCGCGCCGACCGGCGGCGTCGCCATCAAAGCTGAAAATCACCGAGTCGGTGAAACGGAAGAGCTTGTGCACATGCTCGGCCGTGCAGGCGGTGCCCAGCGTGGCCACGGCGTTGTCGAAGCCGCTTTGGGCCAAGGCCACCACATCCATATAGCCCTCGACCACCAGTGCATAGCCGCGGCTGCGCAGCCCTTGCCGGCCCTCGAACAGGCCGTAGAGCTCGCGACCCTTGCTGAACACCGGGGTTTCCGGCGAGTTCAGGTACTTCGGCTCGCCCTTGTCCAGCACGCGGCCGCCGAAACCAATGGTCTCACCCTGCACGTTTCTGATCGGAAACATTATCCGGTCGCGGAAGCGGTCATACCGCTTCTGTTCGGTGCCTTCCTCGCCTTGGACGATCACCAACCCGGCCTCGCTGAGCAGCGGATCGTCATAGGACGGGAAGGCGCTGGCCAGCGCTCGCCAGCCCTCTGGCGCATAGCCGAGTGCGAAGCGTGCCGCAATCTGGCCGGTCAGGCCGCGGCGCTTGAGATAGTCGATGGCGCGCGGGCTCTGCTTAAGCTGGTGACGGTAGTGCCGGCTCGCTCGCTCCAGGACTTCGGTCAGCGTCGCCTGGCGTTGTTTTTGCTGTGCCGCACGCTCACGTTCGGCGGGGGAGCGTTCGTCCTCAGGGACTTGCATGCCGACTTGCTGAGCCAGATCTTGCACCGCGTCGATGAAGCCGATACCGCTGTGCTCCATCAGGAAACCGATCGCGTTGCCATGCACGCCGCAGCCAAAGCAGTGGTAAGTCTGGCGAGTCGGACTGACGATGAAGCTGGGCGACTTCTCGCCGTGGAAGGGGCACAGTCCCTTGTGGTTGATGCCGGCCTTCTTGAGGTCGACATGGCGCCCCACCACCTCGACGATGTCGACGCGGGCCAGCAGGTCCTGGATAAAGCCGGGTGGGATCACCGGTGCAAGTCTACAAGGGCAGGGTGTCGGGCTGCCGGCCGGCCAGCACGGGGGCTTGCTCGAACTGTTCGATCCACCCGGCGACTGCAGCAGCGGGCATCGCGCTCGCAATGCCATTGCCCTGGCCCAGTACGCAACCCATCGACACCAGGCTGCTGGCGTGCTGCGCGCTTTCCACGCCTTCGGCAACCACCTGGCAGCCAAAGTGGCGGGCCAGGTTGATGACGCCTTCAACTAGCGCCCGGTCCTTGCTGTCGATCAGCATGTTCTGCACGAAGGAACGATCGATCTTGAGCGTTTCCACGGTCAGCCGTTTCAGGTAGGTGAGGGTCGAATAGCCGGTGCCGAAGTCGTCAAGTGCGAAGCGTACGCCCAAGTTTCGGCACTGGCGGATCAGTGCTTGTGTGGCGTCGATGTCGGCCAGCGCGGCGGACTCCAGGACCTCGAGAACCAGATGCTGGGCCACCGAGTCCGGGTGCCGTGCCAACAACTCCTGCAGGCGTTGCCCAAAGTCCTCGGCCTGCAGGTGGCGGGCCGCGACATTGACGCTGAGCAGCAGATCGAGTCCAGCCGAAAGCCATTGGGCCGACTGTTTCAGCGCATTTTCCAAGACCCAGTCGCCGATCTGAACGCCCAAGCCTGTGTGCTCGACTTCGGGCAGGAAGAGCGCGGGTGCCAGAACGCCGCGCTCCGGGTGGTTCCAGCGCAACAAGGCTTCGACGCCGATCACGCGACCTTCCAGCAGATTGACCTTGGGTTGGTAGTAGAGCTGCAGCTCTCCTGCGTCCAGCGCTTCTTGCATGCGGCCGATCGCGACAACACGCGCCTCGCTGCGCAAGCGTTTTTCCGTGTCGAAGAACTGGTAACTGTTGCGGCCTGAGCGTTTGACCCGGTAGAGCGCGTGGGCTGCATGGCGGAGCAAGGTCTCGCCAGATGAATGATCGGCCGGGTACAGGGTTGCGCCCAGGCTCGCGGTGAGCTCAACCGCGTTGTCCTGTCCAGCGACGGGGAAGGGCGTTCGCAGCACATTGAGCATACGTTCGGCAGCCAGCCGTGCCTCGGCAGCATCGCGGCAGCGCAGGATCAGCCCGAACTCGTCACCACTCAGGCGCGCAAGCTGATCCGACCATTGGGCGGCGCTGCGCAGCGCGGTCTGGAGCCGTTGTGCGACCTGAACCAGCAGCTGATCCGCTACGGCTGCGCCCGCCTGCGCGTTCACGCGTGTGAACAGGTCGATGTCGAGGCAAGCCACGCACAGCATGAATCCCTCGGCCTCACTGGCCTGCAATGCGGCTTCCAGGCGCAACTTGAATTCGCGCAGGTTCGGCAACTCGGTCAGTTCGTCGTAGCTGTGCTGCCGCTCCAGCAGCGCTTGCTGCTGCAACTGCAGGGTCAAGTCATTGACGGTTACGACGCAAAAGCGCTGCGGGCCAAGGGGCTCTGGAATGGCGGAAAGCGTCAGCTCCAGGCACAGGGCGCGCCCATCAACGGCCGTGCAGCGCACCCGGCCCGTCCAGTGACCGATATCCGCGACCTGCTGCTGCAGTTGCAGCGGGTCAATGCCATTGCGCATCAGCGTGGGCGTACTGAGCGCCAGCGCGACTGCGCCGCTCAAGGCCTCGCGCGGCTCGCCGACGATGCGGCAATAGCTCGGATTGGCATCCAGCACATGAAAGCCGGTGTCGGTCACCACCAGTCCCTCGTGCAGGTGCTGGAAGAGGCTTGCGCTCATGCGCTGGCGCTCCTCTGCGACATGCCTCCAGTTCACATCAGCCAGTGTCGCCAAGAGGCGAAGTGGTTCGCCTTGAGGACTTCGTTCGAGAACTTGCAGACTCAACTCATGCCAGCGCCATTCGCGTCCGTTCTCGGTCGGCAGGCGGACGGCTTCACTGCAACGCGTATCGCCGCCTTGCCTCAACAGCCTGGTGAGCAATTCCAAAGCACGGCTGCGATCGACTGGGTGCGCCTTCGCCAGCCAATCATTCAGCACGGTCGGCCCGCTGTGGCCGATCAAGCGGGACCATTGCGCCGAGAGTGTTTGCGCGCCGGTTCTCAAATCCCATTCACCGACTCCGATGCCGGTGGCATCCAGCGCGCCTTGCCAGCGCTCGCGCTCCTCGCGCATCTCGTTCAGCAGTGTCTGCGCCAGCAGGGGAATAAGCGCAAGGCTGGCTGCATAGCCCCACAACAGGGCGACGCTCAGCGGCATGGCCGGGTGACTGAATGGCCCCAGCCCCATGACCGTGAACAGCGAGGCTTGCAGAACGAGGGCAAGCGCGAGCCCGGCGCTGACGACGAAACTTGCCACCCTCAGCGCCGTCCACATCAACAGCAGCGCTGGCACAAAGAGCCAGGGGCCACCACCGAAAACCGTTTGGGGTGGGCCCAGGAAGGCCCAGGTACTGCTGAGCAAACTTGCCAGCGCCAGCAGCCCCGCACCGGCCGCGCTGCCGAGGGTGCCTGCCTTGACGGACGCAGAGCGCAGGGCCAGCAGCAGTGGCGTCATGCAGAGGACTGCCATTGCCTCGGCGCCCCACTGACACCACAGCATGGGCAGCGTGCGTGCTGCATCGATCGTACCCAGCGCGAATTGACTCGACACGTTGACGCAGGCACTGATCAGTGGCCCGATCCCGGCCCCGACCAGTATCAGCAGGGCGAGATCGCGGCGACGGGTCATGCGCGCGTTCAGTCTCCATCGCTTCAGGATGCCGTGTGCGGCGCCCGCTCCGAGCAGGCCGGCGCTCGCGATCGCTGGGACAAGCAGCGGGTTGAAGCTCTGTGCCACAGCCACTGCCGCAAGTGCCAACCACACAGCGGGCGCTACACGCCAGCCGAAGTGAATCAGCGCGGCCAGGGCAACGGCGGCCGGAGGCCAGAACACGGCCGGGGACGGTGGCGCTGGGCTCAGTTGCAGGCCAAGCCAGCCTGCACACAGGCAAGCGAAGAAGACCAGCAGCGACTGCTCGAGCAGGGCGGCGCGGTTTCTCGAAGGCGTGACGCTGTGTGAGGGCTCATGTCCGGCGGACATATTTCTTGATGTGGCGAACGGACAGAGCGCATGCGCTCGGGATGGCCATGCTAGCAGTGAGGAATGGCGCTGCCGTCTGACTGACCTGCAAATGGGTGGGTACCCGCGTCTTGAGAGGCCCAAACAAAAAGGCTGCCCGGAAGGCAGCCTCGACAACATGCTTCAACGGACAGAAGCAAGGAGCAGCGCCCTCAGACGCTGAAATCATCGATCTTGGCGCCGGCGGCAATGGCCGCCTTCAGCCATTTGGGCTGAAGGCCTCGGCCACTCCATGTTTCGCCGGTTGCCTGATTGCGGTATTTGACGGCCACTTTGCTGGGCTTTACCAGCTTGGGGGTGCGCACGCTCAGATCGGCAAGGGTCAAGCCATATTCCGACATCAGGCTCTTCACTTTGGCGATGGCATCCGCGCGTTCGCGATCCTTGGTTTGCGCGATTTGCTCGTCGAGCGCGGCGCGCTGTGCCAATAGTTCCTTGAGTGACGACATATTTGCAAATCCTCGCTAGGTTTGTTTAAAGAGCCTATCGGGACAGCGCTGTTTGCGCCAAAACTCTCGATACTCTCTAGCGATTCATTATGCGCAGGCAGACCGGATTCCGCAATCCCTTCAAATCCGGGGTTTTGCTGATTCCCCCTGGGTTATGGCAAGCGCGCCACAAACCGGGGGGTGCCGAAAAACGCCAATTACTTCAAGCCAGCCTTGTCGAGCAAGACCTGAACCTTGGGGAGATTCGCTCCGACCGCAGAAATCGGGATGGTTTCGCTCTTGAAGTTGCCCATCGCTTCCAGCGCAGGGTTGCTGGCTCGAATTCCGGGCACGGCCGGCCATTCGTTGTTTCCATTGGCGAAATACACCTGTGCAGCGGGAGAGCTGAGGTACTCCAGGAAGCGGACGGCGTTGTCACGGTTCTTCGCGTGGCGTGCCACTGCGCCACCGGCAATATTCATGTGCGTGCCCCAAGATTGCTGATTGGGGAAAACCACGCCGAGCTTTTCAACCGTGGCCCTATCCTCGGGCTTGCTCGAGCGCATCATGCGCGCCAGGTAGTAGCTGTTGGTAATCGCAACGCTGCATTCACCACTAGCGGCAGCGCGGATCTGGTCGGTATCGCCGCCTTTGGGTTCGCGCGCCAGGTTAGCTACCAAGCCGTTCAACCAACGTTCAGTACGTTCAGCGCCCAGATGCTCGTAGAGCGCGCCAAACAGTGACAGGTTATAGGGGTGAGAGCCGCTGCGCAGGCAAATGCGCCCCTTGTTCTTCGGGTCCGCAAGTTCTTCATAGGTGTCGACATCGTCCTTGCTGACCGACATCTTGTTGTAGACGACGATGCGTGCGCGCGTCGAAAACCCGAACCACGCGGTGCCGGTGCCGGAATCCTTGCCGCGCAGATGCGCCGGGATGCGCTGATCAAGAACGGCAGACTTGATCGGCAGGAACAGATTTTCGGTCTCAGCCTTCCAAAGGCGCGCCGCGTCGACCAACAGCACCACATCCGCCGGGCTGTTCGCGCCCTCACTCTTCAGGCGGGCCAGCAGACCGGCATCATCGGTATCGACACGATTGATGCGGATTCCCGTGGCCTTGGTGAAATCCGAATAGAGCGCTTCGTCGGTCTGGTAGTGACGTGCCGAATAGATATTCAACACTTGTTCCTGCGCCTGCGCGGCAGAAACCAGACCGAGGGTCCAGATCAGAAGTTGGATGGGTTTGCTAGAGAAACGAAGGGGCAGCATGGTCAGCTCCAAGCGGGGGGGTCAACGATGAGCGGAATTGTAGTGCAAACAAGAATTATTCTTGTTCAATCCGAAAATCATCGGGCCTGCTGGGCTGAGACGCGCCCTTCGCGCGCGCCTCGCGTGTCCCTAGACTGTCCGTCAGGCGCTCGGCGGAACGTAGCCGGCCACTGCCTCGGCGCCAGAACCAAAGAAGAACTGCTCCATCTGGCGGGCAAGGTATTGGCGGGCGCGCTGGTCGGCCAGATTCAGCCGGTTCTCGTTGACCAGCATGGTCTGGTGCTTCATCCAGGCCGCCCAGGCCTCCTTGGACACGCCCTCATAGATGCGCTTGCCCAGTTCGCCCGGATAGGGGGCGAAGTCCAGGCCTTCGCCTTCTTTCTTCAGATAAACGCATTGCACGGTGCGGGCCATAGAACTACCTCGATATCAAACAGTGGATGAAGTTGCGGCGCACTGTAGCGTGCCCCGCTTGGCCTGGTGCAGGCCGGCTTTCTCGGTGCAATCAGCCCAGTCGCTTGACCAGCACCTGCGAGCGCCGGTCCCAGTTGTACTTGCGCTTGCGTTCTTCGGGCAGCCACTCGGGATCGACCGGCTGGAAGCCGCGCTTGATGAACCAATGCATGGTGCGGGTGGTCAGCACGAAGATGCTGCTCAAACCCTGTGCGCGCGCGCGCTGCTCGACCCGCTTGAGTATGCGGTCGCCATCACCCTGACCCTGCACGTCGGGCGAGACTGTCAGCGCGGCCATCTCGGCCGTGCGTGCTTCCACATAGGGGTAGAGCGCGGCGCAGCCGAAGATCACGCCGTCATGCTCGATCACGGTGTAGAGCTCCACATCGCGTTCGATCTCGGTGCGGTCGCGCTTGACCAAGGTGCCATCGCGCTCGAACGGCTCGATCAGGGCGATGATGCCGCCAACGTCATCGCTGGTCGCCTCGCGCAGGCTCTCCAGCTTTTCGTCGACCACCATGGTGCCGATGCCGTCGTGGGTGTAGACCTCCTGCAGCAGCGCGCCGTCCACCGCCAGCGGCAGGATGTGGGTCCGCTCCACGCCAGCCTTGCAGGCCTTGACGCAATGCTGCAGATAGAACGCCACGTCAGTGGGCTGCGTGGGGCGCGGCAGCGAGGCCAGCATGCGCTCGGCATCGGCCAGCGCGAGTTCGGTGTCGATCGGGCTGTCCAGATCGGCCGGGTTCTCGCGCACACCGGGCACCTCGGTCAGGAACAGCAGCTTGTCAGCCTGCAGGGCAATGGCGGCATTGGTGGCCACCTCCTCCATCATCAGGTTGAAGGCCTCACCGGTGGGCGAGAAGCCGAAGGGCGAGAGCAGCACGATGGCGCCCGAATCGATGGCACGCTGAATGGCTGCCGCATCGACCTTGCGCACCAGTCCGCTGTGCTGATAGTCGACGCCATCGACGATGCCGACCGGGCGGGCGGTCAGGAAGTTGCCGGAGACCACGCGCACCGTGGCATTGGCCATCGGCGTGTTGGGCAGGCCTTGCGAGAAGGCCGCCTCAATCTCGAAACGCAACTGCCCGGCAGCTTCCTGGGCGCAATCCAGGGCGATCGCGTCGGTGATGCGCACGCCCTGGTGATAGCGCGGCTGCTGGCCTTTGGCAGCGAGCTGCTCATTCACCTGCGGACGAAAGCCATGCACCAGCACGATCTTGATGCCCATCGCGTGCAGGATGGAGAGATCCTGCACGAAGGCATTGAGCTTGCCCGCCGCGACCAGCTCACCTGGCATGCCGACCACGAAGGTCTCGCCGCGGTAGGCGTGGATGTAAGGCGCCACCGAGCGGAACCAGGGGACGAAGGTGTGGGGAAAGACAAGGCTCATGGGGCGGAATTGTGCCGCAGCGCTGCCGGCCCGGCCTGGGTGCTGGAAGGCACTTGCCGGCGGCTGTGCGATGCGCGAGCATGAAGTTCCGCAACCGTTCTCCGTTTGCAATGGACAAGGAGCAAGCCATGGACGTCTTTACTACATCCGGTGCTTTCAGCTGGTCGGAGTTGATGACCACCGACCCCGCTGCCGCCGCGGAGTTCTACGGCAGCCTGTTCGGGTGGCGCATCGAATCGATGGACACGCCCACAGGCAAGTACCACCTGGCCAAGATTGGCGACACGGCAATCGCCGGCATGATGGCCAGTCAGGACGCCGCTGCGCAGATGCCCCCGGCCTGGGGCTGCTACGTCACCGTGGCGGATGTCGATGCAGCTATCGCCAAGTGCAGCGCGCTGGGCGGCACGGTGCTGATGCCAGCGATGGACGTGCCCACCGTCGGCCGCATGGCCTGTATCCAGGACCCGCAGGGCGCGGCTATCAACATCATCTGCTACGAGCCCAAGCCGGCCTGATACAGCGGCAGGCGCCGAGGTTTTGCGGGGCGCAGATAATCCGCGCCTCGTGAATCAGAACAAGCCTTCCCCACCTTCCGGCAAGCCGGCCCCGTCCGCAGGGGCTCCGCGTCCGCCTCGCCCGCCGCGACAGGAGCGTCCGCTGCCGCCGGCCAATCCGCTGCCGCCGATCAACTTTCCCGAATCGCTGCCGGTCTCTGGCCGGCGCGAGGAGATCGCGCGCCTGCTGGCCGAGCACCAAGTCATCATCGTCTGTGGCGAGACCGGCTCGGGCAAGACCACGCAGCTGCCCAAGATCGCGCTGGCGATGGGGCGCGGCCGCGCCAACGGTGGCGGCCTGATCGGCCACACCCAGCCGCGCCGCATCGCCGCCAGCAGCGTGGCCAAGCGTATCGCCGAGGAGCTGAACACGCCGCTGGGTGAGGTGGTCGGCTACAAGGTGCGTTTCCAGGACCGGCTGCAGCCGGGCGCCAGCGTCAAGCTGATGACCGACGGCATCCTGCTCGCCGAGACGCAGACCGATCCGCTGCTCAAGGCTTACGACACGCTGATCATCGACGAGGCGCATGAGCGCAGCCTCAACATCGACTTCCTGCTCGGCTATCTGCGCGAGATCCTCGCGCGGCGGCCGGACCTGAAGGTGATCGTCACCTCGGCCACCATCGACGCTGATCGTTTCGCGCAGCACTTTGCCGGAGCCAAGGGTCCGGCGCCGGTGGTGATGGTTTCGGGCCGCACCTTCCCGGTGGAGCAGCGCTACCGGCCTTTTGAAGAATCGCGCGAGTACGACCTCAACAACGCGATCACCGACGCGGTGGACGAGCTATGGCGCGAGGGCGGCGGCGATGTGCTGGTTTTCTTGCCTGGCGAGCGCGAGATCCGCGAGGCAGCCGAGGCGCTGCGCAAGCACCATCCGCCGGGCGTCGAGGTGCTGCCCTTGTTCGCGCGCCTGTCGCAGCAGGAGCAGGACCGCGTCTTCGAGCCGCATGGCCAGCGCCGCATCGTGCTGGCCACCAATGTGGCCGAAACCTCGCTGACCGTGCCCGGCATCCGCTATGTGATCGACCCGGGCCTGGCGCGCGTGAAGCGCTACAGCTATCGCAACAAGGTCGAGCAGCTGCAGATCGAGCCCGTCAGCCAGGCCGCTGCCAACCAGCGTGCCGGCCGTTGCGGTCGCGTGGCCAACGGCATCTGCATCCGCCTGTACGACGAGAAGAGCTTTAACGAGCGGCCGCGTTTCACCGACCCCGAGATCCTGCGTTCATCGCTCGCTGGCGTGATTCTGCGCATGAAGGCGCTGCACCTGGGGCAGGTTGAGGACTTCCCCTTCATCGAGCCGCCGCCGCGCAAGGCCGTGGCCGACGGCTACCAGCTGCTGGCCGAGCTGGGCGCCGTTGACGAGCTGAACGAGCTCACGTCCATGGGCAAGGAGCTCTCCAAGCTGCCGCTGGACCCGCGGGTGGGCCGCATGATCCTGGAGGCCAAGAACCGCGAGGCCCTCTCCGAGGTGCTGATCATCGCCAGCGCGCTCTCCGGCCAGGACGTGCGCGACCGCCCGATGGAGCAGCAGCAGCAGGCGGATGAGAAGCACAAGAAGTTCGACGACGAGCGCTCGGAGTTCATGGGCTATCTGAAGCTGTGGAAGTGGATTGGCGAGTCGCGCGGCGGCGAGGGAGAACATCGCCTTTCCAATCGCAAGCAGGAGCAGTTGCTGCGCGACAACTTCGTCAGCCCGCGCCGCGTGCGCGAGTGGCGCGACATCTATTCGCAGCTGCACACCGTGGTGGCCGAGCACGGCTGGCGCATGAACGGCGCACCCGCCACCTACGAGCAGGTGCATCTGTCGATGCTGGCCGGCCTGCTGGGCAATATCGGATGCAAGGCCGATGAGGACGACTGGTACCTGGGTGCGCGGGGCATCAAGTTCTGGCGCCATCCCGGCGCGCACCTGAGCAAGAAGCCTGGCCGCTGGATCGTTGCGGCCGAGCTGGTGGACACCACACGCCTGTTCGGCCGGGGCATCGCGAATATCGAGCCGCAGTGGTTGCCGGGCATCGCCGGCCACCTGATCAAGACCCAGCTGATGGAGCCGCACTGGGAGAAGAAGGCCGCGGAAGTGATCGCGCTGGAGCGCGCCACCCTCTACGGCATCGTCATCTATGCGGGCAGGCGGGTGAACTTCGGCCGGGTGGATCCGGTGGCGGCGCGCGACATCTTCATCCGCGAATGCCTGGTCAACGGCGAGTGGCCGGAAGACCTGTTTCGCAAGCTGCCCTTCCTGTCCCACAACCAGAAGCAGATCGCCAAGGTCGAGGAGCTGGAGCACAAGTCGCGCCGCCAGGATGTGCTGATTGATGACGAGCTGATCTACGCCTATTACGACGAGCATCTGCCCGCCGAGGTCTGCTCCGGCGTGACGCTGGAGAAGTGGTACCGCGAGGCCAGCAAGCGCGAGCCCAAGCTGCTGATGCTCAGCCGAGACGAGCTGATGCGCCACGAGGCCGCGGGCGTCACCAGCAATGCCTTTCCCAAGACCGTGCGCCTGGGCGGCGTCGATTGCAAGGCGGACTATCTGCATGAGCCAGGCGATGCCCGCGACGGCCTGACCGTCACCGTGCCCATCTATGCGCTCAACCAAGTCAGCGAGGAGCGCTGCGAATGGCTGGTGCCGGGCATGCTGGCGCCCAAGGTCACCACGCTGCTGAAGAGTCTGCACCAGAAGCCGCGCGCACGCCTGGTGCCGCTGCCGGATTTCGTGGCCGAGTTCTGCGAGCTCAATGCTTTTGCCCACGGCAGCCTGATCGAGGTGCTGCTCAAGGCGGTGCGCGAGCGCAGCCAGCTGGCGGTGCAGCGCAATGACTTCAAGATCGAACAGGTGCCGGCCCATCTGTTCATGAACTTCCGCATCGTCGACGAGCATGGCCGCCAGCTCGGGCTGGGCCGCAACTTGGCCGCGCTCAAGGCCGAGCTGGGTTCGCAGGCGCGTTCGGCCTTCCAGGCCCTGGCGGCGCTGAAGCTGCCGGCCGCGGCGGCGCCGGAGCCGGCTGCTGCGCAGGCGCCAGTCGCCAAGGGCGGTGTGCGCGCCGAGATCGTTCAGAAGGCCAAGGCCGAGCCGGTCGTGGACGCCAGCGCGCGTTACACCGCCTGGAGCTTCGGCGAGCTGCCCGAGTTGATGGAGGTGAACAAGGGGCCGCAGACGCTGATCGGCTTCCCGGCGCTGATCGACCGTGGCACGCATGTGGAGATCGAAGTCTTCGACGAGCCCGAGGTCGCGGCCACCCGGCACCGGCTGGGCCTGCGCAGGCTGGTGGCGTTGCAGCTCAAGGAGCCGCTGAAGTATCTGGAGAAGAACATCCCCGATCTGCAGAAGATGGCGGTGGCCTTCATGAGCCTGGGCACGTCGGAGGAGCTGCGCGACCAGATCATCGGCGTGGCGCTGGACCGCGCCTTCCTGGCTGATCCGCTGCCCACCGACGAGTTCAAGTTCAAGGCCCGCATCGAGGAAGGCCGCGCGCGCCTGAACCTGATTGCGCAGGAAGTGGCGCGCCAGACCGGCATCGTGCTGCTGGAGCTCCAGGCCGCCACGCGCAAGCTCAAGGATGCCCGCGCGCCCAAGGATGTGGCCGAGGACATCACGGCACAGCTACAGCGCCTGTGTCCGAAGTCCTTCGTCACGGCCACACCGTGGAGCCAGCTGCAGCATCTGCCGCGCTACCTGAAGGCGATCAGCGTGCGCTTGGACAAGCTGCGCGCCGATGCGGCGCGCGACGCCAAGCTGATGAGCGAATACCGCCCGCTGGAGCAGCGCTGGCAGCGCCGCGTGGCCGAGCTCAAGGGCACGGCCGACGCGCGGCTGGCGGACTTCCGCTGGCAGTTGGAAGAGCTGCGCGTGAGCCTGTTTGCGCAGGAGTTGCGCACGCCACAGCCCGTCAGCGTCAAACGCCTGGACAAAGTCTGGGCGCAGCTTGCAAGCTGAGGCGGCACACGCGATCCGGAAGGGTCGCGTCGGCTGCCGAAGGCCGGCACGCGATACAAGCGGGCCGGCTGAACCTGCGCTTTGCTGCTGGAGCCGTGCAACGCCATCGCCTGAGCCGGGAAAGCGGTTCAGTTCCAGCCATCGGGCAGCGCAGAATCTGTATCCAATACAACTGACCTTACCTTGCCCTAGCCCTGCCAGCGCCCAACGTGCCGAACGAAGACTCATCAAGTAGCCAGACCCGTGCCGGCTCGACGGCACCCTCCGGCGCGCCCATGCGGCGCTTCGGCCGCTTCGAGTTGAAAGCTCTGCTGAGCAAGACGGCGCGCAGCATGATGTGGCTGGCCTTCGACCCGCGCGCGTCGCAGGACATGCTCTTGTGCATGCCCCGCACGGCCCCGGCCGACCCGCAAGCCCTTGCCGATTGGATCAGGCGGGCAGGCGTGGGCGCGCGCATCCAGCATCCCAACCTTGCGCATGCGGTGGAGGTGTCCCAGGTCGAGCGTTGGCCTTTCATCGCCTATGACCGCGCCTTGGGCGAAACGCTGGAAGAGCGCCTGGCCCGAGATCGAGTGGTGCTGCCGATGGAGTGGTCGGGCTGGATCTGCCAGGCCTTGGACGGTCTGGCCTTCGCCCATGAGTCCGGCCATGCGCATCGAGACATTCAGCTCTCCAGCCTGCTGATCGATGGTGCGGGGCATGTTCGGCTGCTGGGCCTGGAGGTGGCTCAAGAGCCTGCGCTGGCTGGCGAAGACTTCAACACCGCCACACGGCGTGTCGTGCGCGAGGCGGCCGAGGAAGATGTGCTGCGCATGGGCCTGCTGCTGCACCGCGGGCTGACTGCACGCCCGGTGCTGGAGCAGAACGATCTGCAGCAGGTGATCCAACTGATGCAGCCCAAAGGCCAGGAGCTGGTGCGCCTGGGCTGGGAGACGCCGCATCCGATTGCCGAGCCGCTGCGTGCCATTGCCAATCGATCGACCGATAGGCAGGCCCGTCAGCGCTATCACAGCGCACGCAGCTTCCTGCGGGCGCTGGAGGGCTGGCGCAGTGCGGCCAATGACCAGGGTGGTGCCATCGCTCTGTTGCTCGACCGCGTGCAACGCTATGGCCATCTTCCGATTAGCTCGACCCGCTTGCAGCGCGCCGTGCAGTCCTCCGGCCTCGAGAATCAGCACGCCAGCGCTTTGTCGACCCTGGTGCTTCAGGATGTGGCGCTGAGCCTGGAACTGCTGCGGCGCGTCAACAATGCCCTGAAGCAGGAAGGGCTGGAGTCGGGCGGCGGCGCCGTGCTCAATATGCAGCGCGCGATTGCGATGCTGGGGCTCAACGGTGTGCAGGCCGCAGCCCGTTCACTGAAGATTTGGCCTGGCACGCTCAACGAACAGCAAGCTGGCTGGATGCAGACGCTGATGAAGCGTGTGCATCGCGCCGGCCAAATCGCACAGGCCCTGCGGCCGGCCGGCTATGACGCCGAAGTGGTCTACCTGATCACGACCTTGCAGAACCTGGGGCGGCTGCTGCTGCAATATCACTTTCCGGAAGACGCGCAGCAGATCCGCCAGCTGATGCAGCCGCCCGAGCCCACAGTCGATGCGCCGCATCCCGCCGGCATGAGCGAGCAGGCCGCAGCCTATGCCGTACTGGGCTGCGACCTGGAGTCGATTGGTGCGGCAGTGGCCCGCCAATGGAGCCTGGGTGAAGAACTGCTGCACATGATCCGCCGCCAGGGCAGCGATGCACCGGTGCGCAGCGCCGGCACTGATGCGGAACTGCTGCGCCTGAGCTGCAGTCTGGCCAACGAACTGGTCGAGGCGCTGCTCTTGCCCGAGGAGCGTCGCAAGGCCGGGGTCGAACTTGTCACGCGCCGCTATGCGCGTGTCTTGGGAATCGGATTGCGCGAGGTCTATCTGGCTTTGCAGCCACCGTCCGCTGCCCCGACAGCGGCCCCGACAGCCGGCGCCTCAACGAGCGAAGCTGAAGCCGGGCGCCCTGCAGAGCCGGCAGACGCCTCTGCGGCAACCGTGGCGCCCGCGCCTGCACCCGCCGTTCCCATCCCGTCGCGCCTGCGAGCCCGGGCTGCCGGTGACGGTTCGGTGCCAGAGCGCGGCAACTGACGCTCTCGTCCAGGCCAGCGCATGTCCACCCTTGCAGGCTCCCAGACCGGTTCCGGCTCCACCCCTGAACTCGGCCGCTTCCTGCTGCTGCGCAAGCTGGGCGAAGGGGCTCAGGCGACGGTCTGGTTGGCCCATGACCCGCGCCTGGACCGGGAGGTTGCCGTGAAGGTGCTGCATGCCAGCCTTGACGCAGACCGCGTCGATGCCGGCTTGCACGAAGCGCGCGCGGTGAGCCGGCTCACGCATCCGAACATCGTGCCGGTGTTCGAGGCCGATCTGCAGGATGGCCAAGCCTACATGGTGTTCGAGTATGTCGATGGGCCGACGCTCGCCATGCGCCTGCGCGACGGCCCGCCGCTGCCTACCAAGGCCGCAGTCGAGCTGATGCTGGGGGTGCTGGACGGCTTGCAAGCAGCCCATGCTGCGGGTGTGGTGCACCGTGACCTCAAGCCCTCCAACATCCTGCTCGATGCCAAGGGCCGTCCGCATGTGATGGACTTTGGCATTGCGGACCGCATCAGCGAGTCGGGCAGCAACCGCGAGCCGGCCCGGCGCATCGTCGGCACGCCGGGCTATATCTCGCCTGAGGCAGCGCGTGGGGAAACTCCTTGCCCGCAGATGGATGTGTTTGCGGCGGCCGTGCTGCTGGGCGAGTTGCTGTCCGGGCAGCGACTCAATTACGACCCCGACCCCTGGCGTGCGGTGCGCCGCGCGGCCGAGCGAGACCTGACCCTGCCGACCGGCCTGGACGCGGAGGTTGATGACCGGCTGCGCGCAATCGTGATGCGGGGCCTGGCGCGCGATATTGAGCAGCGCTGGCCCAGCGCCAGGGCCTTTCACGATGCGCTGGCCGAGTGGCTGCACCCGGAGCTGGAGCCCGGCGCCGAGGGGGTGGATGGTGTGGCACTGGAGTTTCTGCTGCGCCGCATGCGGCTGCGCAGCGACTTCCCCGCGATGTCCGACGCGGTGGCGCGCATCCAGCGCTTGACCCAGTCCGATACCGAGAGCCTGAACAGCCTGTCCAATGAAATCCTGAAGGACGTGGCGCTCACCCACAAGCTGCTGCGCCTGGTCAACACCGCGCATTACCGCCATGCGGGTGGGGGCGGCATCAGCACCGTGTCGCGCGCAGCGGCGCTGATCGGCTTTGCCGGCATTCGCAATCTGGCCTTGTCGCTGATCTTGCTGGAGCGCATGGAGAACCGTGCGCATGCGCAGCAGCTGCGTGAGGAGTTTCTGCGTTCGCAGATGGCGGGCGCCTTGGGTCGGGAGCTGTCCCCAAGCACGCGCGAGAGCGAAGAGAGCTTCCTGGCGGCGATGTTCCAGAGCCTCGGGCGCCTGCTGTGCGAGTTCTACTTTCCGGAAGAGGCCCAGCAGGTGCGGCGCTTGATGAGCAGCGAGCGCAATGTCGAGCGCGCCAGGCCGCCGGTGAGTGAGCCGGCAGCCTCGGTGCAGGTGCTGGGTCTGAGCTACGAGCAATTGGGTCTGGGTGTCGCCAAGCAATGGGGTCTGCCAGAGGCGCTGCAAAGCAGCATGCGGCGCCCCATCGGTGAGCCGCCGACCCGCATGCTGGGCAGTCCCATCGAGCGCCAACGCTGGCTGGCGCGTGCCGCCAACGAGATGACCGATGTGATCCTGCAGAGCGAACCGTCGGAAGCGCATGCCCGGCTCAAGGCCATGGCGCAGCGCTACTCCAGGGCGCTCGATGTGCCCGTCGATCAGTTCGAGGCTGCAGCCGATCAGGCGCGCCAGCGACTGGCCGACGTGGCGCAAGCCATGGATATCCACATCGCCAAGAACTCTCGTGCGCAGCGTCTTTTGGCGCCTTTGCAGTCGAGCACGGGCGACAGCCTGTCGCCGCATGAGTTGCAGGCAACCTTGGCCACAGAGCGCACCCAAAGCCTGAGCGAAGCGGCCCCGACGCGCGAGCAGGCGGTCCAGACCCTGGCGGCGGGCGTGCAGGACATCACCGACTCCATGGTTGAGGACTTCAAGCTCAACGAGGTGATGCGCATGATCCTGGAGACCATATACCGCGGCCTGGGCTTTCGGCGGGTGGTGTTCTGCCTGCGCGACCCGAAGACCGAGATGCTGACCGGGCGCTTCGGGCTGGGCGAGGGCGTCGAAGCCCTGACGCCGTTGTTCAGAGTGCCGCTGCGGCAGCCGGCCGGCATGCAGCTCGACCTGTTCGCGGCGGTTTGCCAGAAGGGGGTAGACACCTTGATTGCCGACGCGTCGGATCCCAAGATCGCGGAGCGTCTGCCGGCTTGGTTCATGGGGGCGCCCAAGGCGCCCAGCTTCCTGATCCTGCCGATGCTGCTGAAGGGCACGCCGTTCGCGATGATCTATGCCGACAAGGCCAAGCCCGGCAGCATCGATCTGGGAGAGAAGGAGTTGTCCCTGCTGCGCACCCTGCGCAATCAGGCCGTGATGGCCTTCAGACAAGCCGGCTGAGCGTTCAGCCGCAAAGAAGAGGGGGGTTGACGAGCCTTACCCCCGGCACTGGTCACAACGGCTAGGGCTGCTTGGTTCCCCACCTGACCCGGTTGGCCGCGCTTCCATGCGAGGAGGCCCGTCAGGACGGATTGTAGCCCAGCGCCGGCGCTCGCCGCCCCGTGTCAGAGCCCGAGCAGGGCCTGACGCGTCATCGACAGGCCCATCACATAAGCCAGCATCAGCAGACCCAGCGCATAGCCGACCGCGCGGAAGCGCCCGGTGCCAACGGCCCAGTGCGCGCACACGCCGTAGACGACCAGCGCGATGAGTTTGGCGGCCAGCCAGCTGTCGCGCATCGGGTTGTGCTGCAGCAGTGACCACAGGCTCAGACCGCTGACGGCAAGCAGCGTGTAGGCGCCGAATGCCAGCGTCAGCACGCGGCCGTCCATGTGCCATTCGGCATCGAAGAGCGCGGCCAGGCCACGCACAACAAAGAACAGCACGCTGAACCAGGCCAGCAGTGCATGCATCTGCAGCATCTGCGAGTAGAACCAGTCCATCAGGCGTCTCTGCTGATTTGACTCAACTGATCCTGGCGCTGATGCGCAACGAGGTGGCGTTAGCGCAGCTGCAGATCATCGTCGCTGAAACGGATGTTCAGTGGCTCGATCAGCAACTGCTTGGAGCCGGCTTCCAGCGTGCCAGCCTGCCAGGCCTCGATACCGCAGGACTTGGCCACTTCGACCGTGCGAGCGGCGTCTTCCGCCTTGACGAAGATCGCGAAGCCAGCGCCCATGTTCAGCGTCGAGTAGGCCTCGCGGTCGTCTTGCTTGGCATGCTCCTGCATGAACTTCAGCACTGGGGTAACCGGCGGCACGGTGTGGATGCGGTAGGTGAACTGGCCCGGATGGCGCAGCAGCTTGCGCCAGCCGTGGCCGGTGATGTTGGCGCAGTAGTGCGGCTGGATGCCGGCCTTGAACAGGGCCTCGGTCACCGGCGAATACAGCACGGTGGGCGCCAGCAGCGCCTCGCCGTAAGTCAGGCCAGGCTCGATCTCGGTCAGGTAACCGTTCGGCAGGCGCTCGACCAGCTTGCGCGCCAGCGACAGGCCGTTGGCGTGGATGCCGCTGGAGGCCAGCAGCACGATGGCGTCGCCCGCACCCAGCTGGTCGCCCACCGACAGGCGCGTCTTGGGGTTGATCAGGCCAGTGCAGGAGGCCGCCAGGTCGATGCGACCTTCTTCGACGATGCCGGCCAGCGCCGGCGTCTCCCCGCCGCCCCAGGCCACCTGGCAGGTGTCGCAGGCTTTTTTCCAGCCCTCGACCAGGGCCTGCGCGCGCAGCTTGTCGCCGAACCAGTCGGAGCCACCAGCGGCCCAGTAGGCCTGCACCACCAGGGGTGTGGCGCCGACGGTGATCAGGTCATTGATCGCCATCGCGATGGTGTCCTGCGCGATGCCGGCATAAAAGCTCTTGCCGGTGAGCTTGCTCATCTCGTCGGCCACCAGGGTCTTGGTGCCGAGGCATTCGACGATGGAGGCCAAGTAGAACGGGCCCACATCCACCACATAGGCTGATTCGCCACGCGAGGCCAGCACTTCGGAGAAGCCATGACCGCCCAGATGGGCACCAGTGGCCGCTGCAGAGCGCTGCGCCGCGATCTTCAATGGATCGATCAGGTCGTAGTTGACCCCCGCTTGTTCATAGCTGAGGGTGTCGGGTGAGGAGGGGGCATGCGTGCTCATGGCCCGGATTATCGACGATGGTCCGACGCCTGCCGCCAGCGCAGCACCGATCCTGTCCCATCGATCAGCGGTACCCCCTCTGGTGCAAGAATCCGCCGCATTGCTGCGCACTTGAGACCTGGAACTTCATGAACGACAAGGCGAACGCCCGACCGACCCCCGTGCTGGCCATCCATGGCGGCGCAGGCACGCTGCTGCGCGGCGCGATGAGCGCCGATAAGGAACAGCGCTATCGCCAGGCGCTCGAAACCATCCTGCGGCATGGCCAGGCCCAGCTGGTTGCCGGTGACTCGGCGCTGGACGTGGTGGTCGAGGCGGTGCGCCGGCTGGAGGAGTGCGAGCTCTTCAATGCGGGCAAGGGCGCGGTCTACACTGCAGCGGCCCGTCATGAGCTCGATGCCTGCGTGATGGACGGGCATGACCTGCAGGCCGGTGCGGTGGCGGGCGTGAGCTGCACCCGCAACCCGGTGCTGCTGGCGCGCCTGGTGATGCAGCACAGCCCGCATCTGATGTTCACGGGCGCAGCGGCGGACGAACTGGCGCGTGCGCACGGGCTCGAGATGGTGGCGCCCGACTGGTTCGGCACGCCCGAGCGGCTGGCGCAGCTGCACATGGCGCAGCAGACCGAGTCGGGCCAGTTGCTGGACCATGACGGCCAGGCCCAGGCCCAGGCCGGGCATGGCAGCGGCCCGATCGACGAGGGCACCAAGTTCGGCACCGTCGGCGCGGTGGCGCTGGACGCGCAGGGCCATCTGGCCGCCGCCACCTCGACCGGTGGGATGACCAACAAGCAGCCCGGCCGGGTCGGCGATTCGCCCATCGTCGGTGCCGGTTGCTATGCCAATGATGCGACCGTGGCCATTTCCTGCACTGGCACAGGCGAGGCCTTCATCCGCGCCTGTGCGGCGCACGATGTGTCGGCGTTGATCGAGTATGCGGGCCTGGATCTGCAGGAGGCCTGCCGCCGCGTGGTGATGGAGAAGCTGCCGCGCCTCGGTGGCCGCGGCGGCCTGATCGCGGTTTCGGCCAAAGGCGAGGTCTGCCTGCCTTTCAACACCGAAGGCATGTACCGCGGCCAGGTGAGGGTGGGCGATGCCGCGCCCGCTGTCGGCATCTACGGCGAGGCATTCATATAAGCTTCCCCGCCGACAGGACTGCGCCTGCTCCTTACATAGAATGGCGCCCATGAGCTACCAGGTCCTCGCCCGCAAGTATCGCCCCCACAGTTTCGAGGAACTGGTGGGCCAAGAGCATGTGGTCCAGGCCCTGGCCAATGCCTTGACACAGCAGCGCCTGCATCACGCCTACCTGTTCACCGGCACGCGGGGTGTGGGCAAGACCACAGTCTCGCGCATCCTTGCCAAGAGCCTGAACTGCACCGGGGCGGACGGGAATGGTGGCATCACGGCCACGCCTTGCGGCGTCTGTCCGGCCTGCCGCGATATCGATGCCGGGCGCTTTGTCGACTACGTGGAGCTCGACGCGGCCTCGAATCGCGGCGTCGAGGAAATCTCGCAGCTGCTCGACCAGGCGGTCTACAAGCCGGTGGTCGGTCGCTTCAAGGTCTACATGATCGACGAAGTGCACATGCTCTCGAACACCGCCTTCAACGCGATGCTCAAGACGCTGGAGGAGCCGCCGGACTACCTGAAGTTCGTGCTGGCGACCACCGATCCGCAGAAGGTGCCGGTCACTGTGCTGTCGCGCTGCCTGCAGTTCAATCTGCGGCCGATGGCGCCGCAGAACGTGCTGTCGCATCTGACCCAGGTGCTGGCTGCGGAGAGCGTGCCGGCAGAAGCCGGTGCCTTGCGGCTGCTGGCGCGGGCGGCGCGCGGCTCGATGCGCGATGCGCTCTCCTTGACCGATCAGGCGATTGCCTTCGGCGCCGGCCAGCTTCAGGAAGCGGGCGTGCGCCAGATGCTGGGTTCGGTGGATCGCGGCCATGTGGTCGCCATCGTCGAGGCCCTGATCGCCGGCAGCGGCGAGGCGGTCGTGGCGCAGGCCGATGGGCTGCGCAATCTGGGCCTGTCCGCCGGTGGCACGCTGGAAGACCTGGCCTCCTTGCTGCAGCAGATGGCGGTGGCCCAGGCCGCGCCGAATGCACTTGACCCGCAGGAACCCGACAGCGCCGAGGCGCTGCGGCTGGCGGGCGACTTGCAGGCGGACGAGATTCAGCTGATGTACAGCATGGCCTTGCACGGGCGCCAGGAGCTGGCGCTGGCGCCGGACGAGTACGCGGGCCTGCTGATGGTCTTGCTGCGCATGCTGGCTTTTCGCCCCAAGGGTGCGGCAGGCCAGGGGGCAGAGCGTCCCCGGCCGGCCGCCGTGCCGGCTGCGGCCAGCGCGCCCTTGTTGCGCTCGGCGCCACCCAGCCTTGCGGTCAAGCCGGCTGTGCGTGTCGAGGAACCCAAGCCAGCCGCCGTCCAGGTCGCCGCCCCGGCGCCCGCGCCTGCCGGCACGGCCGCCCCGTCCGCACCGGCACCGGCACCGGCACCGGCACCGGTGGCTCAGTCATCGGCGACGCCGGCCGGGACTGCTGCACCCCAAGTACAGCGCAGCTTGGCCAGCAAGCCGGCTGACGCCCACAGTGCGCGGCTCAAGCCGCGGCCGCTGGCCGCTGCGCCGGCGCCGGCCGATGACGATCTGCCGCCCTGGCTGGATGCGCCGCCGGCCGATGAGGATGGCAGCGTCGTGCCGGAGGACTTCATTGCTGATGTGACATCGGCCACTGCAGCGCCAGAGCCGACCGGGGCCTATGCCTCGACCTCGGGCATGGATATCGCGCTGCGTCCGACCGCGCTCGGCGAACGCTGGTACGCGCTGGTCAAGCAGCTGAAGCTGGTGGCGCTGCCGCGCGAACTGGCGCTGCAGGCCGAATGCATTGCACTGGACGAGCAGGCCAGCCCGCAGCGCTGGCGCCTGCGTGTCGAGCGCGAATCGTTGCGTCAACCGGCGCTGCAGGACAAGCTGCAGGCGGCCATGACCGAGTTGCTCGGCACGACCGTGCAGTTGGAGCTGGAAGCCGGCATGGCCCAGGATTCGCCAGCGCTGCGTGACCAGTCCGAAGCCCAGGCACGCCAGCGCCGTGCCGAACAGATTGTTCTCGAGGACCCGCTGGTGCAGCAGTTGCTGAGCCAGTTCAAGACGGCACGCATCGTGCCCGGGTCCATCAAACCCCACTGAATACTCCAGGAGATACCAAGATGATGAAGGGTCAACTCGCAGGTCTGATGAAGCAGGCCCAGGCGATGCAGGACAACCTGAAGAAGGCGCAGGACGAACTCGGCAGCGTCGAGGTCGAAGGGCAGTCGGGCGCGGGCCTGGTCAAAGTGACCATGACCTGCAAGCACGACGTCAAGCGGGTCACCATCGACCCCAGCCTGCTGGCCGATGACAAGGACATGCTGGAAGACTTGGTGGCCGCAGCCTTCAATGATGCGGTGCGTCGTGCCGAGGCTGTCAGCCAGGAAAAGATGGGCAAGCTGACCGCCGGCATGCCGCTGCCGCCGGGCATGAAGTTCCCGTTCTGATGTTGCCCGCCGCTTGAACGCGCTAGAAGCCCTGATCGAAGCCTTGCGCCGCCTGCCCGGTGTTGGGCAGAAGTCGGCGCAACGGATGGCCTACCACCTGCTGCAGCACGACCGCGATGGCGCTCTGCGCTTGTCGCAAGCCTTGGCTGCCGCAGCACAGCAGGTGCGCCACTGCGAGCGCTGCCACACCTTTAGTGAGGCCGCGCTGTGCGACATCTGTGCGGACACGCGGCGCGATGCCAGCCTGCTCTGCGTGGTTGAGTCGCCCGCAGACCTAGCAGCGCTGGAGCGCACCGCCTCGTACCGAGGTTACTACTTCGTGCTGCAGGGCCGCGTCAGTCCGCTGGACGGCGTGGGTGCGCGCCAGATCGGCGCCGAGCAGTTGATCGCACGCGCCGCGCAGGAGCCGGTGCGGGAGGTGATTCTCGCCACGAGTTTCACGGCCGAAGGCGAAGCCACCGCGCATGTGCTGGCCGAGGCGCTGCGGGCACGCGGCATCCGCTCGACACGCCTGGCGCGTGGCGTGCCGGTCGGCAGCGAGCTTGAATACGTGGACCTGGGCACGATTGCCCATGCCCTGGTTGACCGCCGTTGACCCCGATTTCTTTCCAGCCAAGGAGCGCGCCATGACCGTGGCCAACTACTGCATCATCGTGGCCTGTTTGATGCCGATCGTTTGCGCCGGCATTGCCAAGTCCAAGGGCTTTGGCAAGCGGCGCCGTGATGGCGGTTTCGACAACAACAACCCGCGGGCCTGGCTCGCGAACCTGAGCGGCTGGCAGGCGCGGGCCAATGCGGCTCAGGCCAACAGCTTCGAGGCGCTGCCGCTGTTCATCGCCGGTGTGCTGGTGGCGCAGCAGATGGGCGCCAATCAGGAACGGGTGGACATGCTGGCCTTGTCCTTCCTGATGTTTCGCTTGAGCTTTATCGGCCTGTATCTGGCCGACCTGGCAGCGCTGCGCACGCTGGCCTGGACGGCGGGGCTGGCCTGCAGCCTGGCCCTGTTCTTCGCCTGACCGTCGGACTGCCGCCGATGGCGGCGGCCCTCGCTTCAATCAGCGGCGACTGGGCTTTTGCTGGCTGCTGCTGCGCGCTGCAGCCACCTTGCGGGCCGGCGCGGAGCGCGCGGCGCTGTTGCGCTTGGCGGGGCTCGCGGAGGCCACCCGTGTCTTCGCCTGTACCGGTGTGAAGACCACCAGGGTCTGACCGGCTTTCAGACTGGCCTTGGCGCCGAGCTTGTTCCATTGCAGCAACTGCTCGACGCTGACCTTCTGGCGCTGTGCCAGCGCCGCCAGGGTCTCACCCTTGCGAGCCTTGACCGTGATGCGGCGCAACTGCACTTCGGGCTTCAACCTGATGCTGGCGGTGTCGGCCAGATGCTCGGAAACATCCGCCTCATGCCGCGTGCTGCGGGGAATCAGCAGGGTCGATCCCTGGCCGACCAGCATGCGTGGCGGGATCTTGTTGACTTCTCGCAGCGCCGCCTCGCTCATGCCGGCCCTGCCGGCGGCCTCGGCCGGCGTCATGGTACGCGGCACCACCCAGGCGGTCCAGCTCGCCATCGGGCCCTGGTGGGCCGCGAGGGCGCGGCTGAATGCTTCGGCATTGTCCCAAGGCAGCAGCAGTTGCGGCGTGGTGGCCGCCAGCAGCACTGGCTTGTTGACCTGCGGGTTGAACTGCTTGAACTCAGCTTCGCTCATGCCCGCCAGGCGGGCGGCCAGATCGACGTCGATGTCGCGGTCGATGTTGACGGACAGGAAGAAGGGGTGGTTGGCCACCGGCGCCAGGGCCAGCGAGAAGGCTTCCGGCCTCAGCACGATGTTCTTCACCGCCTGCAGCTTGGGCACGTAGTAGCGCGTTTCGTCGGGCATGCGCAGGCTCTCATAGTCGGTCGGCTTGCCGGCCTGCTGATTGCGGCGGATGGCCCGCTGCACATTGCCCTGGCCCCAGTTGTAGGCCGCCAGTGCCAGATGCCAGTCGCCGAACATGCCGTAGAGCTGGCCCAGATAGTCGAGCGCGGCGCGCGTCGACGCAAGCACATTGCGGCGGTCATCGCGGAAGATGTTCTGCTTCAGGTCGAAGTCGCGCCCGGTGGCGGGCATGAACTGCCAGATGCCCGATGCCTTGGCGCTGGACAGGGCCTGCGGATTGAAGGCACTTTCGATGAAGGGCAGTAGGGCCAGCTCGGTGGGCATGCCACGTTTTTCAACCTCGACCACGATGTGATAAAGGTAGCGGCTGCCGCGCTCGGTCATGCGCTGCACATAGTCCGGGCGGCTTGAGTACCACTGCTCGGCCTTGCCGACCAGGGCGTTGTCCAGATCCGGCATCGCAAAGCCTGAACGCACGCGCTGCCACAGGTCGGCGCGCGCACTGGTGTCGTTCAGATCGACCCTGACGCCGGGCTGCAGGCTGTCTTCAAGTTGGGGCAGGGAGGCGGTCACCGAGCTGCCTGGGGCCGATGGCTTCTGCACCTTCGGCAAGCTCTTCGGCTCGACCTGGGTCTGGGCTTGGGCCTGTGGCTGTTCCAGGGGCGGCAGCCCCGGCTCCTGGACGGCGGGCAGACTGGTGCTGGCGCAGCCGCTCAGCAGCGCGCCTAGCACGGTCAGGGTGGGCAGTGCCAAGCGGCGCAAGGCTGGCTTTCGGATCATCGGTTTCATCTGAATTCGTTCTTCCATTGCCGCAGGGTGGCGAACACCGAGACGTCGTCAGCGTCAGCGGCAAGGGTTTGATGCTGTGTTGCCGCGGCCCGAACGGCGGGCTGCTCGCAGCGCAGAAAGGGGTTGATCGCCAGTTCATTGGCGATCGACGAAGGCAGAGTGGGCTGGCCGCCGGCCCTTTGAAACTCGCACCAGCTGCGGTAGTCCCGCAGTGCAGCATTGTCAGGCTCGATGACCTCGGCAAAGCGAAGATTCGACAGCGTGTATTCATGCGCACAGCACACCCGCGTGCTGCCGGGCAGCGCGGCCAGGCTTTGCAGTGAACTCCACATCTGGGCCGGTGTGCCCTCGAAGATCCGGCCGCAGCCGCCCGAGAACAGGGTGTCGCCGCAGAACAGCACCGGCGAGCTGCAGTCGCTTGGCTCGGCCAGATAAAAGGCGATATGGCCGGAGGTATGGCCCGGGATGTCGATCACGTGAAAACGCTGGCCGAGCAACTCGACACTGTCGCCTGCCTGGCAGGGGACGAAGGGCAGTGGCATGACTTCGCGGGCTGGACCCCAGACCTGGCCCTGCAGGCGGGGCTGCAGTTCGCGCAGGCCACCGACATGGTCCCCATGATGGTGGGTCACTAGAATCCCGTCCAAGCGCAGGTCAGCTGCATCAAGCGCTGCGATCACGGGAGCGGCTTCACCGGGGTCGACCACCAGTGCCCGGCTGCCATCGTGCAGCATCCAGATGTAGTTGTCAGTGAAGGCAGCCAGTGGCGCCAGGGTCAGAACAGCCATGCGGCGAGGTCGGGCAGTCCGATGAAGGATGAAGCATCAATTGTAGAGTTGGCCGACTGGTTGCAGACGCCGCCCGGCCAGTATCTGCTGGCCTGGGAGCAGCAGCGCTTCGACGTCGCCGTGGCCGACCTGTTCGGCTTTCATGCGTTGCAAGTCGGCTTGCCTGCTTTGCAAGGCTTGCGTGCCAACCGCATGCCGCACCGCTGGCTGGCGCTTCAGCACCCTCAGGAGCTGGACTTGCGGTCCGGCAGCGGTTCTCTGCTTAGCGAAGTCGACGAGCTGCCGTTCGAGTCTTCGAGCCTCGATCTGGTGCTGTTGCCTCATACCCTGGAACTGGCACCAGACCCGCACCGCACGCTGCGCGAGGTCGAGCGGGTGTTGCGGCCTGAAGGGCGGCTGATCGTCTGTGGTCTCAATCCCGCCAGCGCCTGGGGCTTGCGGCAAAATCTCGGCCGGCTGGTGGGGCATCTGCCTGGCAGCACCGGCCCGCGCTTTCTGCCCAGCAGCGGCGAGTTCATCGGCTACTGGCGGCTGCGAGACTGGCTGCGGCTGCTCAGCTTCGAGGTAGAAGCTGCCGATTTTGGCGCCTACGCGCCGCCCTGGCACAGCGCCGCCTGGTTGCAGCGCTGGCGCTGGATCGAGCCGATCGGCCGCTATTGGTGGCCGGTGCTCGGCGCGCTGTACTTCATCGTGGCCGTCAAGCGAGTGCATGGCATGCGCCTGGTCGGGCTGGCAAAGACCGGCAAGGCCAAGCGCCAGAGCCGCGCTGCCGTGGCACTGAATCGCCACCACAACCCTTCCCGATACGGAACCGAATGACAACATCAGCAACGACAACGACAGACCGACCCGCGATGCCCAAGCCCAAGGTGGTGGTCTACACCGACGGCGCCTGCAAGGGTAATCCGGGGCCGGGCGGCTGGGGCGCCTGGCTGCGCTCGGGCGAGCATGAGCGCGAAATGTTCGGTGGCGAGCGCAACACCACCAACAACCGCATGGAGCTCACTGCCGTGATCGAGGCGCTGGCGTCGCTCAAGCGCAGCTGCAAGGTGGCGGTCTATACCGACAGCGAGTATGTCCGCAAGGGCATGACCGAATGGATCGGTGGCTGGCAGCGGCGCGGCTGGAAGACGGCCGACAACAAGCCGGTGAAGAACGCCGAACTCTGGCAGCGCCTGGAGGCGCTGCGGAAGTTGCACGAAGTGGATTGGCATTGGGTCAAGGGTCACGCCGGCGATCCGGGAAATGAGCGGGCGGATGCGCTGGCCAATCGGGGCGTGGCCTCGCTCTAATGTGCGAAGAGCGCGCAAGCTGGGCTGTTGGAGGCACGAAAGCCTTCTTTGGTCGCCATAACCCGGGCTAGCCCGGCAGCGCGCCACGCGGTTCGCCGCTACAGTGCGCGCTCGGAGAAAAACAGCATGAGCTTCAAGAAACTGCATGGCGTTGTGGCCGTCGTGGCCCTGGTAGGGCTGAGCGGGCTGGCGTATTGGTGGCAGCATCGCGCACCGCCAGCGGGCGCGGGTGCGTCAGCCGCACCGACGGCGCCGGGTGCGCGTCCAGGCGGCGGTGGCGCAGGCCCGAGCGGTCCGGTAGCGGTTGAGGCGGGCAAGGTGAGCCTGATGGCGATGGCTGACGATGCACAGGCCGTCGGCACGCTGCGGGCCCGTCAAGCGGTGACGCTGCGCCCCGAGGTCAGCGGTCGCGTGGTCAAGTTGGGTTTCAACGACGGCCAGCGAGTGCGCCAGGGCCAGGTGCTGGTGCAGCTGGATGACAGCCTGCAGGCGGCCCAGCTGCAGCAGGCCGAGGCGCAGGCTGCCATTGCGCGCACGCAACTGCAGCGCAACCGCGAACTGCTGACGCAAGGCTTTGTCAGCGCCAGCGTCATCGATCAGGCCGAAGCGACCCTGAAGGTGGCCGAGGCCCAGGTGGCCTTGTCCAAGGCGCAGCTGGCGCGCATGCAGGTGCGCGCGCCGTTCGACGGCGTGGCCGGCATCCGCACCGTCAATCTGGGTGACTATGTGAAGGATGGCGCCGATCTGATCGCGATCGAGGATTCCTCCTCGATGTGGGTGGACTTCCGCCTGTCTGAGCGCTTTGTAGCCCGGCTGAAGCTGGGGCAGGAAGTCGAAGTGGCGCTGGACGCCTTGCCGGGTCGCGCCTTCAAGGCCAAGGTCGAGGCCCTGGATACACAGCTCGACGCCAACGGTCGTTCGATGCTGGTGCGGGCGCGCGTCGCCGGAGATTCCGCTGCGCTGCGCAGCGGCTTGTTCGCCCGCGTTCGGGTGGTGTTCTCGGTGCGCGAGCAGGCGCTGGTTGTGCCGGAGGAAGCGTTGGTGCCGCAGGGTGGCAAGCAGTATGTCGTCAAGCTGGTGCCCGGCCAGGACGGCAAGGGCCTGACGTCTGAGCGCGTCGAAGCCAAGCTGGGCATGCGCGTACCGGGCAAGGTCGAGTTGCTCGGGGGTGTCGCGGCTGGCGATCTGGTCGTGACGGCAGGCCAGTCGCGCTTGATGCGCGGCGGGCCGCAGCAAGTCAAGCTGGTGGATGTCGACAAGCCAGGTGCGCCGCGCGCGCCGGCTGCGGCTTCGGCCGCGGCGACCAAGCCTTCGAACTGAGGTCGCCGCCATGCGCATGTCGGAAGTTTCCATTCGCCGTCCGGTCTTCGCCACGGTGATGTCCTTGCTGCTGCTGCTGGTGGGCCTGGTGTCCTTCGGCAAGCTGAGCCTGCGCGAATATCCGCGCATCGACGAGCCCGTGGTGACCGTGAGCACACGTCTGGCTGGCGCTTCGTCCGAGGTGATCGAGTCGCAGGTGACCAAGCCGCTGGAGGACTCCATCTCCGGCATTGATGGCGTGGACATCCTGACCTCGATCTCGCGCTCCGAACAGAGCCAGATCACGGTACGCTTCAAGCTTGAGAAGAACCCCGACGACGCCGCCGCCGATGTGCGCGATCGCGTCTCGCGCGTGCGCGGTCGCCTGCCCGACGCCGCGGATGAGCCGGTGGTGTCCAAGGTGGAGGCCGATGCTACGCCGACCATCTGGCTGGCCTTCACCAGCGAGACGCTGAACCCGCTTGAGATCACCGATCTGGTCAACCGCGTGGTCAAGCCGCGGCTGCAGACCATTCCCGGCGTGGCCGATGTGCAGATCGGCGGCGACCGCAAGTACGCGATGCGGATCTGGCTGGATGCCGATCGCCTGGCCGCCTACAAGCTGACCGTGCAGGATGTCGAGGACGCGCTGCGCAAGCAGAACCTGGAAGTACCGGCTGGCCGCATCGAGAGCCAGCAGCGCGAATTCAACGTCACCGCGCGCACAGACCTGAACACGGTGGCGCAGTTCGGCGAGGTGGCACTCAAGCAGGCTGGCGGCATTACCGTGCGGCTCAAGGACGTGGCGCGCATTGAGGAGGCCGCTGCCAGCGAGCGTTCCCGCGTGCGCCTGAATGGCGTGCCTTCGGTCTCGACCGGCGTTATCCGCCAGGCCACCGCCAATCCGCTGGAGGTGGCCGCCGGCGTGCGCGCGATGGTGCCGCGCATCCAGGAAGACCTGCCGGCCTCGATCGAGGTGCGCCAGGCCAACGACAACTCGGTCTTCATCGACCGCTCGATCAAGTCGGTCTACCGAACCATCGCTGAAGCCGTGGTGCTGGTGGCGCTTGTGGTGTTCGTTTTTCTGCGCACACTGCGGGCGTCCTTCATCCCGCTGGTGACGATTCCTGTCAGCCTGATCGGCAGCTTTGCGCTGATGGCGGCGGCTGGCTTTACCGTCAACACGCTGACGCTGCTGGCCCTGGTGCTGGCCATCGGCCTGGTGGTGGACGACGCCATCGTCGTGCTGGAGAACATCTTCCGTCACATCGAAGAGGGGCTTGAGCCGTTCCAGGCCGCGCTCAAGGGCGCCAAGGAAATCGGCTTCGCGGTTGTGGCCATGACGCTGACGCTGGCGGCCGTGTTTGCGCCGCTGGCTTTCACGCCTGGGCGCACCGGGCGCTTGTTCACCGAGTTCGCGCTGACGCTGGCCGGTGCGGTGATCGTGTCGGGCTTTGTGGCACTGACGCTGACGCCCATGCTGTGCAGCAAGCTGCTGCGCCATAACGCCAATCCGACGCGCTTCGATTCCGGCATGGAAAAGGTGCTGGTGTGGATCAGCAATCGCTACGCCGGCGCGCTACGCATGGCGCTGCACCACCGCTGGTTTGTCGTGCTGGTGATGCTGGCCTCTGGCGCCGGCAGCTGGTGGCTGTTCTCGACCTCGAAGTCCGAGCTGGCGCCGCAGGAGGACCGGGGTGTGATCTTCATGCCGGTGAACGCGCCTGACGGCTCGACGCTGGAGTTCACCGCCCGCTATCTGGATGCGATCGACGGCATTACGGCGCAGTACCCCGAGTTCGACCGCCGCTTCATGTTCCTTGGCGGCGGGCAGGTGTCTCAGGCGACTGCCATCCTGCGGACGGTGGACTGGTCGGAACGCAATATCAGCACCCAGGAATTGGCGCGCAAGCTGCAGCCGCAGCTGGCCGGTCTGCCGGGTGTGACAGTTTTCCCGATCACACCGCCCAGCCTCGGCCAGGGTTTTCGCGAGCGGCCGATCAACTTCGTGATCGTCACCAGCGACAGCTATGCCAATCTGGCGCGCGTCACGCAAGACTTCATGGGTGCGCTGGCCAAGAATCCGGGGTTCGTGTCCCCCGACAACGATCTGCGCCTGAACAAGCCCGAGGTCTTCCTCGAGGTGGATCGCGAGCGCGCGGCTGACCTCGGGGTGAACGTCGATCAGGTGGCTCGCACCGTCGAAACCATGTTGGGTGGCCGCGCGGTGACGCGCTACAAGCGCGATGCGGACCAGTACGACGTGCTGGTGCAGACCGATGCGGCGGGCCGCACGACGCCTGAGCACATCGAGAAGTTGTTCGTGCGCGGGCGCAACGAGACCATGATTCCGTTGGCGAATCTGGTGAAGGTGCGCGAGGCGGTGAGTCCGCGCGAGCTGAACCACTTCAACCAGCGTCGCTCGGTGTCGATCACCGCCAACCTGGCGCCGGGCTATGCGCTGGGCGAAGCGCTGCAGTTCATGGACAAGACCGCACGCGAAGTCCTGCCCGAGGGCTACACCACCGAGCTGAACGGCGTCTCGCGCGAGTTCCGGGCCTCCAGCGGGGCGCTGGGCGTGGTCTTCGTGCTGGCGCTGCTGTTCATCTTCCTGGTGCTGGCGGCGCAGTTCGAGAGCTTCATCGATCCCTTCGTGATCATGCTGGCGGTGCCGCTGTCGATGGTCGGCGCGCTGGCCGCCTTGCAATGGAGCGGCGGAACGCTGAACGTCTATTCGCAGATTGGCTTGATCACCTTGGTGGGCTTGATTACCAAGCACGGCATTCTGATTGTCGAATTCAGCAATCAGCTGCGCATCCAGGGCAAGGACGTCATGGAGGCGGTCATCGAGGCCTCGGCCTTGCGTTTGCGGCCCATCCTGATGACGACCGGGGCCATGGTGCTGGGTGCCGTGCCGCTGGCACTGGCCACCGGCGCTGGCGCGGAGAGCCGTCAGCAGATCGGCTGGGTGATCGTCGGCGGCATGACGGTCGGCACGTTGCTGACCATCTTCGTGGTGCCGGTGGTCTACACGCTGCTGGCTCGCAAGAGCATTCCGGGCGAAATCACGACGCCAGCGCTGGTGTCGTGATTGGCGGCGTGGGGCGCTGCGCCGGGCTGGCGAAGCTGCGCAGCCCCTGCAGGTCCAGCACCTCGATGCCACGCCGGCGTACAGCGATCAGGCCGACAGCTTCGAGTCTCTGCAGGGCGGCATTGGCGCGCTGCCTGGAGACACCCGCGAGCTGTCCGACCTCGGATTGACGCAGGTCCAGGAACGGGCCGGGCTGCGGATAGAGCTCCGGGTTGAACAGGGCGGCCAGGCTCCGGGCTACACGCTCGGTGGAGTCCAGCAGCCGCGCGTCACACAGCTGGGCGATGAAGCTCCCCATGCGGGCACTCATCAGACCTTGCAGATAGTGGTTGAAGGGCAGGCTGGTGGCACGCAGCCACTCAAAGGTTTCGCGCGGCATCAGGGCCAGTTGGCTGTCACGCATGGCCACGCCGTCGTACTGCCAGCAGCCGCGCTTGATCAGCGTGCCTTCGCCGAACCAGCCCCCGGGCGCAACGCCCAGCAGCGTGGTCTCGCGACCGCCAGGCGAGTAGATGCTCATCTTGCCGAAACCGCTGATGAGACCCATCCAATGCTCAGCAGGCTCGCCCATGCGCACCATGGCCTGGCCGGCCAGCACATTGCGCTCGCGGCACTCAGCCTGCACGCGTGCCAGCTCGGCCGCGCCGAGGTTGCGACCCCAGACCGATTTCTCCAGCATCTCTTGCAGCTTCATGGGCGGATTCTAGGAGGCTGACCGGCTTTGGGCTGGGCACCCACAGCCCGCAGCCCAGCGCTACAGCGTCCAGGCAAGGGTGGGCGCCTAGAATCGCGCCATTGCGTCAATAGACCTTCCATCACGATGAGCATCAAGAGCGACAAGTGGATCCGCCGCATGGCCGAGCAGCACGGCATGATCGAACCCTTCGAGCCGGGCCAGGTTCGCGCCGATGCCGAGGGCCGCAGAATCGTCAGCTATGGCACCAGCAGCTATGGCTATGACATCCGCTGCGCGCCGGAGTTCAAGATCTTCACCAATGTGCACAGCACCGTGGTCGATCCAAAGAACTTCGACGAAAAGAGCTTTGTGGATTTCGAGGGTGAGTGCTGCATCATTCCGCCCAACAGTTTTGCGCTGGCGCGCACCGTCGAGTACTTCCGCATCCCGCGCAATGTGCTGACCATCTGTCTGGGCAAGAGCACCTATGCGCGCTGCGGCATCATCGTCAACGTCACACCCTTCGAGCCCGAGTGGGAGGGCTACGTGACGCTGGAGTTCAGCAACACCACGCCGCTGCCGGCCAAGATCTATGCGGGCGAAGGCTGTGCGCAGGTGCTGTTCTTCGAGAGCGATGAGGTCTGCGAGACCAGTTACAAGGATCGCGGCGGCAAGTACCAGGGGCAGCGCGGCGTCACCTTGCCCAAGACTTGAGCGCAATGAGGGGGTGAATCCGCCCCTATTTTGGCCTTAAGTTTTTGCCTGGGCGCTCATCATCCCGTCATCGAAGTCATCCGTGACGAGGTTTCCGATGATTGTCCCGCTGCACCTCCTGCCTGCCGCTGCTCACGAGCTTCCGGCGCTGCCAGACACCTTCCTGAAGCCTGAGGCTGCCGCAGAGCACTTCGTTCTTGACATGCCGGTGGCCGGCGCCGTGGCGCTGAGCGATCTGCAGGATTTCCAGCGCTTGCTTCAGGCTGAAGGGCAGGGACTGCAACCGACCCGCATGCTTTACGACCGGCTTTACGCGTTCGAGCGTCTGGCCGCAGCCCATGCCAGCGCCAATCCGGCGCTGCAGCAACTGGCCATGCAACTGTTCAATCGATACCAGCAGGCCGGTGAGTGGATCGGCCTGATCCATTGACCCGACGCCGCCAATGAGCAAAGCCCCGCAAGCCGGGGCTTTTTGCGTTTTCTATGCAGGGTTGCGCAGCCAGCCGATTACTGCAATGCGCACAGCCAATCGCAACGCAGGCGGCCTGCCCGGTGCATGCGGCACCGCCAGCGTACATAGGCGGTCGGCAGCAGGGTACCCATCAGCAGCACGGGCAACATCAACCAGTCTTGCAAGAGGATCAGTCCAGGCAGGGCGGCCCAGCCCAGTAACCAGCAGCACAGGACCAGGTCCCAGATCTGCAACTCCACCACATGCCGCTGCCCATGCTGCCGCATCCATTGCTTGACCTGAGTCAGTTGGATCAAGGTCACGCTGCACCTCACGATCGTCAGTTTGGCGTCAGCAACTATGCACCGAACCCTTTGCTCGCGCCAGTGGCACCGCCATGGTGCGGGGAGCCCCACGCAAGGACGTGCGGCTGCAGCAGTCTGGCGGGCCTGGTTGATCGGTGATCGTGCAATTTCTTTGCTGGCCGAGAGCCGCTTGTCATCTGCGCTAAACATTGATCCGCGAGACTCTCGCGTCGACAGTGGGCGGGCGTGCGGCTGTTCAGCAGAGTCAGGGTGGCACCATCCTTGCTCAATCCGGAGCGCGCGCCGCTTGGCACCTTTGGTGTGCGCAAACGTTCTGACTGACTCCTGTGTTTTGGCCATTGGCTTCTCATTCACAAGAGCTCGGGAGATGCAAGAGGGGGGTTTCTCGGTGTGGGGAAACTGCGATCCCAAACGTTTGCGAATGGTGCTGATGCTACATTTTTTACAGTCAAGCCTCGGCAGGGCGTTATGCGCCTTCTCTTTCAGGAGTCATCAGGATGAATAGCAATCGTTGGAACTTCACACGGACAGCGCTGAGCGCTGCCGTCGCCATCGTGGCCGCAGCGCCGGTCATGGCACAGAACACGACCGCCGCCGTCGGCGGGCGCATCGTTGCGAACGATGGCAAGCCCGTCGCGGGTGCAGCGGTCGTGATCCTGCATCGCGAGTCGGGCTCGGTGACCAACCTCGTGACCGATGGCGAAGGGCGCTACTCGGCACGCGGCCTGCGCGTCGGCGGCCCCTACACGATCACCGTCAGCAAGGGTGCTGACAAGGAAACGCGTGACGGCATCTTCCTGGCGCTGGCTGAGAGCCTGGCTCTGGATGTGACGCTCGGCGCTTCGCAGCTGGCGACCGTGACGGTGACCGGCTCCAGCGCGACTCTGGGTCGTTTCAATGCCGGTGGTACCGGCGCCGGCACCAGCCTCGGCCGTGCTGAGCTGGACTCCTATGCATCCATCGCGCGCAGCCTGTCTGACTACGCCCGCCAGGACCCGCGACTGTCCCAGACGGACAAGGATCGCGGCGAGATTGCAGCGCTGGGTCAAAACGCACGCTACAACTCCATCACCGTTGACGGCGTGCGGATCAACGACACCTTCGGCCTTGAGGGCAATGGTCTGCCAACGGCCAAGCAGCCGATTTCCATCGACGCGATCGAGTCGGTTCAGGTCAATATCTCGAACTACGACGTCACCCAGCAGGGCTACACCGGCGCGAACATCAATGCGGTGACCAAGTCAGGCACCAATTCGCTCAAGGGCAGCCTGTACTACGTGTTTCGCGACGACAAGCTCGTTGGCGATCGCTTCAACCAGACGACAGGTGCCTACTTCAAGCCGGCGCCCTTTACCGAGAACACCAAGGGCGTCACGCTGGGCGGCCCGATCATCAAGGACAAGCTGTTCTTCTTCGTCAGTGCCGAGGACACACGCAGCTCTCGTGATGCGCCCGCTTTTGGACCTGTGGGCAGCTCGCAGACCAATGTGGGCATCACCCAGGCGCAGATCGACGCCGCCATCAAGGTTGCCAAGGACAAGTACGGCATCGACATCGGCAGCTTCAATGTGCCGGCTGGTAATGAGCTGATGGTCAAGGACACCTTGCTCAAGCTCGACTGGAACATCAGCGATTCGCACCGTGCCAATGTGCGCTTCTCCAAGACCGAGCAGGCCGAGCCGATCTTCCCGAACATCTTTGGCACGGCGCTGTCTCTGAATTCGCACTGGTACACACCAGAGAAGACCATCAAGTCTGTGGTCGGCCAATGGTTCGGCGACTGGACCGAAAACTTCTCTACCGAGCTGAAGGTGTCCAAGCGCGATTACGAAAGCATCCCCGCGCTGTTTTCCAACCAGCCACAGGTTCAGCTGACGTTCACCGGCCCTGCGCCTGCTGGCACCACCGGTTCGACCCGCAACCTGCGCTTCGGCACCGAGGAGTTCCGCCACTTCAACCAGCTGGCGACCAAGACGACGGATGCTTACTTCGCAGGCACCCTGTTCAAGGATGACCATGAGCTGAAGTTTGGCGTGGACGTCCAGCGCAATGAGATCTTCAACGCATTCGTGAACGCCAGCAGTGGCGTCTACGAGTTCCGCGACGCTGATCCGGTGGCCCTGTTCGCCGCGGGCAGGCCTTCTTCCTACCGTGTGCGTGTTCCGCTGACTGGCTTTGAGTTGAAGGACAGCGCAGCCAACTGGACCCTGAACAGCCTCGGCTTGTTCGCACAGGACACCTGGACCGTCAGCAAGAACCTGACCGTCACGGGCGGCCTGCGCGTGGATCAGAGCAGCACGGATGACCGCCCGACGGCCAACCCCACGGTCGCCTTGCCGACGGTGGCTGCGACCGCCGCCACCCGCGGGCGCCAGACTGGCGGCTTCGGCCTCGACAACACGGTGACGATCGATGGACAGGTGCTGGTGCAGCCCCGTCTGGCGTTCAATCTGAATTTGGCGCCCGCGTCCAAGCTGAAGTCACAGCTGCGTGGCGGTCTCGGTCTGTTCCAAGGCGCGGCTGCCAGCGTCTGGCTGACCAACCCGTACCAGAACACCGGCATGACCAGTGCTGAATTCAGCTGCAGCGGTGCCACTTGCGGCAATCTGGTGTTCTCGCCTGATCCTTCCAAGCAACCGGTGTTGACCGGCGTGCCGCCGGCAGCCGGGGTGGACTTGATCTCTTCGAATCTGAAGCAGCCTTCGGTCTGGAAGATGAACCTGGCTTGGGACGCACAACTCCCCCATGGCCTGTTGCTCAGCGCTGAATGGATCCACACCAAGACCAAGGACGGCATCGCCTATCGCCACCTGAATCTGGGTGCTCCGACCGCGGTAGGCCCGGATGGTCGCCAGCTGTTCTACAACGCCGCTGCGCTGAGCGCGAATTGCTGGAACGGTGGTGACGCATTTGTGACTGGCGCCAACTGTGTCAGCCCGACCCGCCGTGCCCAGTCGAACGAGAGGTTCGGCGACGTCGTGCTCGGTCAGCGCACGGGCGAAGGTGGTGGCAACGCACTGACGGTTGCGCTGTCGGGGGCGTTCAACAAGGCCGTGAACTGGGGCATCGCCTACACGCACACGACCTCGAAGGAAGTGAACTCGCTGAACTCATCGCGCGCGATTTCCAACTGGAACGGCATCGCGATCGTGAATCCGAACGTCGATGTGCTGGAAAATTCGGCCTACCTGATTCGCGACCGGGTCAACGCCAACGCGAGCTGGTCCAAGGCCTTCGTGGGCTCCTACAAGACCAGCGTGGGCTTGTTCTACGAAGGCCGCTCGGGCCGTCCGTTCAGCTGGACGTACCGCAACGACATGAACGGCGACGGCTTCTCGGGCAATGACCTGATGTACATCCCGAAGGCGCCTGGCTCGGGTGAAGTCCTGTTTGCCGGCAGGACCGAAGCTGAGCGCAAGGCCAACGAAGACAAGTTCTGGGCCATCGTGTCGGCCACCGCTGCCCTGGACGGCGTGCGCGGAACCACCACGCGCCGCAATGCCAACTTCGCCAAGTTCGTCAACAGCTTCGATCTGCGCCTGAGTCAGGAACTGCCGGGCTTGATGAACAAGCACAAGGGCTTGGTAACTTTCGACCTGCTGAACGTCGGGAACATGCTGAACAAGCGCTGGGGTCGGATCGAAGAGGCGGGCTTCAACGCCGGTACTGTGGGCGGTGTGTCGAACGTTGGCGGTGCCTCGCGCAGCTTCGTGAACTTCGCAGGCATGCAGGACGGCAAGTACGTCTACAACGTGGTCGACTTCGAGAACCCCTTGCTCAAGCAGAACAAGGGTGAATCGCAGTGGGCCGTGCAGGTGACCTTGAAGTATCAGTTCTGATCGACAGCGGACTGTTCGTCCTTTGAGGGCTCCTTCGGGAGCCCTTTTTTCATGTGCGCTCAGCATGAGCGCACTCTTGCGGGTGCAAGTCCCGCCGTAAGTTGATCACAGCGAACGAAGCGAAGCGCAACTGCACGAGGGCGACCGAATGTGGGGAGGAAGCGTGGAGC
>NZ_JBILQK010000236.1:0-3337 GCF_044373315.1 Roseateles sp. | reverse complement strand
TATGAGGCAGAGTTCGCACATCGTATTATGGAATGCAACATGGAACTGACCAAACAGCACACTGTAGGCGATGGAATCGCTCCCTCATTCGGCGGCTACACATTCCTGGCGACAAATATGCTCGACTACTACAGCAGCTATTATGTATCAGTCGGTCTGGCATATCTGCAGAATACATCCACAGTGAATGGAATATTACGCTGCACGCAAGAGGGCGTCAATGGATATATTAATACGAAATATGCGAAGGTACTCCCCCCTGCACTGAAGCGCCTGACAGAGAATAATTTCATAACAAATACAACCGCGGGTGTGGAATTCTTCACGCGCGAGAGAGTTCTCCGTGCGTCATCGCCGTTTGAATCCTTCAGTGGGACCGAATCCGAGTGTTGCAGAATAGTGAGTCAGTGGCTCCGTAATACCTATTATGCATGTCTCCCAGTGGATTACGTGACAAATACGCTAGCATATAAGCTCGGCATTATAGATCCCGTCTATACGAACATTAGTAGTTTCATTGCATATCTCCAGTTTAATGCAGATATCAATTCATTCCCCACGCAGAACACATATCTCCAGTTGAATCTTGACCGGTCATTCAACACAATGGACGTCGCCAGCAATGAGGATTATACTATATCAAATGACACTACAGGGCAGACAAAATATGTGATGGGCAAGATCCTCACTATTGGACAGGACTTCCTCGGTGTTGCACAGACAATCATTCAGAATCCGGTGAAATTTAGTCCACCTCTGGGGAAGCTGGACAAGCTCGAATTCAGGCTTCTTCTGGATGATTTGACACCACTGGAGGTCTTCTTCCCTTTCGACTTCGACTTCACAAACTGGGATGCTGTTTTCCAGATAGATGAGCAGGTCAGTCAGATGAGTCCTGGGGCAATGACGACCGCACCGAATGTTGTGATCACACCTGGGTCTCTGCAATTCTAGTTTGTGAGCGCTGATGAGTCTCGAAATTATTTCACTGGCCTCAAATAAGGAAATAATGCTGCGCCCTGCACATACTGAAGGTGCTGCACCTAGTCGCATGCCATTTGATGAACCGAAGGGCGATCTCTTCCCGCCCATTTGTATTAAATCCCACTGGGACCCCACCGCAGTTCTCCGTCATATTCTGCCTGATAGGGTTGTGAGTCTGCCGACTGATTTTAGGCCACTGACGAAGGTCTGCAAGAAGTATGTGACGAGTGGACCTGCAGAGGTTGCACCTCTTCCTCCTCGCGACATGGTATTCCCATCTGGTGGGGAGTTCTACGCACCCGGTCGTTATTCCGCTGCAATTGACGCCGAGAGCAGTCTTCGTACACTGGATCACAAGCTCGATCGCTGGTGCACTAGCACACAGTATATTGTGAGCCCCCAGTCCACAATGTACAAGGCAAATTACACTGTCCCCAGGTCAAATGCACCGTCTGATAACCCTATAGTGAGTGAACTGGCAATGCCCCAGGCTCTTCTTCGTACGGGGCCATATTACTGCAGGGCCCAGAATGATTCTGAACTATGGAAGCGGTCTGGCAGGCTCTTCAATAATCCAACTAAACAGGATAAATTCGGTGCTGAATCCTACTATGATGAGTCCCGTGTCTATCCTCATGGCGGTGTTGTGCCGGTGCAGCCGACAGCGGAGGCTTCTGCTGCTGCATGGCCAGTTCCTATGCCAGGGGGGATGACTGCCCACGCTGGCATCAAGCCAGTATATGAGCGGCCTCTGGGTAGGCCAGCTGGTGGTGCCCCAGTCGGTGTGAACAGTGCTACCTGGCAGGCGCCAGCATAGGGGGCGCGGCGACGCGCCCAGTAGGCGCTCCGAATGTTCCATTAGCCTAGTAAATGGCCAGCGCCACATTTCTGGCGACATTTGAAAAAGAGCTGGCAGCAGCAGTTGAGTCTGGAAAGGCGGATCTTCTTCGATTCCAGAATCATTTCTACGGATGTGTTGCTATTCTCGAGATGCTGGCAGAAAAGGAATTGGCTGATACTTCTGGGATTGAGTTCAAGACAGTCGGCGTTGATTTCGGGTTTTATGAGAATCCTGCGCTTGCATTTGGGGAAGGGGTCTCTCTTGATGTCTATAGGCATGCCTGGGAGTGGGCATGGAAGCACCTATCTGGGAGCATGAAGGATGTGGATGAGATTGAGGAGTTGCTGCTGGCGAAGATGAAGGCTGCGGATGGGCTGGGATTTTTCACTGCTGCACTGGCGACAGGTGAGCTCGATGCTGGCATGGAGGCTGCGGTGGATGCTTTGCTGCTGGCTGCTGGCAGCGAGCAGCCAGCAGCGATGGTGACAGAGTCACCAAAAGCCTCGCAGCCCCGCCGCAGGCGCACAACCCGTCACCATGCAATCACCCCAATTCAGAGAAAGCGCATGACAGCACATACCAGGAGAAAACGCCCTAGCATCCCAGCAAGCAAAGACTGACGAAGGAGAGTGCAACACCAAGCCAGCGGCGAGGCGTCAGCTGTTCACCAAACACAAATAGACCCGATAGGGTAACAAGAACATCACTCGCCAGATCCCAGAAGAGATTCATCACAGTGAGTGTTTCAAATTGCATTGATTTCAGAAAGATAATAGGCTGAAATGAATATACTAACATCGATAGTGCAACAATCCATACACCATCGAATATGCCGAGGGCCTTCGCCTTCAAAGCAGATAATATAAACATATCAATTAGCGCCATTGTGCCACCGTAGCCAATTGTTCTCCAACTAGCAGACGCTTGCATTGTAGGGCCTACCGTTTCTTCTAAATCACAGCCAGCAAAATAGGGCGCCGAGTAGCCTCTGCGGTATTGTTGCCCCCACAATGATTTAATAACACGATAGGGGGATGCTTGAATTAATCCTTATAGGGCTATTGGGATTTCTCATTCTAACATTTTTTTACAAACAGGCAATATGTGAATTTCGTATTAATCAGCTCGACTGGGAAAAACGTATGCAACTAACTGGGCTCCTGGGAGAAAATATACCGACCGTTCTCCGTGGCGTGCCAGTTGCCCCGTTCTGGACGCAGCAGGACGTGGCCATGCGACCAAGCTACGGCGCTGCGAAAATATTCAATGACCAAGGCCTGGCAGAATGGATGGCGACCACGACGCCAGAAACTGTCTGTCCATGGACGCCAGCACATGCAGCGGAAACAGCCAGCGCTGCTGGCCTACCGACATGGGCAGATCGCTGGCTGAATTCGACAGTCCTCACAGTCCTGACCGCATTCTGGCTGTCGCCAGAATATCGCTGCTGGGCCGGCAATCGCGGCCTGGTAAAAACAGCCGCGCCATGGACCGCCATTTTCACAACAGAGG
>NZ_JBILQK010000023.1:0-48209 GCF_044373315.1 Roseateles sp. | reverse complement strand
TCACAAACACCGCAACAGCGGCAGCGAGGCCTGAAGTATCTCTCACTCGCAACAAAAGCTGTAGTTAGACTACATATGGTTATCCCGCAAATCATCGCAAGCCATTGATTTTCAATGATTCAATCCGATTACTTCGATGTTTTCCCTGTTGTTGAATCGGTCAATACGAATGTATATTGTCTACATACCGAGCGCCCCGTGCGCCGGCGAACAGACCCAAGACAGAGACAAGCAGCCAGGCCGGACGCCTGGCTGTGCAAAGGACAAAACGTGGCGGACGTAAAGCTGCAAGGCGTGAGCAAGGCCTATGGCGCGACTCGGATCCTGCATGGCATCGACCTGGATATCCGCGACGGCGAGTTCATGGTGTTTGTCGGCCCCTCAGGCTGCGGCAAGTCGACCTTGCTGCGCACCATCGCCGGCCTGGAAGACATCACCGGCGGCGAGATGCGCATCGGCGGCGTGCTCGTCAACGAGGTGCCGCCGGCCGAGCGCGGCATCGCGATGGTGTTCCAGTCCTATGCGCTGTACCCGCATATGAATCTGTACGACAACATGGCTTTCGGCCTGAAACTGGCCAAGGTGCCGCCCGCCGAGATCGATGCCGCAGTGCGCCATGCCGCGCGAATACTGCACATCGAGCATCTGCTGGAGCGCAAGCCCAAGGACCTGTCGGGCGGCCAGCGCCAGCGCGTCGCCATCGGCCGGGCCATCGTGCGCAAGCCCGAAGTCTTTCTGTTCGACGAACCGCTGTCCAACCTGGACGCTGCGCTGCGCGTGCGCATGCGCTATGAATTCGCCAAGCTGCACGAGGAACTGAAAACCACCATGGTCTATGTCACGCACGACCAGGTGGAGGCGATGACACTGGCGGACCGCATCGTGGTGTTGCAGGCCGGCCGCATCGAGCAGGTCGGAACGCCGCTGGAGCTGTACGAACATCCGGCCAATCTCTTCGTCGCCGGCTTCATCGGCAGCCCCAAGATGAACTTCATCGAGGCTGAACTGGTCGAGACCTTGGCCCAGCCGCCGGCACAGCGATCAGGCGACGACAGCACCTGCACCTCGACGCAGCAGGCTCTGCTGCGTCTGCGCGATGGCAGCCTGCTGTACGCCTTTGTCGATGCCTCGCGGGCGAAAGTCGGCGACAAGGTGACGCTGGGCGTGCGGCCCGAGCACATCCGGCTCGGCGGCGACGTCAACACGGTGAGCAGCAAGGTCAGCTTTGTCGAATGCCTGGGCAGCGCCACCTTTGCCTATTGCAACTTCCCCGGCACCGACGAGCCACTGACCTGCCAGTTCGAGGGCCGCAACGGCCATGACCGCGTGCGCAGCGGCGATGCGCTGCAGTTGCATATCCCCCCCGAAGCCGCCTATGTCTTCGATGCCCAGGGCCAGGCCATGCGCCGCCTGGCTGCGCCGGAGCTGGTGGCATGAGCAAGCTCGGCCTGACAAGCCTGCTGCTGGCCGGCCTGCTCAGCAGCGCCGCGCAGGCCCAGAGCACCGCGCCCAAGCTGCTGGTCTGGATCAATGGCGACAAGGCCTACAACGGACTGCAGAAGGTGGGCGACACCTTCGAAAAGCTGTCCGGCGTGCGGGTGGTGGTCGAGCATCCGGTCGACGCCACCGACAAGTTCCAGCAGGCAACCGGTGCCGGCAAGGGGCCGGACATCTTCTGCTGGCCGCACGACCGCGTCGGCGAATGGGCCAAGTCCGGACTGCTGACGCCACTGCGGCCCAGCAAGAAGCTGCTGGCGGAGAACGAGGCCACGGCCTGGCAGGCGCTGTCCTATCAGGGCCGCATCTGGGGCTACCCCATCGCGATCGAGACCACCGGGCTGATCTACAACAAGGCACTCGTCGACAAGCCGCCAGCCAGCTTCGACGAACTGCTGCAACTCGACAAGAAGCTGGCGGCCCAGGGCAAGCGCGCCATCCTGTGGGACTACAACAAGAGTTTCTTCAGCTGGCCGCTGCTGGCGGGCGCGGGCGGGCAGATCTTCGGCCGCAATGCGCAGGGCGATTTCGACCCGGCCCAGGTCGGCGTCAACAATGCCGGCGCGCTGGCCGGTGCCGAGATGATCCAGCGCCTGCTGCGAGACGGCCACATGCCCAAGGGCGCACGCTACGCCGAGATGGAAAGCGCCTTCGCGCGCGGCGAGGTGGCGATGATGATCTCCGGGCCCTGGGCCTGGGACAACGCGCGCCGCGCCAAGATCGACTTCGGCGTGGCGCCGATTCCCGCCGTGCTGCCCGGCAAGCCGTCCAAGCCCTTTGTCGGCGTACTGGGCTGCATGATTGCCGCGCCCTCCAAGCACAAGGACATCGCCCGCGAGTTCCTGGAGCAGCATCTGCTGCGCCCCGAGGCACTGAAGGTGCTGGACGCCGACGTGCCCATCGGCGTGCCGGCCAACAAGGCCTTCTACGCCGAGCTGGCGGTCAACCCGCTGATCAAGGCCAGCATGGAGAACGCCCGGCTGGGTGAACCGATTCCCAACATCCCCGAGGTCGGCCGTTTCTGGACCGCCATGGACGCCGCGCTGGAAGCCATCACCAACGGACTGCAGTCGCCCAAGGACGCGCTGAACGGCGCGGCCGCCCGCATGCAGCTCAAGCCATGAACGCCGCCACCGATTCCGCTCCGGCCCGCAGCGCGCCGCTGCGCAGCGCCTACGGGCGCCTGCCGGACACCCTGCCGCAGCGCCTGGGCCGCCTGCTGCGCTGGCCACTCACCGCTGCCGCCCTGCTGGGCGCGCTCTACCTGGTGTTTCTGGTCTATATGGCCGGCCAGACCAGCTGGGCGCTGGGCACGCTGACCTTGCTGGCCGCCGGTTTCTACGCCTATCTCAGCCGGGCCAGCTTTGCGCTGCGCTACCTGTTTCCCGGCATCGCCGGCATGCTCGTGTTCGTGGCGTTTCCGCTGGTCTATACGGCGCAGATCGGCTTCACGAACTATTCATCGGCCCATCTGCTCAGCGAGGAGCGCGCACGCGACTACCTGCTCGACCAGCATGAGGTGGTGGAAGCCCAGGTGCTGAGCTTCACGCTGCACGCCGATGCGGCCGATGCCACCCAATACCGCCTGCTGCTCAGCGACCCCGAGCTGGCGACGCCGCTGTGGCTTTCCCCTTCGCTGACACTGACGAGCAGCGCTCCGATCCGATTGACGATGCAGGCCGCTGCCGACGCCACGCCGCCGGCCGCTGACACGGCACTGCCGCTGCGCGAGTTGATCCGCCATCGCGACGCGCTGCGCGGGCTGACGCTGCAAGTGCCTGGCCATCCTGAGCTGCGCTATCTGGGCCTGCGCGAGTTCGGCCCGATCCAGCAGCACTGGCAAGCCGCGGCCGATGGCAGCCTGACGCGCCACAGCGATGGTCAGGTCTTCAGGCCGGACCGCGAGCGCGGCAATTTCAGCAGCGCCAGCGGCGAACTGCTGCAGCCCGGCTTCAAAGTGATGGTGGGCTGGCGCAACTACGCCCGCATGGTGCTGGACGCCGATTTCCGCGGCCCCTTCCTGGCCATCTTCAGCTGGACCGTGCTGTTCTCGGCCCTCACGGTGCTGTTCGCCACCGCAATCGGCATGCTGCTGGCCGTGCTGCTGAACTGGGAGGACCTGAAGTACCGCGCCACCTACCGCACCCTGCTGTTCCTGCCCTATGCAGTGCCGGGCTTCATCTCCATTCTGGTGTTCAAGGGTCTGTTCAACCAGAACTTCGGCGAGATCAACGCCATCCTGGACGCCTTGCTGGGCGTCAAGCCGGCCTGGTTCGCGGATCCGCTGCTGGCCAAGGTCATGCTGCTGATCGTCAATGTGTGGCTGGGCTATCCCTACATCATGATTCTGTGCGCCGGCCTGCTGAAGGCGATTCCGGCCGATCTGTATGAGGCCTCGGCCATAGCCGGCGCCGGTCCGCTGACGAACTTCTTCAAGATCACCGCGCCGTTGATCATCAAGCCGCTGGCGCCGCTGCTGGTCTCGGCCTTCGCCTTCAACTTCAACAACTTCGTGCTGATCGCGCTGCTCACCGACGGGCGCCCCGACTTCCTGAACACCAAGATTCCCGCCGGACAGACCGACATCCTGGTGTCCTACACCTACCGCATCGCCTTCAAGGATTCGGGCTCGGACTTCGGACTGGCCGCGGCAATCTCCACGCTGATCTTCTTCCTGGTGGCAGCCCTGTCGCTGCTGAATCTGCGCCTGATGCGCAAGACACAAGACTGAGACCCACACACCATGGCCATCGTTCGAGGCAAACAAGCTCGCTGGCGCGTCTTCGCCGCGCATGCGCTGCTATGGGCCTTTCTCGCGCTGACGCTGTTTCCGCTGCTGGCGGTGCTGTCGATCTCGCTGCGGCCCGGCAACTTCGCCACCGGCAGCCTGATCCCCACCGAGATCAGCCTGGAGCACTGGAAGCTGGCGCTGGGCATCCCCTATCAGGCCGAGGACGGCAGCTGGGTGCAGCCGCCCTTCCCGGTGCTGCTGTGGCTGTGGAACTCGGTCAAGATCGCTACCGTCTCGGCGCTGCTAATCGTCGCCATCTCGACCACCGCGGCCTATGCCTTCGCGCGGCTGCGCTTTCGCTTCAAGCTGCCCTTGCTGAACAGCATGCTGCTGCTGCAGATGTTTCCGCCGGTTCTGGCCCTGGTGGCCATCTACGCGATCTTCGAGACCCTGGGCACCCACCTGCCCTGGCTGGGCATCGAGACCCATGCCGGCCTGGTGCTGGCCTATCTGGGCGGCGTGGCCACGCACATCTGGACCATCAAGGGCTATTTCGAGACCATTCCGGTGGAGATCGAGGAATGCGCCAAGGTGGACGGCGCCACGCACTGGCAGGCCTTCCGCCGGGTGTTGCTGCCGATGGCCGTGCCCATCCTGATGGTGGTGTTCGTGCTGGCCTTCATCGGCACCATCATCGAGTACCCGGTGGCCTCGGTGCTGCTGCGCGAGGAGGCCAACCTGACGCTGGCGGTGGGCTCCAAGTACTTCCTGCACGACCAGCGTTTCCTGTGGGGCGACTTCGCCGCGGCGGCCGTCTTGTCGGGCCTGCCGATCACACTGGTTTTCTTGCTCGCGCAGCGCTGGATCGTCTCCGGGCTGACGGCCGGCGGCGTCAAGGGCTGAAGCGATGGTCTGTCGACTTTTTGCAGCCACGCTGCTGGGCCTGGCCCTCCTGCCCCAGGCCATGGCCCAATCCCAGGCCACCAACTGCAAGCCCAGCCCGCTGGGCGCACGCGAGCTCTACCTGCGCGGCACGATGAACGGCTGGGCGGCATTGGACGCCTATCGCTTCCAGTACCGCTGTGACCGCTACGAACTGCTCGTCGAACTGAAGGGCGAGCAGCGCTTCAAGGTGGCCGACGAGGACTGGTCGGCCGATGCCGACTTCGGCGGCAGCCTGCAAGGCCTGCAAGCCAAGGGCGGCGAGCTGAGCCAGCGCTTCGCTCCCGGCCACTACCGGCTGCAACTGCGCATGGACGACAAGCACAAGACAGCGCAGGCACTGAGCATCAGCGCCTGCCCGACAGCACCGCTGGGCGACACCACGCTCTACCTGCGCGGCACGATGAACAACTGGGCCGCCCTGGACGACTATGCCTTCCAGTACCGCTGCGATGCCTACGAACTGGACCTGCAGCTGAGCAGCGCGCATGAGTTCAAGATCGCCGACGCCGCCTGGAGCCCGGGGACGAGCTTCGCGGCCGCAAAAGGTGGCAACCACAGCCTGCGATTCGACGGTGCGCACACGCTGCGCATGGAGCTGGACGAGCGCAAGCGCCCTCGTCTCACGCTGCTGCCGCGTCGAGCCAGCGCCGCGGCCAGCACTATCAGCGACCCTTTGGCGCTGAGCGTGCACTACAACTCGCGGTCCGGCGCACACAAGGCGCCGTTCGGTGCGCAGCCCGCGGGCACGCGCTTCGACTTCATGCTCGACGCGCTGCCCGGCGTCGAGTCCGTCGAGCTGGTGATCGAGCGTCGCCGCCTTGAGGGCAACCAGGAGCTGCTCGAATACACCGAGCTGGCACGCCTTGCGATGCAACGCAGCACGGTGGGCGGGCGCGAGCAGTGGCGCGCGCAGCACCGCTTCAGCGAGCCGGCAATCTACGGCTACTACTTCGTCGTCAGCATCCAGGGTCGGCGCTACCTCTACCAGAACAACAAGGACAGCATCTACTGGACGCGCGAGAAGGGCTCGATGGGCACCGGCCTGATCGAGGAGCCGCCCGCAGATGCCAAGCGCATCCGCCGCTACCGCCAGACCATCCATGCGGCCGACTTCCAGGTGCCGAGCTGGGCGCGCGACATCGTCTACTACTACGTCTTCCCCGAGCGCTTCCGCAATGGTGAAAAGGGCAACGATCCGCGGCCCGGACGCGACCGGTACCAGCGCCACAGCGTCGAGCTGCACGAGCGCTGGAACGAGAAGCCCTTCAAGCCGGGCAGCGGTGACGGCTCGGACAGCGTCTTCAACAACGACTTCTTCGGCGGCGACCTGCAGGGCATCATCGACAAGCTGGATTACATCCGCGAGCTTGGCGCCAACACCCTGTACATGACGCCTGTATTCCGCGCCCCCAGCAATCACAAGTACGACACCGCGGACTTCAAGCAGATCGATCCCGCCTTCGGCAGCAACGCCGACTTCAAGCGCTTGACGCAGGAAGCGGCGAAGCGTGGCATCCGCGTGATTCCCGACAGCTCGCTCAATCACGTCGGCAGCGACTCGCCCTACTTCAACCGCTTCGGCAATTACCCGGCCGGCGGCGCGTTCGACGGCGGCCGACTCAACCCGGCATCACCCTACGCCAACTGGTTCAAGCTGGACCCGAGCCAGCCCAATCCCGAGGACCAGTACCAGGGCTGGGTCGGCGTGAAGGACCTGCCGGAACTGGACAAGCAGTCGAAGGCCTTCCGCGCCTTCGCCTATGGCGAGCCGGACTCGGTAATGAAGCATTGGCTGGACCAGGGCGCAGCCGGTTGGCGCATGGACGTGGCGCCCTGGGTGCCGGACGACTTCTGGCGCGAATGGCGCGCCGCGATCAAGGCCCACAAGCCCGACGCTCTGACGATCGCCGAGACCTGGTTCGACGCCAGCAAGTACTTCCTGGGCGACAGCTTCGACTCGACGATGAACTACATCTTCCGCAATACGGTGCTGGACTATGCAGCCGGCGGCGCGGCCGACAAGCTCTACGCCAATCTGGAACTGCTACGCGAGGCCTATCCGCCGCAGGCGCTGTACGCGCTGATGAACCTGCTGTCCAGCCACGACCAGCCGCGCGCGCTGCACCACTTCGGCCACCAGGACGACGCCAATGCCAAGACGCTCGCCGAGGCGAAGCAGCGCCTGCGCCTGGCGCTGCTGTTCCAGATGATCTATCCCGGTGCGCCAACCATCTACTACGGCGACGAGGTGGGTCTGGGCGGTGGCGACGACCCGGACAACCGCCGCACCTACCCCTGGGCCGATGAAGGAGGCCAACCCGACACGGCGCTTCTGGCCGACTTCAAGCGCCTGACGCAGATGCGCCAGAGCCACCCGGTGCTGCGCCACGGCAGCCTGCAAGCGCCCTTGTATCTGGATGCACATGTGATCGTGCTGGCCCGCCAGTCGGGCCAGAGCTGGGCGCTCACGGCGACCAACAACGCGACAACGACGCGACGCCTGCGGCTGGCCTTGCCCGAGGCGCTGCAGCAGGCCGAGTGGCGCGACGCGCTCGATGGCCGCGTGCTGCGGCCCGTGGACGGGCATCTGGAGCTGGAAGTCCCAGCCCTGTTCGGCCGCGTGCTGCTGTGGAACTGAGGCCGCTCGGGCGCAGCGGCCTCCGGGTGTCGGCCCTGGGCTTCGGCGCCATGCATGTGAACGACGAGCGCATCAGCGAAGCGGAGGCCGGCCACCTGCTCAATGCGGTGCTGGATCTGGGCGTGAACCTGATCGACACTGCCCGCAGCTACGGGCTCAGCGAAGAGCGCATCGGCCGCCACCTGGCCCACCGGCGCCAACAGTTTCTGCTGTCAACCAAGGTGGGCTACGGTGTCGAAGGCGTGCCCGACTGGAGCTATGACTGCATCGTCCTCGGCGTGGAACGGGCCTTGCGCCTGATGCACACCGACGTGATCGACATCGTGCATCTGCACTCCTGCCCGCTCAGCGTGCTGCAGCAGGGCGAGGTGACCCGCGCGCTGCTGGATTGCCAGCGCGGGGGCAAGCTGCGCGTGGCGGCCTACTCGGGCGACAACGCCGAGCTGGACTTCGCGCTGCAAAGCGGCGCCTTCGGCTCGGTGCAGACCTCGGTCAGCGTGTGCGACCAGGTCAACTTGAATGGCAGGCTGGGCCAGGCGCAGCGCCTGGGCATCGGTGTGCTGGCGAAGCGCCCGCTAGCCGGTTCGATCTGGCGCCAGCCGCAACGCCCGGCCGATGCGGCAGAAGCTGCGTACTGGGATCGTTGGCAACGCCTGGGTCTGCCAGCCACACTCCTGCAAGCCGCAGGAGAAAACGACTGGCCCGGCCTGGCGCTCCGCTTTGCCGCCCATGCGCCAGGCATCAGCAGCGTTTTGATGGGCACTGCCAGCTTGACACATCTGCGCGCCAACCTCGCCGCTGTCCGCCGCGGACCTTTGCCAGACGGTGTGCTGGCGCGACTGCATCGTGACCATAGCCCGGATTGGGCCGGCATGATCTAGGGCCCTGCGCCTCATGTTCCGGCACATGGGGCCGCGTCTTCTGCGGCATTCAGGCGCACGGACTGCTGCGCCTGCGCGACCTCTACAGCAGCTCATCGCCGCGCTGCGGCAGCCACCGCAGGCACAGCAGCGCCAAGCTGGCGCTCATCTGAAAAGTTCGTCTCGCTCAAGAAACTGCTGGCCCAATGAAAAAGGCCCCAGAGCGAATCTGCGGCCAAGGCTTCATCGAACCGGCCCTGCGGCCGGAGAAGCAGATCAGAACTTGTAGCTGGCACCCACAAGCACGGTGCGACCCCACTTCATGTACTCCAGCGGACGATCCTTGGTGCCAGCGTAGGTCTGGTACGCAGCGTCACCCAAGTTGTTCACCTGCAAGGTCAAGCCGAGGCCCTTCAAGCTGCCTTCGTTGAAGTTGTAGCCCACCTGCGCATCGGTGATGTTCTCGCCCACCACATAGCGCAGCGCACGCACGCCGTTGAAGTTGCCAATCTCACCGATGAAGTCCGAACGCTTGCGCTGGCTGATCCGGAACTCGAAGCCCTTGTTCTCGTAATAGAAGGTGAGATTGCTGACGCGCTTGGACAGGCCAGGCAGGGTGATTTCGCCGGAGCCGACGCTGCTGGCACTTTCCGGGTCACGGATCTTGATGCCACTGCTGGTGAAGCTTGCGCTGGCCTGGATGCCGAAGCCATTCAGAGCCGGCGACAACAGGGCGAACGGCAGCGAGGCCGACAACTCGACGCCAGACAGGCGGCCGCCCTTGCCATTCTCGGGCGCGGTATAGGTTCCGGTGGCCTGGAGCGGGATCGGCCGACCGTTGGCGCCCAGCACCGGGGTCACGTCACCGAGGTAGTTGGAGAAATCGTAGCCCGAGATTTTCTGGGTGTAGATGTAGGTCTTCAAGTCCTTGTGGAAGTAGGCCGCGGCCACATAGGCCTTGTTGCCAAAGTACTTTTCATAGGACAAATCGAAGGCCACAGCGCGCCAGGGATCAACCTTGGCATTGCCGCCGCTCGCGCCAGGTTCCCGGTTGCCCTGCGCGTTCGGCGTGTCGCCGACGCCGAACTCGATGGCTGAGCGCAGCTGGTCCACGCGCGGGCGGGCCACCTGCTTGGCCAGGCCCACACGCACCGCCTGGTCATTGGCTAGGCCAAAGACAAGGTTCATGCTGGGCAGCGCATCGGTGAAGGTCTTGCCGTCAGTGATCGGCTTGGGGTTGCCGCCATTGGTCAGGCGGATCGCGTCGGACGATTGGTCGACGTGCTGCAACTGCAGACCCACATTGCCTCGCACATCAACGCCACCCCACTTGGTGTCGATCTGACCCTTCACGAAGCCCGTGGTGATCTTCTCGTTGACGTCCCAGGACTTGGCGACCAGGTAGGCCGCGGAAGTCGAACTGGGTTCGAAGGTCATGTACTTGCCCACGGCGCCTGGCACATTCCAGGCCGGTATCTGGCCAACGCCAGCGAAGCTCAGATCGACCAGACCATACTGGAACTCCGACCCGATGGCAGTAATGCCCTGCGCACCGAGGTTGATGTTGCCTTCCGGTTGGCGTTTCTTCTTCGAGCGGTCAGCGTAGTTCACGCCGAAGTCGACGTCGGAGAACAGTCCGCGCACCAAGGCCGGTGCCGGCATAGTGCCTGCGAGCTTGAAGCTCTTCAGCTCGTCTTCAACGCTCGGCACCTTGCCGTAGCCAGAGCCGTATATGGTGCCGCGAAGCAGGAGCTTGCTCGGGTCTGAGTAGCTCTTCAGCGGATCCATCAGCGAGAAGCCGCCGGTGGCGTAGTTCAGCGTCAGGGTGTCCAGTTGCCCATTACCGGCGACAGGAGCGAGCTGCGTGTTGTTCTCGAGATTGAGTTCGTTCCGCTTGGCCTTCGAGAAGCTGACATCGGCGACGACAGTGAGGTCGCCGAAGGTGAACTTATTGTTCCAGCCGGCTGCGTCGATTGTGTCATCGCGCTTGTTGTACATGCCCCGCACCAGGGGGTACAGGTTGGCGACAACGCCACCGGTGAAGGTCTTGCTGCCGTTCACGACGGGCGAGGTGATGTTGATACGACCAAAACCGCCGTTGTAGTCGCCGAGATTGACCTCGAACTGGTTGGCGGTGTCCACCTGCTTGGCCGTCGTGTGATAGACGTCCAGCACGCTCGTCCATTCCTTGGACGCGCGCAGTTCCAGCGTACCCATCACGGCGTCGCGCTTGGTCACGCCGGTGCGACGCAAGGCCTTGATACCGTTTGAGTAGAAGGTACCTGCGGACAGGCCCGGGCGCCAGCCATCTCCGATGGCCTCCCAGGGCTCGTACAGGCCGACCTGATTCTCCTGCACCGGGGTTTCCTGGTGGGCGTAGCCCAGCACCCAGCCCACTTTGCGGTCGGCCGACTGGTCGATGTAGCTGGCGCTGAGGCGGTTGCCAGTGGCCTTGGCATCAGCCGCCGCGCCCAGCGAGTTGCGTTGGCCGCGCACATTGACGGCCACCACACGGTTGGCGAAGTTCAAGGGCCTCACGGTTTGCATGTCCAGCGTGCCGGACAAGCCCTGACCGATCAGGCCTGCATCCGGTGTCTTGTAGACGGTCACGCCACTCAGCAGCTCGGAGGGGTACTGGTCGAACTCGACACTGCGGTTGTCGCCTGTGCTGACCAGCTCACGGCCGTTCAGCAGACTGGTCGCGAAGTCGGGCGACAGGCCACGCACGCTGATGACCTGGGCACGGCCGGCGACCCGCTGGGCCGACAGGCCCGGCAAGCGCGCCAGCGATTCGGCGATGCTGTTGTCTGGCAGCTTGCCGATGTCTTCTGCCGAAATCGCCTCGACGATGGAGTCAGAGTTTTTCTTGACCGAAATGGCCGCTTCGATGCCCTTGCGGATGCCGGTCACGGTGACGGTGTCCAACGTGGTGGACTGCTGAGCCTGCGCGGCCTGAGCCGCAAGCAGCAACAGCACCGTGCAGCCGGCCGCGACCGGACTCATCTTGCCCACAGAAGCCCGCGCCACCTGGCGCACGTCGGACCTGAATTTGGAACTCTTCATTGCTTGTCTCCTACTTGATCTCTATCGCAGCCACACACGCTCTGGAGACCGGCTTTCCGGACCGGCCTACAGAAAATCTTCTGTTCTTGTCTTGATCAGGTTTGTACCAAAACTAGATTGTTTGCAACATCAGCCAAATCCCTAGTAATGACTTTTTTCACCGCTGAAAGTCATTCGGCTTTTGAAATACACAGGGCTTTTCATAGGCAAGATGACCACGATCGCCACTTGTTGCAGATTTCTTCGGCAGAACAATTAGTATCTAAACTACAACCATCCAGGACGCAGCGTCGCCGACAGCGTCAAGCCCGGTGCTGATCGATCGCCAGCGCCGCACCACCCAGCGCAGCCAGCGTGTCGGTGATCAAGGCTGTCGGGATCGATTGCAGATAGGGGCTCAGGCGCCCCTTGGCCTCAAAGCGCTGGCGGAAGTCCGACTCAAAGAAACGATTCGCAAGCCGCGGCACGATGCCGCCGCCGATGTAGACACCGCCACGTGCACCCAGCGTCAGCGCCACACTGCCGGCAAAGCCGCCCAGCAGCGCACAGAACACATCGAGCGTCTGGCTGCAGGTCTTGTCAGCGCCACTCAGGCCGAGTTCGACAATGCGCTCAGATGCCAGACAAGGCGAGGCGTGCCCGATCAGGGCCGCCACCGCCCCATGCAGCACCGGCAGCCCGATACCCGAGAGCAGACGCTCGGCAGACACATGCGCATGCTCACGCCGCACATGGGCCAGCAGCGCCGATTCGAAGTCGTCTGTGGGCGCCAGCGAGGCATGCCCGCCTTCCCCCGGCAAGGCCAGCCAGCCCTGAGCGGTCTGCACGACGCCCGCCACGCCGAGCCCGGTACCCGGACCAATCACCGCCAGCATGCCTGCGGGGTTCGGCAGCGGGCCATGAGCGTGCAGCTGCGAGGGTTGCAATCCGGGCAGGGACAGCGCCAGCGCCTCGAAGTCATTCAGCATCAACAGCAGGTCCAGGCCGAGTTGGCGCTGAACCTCGCTGCGCGAGAAGCGCCAGTTGCTGTTGATGAGATCAACCTCGTCGCCGGCCAAGGCGGTCGCAACGGCAAACGCGGCCCGCCTGGGCCAGCTAAAACCCGGCCCTAACTCAGCAGCCAGGCCATCAAGATAGGCTTGCGCCGCCTCGACCGGCCCGCCACAAGTCGCGACAGCCACCGTGCGGACATGGGAGACCCGTCCGGCCACCGCCCAGCCGAAGCGCGCGTTGCTGCCACCGATGTCAGCCACCAGACAGGGCGGCGGCGAAGCGTCCATGCGCTGCTGCTTCGCCATCTCGATACGCTCACTCGTCATGAATCAGCCTCCGCTTCAAGGCGCGGAACGGCGCGGAGCACCGCCATGCTCGGCTCAAGCGCTTCAGGGGCGTTGCAAAACTTCTCATTTCCATGCCATCAAGGTAGCAAAACTACATTTGAATGACAAGAGAGTCTTCACCAAAACTACATTTCCGCCGGCGTTCGGCACAGAACACTTGCTGAGGCAACCCCCTCCGCCTGCATGCGAGCGCATGCTGCGAAGCGGCGCACGGGGCCGCACCCGGGGGCTACACCGACTTGCTCTAGGGCTGTAGTGCAGCTACACAGCATTCCTGAAATGCCACGCTGGCGCCGCAACTGACGGTGACTCGCGGGCCGCATAATCGCGCGCAGCCAAGCCGCCGCCCCAGGGCCTCAGGACAAGAACCACTTATGCATCCTTTCGACAGCCCTCGCCTGATCGCCGACATCGGCGGCACCTATGCCCGTTTCGCGCTAGAAACGACGCAGGGCCAGTTCGAACACATCGCCTCGCTGCGTTGCGCCGACCATGCGGACTTCCATGCCGCCATCAAGGCCTACCTGGCCACCTTGCCCAAGGTGCAGATCCAGCATGCGGGCGTGGCGATCGCCAACCCGGTCGAAGGCGACCAGGTGCGCATGACCAACTACCACTGGCAGTTCTCCATCGAGGAGATGCGCCAGCGCTTGGGTCTGGACACGCTGGTGGTGGTCAACGACTTCACCGCGCTGGCCATGGCGCTGCCGCGGCTGTCGGCCCGTGATGTGCGCCAGATCGGCGGCGGCGCGGCCAATAAGCAAAGCGTGATCGGCCTGCTGGGCTCGGGCACCGGCCTGGGCGTCTCAGGCCTGATTCCGGCCGGCGAGGGCTGGATCGCGCTGGGCACCGAAGGCGGCCACACCAGTTTCTCGCCACGCGATGAACGAGAGATTGCCTTGCTGCGCTTTGCCTGGAAGCAGTTCCAGCATGTGTCCTTCGAACGCCTTCTGTCGGGCCCGGGCCTGGAATTGATCTACCGCGCGATGGCCGACTACGCCGGCCGCAGCGCCGAAGATCTGCAGGCGCCGGAGATCACCCAGCGAGCCCTGGACGGCAGCGACCCGGTCTGCGTCGACACGCTGGACCTGTTCTGCGTGCTGATGGGAACGGCCGCCGCCAACCTGGCCGTGACGCTCGGCGCGCTGGGTGGCATCTACATCGGCGGCGGCATCGTGCCGCGCCTGGGCAGCTATTTCGATCAGTCCAAGTTCCGCCAGCGCTTTGAGGAGAAGGGGCGCTTCAGCAGCTATCTGGCGGCCATCCCGACCTATGTCATCACGGCCGAACACGCCACCTTCATTGGCGCTTCGGCCATCCTGGAAGCGCAGCTGCGCAGCATCAACAGCGGGCCCGGTGCCGCCATCCTGAATCAGATCCGGCGCGCCCGCGAGCAGCTCTCGCCCGCCGAGCTGCGGGTGGCCGACCATGTGCTGGCGCATCCGCGTGCGGCACTCAATGCGCCGATCGCCGAGATCTCCCGCGCTGCGAATGTCAGCCAACCCACGGTGATCCGTTTCTGCCGCTCGCTGGGCTGCGAGGGCCTGTCGGACTTCAAGCTGCGCCTGGCTTCAGGGCTGACCGGCACGGTGCCGGTGACCCACACCCAGGTCACACAGGACGACTCGATGCTGGAGCTAGGCGCCAAGGTGCTCGGCAACACTGCCTCGGCCATCCTGCAGGTGCGCAGCGCGCTGAACCGCGACATGATCGACCGCGCCATCGAGCTGCTGCTGAAGGCGCGCCGCATCGAGTTCTTCGCAGTAGGCCACTACGGCGTGGTCGCCCAGGACGCGCAGTTCAAGTTCTTGCGCTTCGGCGTGCCCAGTGGCGCGCACACCGACCCGCGGCTGCAATCGCTGGCTGCCGCGGTGATGAGCAAGGACGATGTGGCCGTCATCATCAGCTCCGGCGGCAAGCTGCCCGAGCTGCTGGATGTGGCAGAGAAAGCCCGCGCGCGCGGCGCCTCGGTGGTCGCCATCACCGCCAGCCAGTCGCCACTGGCGCGCAAGGCCGACGCCACCCTGATCGTCGACCACGTCGAAGACGTTGCCACCCACCTGCCCATGGTCAGCCGCATCCTGCACCTGCTGGTGATCGACATCCTGGCTGTCGGCGTGGCCATGCGCCGCAATCCCGAAGTCATGCTGGACGGCATGCGTCAGGAGCTCGAGGAAGAAGCACCTGCCGCACCCGCCCCAGAGGGTGCCCGCGGTGCTCGCAGCGCAGCGCCGGGGGTCAGCCTGGCCGCACCGCTGGCCCGGCTGACCTCGCACAGCCGCTGAGCCACGGGCCAGCTGGAGAACCCTGCTCAGCCCGGCGTTTCGGTTAGGCGCTCTGCAGCGGCCGGGCCAGCGCCCGCATCGAACAAGCGCAGCTGGTTGCGCCCCGCGGCCTTGGACTGGTACATCGCCAGATCGGCCTGCTTGATCAGGTCTTCGCCGGACACGGCCTGCCCGCTGAACAGCGTCAGGCCCATGCTGGGAGTGCTGCTGTGCACCAGCCCGGCCAGATCGTAGGGCTCATTCAGCGCCGCCAGCATCTTCTGCCCGAGGCGCGTCAACTGGCCCACCGCCTCGCCAGTGTCGACGCTGAGCGACTCGACCAGCACGACGAACTCGTCACCGCCCAGCCGCGCGACGGTATCGGCCTCGCGCACGCAGCCCTGCAGACGCTGCGCCACCTGCTGCAGCAGCAGATCGCCCTTGTCATGCCCATGCGTGTCATTGAGCTGCTTGAAACGGTCCAGGTCGATAAACATCAGACCGGCGAAGCTCTTGCTGCGGGCACTGCTGGTTTGCGCCTGATGCAGACGATCCATCAGCAGGCGGCGGTTCGGCAGCTGCGTCAGGGCATCGAAAAACGCCAGGCTGCGGATCTTTTCCTCCGCCGCCTTGCGCTCCGATATGTCGTGCATGGTCGCCACATAGTGCGTCACATGCTTGCTGTCGCCCATCACCGCGGTGATGGTGATCGACTCCGGGTAGATCTCGCCATTCTTGCGCCGGTTCCAGAGCTCGCCTTTCCAGGCGCCGGTCGCCCGGATGCGCTCCCACATCGCCGCATAGAAGGCCGCGTCCTGCCGGCCCGAGCTACGCTCGCGCGGGTTCTTGCCGACGATCTCGGCCGCGGTATAGCCCGTGATTTCAGTGAAGGCGCGGTTGACGCGCAGGATGCAGCCCTCGGCATCGGTGACGAACATGCCTTCCTGGGTCTGGAATGCCGCCTCGGCAATGCGCAACTCCAGCTCGGCACGCTTGCGCGCCGAGATGTCGGAGAAGGTGACCACCGTGCCGCTGACCAACTCACCGTCGCGCACCGGATGGGCTGCGTACTCAACGGCAATCGCCTGCCCATTGCGGTGCCAGAACACCTCGTCATCGCGGCGGCAGGATTCACCGGACAGCGTCGCCAGGACAACCGGGCATTGCGCCGACGGATAGGGGCTGCCATCGGCGCGGTGATGGTGGATCAGCTCGTGGATGTCGCGACCGATCAGCTCCTCTACCCGATAGCCCAGCATGTGGGCACCGGCCTGATTGATGAAGGTGCAGTGGCCGGTGGTGTCAATGCCGTAGATGCCTTCGCCGGTGGAGTCCAGCAGCAGCAGCTTGTCGCGATTCAGGGCCTCGCGCTCGGCCTCTTCGCGCCGCCGCGCGCTAACGTCCTGCACGGTGCCGGCAAGGCTGATCGCTTTGCCCCGCGCGTCAAAGCTGACCCGCCCGCGCGCATGAACCCAGCATTCGCCAGCCAGGGGCAGCAGCAGGCGATGGTTGAAGTCATAGGCCCCCTCTGAGCGCAGGGCCTGCCGGTAGGCGGAAGTCGCCACCGCCCTGTCCTCAGGGTGGATCCGATCCAGGGCCCGCTGATAGATCTCGACAGCCGGGGTCTGCGGATCCAGCTCGAAGATGCGAAACGCTTCTTCGGACAGATGCAGCAGCCGGGTCTCGGGGTCCAGTTCCCAGCTGCCCAGGCAGGCAATGCGCTGCGCTTCCAGCATTCGATGATGGGCTTCGTGCAGGCGGGCCGCGATCTGCTGCCGCTGCTGCAATGAGCGCGCCAGCGCAGCCAGCGAGCCGACCACAAGCAGCGCCGCAAGCAGTCCGATCTGCAGCAGGTTCTGGCGGACGGACTTGATCTCGGCCCGCATCAGCACCGGCTCACGCGACACCAGCAAAAGCAAGGGAAAGCTGGCCAGCCAGCGATGGACCGTGCCGCGCTCGACCTGATCGAGCGGCGATGCCGCAAAGAGGAACCCAGTCGTCTGCTGCCGCAGCGCACGCAGCTGCAGCTCGTCGAGCTTGGCATGGCGATAGCGCTCGAGTTCGACGGTGCGGCTCAGCAAGGCCCCGCTGCTGGAGGCCACCGACACCAACGTGTCCGAAGCCAGGGTCAGGCCTTGCATGAAGCGCGTCAGCAGTTCGGGCCGCAAGCTCAGTTCCACGATGCCCTGGAAGCTGCCATCCGGCCCGAGCACCGGGCGCGACAGGCGCAGGATCCAGCGTCGGGTCTGCGGATCCAGCATCGGCTCTTCGATGTGCAACTGGTCGGCGCCGCCAGCGACGAAGGTCTTGTAGGCAGGCCGCTCCCCCAGCACCTGCAGCCCATCATGCGCGGGCAGGTCCGATAACACCACGCGCCCTTGATGATCGAGAACGGTGACATGCACCTCCTGGCCCGTCGAAACGTCCTGCCGGAGCAGCTCAACGCTTCGGGCCAGGTCTTCAGGGTGGTCCAGCGCTTCCGCGCGCAGGAACAGCAAGCCATGGTCCAGGTTCTGCAGCTGCCGCGTCAAAGTGACATCGATGAGTTCGGCCACATGCTGCAGTTCGCCCTTGAAATGGTTCAGGCGGTCTGATTCCACGCGCGCGGACTGCCAGGTGAGGGTCGCTACGACAAAGCCCATCAGCAGCAGGCCGACGAGCAACAGCTGGCGGGTCGCCGCGCCATCAGCCGACTGTGCCGCGAGGCGTGCCCAGAATCCTGCACTCGATGGCGTTCGATCTTCAGCGGTCATGCGCTTCCTGTGCCTGGCAACAAAATCATTCTAGGACCGGCGCCTCCGGCTGATGACTCGAACTGCGAGGGCTTCACCCGGAAGCCGAGGGTTATGGAGCATGGTCAAGCCCGATGCGCTGGCTAGCATGGGCCGATCCTCGTCATCCGGAGTACTGCATGCCCACACTCGTCGCCGACTTGCTGGATCTGCCTGGACTGCTTGGGCGCGAGGCCATGCTCGCCGCGCTGGATGCCGCCGCTGCACAAGCGCGCAGCAGCGGGCAGCCGCTGGCCACCTTGACGCTCGATGTCGATCATTTCAAGGACTATCAGGACCAGGCCGGTGGCGACAAGGCCCATGCGGTGCTGCAAAGCCTGGCCGAGTTGCTGATGCAGCACCGGCCGGCAGCCTCAACCCTGGTGCATATGGGCTCCGATGAATTCATGCTGCTGCTGCCCAGCCATGACCTGGCCGCCGCCCTGCTGGTGGCCGAGCGTCTGCGTGGCGAGGTGGCTAAGGCCTTCTCGACGCTGGGCCGCGGGCTGACGATCACCGTCGGTGTGGCCGCGTCGCCGGCCGGCGTGAACTGGAGCGCACGCACCTTGCTGGCGCTGACCGATGCCCGCATGACCTTTGCCAAGCGCCGCCTGCTGCCGCACCACAATCTGGTGTGGGCCGGCACCTTGCCCTCGGACTGGTATCTGCGCCTGGACATCGAACCGGGCATCTGGCCCTCGCTCTGAGTCCGGCAACCGTTCTGCGACCGTGCGATGCACGGCCGCAGCGGTCGGCAGGCCAGCCGAAAGCAGGCGATCCGCTTCCTAGAATCAGGCAGCCATGCGCCCCCTGCCCCTGATCGTCATTCTGCTGGTCCTGACCCATGTCGCCTTCAACGGCAGCCGGATCGCAGTCGCGCTGTATGCCATCCACCAGGGTGCCTCCACCTTCACCGTCGGCACGCTCGTTGCCTTGTATGCGCTCCTGCCGGCGCTCAGCTCGGTGGCTGCCGGCCGCTGGATCGACCGGCGCGGCATCCAGCGGCCGATGCTGCTGGGCACGCTGGGTGTGGGCCTGGGCACCATCGCGCCCTTTGCCATTCCCCATGTTGCGAGCCTGTATGTGACAGCGGTGCTGGTCGGCGTGTCCTTCATGCTGATCAATGTGGCGGCCTATCACGCGGTCGGCGAGATGAGCGCGCCCGAAGAGCGCACCGTCAACTTCAGCTATGTCGCTTTAGGCTTCTCGACCTCGGCCTTCGTCGCGCCGCTGCTGGTGGGCATGTCGATCGAGAGCCTGGGCTACCGCGCCTGCTTCCTGATCCTGGCGCTGTTCACCGTGATGCCCTTGCTGGCGCTGTGGGCCAAGCTGCTGCCCAATGGCGCCACGCGTGCCAAACAAGACCTGGCCCCAAAGGGCCATGTGTTCGAGCTGTTGCGCGACCCCGAGCTGCGCCGGCTCTTCATCGCCATGGCCATCCTGACGGTCGGTTGGGACATCTACAACTTCGCGATTCCGGTCTACGGGGCACAGATCGGCCTGCGGCCCTCGCAGATCGGCATCGTGATGGGCGCCTTCGCAGCGGCCACTTTCGCGGTGCGCCTGGCGATGCCCTTCTTTGCGCACCGCGTGCGGCCCTGGGGCCTGCTGATGGGTTCACTGGTGATCGCCGGTGCAGCCTATGTGGCTGTACCGTTCACGCACAGCGTCGGTGTGCTGATGGCCATCACCTTCGTGCTTGGCCTGGGACTGGGCGCCCCGCAGCCCATGGTGCTGACCCTGCTGCACCAGTCAGCGCCCGAAGGCCGCGCTGCCGAGGCGCTGGGCCTGCGCACCACGCTGATCAACACCAGCCAGACCGTGATGCCGCTGCTGTTCGGCGCCGTCGGCGCGGCGCTAGGCGTGGCGCCGCTGTTCTGGGCTATGGCCGCCACCATGCTGGCCGGTGCCGCCGGCGCACGTCGCCGCAGCTGAAAGTCACCCCCCGTTGGTGTGTCCAGAGCCGGCCACAGGGTCTGGGATACTGCCCGCACCTTTCAGCAAGGAGCAAGCCATGGCCCTGATGGATTTCATCAAGAAACAGTTCATCGACGTTCTGCAATGGACCGAGTCCGGCGACGGCACGCTGGCCTGGCGCTTTCCGATGGCGGGCATGGAAATCCAGAACGGCGCCTCGCTGACGGTGCGCGAGACGCAGGTCGCGGTCTTCGTCAACGAAGGCCAGGTGGCCGATGTGTTCGGCCCCGGCATGTACACGCTAACGACACAGACCCTGCCGGTGCTGACCTATCTGAAGAACTGGGACAAGCTGTTCGAGTCTCCGTTCAAGAGCGATGTCTACTTCTTCAGCACGCGCCAGCAGATCGACCAGCGCTGGGGCACGCCGCAGCCCATCACCATCCGCGACAAGGATTTCGGCGCGGTGCGGGTGCGCGCCTTCGGCAACTACGCCTGGCACATCGCCGATGCCAAGCAATTCCACAGCCAGATTGCCGGCACCCGCGAGACCTACACCGTGCAGGAACTCGAAGGCCAGCTGCGCGGCCTGATGCTGCAGCACATCGCTGATGCGGTGGCTGCCAGCGGCATTCCCTTCCTGGACCTGGCCGCCAACCAGATTGAGTTCGCCAAGCAGCTGCAGACCGCCACCGCGCCGGAGTTCGAAAAGCTGGGCCTGGCGCTGGACAGCGTCACGCTGCAAAGCGTCTCGCTGCCCGAGGAGCTGCAGAAGATCCTCGATCAGAAGATCGGCATGGGCATGATCGGCCAGAACATGGGCCAGTTCATGCAGTACCAGACCGCGCAAGCGCTGCCCAAGATGGCCGAGGGTGCAGCGTCCGGCGGCGGTGTGGCCGGCGATGCGATGGGCCTGGGGGCAGGTCTTGCGCTCGGCCAGGTGATGGCGCAGCAGCTGGGCCAGGGCCTGGGGGTCGGAGTGGGCACGGCGACCGCTGCCGCGCCAGCGCAGAGCCCCGAGCAGATCATGGCGATGCTGGAGAAGCTTGGTGATCTGAAAAGCAAGGGCATCCTGACCGACGAAGAGTTCGCGGCAAAAAAGGCCGAGCTCCTGAAGAAGCTGGGCTGATCCGGTCTTGAGCTCGAGCACCCAGCGCCGCTGGCAAGCGGCCTGTCCCAACTGCGGCGCGCCGGTCGAGTTCGCCTCGGCCGCGTCAGCCAGCACGGTCTGCAGTTTCTGCCGATCCACCCTGCTGCGCGAGGGGGAGGCGCTGCGCAAGATCGGCCAGAGTGCCGAGTTATTCGAGGACTACTCGCCGCTGCAACTCGGCGCCAACGGGCGCTATGCCGGCGAGGGCTTCAGCGTCGTCGGCCGGCTGCAGCTGCGCTATGCCGAGGGCGGCTGGAACGAATGGCACATCCTGTTCGACCAGGGCCGCAGCGCCTGGCTGTCGGAAGACAACGGTGCCTTCGTGATCGCATTCGAGGCGCCGCTCGCCGAAGCGCCGCCGGCGGCCGAAGCGCTGGTGGTGGGCGCACAGCAGATCGTCGCCGGCCTGCCCTGGCAGGTGGCTTCGAAGATCGAGGCCACGCTGCTGGCCGCCGAAGGCGAACTGCCGCATGCGCCCGAGCTGCTGAACAGCTTCTGGGTGGCCGACCTGCGCAACGCCCAGGACGAGGTCGCTACGCTGGACTACAGCCAGGCGGCAGCGCCCAGCTGGTCGGTGGGCCGCCCGGTGCAGTTGGCCGAGCTGGCCATGAGCGGCCTGCGCGAGGACAGCAGCAGGACGCTGGCCTCCAAGGCCAGGCCCTGCCCCAGCTGCGGCGCGGCCCTCACGCCGCGGCTGGAGAACAGCCAGTCCATCGTCTGCGAGCAATGCGATGCGGTGGTCGACATCTCCACCGAGCTCGGCGCTGACCTAAAGCATTTCGGCCAGATGAACGGCATGCAGCCGCAGATCCCGCTAGGCACGACAGGCCAGCTGGCCATCAGCGGCGGCGTGCCCAAGCCCTGGCAGGTGGTCGGCTATCTGGAACGCTGCGATCTGCCGGAAACTGCCGACGACGAGCAGACCTTCTGGCGCGAATACCTGCTGTTCAACAAGCTCGAAGGCTTTGCCTTTCTGGTTGATACCCAGGATGGCTGGAGCCTGGTGCGGCCACTGACCGGCGCGCCGCGCCCGGCCGGTGGCGGCGCGATGGAGTGGCAGGGCAAGACCTACCAGAAGCGCTGGACCTACACCGCCAAGGTGACCTATGTGCTGGGCGAGTTCTACTGGCGCATCAAGCGCGAGGAACGCGCCCTCGTCAGCGACTTCGAATCCAAGAGCGGCACCCGCACCGAGTTGCTCAGCCGCGAACAGACTGGCAACGAAGTGACCTGGAGCCAAGGGCGCACGCTGGATGCCTCCGAGGTGCAGCGCGCCTTCAAGCTCGCCGCCGATCAGACCGCAGCGCTGCAACGCGATGCCAAGAGCCTCAGCTTCGAGCCCGGCAAGCTGCTGCGCAATATCGTCATCGGCCTGCTGCTGATCGCGCTGCTGGTTGCGCTGCTGCGCGCCTGCAGCAAGGACGATTGCGAGCCGTACAAGAAGACCTATGGCGCGGCCAGCAGCGAATACCAGCAGTGCAAGCAGCGCAGCAGCGGCTCGGGTGTGCGCATCGGCTCGGGCGGTGGCTCCTACGGCGGCTACAGCAGCGGCGGCGGTGGACACAAGTGAACGAACGACCCCAATACTCTGAAGGAGAGCAGTGATGTACATCGAATGGCTCAATCCCGCCGTCGTGCTGGGCTCAATCCTGTATGCCGTGATCGGTGTGCTGGTGTTTTGGACCTCCTTCCTGATCGTCGACAAGCTGACGCCCTACAAGCTGTGGGAAGAAATCGTCGAGCACAAGAACGTGGCACTGGCCATCGTGGTGGGCGCCATGTGTATCGCCATCGGCCTGATCGTGGCCGCGGCGATCAAGGGCTGAACGGGTGAGCAAGCAGACGCTGCGCCAGCAGATCCGCGCCGAAGTGGCCGCGCTGCGGCCGCTCGATGCGCTGGAAGCTGCGCATCAGCAAGAGGCGCTGAACTGGATAGATAGTGGTGCCGAGCTCTGCCGCCTGGCCAAGCCGGCCACACCGCCGAGGCATCTGGTGTCCTACTTCGCCGTCGTCGACGAAGCACAGCGCCTGTTGCTGGTCGAACACCGCAAGGCGTTGTTGTGGCTACCACCGGGCGGCCATGTGGAGCCGGGCGAACACCCGCGCGACACGGTAGCACGCGAGATCGTCGAAGAGCTGGGCTTCGCGCCCCCCGAGCCCGTCGGCGCGCCGCTGTTCATCACCGCCACCGAGACCGTCGGGCTGACCGCCGGCCATACCGATATCTCGCTGTGGTACGTCGTGCGTGTCCCCAGCGGAAACCACATTGATTTCGACGCTGAGGAGTTCGCCTCGGTGCGCTGGTTCGACCAGAACGCACTGCCGCTGAGCCACAGCGACCCGCATCTGGCGCGCTTCTGCGCCAAGCTGCTGCAAGCCAGCGAGCAACGGGCTCTTGCCGCTGCCCTAGATTCCAATTGAACGAGCCCAGCGCCTCAGCGCCCGCACCGTCGCGCGCCTCCCTGCCCGAACTGCTGCTGCTCGGCAGTGTCTTCGTCATCGCCGCCTGCGGCCTGGTCTATGAACTGGCAGCCGGTGCGCTGGCCAGCTATCTGCTGGGAGACTCGGTGCTGCAGTTCAGCACCATCATCGGCGCCTATTTGTTTGCGATGGGACTGGGCTCCTGGCTGAGCCGCTATGTCGAGCGCCAGCTGATCGCGCAGTTCCTGAAGATCGAGTTGCTGGTGGGCGTGATCGGCGGGCTAATGCCGGCCGCGCTGTTCACCGCACACAGCCTGCTGCCGCCCGATCAGCTGGCCGGCTTTCGCGTGCTGCTCTACGGCCTGGTGCTCCTGGTGGGCGCGCTGGTGGGGCTGGAGATTCCGCTGGTGATGCGCATCCTGAAGGCCCACTTCAGCCAGCGCTACCGGCTGAGTGAGCTGGTCTCGCAGGTGCTGACCTTCGACTACCTGGGCGCACTGCTGGTGGCGGTGGCCTTCCCACTGCTGCTGGTGCCGCATCTGGGGCTGATACGCACCGGCGTGTTCTTCGGCCTGCTGAATGTGCTGGTGGCGATCTGGGCGCTGTGGCTGTTCCGCGCCGAGCTGCGCGCCTGGCGCAGCCTGGCCTGGGCCTGCGCCCTCAGCCTGGCGCTGCTGCTGGGGGCGATGTTCCAGGCCGAAACCTTGAGCACCTGGGCTGAAGACCGCTTCTATGGCGACCACATCGTGGTGCGCGAAAGCAGTGACTACCAGCGTGTGGTCGTGACCGACAGCCGCGCCGGCACGCGCCTGTTCCTGAACGGCAATCTGCAGTTCCACTCGCGCGACGAGTACCGCTATCACGAGTCACTGGTGCACCCGGCCATGGCGGCGCATGGCGCGCCCAAGCGCGTGCTGGTGCTGGGCGGCGGCGACGGCATGGCGGTGCGCGAGGTGCTGCGCTACCCCAGCATCGAGCAGGTCACGCTGGTGGAGCTGGATCCGCATATGACGCGACTCTTTGCCACGCTGCCGCTGCTGAGCCGACTCAACGGCGGCGCGCTGAAGAGCGACAAGCTGACGATCGTCAACACCGATGCCTTCGGCTGGCTCGAGCAATCGAAGGAGGTCTTCGACGTGATCGTGATCGACTTCCCCGACCCCAGCAATTTCGCGCTGGGCAAGCTCTACACCACCAGCTTCTACCAGTTGGTGGACCAGCATCTGTCAGCCGGCGGCTTTGCCGTGGTGCAGTCCACCTCGCCACTGGTGGCGCGCCGCAGTTTCTGGACCGTGGTGAACACCATCGAGGCGGTGGGACTGAGCACCACGCCCTACCACGCACATGTGCCCAGCTTCGGCGAGTGGGGCTTTGTGCTGGCCTCGCGCCGGCCCTGGAGCCCGCCGCGCCAGCTACCTGAAGGGCTGCGCTTTCTCAGCGTCGAAGGCCTGACGGCCATGACGCAGTTCCCGCCCGACATGGCTCGCCTGCCCACCCAGGTGAACCGCCTCTCCAACCAGGTGCTGGTGCAGGAGTTCGAGGCCGAGTGGGGCAAGCTGCACTGATGGCTCCCCAGCTGCGCAGGCGCGAACTGCTGTTGGCCGCTGCCGGGCTGCCGTTGGCGGGCTGCGAGGCGCCGCCAGCACCGCTGCAAGGCGGCTGGGTCGGCGCCAGTGCGGCGCGCGGTCACCGGCTGCGTCAAACGCCGCCAGCCTGGAGCGATGGCCCCATGCGGCGCACCGAGGTGCTGATCGTCGGCGGCGGCGTGTCAGGTCTTGCCTGCGCGCGGGCCTTGCAAGCGGGCGGCATCGATTGCGCGCTGCTGGAGCTGGAAGACCAAGCCGGCGGCAATGCCCGCGCGCATCAGGTCGGCGGCCAGCCCTGCCCGCTGGGCGCGCATTACCTGCCGCTGCCGGGCGCGGAGGCGCGCGAAGTGCAGCAGCTGCTGTTCGAGTTGGGCCTGGCGCGTACCGAGCTGGGCCGCACCGTTTTCGACGAGCGCCATCTCTGCCACAGCCCGCAGGAGCGCCTCTTCTATGAGGGCGAATGGGTGGAGGGCCTGCTGCCGCCCGCCGACGATCTGCCGCAGCGCCGGGCGCAATACCGGCGCTTTGCGATGCGGGTCAATCAGGCCCGGCGCGAGCTGGGCTTTGCCATGCCCAGCCGCCACGCGCGCTGGACAGCCGCGCATGCCGCGCTCGACGGCCAGACGATGGCGCAGTGGCTGCGGGCGCAGCAACTGGATGAAGCCGGCCTGCTCTGGTACCTCGACTACTGCTGCCGCGACGACTACGGCGCCGGCATCGCCGAAGTCTCCGCCTGGGCCGGCATTCAGTACTTTGCCAGCCGCCACGGCTTTCATGCGTCCGGCGATGCCGAAGGCGAGCGCGAGGCGGTGCTGACCTGGCCCGAGGGGAATGCCTGGCTGACGCAACGCATGGCGCAAGGCTTGCCAGCGCAGCTGTTCACCGGCCGCACTGTGCTGCGGGTGCGCGAGAGCCGGCATCAGGTCGAACTGCTGGCCTGGAACGAGGCCACACAAGCTCCCGAGCGCTGGAGTGCCAGCCAGCTGGTGCTGGCCACGCCGCTGTTCGTTGCGCTGCGCCTCCTGGAGGCCGTGCCACCGGCGCTGCAGGCCGCCGCGCAGGAGATCAGTTATGCGCCGTGGCTGGTCAGCAACCTCAGCCTCAAGTCCGCGCTGCTGGACCGACCCGGCGTCGGGCCAGCCTGGGACAGCGTGGCCTACGGCAGCCCGGCACTGGGCTATGTGGATGCGCGCCATCAGACGCTGGACCCGACACCCCGGCCGGGCCTGATCACACACTACTGGGCCCTGCCGCGCCAGCAGCGCGCGACGCTGCTGGGCGATGACTGGGCCGTGTGGGCGCAGGCCGTGATCGCCGAGCTGGCTCACACCCATGCCGATCTGCCACAGCAGCTGCAGCGCATCGACCTAGCGCGCTGGGGCCATGCGATGAGCATCCCGACGCCGGGCGTGCGCGGGTCAGCGGCGTTGGCCGCCTTGCGAGAGCAGCAGCAGGGTCGGCTGCATTTTGCACACAGCGATGTGGCCGGCTATTCGGTCTTTGAGGAAGCCTTCACACAGGGCGCCACCGTCGCGGCCCGCCTGGCCCGCGAGGTTCAGTCGCCGCGGCGCAAGAGCTGACGCTGCACACCCGTCGGTGCAAAAGCCTCGATGAGCTGCGCCATCAGCTGCTCGACGCGCGCGCTGTTGTCGCGACCCAGATTGCAGGCATAGACATCCAGCGTTACCGCGCCCAACTCGGGCCAGGTGTGCACCGCCAGATGTGATTCGGCCAGCAGCACCACGCCGGTGATGCCACTCTGCGCCGCGCCGGGCGCTGGCGTGAAGCGGTGGAACAGCTCGGCCACAGCTCCCAGCCCGGCGGCCTCGACAGCGTCGACACACAGAGCCTGCAGCGCTGCGACATCAGCCATCAACGGCTGGGCCGGATCGCAGCCGCGCAGGTCAGCCGTCAGGTGCAGTCCCTGCATGGCGTCGGCGGGCCACTCAGCCGCCAGTGACCGGCGGGAAGAAGGCGACTTCGGCGCCTTCGGGAATCAGCACGTCTTCCTTGGCGATCTGCTGGTTGAGCGCGCAGCGCAGCGCGCGCGCGCGGCTCAGCGCCGAGGCATGCGGCTCGCCGCGCGCCAGCAACTGGTCACGCAGGCCGCTCACGCTCATACCAGGCTGCCAGGCCAGGCTTTCGCTGGCGCCAAGCGCTTCGCGCAGCGAAGCAAAGTAACGCACGGTGATGGTCGTATGGCTCATGACAGCACTTCTGAAAACGGGATGAAGCTGACGCTGTCGCCCGGCGCGATGGGCGCGCCGGCGGGGTTGTCCACCAGCCCATCGGCCCAGACGGCCGAGCTCAGCACGCCCGAACTCTGGTTGGCGAACAGGTCCAGGCCGCCACCATCGTTCAAGCGCACACGCAGAAACTCGCGGCGCCGGTCGGGCTTGGGCCAGGCGAAATCGGCGCGCAGCGCAAAGCGGCGTGGCGTCAGACGCGTGGCTCCCTGCAGCCGCAGGATCACTGGACGCACCAGCAGCAGGAAGGTCACAAAGCTGGACACTGGGTTGCCCGGCAGGCCGACAAAGTGCGCCTGGCCGACGCGCCCGCAGGCCAGCGGCTTGCCCGGCTTGATCGCGATCTGCCACAGGTCCAGTTCGCCCTCGGCCTGCACGGCGGGGCGCAGATGGTCTTCCTCGCCGACCGAGACGCCGCCCGAGGTGATGATCAGATCCGCCTGGCTCGCGGCTTCGCGCAGCGCGGCGCGCGTGGCATCCAGCTGGTCGGGCACGATGCCCAGATCGACCACCTCGCAGCCCAGGCCTTGCAGCAGGCCGCGCAGCGTGAAGCGGTTGCTGTTGTAGATGGCGCCGGGCTTGAGCGGGTCGCCCGGCATGACCAGCTCATCGCCGGTGGAGAACAGCGCCACGCGCGGGCGGCGTGCCACCGTCAGCTGGGCGGCGCCGACCGTGGCAGCCAGACCCAGGGCCGCAGCGTCGAGCTTGTGGCCGGCGGCGAGCACGACCGAATCCCTGCGCACATCCTCGCCCTGGCGGCGAATCCACTGGCCGCTCTGCACCTCGGCGTTGACACGCACGCTGCCCAGCCCATCGCCGGGCACAGCCTCGCACTGCTCCTGCATCACCACTGCGTCGGCACCCACAGGGATCTGCGCGCCCGTGAAGATGCGCGCCGCCGTGCCCGGCTGGTGCAGCGCGCCCACCACGCCGGCAGGCACGCGCTGCGCCACCGGCAGCAAGGTGCCCGGCCTGGCCACATCGGCCGCACAGAGCGCGTAGCCGTCCATGCTGGTGTTGTCGGCCGGCGGCACATCCAGGGCCGACACCACATCAGCCGCCAGCACGCGGCCCAAGGCCTCGGCCGTGGGCAGGGTCTCGGCCTCACCCAGCGGCGCCACGCGCAACAGCAGACGCTCCAGAGCCTCATCCAGGCTCTGCATCGGCGGACGCCGTGGCGCGTCAGACATGGCTTCGGACGAAGTCCTTGACCTGCTGCACATCCACCGGCATCACCGTGACGCGCTTGGGCAGGGCTTCGATGTTTTCCAGGCCCGCCGGACGCGGCGGCTCGATGGCCAGCGCTTCCTGGATGGTGGCGGCGAACTTGGCTGGCAGTGCCGTCTCAAGCACCAGCATGGTGACACCTGCTTCGCGCTGCTCCAGCGCCACCTTCAAGCCGTCGGCCGTGTGGGTGTCGATCAACACGCCGTAGCTTGCATAGCAGCTGCGGATGGTGGCCAGGCGGTCGGCATGGGTGGAGCGGCCCGAGGCAAAACCGTAGCCGGCGATGCGGGCGAACTCCTCCGCGCTGATCTCGAAGCGACCTTGCTTGGCCACAGCCTCGCCGAACAGCGCCTTGGTGCGCGCGCCATCACGGCCCAGCAGGTCGAACACGAAGCGCTCGAAGTTGCTGGCCTTGGAGATGTCCATCGAGGGGCTGGAGGTCTCATGCGTCTCGGCCGAGCCGCGCACGCGATAGACGCCGCTGCGGAAGAACTCGTCGAGCACGTCGTTCTCGTTGGTGGCCACCACCAGTTTGGCTATCGGCAGGCCCATCATGCGCGCCACGTGGCCGGCGCAGACATTGCCGAAGTTGCCCGAAGGCACGCAGAAGCTGACCTTCTCGCTATTGGACTTCGTGGCCTGGAAGTAGCCGGCAAAGTAGTACACCACCTGCGCCAGCAGACGCGCCCAGTTGATCGAGTTGACGGTGCCGATCTTGTATCGACGCTTGAAGTCCAGATCATTGGACACCGCCTTGACGATGTCCTGGCAGTCATCGAACACGCCTTCGATGGCGATGTTGTGGATGTTGGCGTCCTGCAGGCTGAACATCTGCGCCTGCTGGAAGGGGCTCATGCGGCCATGCGGGCTGAGCATGAAGACGTTGACGCCCTGCTTCCCACGCATAGCGTACTCGGCCGCGCTGCCGGTGTCGCCCGAGGTCGCACCCAGGATGTTGAGCGTTTCGCCGCGGCGATTGAGCTCATACTCGAACAGCTGGCCCAGCAGCTGCATCGCCATGTCCTTGAAGGCCAGCGTGGGGCCGTTGGACAGGGCTTCGAGCGCCAGCCCCGACTCCAGCGTCTTCAGCGGCGTGATCTCGGGCGTGCCGAAGACCTCGGCCGTGTAAGTGCGGCGCGCGATGGCGCGCAGATCCCCGGCCGGGATGTCATCGATGTACAGGCTCAGGATCTCGAAGGCCAGGTCGGCATAGGCCAGACCGCGCCACTTCGAGAGCGTCGCATCGTCGACCTTTGGATATTGCAGCGGCAGGTAGAGGCCGCCGTCCGGCGCCAAGCCTTCGAGCAGGATCTCGCAGAAGCGGCGCTCAGTCTTGTCGCCGCGGGTGCTGACATAACGCATCAGGCCAGTTCCTCTTTGCGCAACTTGACGATGGGCGCCAGAACGGTCGGCAGCGCCTGCATCTGCGACAGCGCCTTGTTCATGCGGCCCTCGACGGTGTCATGGGTCAGGATGATCAGGTCGGTCTGCTTTTCGCCCTCGGCCGATTCACGCTGCAGCACGGCATCGATCGAGATGTCGTTCTCGGCCAGGATGGTGGTGATGCTGGACAGCACGCCAGCCTGGTCGGCCACGCACAGGCGCAGGTAGAAGGCGGTGACCACATCATCCATGGCCAGGATGGGCGTGTCGTTCATCGCATCCGGCTGGAAGGCCAGATGCGGCACACGGTGATCGGGGTCGGCGGTGTGCAGGCGGGTGATGTCCACCAAGTCAGCGATCACGGCCGAGGCGGTGGGCTCAGAACCAGCGCCCTTGCCATAGTACAGCGTGGTGCCCACGGCATCGCCCTGCACCACCACAGCATTCATCGCACCTTCGACGTTGGCGATCAGGCGCTGGCTCGGGATCAGCGTCGGGTGCACGCGCAACTCGATTCCATTCTCACGACGGCGCGCGATGCCCAGCAGCTTGATGCGATAGCCCAGCTGCTCGGCGTACTTGATGTCAGCCGCCTGCAGCTTGGTGATGCCTTCCACATGCGCCCTGTCGAACTGCACCGGGATGCCAAAGGCGATGGCCGACATGATGGTGGCCTTGTGCGCGGCGTCCACACCTTCGATATCGAAGGTCGGATCAGCCTCGGCATAGCCCAGGCGCTGCGCTTCCTTCAGCACCACGCCGAAGTCCAGGCCCTTGCCACGCATCTCCGACAGGATGAAGTTAGTGGTGCCGTTGATGATGCCGGCAATCCACTCGATGCGGTTTGCCGTCAGGCCTTCGCGCAGCGCCTTGATGATGGGGATGCCTCCGGCCACGGCCGCTTCGAACGCCACGATCACACCCTTGGCATGCGCAGCGGCGAAGATCTCGGTGCCATGCACGGCCAGCAGCGCCTTGTTGGCGGTGACCACATGCTTGCCGGCGGCAATCGCCTCCAGCACCAGCGCCTTGGCGATGCCATAGCCGCCAATCAGCTCGACGACGATGTCGATCTCGGGGTTGGCAATCACCTCGCGGGCATCGCTCACCACGACGGCGGCGTCGCCGACGATCTCGCGGGCGCGCTCGGTGTTCAGGTCGGCCACCATCGCAATCTCGATGCCACGGCCGGCACGGCCGCGGATCACATCCTGATTGCGGCGCAGCACATTGAAGGTGCCACTGCCCACGGTACCGATGCCCAACAGGCCGACTTTGATCGCTTTCATCTCGTACTCACTCACTCATGTCATCTTGAATTCCCGAGCGGCACCTGTCGAACTGGCTTTGCAAGGCCACCGGGTGCGCCCCCTAGAGGGGAAGCGCCGGAGGCGCTTCGGGGGTGGATCATTTCGTGTGGCGCTTGCGGTAATGCGCCAGGAAGCGCTCGATGCGGCCGATGGCATCACGGAGATCGTCCGTGTTCGGCAGAAACACCAGGCGGAAGTGATCGGGGGCTGTCCAGTTGAAGCCCGTCCCTTGCACGATCAGCACCTTTTCCTCGGCCAGCAGCTCGTAGGCGAACTGCTGGTCGTCCTCGATCGGGTAGATCTTGGGGTCCAGGCGGGGGAACATATACAAAGCAGCTTTCGGCTTGACCACGGTAACGCCGGGAATCTGCGTCAGCAACTCATAGGCGAGGTCGCGCTGGCGGCACAGGCGTCCACCGGGCGCGACCAGATCCTTGATGCTCTGGTAGCCGCCCAGCGCCGTCTGGATGGCCAGCTGGCCCGGCGTGTTGGCGCACAGGCGCATCGAGGCCAGCATGTTCAGGCCGGTGATGTAGTCCTTGGCGTGGCGCTTCTCGCCCGAGACGATCATCCATCCGGCACGGTAGCCGCAGGAACGATAGTTCTTCGACAGGCCGTTGAAGGTCAGGAACAGCACGTCGTCGGCCAGCGAGGCGATGCTGGTGTGGGTCTGACCGTCGTAAAGCGTCTTGTCGTAGATCTCGTCGGCCATAACGATCAGCTCGTTCTGGCGCGCGATCTCGACAATCTCCCGCAACACGCTCTCGGGGTAGAGCGCGCCGGTCGGGTTGTTCGGGTTGATGATGACGATGGCCTTGGTGCGGGGCGTGACCTTGCGCCGGATGTCCTCGATATCGGGCATCCAGTCGCTCTGCTCGTCGCACATATAGTGCACCGGCGTGCCGCCGGACAGCGCCACTGCGGCCGTATACAGCGGGTAGTCCGGCGCCGGCAGCAGCACCTCGTCACCGGTATCCAGCAAGGCGTTGAGCGCCATCACAATCAGCTCAGACGCGCCGTTGCCGAGATAGACATCGTCGACGGTGACGCCGCGGATGTTCTTTTCCTGGCAGTAGTGCACCACCGCCTTGCGGGGCGCGAACAGGCCCTTAGAGTCGGTATAGCCGGCCGTCGACGGCAGGTTTCGGATCATGTCCTGCACGATCTCGTCCGGCGGCTCCAGGCCGAACGCAGCGACATTGCCAATGTTCAGCTTGATGATCTTCTGTCCCTCTTCCTCCATCTGCCGCGCCTTGTCCAGAACAGGTCCACGGATGTCGTAGCAGACATTGGCGAGCTTGCTGGACTTGGCGATGGTCTTCAAGACGGACTCCGGATGGGGGATTAGGGCTGCGGTTATGCTGCGCCGCAAAACGCCGAATTTAAACACAGGGTCAGTGCCAGTCCGCCACGCCGCAAGCTCCGCGCCTTGCGTGGCGCCACGCCCGCAACACAGCGCATGAAGTTTCAACTCGATGAGCCGCAGGGCGGCAACAGCATTTCACGCCACGACGGCTCGCGCGTCTGGGTCAACGGACGTGTTCACACCAGCAGTCTGCTCGTACCCTGGCAAGGCGCAGTGCAAGCCTGGAACGTGTCGGCCTTCGAGACGCTCGATGAGGCGCACTTCGAGCAGATGCTTGCACTGAAGCCCGAGCTCGTGGTGTTCGGCAGCGGCAACAAGCTGAGGTTTGCACGGCCAGCGCTGTATCGCGGCCTGATCTCGGCCCGCATCGGCATCGAAACCATGGATCTGGCTGCGGCCTGTCGGACCTACAACGTGCTCTCCAGCGAAGGGCGCTCGGTTCTTGCGGCCTTGCTGATCGAGGCCTGAACACAGACGCTTCGCATCCCTCCAAAGGGCGACCCTGGGCTGGCCGGGGCGCCTTCGCGTTCAACGTATAATCCCGGGCTATGCCCAGCCGGGCACCCTCTCCTATAGAACGCCTCATGACGCCAGCGCTCAACAAACCCCTTCCGGAAATTGAAGCTCTCGCCACCGGCGGCTTGAAGTTCACACCGCATTCCTTCCTGGGTCAAGCCGTGGTGTTGTACTTCTATCCCAAGGACAACACGCCGGGTTGCACCACCGAAGCCATGCAGTTTCGCGACCGTCACAAGGACTTCGTGAAGGCCGGCGCCGTGGTGCTCGGCGTGTCGCGTGACAATATGGTGTCGCACGACAAGTTCAAGCAGACCCTTGAGCTTCCTTTCGAACTGATCGCCGACACCGAAGAGAAGCTTTGCCACATGTTCGGCGTGGTCAAGAACAAGATCATGTACGGCAAGAAGGTTAAGGGCATTGAGCGCTCGACCTTCCTGATCGACGCAGGCGGCGTGCTGCGCGCTGAATGGCGCGGCATCAAGGTGGCCGGCCATGTCGACGAAGTGCTGAAGGCCGTCAAGGCCCTGAAGAAGGAAGCGGCCTGAACGGCCCTTTCAGCCTCCAAATGCCTGGCGGGCGCAGCCCCGCAGTATCCACGCGAAGCTGGCTCGGAAGACCATCCCAGCCGGCTTTGTTGCATCTCCGCTGCGCACATCGGTCGCCATCGTCCGCCAGCACGCTTTGTGCATAATGAGTTCATGCCCCAGCGCCCTGCAGTCAGCCCCAGAAGCCGCAAAGTCGCCGTCTTTGCGGCTTTTTGCTTTTCAGGGCCTTCAGGGCGCGTTCTTCCGCCAACGACAGCGCAGTCCTGCGCCTTGACCGACGCCTCATGCCTCTGCCCAAGCCCCCGACCAAACGCGCCAGCCGCCTAGACGCTACTGCCTTTGCCGCGACGCCGGCCGTCAGCAAAGCCCCGACACCCCGCCCGGCAGCAGTACCATCGCCGGCGCCACTTGCAGAGGCAAGCAGCCGCTCCAGGCCGGTCAAGTCAGAGCGAAGCGCCACGGCCAAGCCCGTCACGCCAGCGCAGCTGGCCCAGACGGCATTTCCCGCGCGTCAGGCGAGCACGCCAGCCCCTGTGGCAGCAGCCACTGAGAAGCCCAAGGCAAAAGCCGCCAGAAGCAGCAAGCCCAGGAGCCTGGAGGCGCCCAAGCTTTTCGTGCTCGACACCAATGTGCTGATGCATGACCCGATGTGCCTGTTCCGCTTCGAGGAACACGACATCTATCTGCCCATGATCACGCTCGAAGAGCTGGACGGTCACAAGAAGGGCATGTCAGAAGTGGCGCGCAATGTGCGCCAGGTCAGCCGCGAACTCGACGCCCTGGCCGCCAGCCTGCAGAGCAGCACGCTCGAAGAGATGGCCAAGGGCCTGCCGCTGGCGCATACCGGCCACCGCGAAGCTGGCGGCAAGTTGTTCTTCCAGACCCAGCTGCTTGATACGCCGCTGCCCGTCGGGCTGCCGCAGGGCAAGGCAGACAACCAGATCCTCGGCGTCGTCCAGGCGCTCAAGAACCTTCAACCCGGCCGCGAGGTGGTGTTGGTGTCCAAGGACATCAATATGCGCATCAAGGCCCGTGCCCTGGGCCTGGCGGCTGAGGACTACCGCAACGACAAGGCCCTGGAAGACAGCGACCTGCTCTACACCGGCGTTCAGGCCCTGCCCGCCGATTTCTGGGAGCGCCATGGCAAGACCATGGAAAGCTGGCAGCAGGGCGGCACCACCTACTACCGCATCAGCGGTCCCTTGGTGCCCTCCTTGCTGGTGAACGAGTTCGTGTATCTGGAAGCACCCGGCTCGGCACCGCTGTATGCCAAGGTCACCGAGATCACAGGCAAGAGCGCGGTGCTGCGCACGCTGAAGGATTTCGGCCACCAGAAGAATTCCGTCTGGGGCGTCACCGCACGCAACCGCGAGCAGAACTTCGCGCTCAACCTGCTGACCGACCCGGATTGCGACTTCATCACGCTGACAGGCACCGCCGGCACCGGCAAGACCTTGATGACGCTGGCCGCCGGCCTGCAGCAGGTGCTGGACGAGCGCCGCTACAGCGAGATCATCGTCACCCGCGTCACCGTGCCGGTGGGTGAGGACATCGGCTTCTTGCCGGGTACCGAGGAAGAGAAGATGGGCCCGTGGATGGGCGCGCTGGACGACAACCTGGAAGTGCTGGCCCGTGGCGATGGCAGCGCCGGCGAATGGGGCCGCGCCGCGACCAATGATCTGGTGCGCAGCAAGATCAAGATCAAGAGCCTGAACTTCATGCGCGGCCGCACCTTCCTGAACAAGTACGTCATCATCGACGAGGCGCAGAACCTGACGCCCAAACAGATGAAGACCTTGATCACCCGAGCCGGCCCGGGCACCAAGATCGTCTGCCTGGGCAACCTGGCGCAGATCGACACGCCCTATCTGACCGAAGGCTCCTCGGGCCTGACCTTTGCCGTCGACCGTTTCAAGGGCTGGGCCCACAGCGGACATGTGACGCTCGCCCGTGGCGAACGCTCGCGTCTAGCGGACTTCGCTTCCGAAGTGCTGTGACGCTGTATGTCAGCGACCTGGACGGCACGCTGCTGGATCCGCAAGGGCAGCTCTCGGCGAGCACGCGCGCCGGCCTGACGCGGCTGCTCAGGGAGGGGCTCACCTTCACGGTGGCCAGCGCGCGCCATGTGGTGTCGATCCAGCGCCTGCTGGAAGGCCTGCCGCTGGCGCTGCCCGTGATCTCGTCCAATGGCGCCTACATCAGCGATATGGCCAGCGCCCGGCATGAGCTCGTCAACGCGATGGAGCCGGCCCTGGGCCAGGCCTTGTTCGCGCTGGTGCGCCAGCACGGCTTGATGCCCTTCATTGCCACCCACGGCAGCAAGGGTGACCAGCTGTTCTGGCACAGCACGCACAACGCCGGCCAGCAGAGCTTTGTCGATGAGCGCATCGCCAACGGCGACCCGCGCCTGCGCCAGAGCGCACGCTTGCAAGACGAATTGCGCGACCCGCTCGTGACCCTGGTGGTGGTCGACCGGCATGCGCCGCTGCAGGCGCTGCAGGCCGAGATCGAGACCTTGTGCGGCGATGCGGTACAGACGCATCTGAACGAAGACCTCTACCAGCCCGACTGGCCCTGGTTGACCGTTCACGACCGCCGCGCCAGCAAGGACCAGGCGATACGCACACTGGCCGAGCGCTACGGCCTGGCCGAACGCGAGATCGTCGTGTTCGGCGACCATGTCAACGATGTCTCGATGATGCGTGCCGCGCACCGCGGCATCGCGATGGGCAATGCGATCGACGCCGTCAAGGACGCGGCGCATGCGGTGATCGGCACGCACCATGAGGACAGCGTGCTGCGCTTCATCGAGCAAGACTGGCGTCGAGCCTGAGAGCGGCTCACAAAACCCTTCTGGCGTCGTTGCCCTGGCTGGCCGTACCTGCATGCACCGCCTGTGCCAGGAAGCCTAGCCAGAACCGCTTCGCTGGGTTTTGTGTGCCGCTCTGAGTTCAGTCGGGTGAGCTGGTGTCGCGCGCATCCGGACTGCCTTCGTGTCCGCGCAGCTGGTAGAAGATAAAGGCCGCCAGCGCGGCCATCGCACCGAGCGAACCAAAGGTGGCATGAAAAGCCGGCAGCAGCGCGCCGCCCAGGCCCTGATGCACCTGCGCCACCCCGGCGCCGCCTGAGTAGAGCAGCAGAAAGGCGCTTGATGTGGCCACGCCCAAGCTCATCGAGAGCTGCATCACCACCGCCAGCAGGCTGTTGCCGCTGCTCGCTGTGACGGCATCCAGATCGCCCAGCGTCAGTGTGTTCATCGCGGTGAACTGCAGGCTGTTGATCATGCCGAACAGCGCCAGGTGCAGGGCCAGCCACAGATGCGTGGTCTGCCGGTCGATCAACGCGAAGCTGGCGATCATCAGGCCCAGCAGCAGCGTGTTGACTACCAGCACGCGGCGATAGCCGGCGCGCCGGATCAACCGGATGGCCAGCGTCTTGCTAAGCATCGCCCCCAGCACGGTGGGCACCATCGAAAGGCCAGCCACGCTGGGGCTGTAGCCCAGGCCCAGCTGCAGAAACATCGGCATCAGAAAGGGCGTGGCGCCGCTGCCCAGGCGCGCAAACACATTGCCGATCAGCCCGATGCGGTAGGTCGGGATCGCGAACAGCGCGCGGCTGAACAGCGGTCGCTCGGCGCGCGCCGCATGCAGCCAGTAGGCCATCACGCAGGCCAGGCCGGCCACCAGCATCACCACGCAGACAGCCGGGCTGAGGATCGCTTCGCCAAAGCCCTGCAAGGCCAGCGACAGCAGCACCAGACCGAGGCTGAACAAGGCAAAGCCGCCCCAGTCAAACGGCGCCGGCGCGTCGCTGCGCAGTTGCGGCATGTGGCGCAGCGCCACCAGCACACCCACAAGGCCCACCGGCAGATTGATCAGGAAGATCCAGTGCCAGCTGGCGTACTGCACCAGCAAGCCGCCCAGGGCCGGACCTATCAGCGGGCCCAGCAGTCCGGGCAGCGCAATGAAGGTCATCACCGGCAGGAACTCGTCCTTCGGAAACACCCGCAGCACCGCCAGCCGGCCGACCGGCGTCAGCAAGGCGCCGCCGATGCCCTGCAGCACCCGCGCGGCCACCAGCGCCTTCAGCGACGGTGAGAGCGCGCAAGCCAGCGAGCCGAGCGTGAACAAAACGATGGCCCAGACGAACACGCGGCGCGTGCCGAAGCGGTCAGCCAGCCAGCCGGAGGCTGGAATCAGCAGCGCCACGGTGAGCAGATAGGCCACCACTGCAGCCTGCATGCGCAAGGGGTTTTCGCCCATGTCCGCCGCCATGCCAGGCAGCGCCGTATTCAGGATGGTGGTGTCCAGCGTCTGCATGAAGAAGGCCAGCGCCACCACCCAGGGCAGGACGCGGCGCGTTGCCGCATCGACGGGGGGACGCTCGTTCTCAGCCAGCATGGCTGCAGTATCGCGGCCGGCACGGCAAAGCGCCCGCAAGACCGAAGCCTTGCGGGCGCATGGTGAAACGAGCGAACGGCTGAAGCTGCCACCCGCGCGCCGTCAGCGCGCGACCGCACTCAGGGCGGCCGCCAAAAGCCAGCGAAGCGGTTCTGGCCAGGCGTCCTGGCGCAGGCAGTACATGCAGCAACGACGCCAGAAGGGTTTGTTTGCCGCCCTTACTTGCGCAGGTAGTCGAAGAAGGCCTTGTTGCTGGGCTCACGGCCCAGGAACTCGCGCACCAATTCCGGCGCCGGGCGCTGTCCGCCCTGGCCGAGGATGATGTTGCGGTAGCGAGCGCCGACGGCCTGTCCCAGCTTGTCCGCCTTGAACTCGCCGCGCAGGTCCATCGCCAGCACCAGGCTCCACAGATAGCCGTAGTAGCCGGCACCATAGCCACCCACCAGATGCCCGAAGCCAGCCGGGAACATCGTGCCCGGCACATGGCCCAGCGGCGTCGCGCCTTCCATGGCGGCCCACAGTCCCATGGGGTCAGGCTTGGCCGAGACGTGCAGGCGCAGGTCATAGCTGGCGTACAGATGCTGACGTCCGACCTGCGTGCCCTTGCCGTACTCGCGCGCTGCCACGGCCTGATCCACCATGGCATCCGGCACCGGCTTGCAGGTCGGGCAGACCTCGGCCATCAGCTTGAGCACCTGCTTGTCGTAGACCCAATCTTCCAGCATTTGCGACGGTGCCTCGACGAAGTCATGCATCACACTGGTTCCGCCCTGCGAGGCATAGCGCGTGGCCGACAGGTTGTTGTGCACCGCGTGGCCCAGCTCGTGCAGCAGGGTCTCGACCTCGTCCAGCGTCAGGCCCTTGCGGTCGAAGTTCACCACCAGCGCAGCAGTCGGCTTGCGGTCGATGCGGGTGCTGCTGGAGCGCAGCGGCCAGACCGCCGCATGGTTGTATTTGCCCTCGCGCGGATACAGGTCGACATACATCGTGGCCAGCGGCTTGCCCGTGGCGGCCTCGCTGACGGCAAAAGCCTGCACCTCCGGGTGCCAGGTCTGGGCCTTCACCGGCGTGTACTTCACACCCATCATCTTCTCGATCACTCGCATCGAGAACAGCAGGCTTTCCTGCGGCGGGAAGAACTCGCGGAAGGCGTCCTGATCGACTGAGAAGCGCTGTTTGCGGATGCGCTCGGCATAGAAGCTGGCATCCCAGCGCTCGACCTTGGTGGCCTCGACCGGCGTGCCCAGATGCTGGGCCTTGGCGGCGCGCAGCTCCAGCAGGTCGGCGCGTTCGCCCTCGATGACTGCGGCTTTGACCTCATCGAGGAACTTCATCGCCGTCGCGCCATCCTTGGCCATGCGGCGACGCAAGCTGAAATCCACATAGTCCTTGAAGCCGAACAGCGCCGCGTATTCCTGGCGCGCCTCCACCACCTCGGCCAACAGCTTCAGATTCGCTGCCCCACCCTCATTGGTCTTGGCCCGCCACATGCGCTCGCGCGCAGCGCCACTCTCGGCACTCTGCAGCACAGGCACATAACTCGGATAGTCAACACCCAGCACAACAAGGCCCTGTGCATCGCGTTTAGCGTCCTTCCAGACGCTGTCCGGCACACCCTTGAGCTCGGCCTCGGTGAAGCTCACCGTGACGGCGGCATCACGCACATTTTTCTCGAACTGCTGGCTCAGCTCGCTGGTCCTGTCAAGCAGCTGCTTGGCCCGGGCGCGCGCCTTGGGGGGCAGTGCCACGCCCGAATCCTCGAAGCCGGCCAGGCCGACACGCACCAGCTCGCGGTCGATATCGTCCCGCACCGGCGCGGCCTTCAGCGCGCGATAGAGTTTGGCGTTCTGCCCGAGCCGTGAACTGAAATCGGCCCAGCGAAGCGAGCAGGCCTGAGCCGCATCACGCACCGGCTTGTCGGGGTGGACGTTCAGCACGAATTCAATCGGGTACTGGGTGTCCTCGATGAAGGTGTAGAAGTCGTCATAGGCCGCCAACCAGCCGCCGTCGACCTTGCGCCTCTCGAGCTGCGCCACACGCTGCCCGGCGGCCTTCAGTCCGCTGTCGCAGGCGCTCTTGATGGCGGCAGCATCCTTGTACTGGGGAAAGGCCGGCGTCGGCAGTCCGGTGGCGGCCTGGGCCGTGAGCTGGCTCAGTGCCAGGAACAGGCTGCCGAGCAGAAGGGGCTGGTGATTCATGGGGTCTCCATCGCATTGCGGCCCCAACTCGAGTCTTGCAGGGCCAGTGCGCGCGATTGTGCCGCGCGGCGCCCGCCGCGCCAGCAGGTGCTGCGACAGACGGCGCGATACGCAGCATGAGCCACGGTCTGCCGCGCGAGCTGCGCGTGCCGTCGCATCGGAGTACGCCGGGCGCCGGGGTCAGGCCTTGAGAAGATCCTTGATCTGCTGCAGCGCGGTCGGGTCTTCGATGGTGGTCAGGTCGCCCGGATCGCGCGCCTCGCACACCGCCTGGATGGCCCGGCGCAGCAGCTTGCCCGATCGGGTCTTGGGCAGCACGCTGACGAAGCGCACGCGCGCCGGCCGCGCCACCGCGCCGAGCTGATCGTCGACGCGCTTCATGATCTCGCCTTCGAGCTTCAACGCGCCCTCGGGCGTCGCCGCAACTGACACATCCTTCAGCACAGCAAAAGCCATCGCCACCTGGCCCTTGAGTTGATCGGCCACGCCGACCACCGCCACTTCGGCCACGTTCGGATGGCTGGAGATGCTCTCCTCGATTTCCCGCGTGCCCAGCCGGTGGCCGGCCACATTGATCACGTCATCGGTGCGGCCGAGGATGAAGAAGTAGCCATCAGCGTCCTTCACGCCCCAGTCGAAGGTGCTGTACATGGTGCGGCCATGGATACCGGACCAGTAGGTCTTCACATAGCGCTCGTCGTCGCCCCAGATGGTCTGCAGGCAGCCCGGCGGCAGCGGGCCTTCAACCGCGATCACGCCCTTCTTGCCCGGCTCGGTGATCTCCTCGGCGGTGTTCTCGTCGATCAGGCGCACGTCGTAGCCGTAAACCGCCTTACCCGGAGAACCGAACTTGGTGGGCGCAGCCTCAACGCCGTTGCAGACTGCAAGGATGGGCCAGCCGGTTTCGGTCTGCCAGTAGTTGTCGATGATGGGCTTCTTGATTGCATTGGCTATCCAGCTGGCCGTCGGCTCGTCCAGCGGTTCGCCGGCCAGGAAGAGCGCGCGCAGGCTGCTGAGGTCGTACTTGGACAGAAAGGCCGGATCCTGCTTCTTCAGCACCCGCGCCGCGGTCGGCGCGCTGAACATCACGCTGACTTTGTACTTCTCGACCAGGCTCCACCAGATGCCGGCATCGGGGCGGATCGGCAGGCCCTCGTACATGAGGGTCGCCATGCCGGCGATCAGCGGGCCATAGATGATGTAGCTGTGGCCGACCACCCAGCCGATGTCCGAGGTGCTGAAGTAGGTCTCGCCCGGCTGGCCGCAGTAGATGTGCTTCATGCTCGCGGCCAGCGCGACGGCATAACCGCCGGTGTCGCGCTGCACGCCCTTGGGCTTGCCGGTGGTACCGCTGGTGTAGAGCGTGTAGCTCGGTGTGCTGGACTCCAGCCAGGTACAGGGCAAGCGGGCGTCCAGATGCTTGGCGCGCAGTGCGGCGTAGTCCAGGTCGCGCCCGGGCACGCGCGCCATTGGCGCCAGGCCGCGATCCACCATCAGAACGCCGGCCGGCTTGTGCTGCGCCAGCGTGATCGCCTCGTCCAGCAGATGCTTGTAGGGCACGACCTTGCCGCTGCGGCTGCCAGCATCGGCGCTGATGATCAGCTTGGGCGTCGCATCGTCGATGCGGCTGGCCAAGGAAACGCTGGCAAAGCCGCCGAACACCACCGAGTGGATGGCGCCGATCCGCGCGCAGGCCAGCATTGCGAAGGCCGCCTCGGGGATCATCGGCATATAGACCAGCACGCGGTCGCCCTGGCCCACGCCCTGCTCCAGCAGTATGGCGGCCATGCGCTCCACCTCGCGTTGCAACTCACCGAAGCTGTAGACGATCTCCTGATCGACCTCGGTCGAGACCCAGATCAGCGCGCGCTCGTCCGGGCGCTTGGCCGCGTGGCGATCCACCGCGTTGTGGCACAGATTGGTGCTGCCGCCGACAAACCACTTGGCAAACGGCGGCCGGCTGTAGTCGCAAACCTGAGTAAAGGGCTGATGCCAGTCGATCAGCTGCGCCTGTTCGGTCCAAAAAGCGTCAGGCTGCTCGATCGAGCGACGGTAGAACTCTGCGTAGCTGCTGCTCATGTCTCACACCTCTGCACCGGCCTTGGTGCCAATAATTATTCATGATGAATTCAAACCAGTGACATTTCATGCCTCTGGGCTGACGATAGCCTGACCTCGCTGCCGCCGCGATGCCGCTTCGCTGCCGCTGTAACCGATGCTTGCGCCAGAACAAGCACCTGAACAGAGGGTTGACCTGCAGGCTGTGGTCCAATCCGGGTATTCCCTTGCCGACCTGCACCCTGAAAACCCGGGCTTTCCCTCGACCACCGCGACCTTGCTTGACACTCCCGCCAGCCCCCATAGACACTCGCCGGCCATGTTTGCCGCCGGCCCACGCCCCCCAGCCATGAAGACCGTCCAGCATCCGCTGCGGGCCTGGCTGCTGGCGCTCGTCTTGAGCCTGGTCGGCGCTGGCGTGATGGCCGCACCGGGTGACACGGCGGCGGCTGCGCCTCAAGGCGCGGCCAGTGCGCCAGCCGCTGGCGGCGCCGACGCCGTCAGCAAGTTTCTGCGTGACCGGGGCCTGTGGTCACCGGGCGGTGCCCCGGGCGAGGTGGCCAACCAGGATCTTTTGAACCAGGTCCGTGACCATGCCTCGGAGATGGTGCTGTCTGCCATGAACTTCCTGGGCGTGCCCTACCGGCGCGGTGGCAACTCGGTGGAAACCGGCTTCGACTGCAGCGGCTTCACCCGCCATATCTTCGAGATGAGCCTGGGCCTGGTGCTGCCGCGCCGCGCCGACGAGCAGGCCAAGCTGTCGAGCCTGGTGACCATCAAGCGAGACGAGCTCAAGCCCGGCGACCTGGTGTTCTTCAACACCATGCGCCGGACCTTCTCACACGTGGGGATCTACGTGGGCGAGGGCAAGTTCATCCACGCGCCGCGCAGCGGCCAGAAGGTACGGGTCGAGGACATGCGCGAAGCCTACTGGGCCAAGCGCTTCACCGGCGCCCGGCGGGCCGCACTACCGGACAGCGCCGGCGCCATCGGTCAGTAGCTCGGTCAGTCAGCCAGCGCCACGCCCGCGGCGGCCAGATCCCAGGCTGCGTGGCCCACGGTCTTGAACAGCAGCGGCCTGCCGGGCGGCCTCTCCAGGGCATCCAGCAAGGGCTGCACAGCGGCCCAATCTACGCCGGCTTGAATCAGGTCACCAGCTTCCTGGCGCGCACCCTCCAGCGTGTCGACCACCAGGCTGCGCCGACGCACCAGCGCCGCCGGCACCTCCACCATCTGGGGCGTGAAGGCGCCGATCGCGACGATCAGCGTCGCATCGTCAATCTGCTCGGGCAGCACCGGCGCGCAGCTGGTGGTGGCGGTGATCACGGCCTGCGCGCCTTGCAGCGCGCTGGGAGCGTCGGCCGCCAGCTGCAAGTCCACGCCTTCGGCCTGCAATTCAGCGGCCAGCGCTTCGGCCCGCGCGGCGCTGCGGCTGCTCAAGGTGATCTGCGCGCCAAACAAGGCGTGGACGGCACGCGCATGCTCAGCCGCCTGCACACCGGCGCCGATCAGGGCCACGCGGCGGACGCTGCCCAACGGGACAAAACGTTGCAGGCCCAGCATCGACAGCGCCGCCGTGCGCCGTGCGGTAACGGTAGGACCGTCCAGCAGCGCCAGCAAGGCGCCATCGCGGGCATCGGTCACCAGCAGGCCGCCGCGTATCGCGGGCAGGCCCTGGGCCGGGTTGTTCGGGTGCACGGTCACCAGTTTGCTGATCGCCAGCCGCGCATTGACGGCGGGCATTACCAAGTAGCGGGCGCCACCGGGGAGCGCCAGCGAGTGCCGCTCGGGCGCCTGGATGGCGCCGGCCGCCAGGTCGCGCAGCGCGGCCTCAAGCGCCGGCAGCAGCGCCACATAAGGCAGGCGCTGCCGGGTCTGCGCTGCGTCGAGCTGCAGCATCAAGCGTGGGGGGCGATCAGAACGCGGCGATGCCGGTCTGCGCGCGGCCCAGGATCAGCGCGTGGATGTCGTGCGTGCCTTCGTAGGTGTTCACCACTTCCAGGTTCACCAGATGGCGGGCCACGCCGAACTCGTCGGAGATGCCGTTGCCGCCCATCATGTCGCGCGCCAGGCGGGCGATGTCCAGGGACTTGCCGCAGCTGTTGCGCTTCATGATCGAGGTGATCTCCACCGCGGCCGTGCCCTCGTCCTTCATGCGGCCCAGGCGCAGGCAGCCCTGCAGGCCCAGCGTGATCTCGGTCTGCATATCGGCCAGCTTCTTTTGAATCAACTGGTTGGCCGCCAGTGGCTTGCCGAACTGCTTGCGGTCCAGCGTGTACTGGCGGGCCTTGTGCCAGCAATCTTCCGCCGCACCCAGAGCGCCCCAGGCGATGCCATAGCGGGCGCTGTTCAGGCAGGTAAAGGGGCCCTTCAGGCCGCGCACCTCAGGGAAGGCGTTTTCCTCGGGGCAGAACACCTCGTCCATCACGATCTCGCCGGTGATGGAGGCACGCAAGCCCACCTTGCCGTGGATGGCAGGGGCGCTCAGGCCCTTCCAGCCCTTTTCCAGCACGAAGCCGCGGATCGAGCCTTCATCGTCCTTGGCCCAGACCACGAACACATCGGCGATGGGGCTGTTGCTGATCCACATCTTGGCGCCGCTCAAGCTGTAGCCGCCCGGCACCTTCTTGGCACGGGTGATCATCGAGCCGGGATCGGAGCCGTGGTTGGGCTCGGTCAGGCCGAAGCAGCCGATGTATTCGCCGGTGGCCAGTTTGGGCAGGTACTTCTGCTTGGTGGCCTCGTTGCCGAACTCGTTGATCGGCACCATCACCAGCGAGGACTGCACGCTCATCATCGAGCGGTAGCCCGAGTCCACGCGCTCCACCTCGCGGGCGATCAGACCGTAGCAGACGTAGTTCAGGCCGGAGCCGCCGTACTGCTCGGGAATGGTCGGGCCCAGCAGGCCCAGTTCGCCCATCTCGCGGAAGATGGCCGGGTCGGTCTTCTCATGACGGAAGGCTTCCAGCACGCGCGGCGCCAGGCGCTCCTGGCAGTAGACGCGTGCGGCATCGCGCACGGCGCGCTCGTCATCGCTGAGCTGCTGGTCCAGCAGCAGCGGGTCGTCCCAGTGGAAGCTTGCCTTGGTGGCCATGGTGAAGATCTCCTGCATGCGTGAATCTGTGGTGCCCGGCCCGCACAGATGAAAGCTGTTCGGACCGTAGCGCTGGCCTGGAGTATTCCGTGTGCGACGATTCGTGTCCAATTCGGAATTCCACTCCGACGATTCGCAACAACTATGAGTCTCGCCAGCCGCCTCGAATTCCGTCATCTGCGCTACTTCATTGCGTTGGCTGAGGAGTTGCACTACGGCCGCGCCGCGCAGCGCCTGGCAATCTCGCAGCCGCCGCTGTCGGTCGCCATCCAGCAGCTTGAGGCAAATGTCGGCGCGCGCCTGTTCGACCGCGACAGCAAGGGCGTGCGCCTGACGCCCGCGGGCGAGGCGTTCCGGCTCAGCGCCCAGTCCTTGCTCAGCCGCGCCGAGGACGCCTGCGCACTGGCCCGCGAGGTACAGGCCGGCGAAGTGGGCCGACTGCGCCTGGGCTTTGTCGGCTCCACCCTCTTCCATGGTCTGGCCGGCTGGCTGCAGGACTTCCAGTCTCGCTATCCGAAGGTGGAAGTCGTCGTCGTGGAGTTGAACTCGCAGGACCAGATCGAGGCCCTGCTGCACGAGGAGCTGGACCTGGCACTGCTGCACACCGACCGCCTGCCGCCCGGGCTGGACAGCCGGCCCCTCTACAGCGAGCCCTTCCTGGCCTGTCTGCCTGCCAACCACAAGATGGCTGCCAAGCGCCAGGTGGCGCTGGCAGCCTTGAGCGACCAGCCCTTCATCCTGTTCTCGCGCAAAGGCTCGCCGGATTACCACGCCCGCATCATCGAGATGTGCCGCAAGCAGGGCTTCTACCCGCGCCTGCAGCACGAGGGCCGGCACTGGCTCTCGGTCGTCTCGCTGGTGGGCCAGGGCCTGGGAGTCTCCATCGTGCCGGCCGCCTTCAAGCAGGCCGGCATCCAGGGCGCGGTGTTCAAGCCGCTGGCGGAATCCATCGAGGCCTCGGCGGTGTTTGCCGCCTGGCGGAGGGATTCAGCACCGGCACTGCGGGATGCCTTTCTGGCGGCACGGCCGGGCAGCTGATCCAAGGTCGCGGGGGTGCGGGCCGCCGCAAGCCCCTGTCAGTTCCCTGCAGGCTGACGTTTCCAGTTGCGCTTCCCGGCTTTGCGACAATGCCTCCCCATGCTTGATGTCGTCGTCTTGTTTTTCGCCCTGGGGGTTTTCGCGCGCTTGGTCAAAAGTGATCTGCGCCTGCCCGAAGCCCTGTATGAAACCCTCACCATCTATCTGCTGCTCGCCATCGGGCTCAAGGGCGGGCTGGAACTCAGTCGCCAGCCGCTGATGGACCTTTTGCCCCAGGTGCTGGCGGTGGTCATCCTGGGTGCCCTGGTGCCATTGGTGGTCACGCCTCTGCTGCGCCTGGCCGGCCTCAAGCCTGTGGATGCGGCAGGCCTGGCCGCCCATTACGGCTCGGTCAGCGTGGTGACCTTCGCCGTGGCCCTGACCGCGGTGCAGCGCGCCGGCCTGCCGTATGAGTCGCATGCGGCGCTGTGGGTTGCAGTGATGGAGGCACCAGGCCTGGTGGTGGGCATCGTGCTGGCCCGTCTGGCCCTCAAGCGCGCTGATGCCGGCAGCGGCTCGCGCATACGCTGGGGCTTGCTGGCCCATGAGGTGCTGCTGGGCAAGAGCGTGCTGCTGCTGATGGGCGGCCTGATGATCGGTGCAGTGGCTGGCGACGCCGGCGTGGCCCCGATCAAGGCCGTCTTCCTCGATCCCTTCAAGGGTGTGCTGGCGCTGTTCCTGCTGGAGCTGGGCCTGGTCGCGGGTGGCCAACTGGGCGCGCTCAAGCGCCACGGCATCAAGCTGGTGCTGGTGGGCTGCGCCTTGCCCCCGGTGCTGGCCTTGGCCGGCGCGGCCACCGGCATGCTGCTAGGACTGCAGGTCGGTGGCGTGGCCCTGCTGGCCACACTGGCTGCCAGTGCCAGCTATATCGCCGCCCCGGCTGCACTGCGCGTGGCCGTGCCGCAGGCCAATACCGGCCTGTCCATCGCCTGTGCACTGGGCGTGACCTTCCCCTTCAATCTGCTGGTGGGCATTCCGCTGTACCTGCATCTGGCGCCCTACTTCACGCGATGAACAACAAGCACCACCCCAAGACCAAACTCACGCTGGTGGCCGAGGCTGCCCTGGAGCCCCGGCTGCTGGCCGAGCTGAAGCGCCATCGGGCCCATGTCTGGACCATCAGCGAGATACGCGGTGCGTTTCCGGAAGGAGAGCGCGACGGCGACTGGGAGGCCAACCGCACCATCGAGATCAAGGTGATCTGCGAGCCGGCAGTGGCTGAGGCCATCGCCGACGCCGTGCTGGCCAAGTACGCCGCGGACTACAGCGTGGTGATGTATTTCAGCGCGGTGAGCGTGCTGCGCGCGGAGCGCTACTGAGCATGCCGGCGTCAAGGACAGTGATCTTGCCATTTTTTGCCAAGACTTCTATCCTGAGAGCATGAGCACGATGAACATCTCCCTGCCCGACAGCCTGAAGTCCTTTGTGGACGAACAGGTCAGCCAGCGCGGCTACGGCACGAGCAGCGAATATGTTCGCGAGCTGATTCGCAAGGACCAGGACCGACTGCAGCTGCGCGGCCTGCTGATGGCCGGCGCCGCGTCGGCACCCGCCGCCGTGGCCGACGCGGCCTACTTCGACAGCCTGCGCCAGCGCGTGCAAG
>NZ_JBILQK010000088.1:0-13614 GCF_044373315.1 Roseateles sp. | reverse complement strand
CCGCGCTCGTTGCAACTCCATCGAGCGCACAGCCACGCTGACTCAACAGCGCCCGCCACCCGACAACCAGACGCCAGATGGCGCCCTGCCCCTAGCATCACCGATGCGCGCCCCGGCACTGCGGGGACAAGTTGGATATTTGCGGTGCTAATCAGCGGACTTCACTGCACGCTTGGCCCGACCCCACACCGCCCCCACTCAGAGCAGCACGATGTCGTAGTGCTCAGTCTGGTTTGCCGGCTCCGCGGTCAGGGAAATCGGCTTGCCGATGAAGTCAGACAAACCTGCCAGGTGCTGGCTTTCCTCATCCAGCAGCATCTCCACCACGTTAGCAGCCGCCACCACACGGAACTCCTTGGGTGCAAACTGGCGCGCTTCGCGCAGGATCTCGCGCATGATGTCGTAACAGACGCTGCGCGCGGTCTTCACCTGGCCGCGGCCCTCGCAGGTCGGACAGGGTTCGCACAACATGCGCGCCAGCGACTCGCGGGTGCGCTTGCGCGTCATCTCCACCAGACCCAGCTGGGTGAAACCGCCGAGCGTGACCTTGGTTCTGTCCTTGCTGAGCTGTTTGCGGAATTCACTCAGCACAGCCGAGCGGTGTTCATCGCGCGTCATGTCGATGAAGTCAACGATGATGATGCCGCCGAGATTGCGCAGCCGCAGCTGGCGTGCAATGACGCCGGCCGCTTCCAGATTGGTCTTGAAGATCGTGTCGTCGAAGTTGCGTGCGCCGACAAAGCCCCCGGTGTTCACATCCACCGTGGTCATGGCCTCGGTCTGATCGATGATCAGATAGCCGCCGGACTTCAGATCAACGCGCCGCGCCAGAGCCCGGTCAATCTCCGCATCGATGTTGTGGAGGTCGAAGATAGGTCTCTCGCCCTTGTAGTGCTCCAGCTTGGCCACGGCATCGGGCATGTACATATCACCAAAGGCGTGCAGCACTTCGTACTGCATCCGCGAGTCGATTCGGATCGAGCCGGTGCGCTCACTGACCAGGTCACGCAGCACCCGTTCGACCAGACTCAGGTCCTGATAGAGCAAGGTTCCCGGCGGCGACCGGAAGGATCGCTCGCGAATCTGCGTCCAGGCCTTGCGCAGATAGGCGATATCTGCGGCCAGTTCCTCGTCGCTGGCATCCTCGGCGTTGGTGCGCAGGATGAAGCCGCCGCCGCTGCCTTCGCCCTCCCCTGCGACGCCTGCAAGCACCTGCATGCGGGCACGCAGCTGCTCGCGCGTCTCAGGCGAGCCGATCTTCTGCGAGATGCCGATGTGCTCGTCCTGCGGCAGGTGCACGAGCATCCGGCCGGCAATAGAGATCTGCGTGGAAAGGCGCGCGCCCTTGGTGCCGATCGGGTCCTTGATGACCTGCACGGTCAAGGCCTGGCCTTCGAACACCAGACGTTCGATCGGCGTCGGTGCGCCAGAGTCGGCATGCGCTCCCCTGGGTTGAACGCCCCCCACGTGCAGATCGGCAACATGCAGGAAGGCGGCCCGTTCCAGCCCGATATCGATGAAGGCCGACTGCATGCCCGGCAGAACCCGCGCCACACGCCCCGAGTAGACGTTGCCCACCAAGCCACGCTCCAGCGTGCGCTCGACATGCAGTTCCTGGACAGCGCCGTTCTCCACCACGGCCACGCGGGTCTCCTGAGGAGACCAATTGATCAGAATGTCTTCCATATCTTCTTGTCTGGAGGCCGCGACTCAGGCGACGCAGTCTCGTTCAAACGCTGTGGTCAGCGCACTGCGCGTGCTGGCCACAGGGCTCAAGCCATGCCCTGATTCAAGCCTCGATCCCGGCCTGGCGCAGCAGCTGCGCCGTCTCGAACAGGGGCAGCCCCATGATGCCTGAATAACTTCCCTCCATGTGCTCGATCCAGGCGGCGATCCGCCCCTGGATGGCATAGGCGCCTGCCTTGCCCATCGGTTCGCCACTGCCAACATAGCGTTGCAGAGCCAACTCCGGAATGGCCGCAAAACGCACATGCGAGACGCTGACGGCCTGCGCCTCGCCGCCGGGCCAGGCCAGGCTCACTGCAGTGAGCACACGATGGGTGTGTCCTGACAAGCGACGCAGGATGCGCAAGGCATCGTCGGGGTCTTCCGGTTTGCCCAGAATCTCCCGGCCCAGCGCTACGGTCGTGTCAGAGCACAGCACCGGCAACACACCCAGGCCCCGGCGCGTCAAGCGCAGTTGTGCAGCCTGCAGCTTGGCGCGGGTCACCCTCCGCACATAGTCATCCGGCAACTCGCCGGCAAGCTGCTGCTCCAGCGCCTCGGCATCCTCTTCGGGTCCGGGCAGCAGCGTTTCATGCGGCACGCCCAGTTGCTCCAGCAACTGGCGCCGTCTGGGACTCTGCGAAGCGAGATAGATCAGGGCCATGCCGCTGATGCTAGCAGCCGAACCCATGGCCTCAACGCAGGAAGCGCGTCTCGATGCGGTCTATCGTGCCGTCCTTGTGCATAGTCTCCAGTGCCTGCCGCAGCCGCTGCGCCAGGCGCTCCTTGTCAGGCAAGGCACTGGCGCGAGACAGCACCAGGAATGCAGGCCGATCCGGCGCCAGGGCCTGAGGAAGAGCCTGCAACTGCTCGGCAAGGCCGGCTTCACGCGCCAGGTAGCGCGTCACCACCGATTGGCCCGAGATCGCATCCACGCGACCCGCAAGCAGCATACGCAGGCCCTGCTCAGCGCTGGCCGTCTCAGATACCGTAATGCGGCCCGCTGCGGCTTCGACATCGAAGGCCTCGCTGATGAAGAAGCCCCTAACCTTGCCAATGCGCTTGCCCCGCAGACTCTCGAGCCCGTCGAAGCTCATCGCGCTACCTTTGGGAACGAACAGCGAATAGGTGCTGTTGTGCAGCACCCCCGTGTAGATCGCGAAGCCCTCGCGCTCGGCGTTGCGCAGCACCGCCATGCCCGCATCGACCGTGCCCTCACGGACGCTCTCGATCACTCGCTTGAACGGCGCCAGCTGGATATCGAATGCCAGCCCGGTTCGCCGACCGAGTTCCTGCATGATCTCGACGTCGATGCCCACCGGCTTGTCGCCGCGCAAGAAGGAGTACGGCGGAAAGGCAAAGTCGCCAGTGACCGTGAGCCGCGTTTGAGCCAGCGCCGCAGGGGCGGCGAGCAAGAGCCCAAGCAAGGCTGCAGCTGCCAAGCAGCGTTTGACACCGAGCACACCCAGATTCGACATAGGCCCTCGCCAAAAAAACGCGCCATGGCCCCCCGACCGTTCCCGTCCCAGTCTCTCGCACATGCCTCAAGCGGCACGCTTCCGGACCTTTACTCTCGATGATAAGGGTGTCCAGCCTGAACCGACCAGGCCCGGTACAGCGCCTCAGCCAGCAAGACCCGCACGAAGGCATGGGGCAAGGTCAGGTCTGACAGGCGCAGCATCTCGTCAGCGCTCGCCTTGAGCGCGGGATCCAGCCCGTCCGGGCCGCCGATGAAGATGGCAACATCGCGTCCCTCTCCACGCCAGCGCTCGACGGACTTGGCCAGCTGAACCGTACTGGCACGCTCGCCCCGCTCATCCAGCACCAGGCGCAAAGCGCCCTTGGGGCAGGCGGCTTCGAGGCGCTGTGCCTCTGCCGCCATCATCTGCTGAGCCGTCTTGCCTGCGCCGCGTGGCTCGGCCTTGACGGCCTTCAGCTCCAGCCGCATCTCGGGCGGGAAGCGCTTGGCAAAGTCCTCATAGGCCGCGTCGACCCAGGCTGGCTGACGCTGACCAACGGCCAGGAGCAACAGCCGCATCGGCGATCAGCCGCGCGAGGACTTCTTGGCCGGTGCCGCCTTCTTGGCCGCTGGCCTTGCAGCCGTCTTCGCGGCAGGCTTGCCTGAGGGCTTGGCGGCACTCTTCTTGGCCGCTGGCTTGGACCCGCCCACCTTGATGGTCTTGACCGCAGACTCCTTGACACCCACCGTGCGCGACACCTTCTTGGCGGCCGGCTTCTTGGCTGCAGGGGCCTTGCTGGCGGTGGTCTTTGCAGGCGCCGCCTTGCTGGCCGGGCTCTTGCCGGACGCACTCTTGTTGGCAGGCGCCGCAGCCTTCTTGGCCGGAACGGCCTTCTTCGCAGCCGGCTTCTTGGCCGCCTTCTTGGCCACCGGCGCTTCTTCTTCGGACGCCTTCACCAGCTTGCGCGGCTCATCGCTGCCAAGCTTGAGCTTGACCGGCTTGCCGCCCCAGATTTCCTCGAGGTGGTAATACTCGCGGATGGCCGGCTGCATCACATGAACCACGGCAGCGCCGCAGTCCACGATGATCCATTCGCCGTTGTCCTCGCCTTCAGTGCGGATCACCTGCAGGTCACGCTTCTTGACCGTCTCGCGCACGCTGGAGGCCAAGGCCTTGGTCTGTCGATTGCTCGTGCCCGAGGCGATGATCACCCGCTCGAACAGCGGTGACAGATGCTCGGTGTTGAAGACCACGATGTTCTGGGCCTTGACGTCTTCCAGACCATCGACGATGGCGCGCTGCAGTTTACGAATGTCCATTCAGTTCTCGCTCCGTGGGCCCGGGGGCCCCGTAAAGGCGGTGTCGGGAAATATACCCCGCCACCGCATCGCCCACCATCGGGCGAATGTCCTGTCCGCGCGACGCTGCTTCGCGCACGCGGGTTGATGAAATCGGGCTGGCCGGCATCTGCACGACCACCTTCTTGTGCGCGACGGCCTGCACCTCGGGCGACGCGCACACTGGCTGATCCGCCCGGGCCGCCACCGCCAGCGTGACCAGGCCGAGCAGCTCCTGCCACTCGCGCCAGGTGTGCAGCCGCGCATACTGATCCTGCCCGATCAGCAAGAAAAGCTGCTCCTGCGGATGCGCCGCTTGGCGCGCCCGTACCGTGTCAATCGTGTAGCTAGCGCCGTCGCGCTCCAGCTCGCTGTCGTCCACTTCAAAGCGCGGCTCGCTGGCGATCAGCAGCGCCACCATGGCGCGCCGATGCTCTGGCGAGGCCAGGCCGCGGCCGTCGCCAGCCTCAAGCTTCTGCCAAGGGCGGCCAGCCGGCAGCCAAAGCAGCCGGTCCAGCCCCAGTTGCTCGAGCGCGCAGCGCGCCAGGCTCAGATGGGCCAGGTGAACCGGATCGAAGCTGCCGCCGAACAGCGCTACCTTGCTCAGAGCCATAGATGGCTGGGCTGCTCATGCGCCCAGTCACGCGGACGCAGGAAGTCGGTGTACAGCTTGGCCTCCGGCGTGCCCGCCTCGGGCTCCCAACGGTAGCGCCACTTCACGATCGGAGGCATCGACATCAGGATGGACTCGGTGCGCCCGCCACTCTGCAGGCCAAACAGGGTGCCACGATCGAACACCAGATTGAACTCGACATAGCGGCCACGCCGATAGGCCTGAAAGTCGCGCTCGCGCTCGCCATAGGCATAGCCTTGCCGGCGCTCGACGATGGGAGCATAGGCAGGAATGAACGCATCCCCCACCGAGCGCAGCATCGCGAACGCCGAATCGAAACCGCCTTCGGCGTGGTCATCGAAGAAGATGCCGCCAATGCCGCGCGGCTCGTTGCGGTGCTTCAGAAGGAAATATTCGTCGCACCAGGTCTTGAAGCGCGGATACAGGGCCTCGCCATGCGGCTCCAGCGCCGCCTGACAGGTCTTGTGGAAATGCTGGGCATCGCGCTCATAGCCGTAGTAAGGCGTCAGATCCATGCCACCGCCGAACCACACCACCGGCGCAGCGCCCGGCGGCAGGGCGGCAAACATGCGCACGTTCATGTGCACCGTCGGCACGAAGGGGTTGTGGGGATGCAGCACCAAGGAGACCCCCATCGCCTCGAAGGGCGCGCCCGCCAGCTCAGGTCGATGCTGGGTGGCCGAGGGCGGCAACACCCGGCCCCGCACATGCGAGAAGTTGCAGCCGCCGCGCTCAAAAACCGCGCCGTTCTCGATCAGGCGCGTCAAGCCGTCGCCCTCGAGACGGCCGCCGGGCTCGCGCTCCCAGCCATCGCTGATGAAGGCCTGCCCATCCAGACGCTCCAGCGAACTGACGATGCTGTGCTGCAATCCGAGCAGATAGTCGCGAACGGCCAGGGTATTCATGGTCATTTGAGCCTCACAGGGCTGGCCAGCGCGGGGCGACAGCCCTGCACGCCGGCCAAGTGGCGCGCCATCAGCGCAAAGTCTTGGGCAGCATCGCCACTCAGTTCAACGAAGTCCGTCAGGGCAACGGTCTTGCTGCCGAAATCCAGCGTCGCCAGCCCCACCGGCACACCCGCCTGCAGCGCCACATGATAGGCGCCGGAGCGCCAGCCCGGGCCTCTGGAGCGCGTCCCCTCGGGGGCCACCGCCAGCCAGAAGCGCTGGCCGCGCTCACGCGCTAGACGCATCTGCTGCACGGTATCGCTGACCAGCCCCCGGCTGTTGCCGCGGTTGACCGCGACACCGCCCAGCCAGCGCAACCAGCGGCCGAACAAGGGCAGCATGAACAGACTGTGCTTGCCCCAGAAACGCACCGGCAGGCCGAGCGCCCATTTGGCCAGGATGCCAATGACGAAGTCCCAGTTGGAGGTGTGCGGATACACCAGGATCACGCCCTGCAGCGCAGGCAGTCCCTGATGGCGCACGCGCCAGCCGCCCAGGCGCAGCAAGGCACGCGCCAGCAGGCTGCCGCGCGCCGGCGGCAGCAGTTCAGCCGGCCAGCGTCGCGGCAGGCCGGCAGCACGGTCCGTCGGCTGCTTCAACGCTTGACGGCCCGGTGGCCGATATCCCGGCGGTACTGCTTGCCTTCGAACTGAATGGGCACAAGCGTGTCATAGGCCAGTTGCTGCGCCTTGCGCACTGACTCGCCCAGCGCTGTCACGCACAGCACACGGCCACCGGCGGTCAGCAGCTGGCCATCCTTCTCGATGGTGCCGGCATGGAAGACCATGGCCTCGTCACTCTCAGCCGGCAGGCCGGTGATGGCGTCGCCCTTGCGCGGAGTGAGCGGATAGCCACCCGCAGCCATCACCACACCCAGCGCGACACGGCGGTCCCACTGCAGCTCGACCTGATCCAAGCTGCCATCGGTCGCATGCATCAGGACCTCGAAGAGATCACTCTTCAGGCGCATCATGATCGGCTGAGTCTCAGGGTCGCCCATGCGGGTGTTGAACTCCACCGTGCGCGGCTGGCCGCTGGCGTCGATCATCAGGCCGGCATAAAGAAAGCCCGTGAACGGCACGCCGTCGCGAGCCATGCCCTGCACCGTCGGCATGATGATCTCGTGCATCGCCTTAGCATGCACATTCGGCGTCACCACCGGCGCCGGCGAATAGGCGCCCATGCCGCCTGTATTCGGCCCCTCATCACCGTCCAGCAAACGCTTGTGGTCCTGACTGGTGGCCAGCGAGACAACGTTCTTTCCGTCGCACAGCACGATGAAGCTGGCTTCCTCGCCTTCGAGGAACTGCTCGATCACGACGCGCGCACCGCCCTCGTTATGCACGACACCGAGCTTGTTGTCGGCCAGGATCCAGTCGATCGCCTCATGCGCCTGCTCCAGCGTCATCGCCACGACCACGCCCTTGCCAGCAGCCAAGCCATCAGCCTTGATGACGATGGGAGCGCCCTGCGCATCCACATAGGCATGCGCGGCAGCAGCGTCGCTGAAGGTCTCGTAGGCGGCCGTCGGAATGCCGTGGCGCTTCATGAAGTCCTTGGCAAACGCCTTGCTGGACTCCAGCTGCGCCGCTGCCTTGGTGGGGCCGAAGATGCGCAGGCCGCGAGCGCGGAACTCGTCCACAACGCCGGCGGCGAGAAAGGCCTCGGGGCCGACAACGGTCAGATTGATCTTCTGTTCTTCCGCAAAGTCGGCCAGCGCCTTGACGTCGGTCAGCGACACATTCTTCAGCAGCGGATCACGTGCCGTTCCGCCATTGCCCGGCGCCACAAACACCTGGGTGACGCGCTCGCCCTGTGCAAGCTTCCAAGCCAGTGCGTGTTCGCGGCCGCCATTGCCCAAAACGAGAACTTTCATGCGTCGATGCTCGCGTTGTGGAACACCTCCTGGACATCGTCCAGGTCCTCGATCACGTCCAGCAGCTTCTGCATGCGCGCCGCATCATCACCAATCAGCTCGATGCTGTTTTCGGCCCGCATCGTCACCTCGGCAATCTCAGGCTTCAGGCCGGCGGCTTCCAGCGCGTTCTTGACGGCCTCGAAGTCACTCGGCGCGGTCAGCACTTCGATCGCGCCTTCATCGTCGGTCAGCACATCCTCTGCGCCGGCCTCAAGCGCCACTTCCATCACCTTGTCTTCCGAGGTACCGGGTGCGAAGACCAGCTGACCGCAATGCTTGAACTGGAAGGCCACCGAGCCTTCGGTGCCCAAATTGCCGCCGTACTTGCTGAAGGCGTGGCGAACTTCGGCCACGGTGCGCACACGGTTGTCGGTCATGCAGTCGACGATGACGGCTGCACCACCGATGCCATAGCCCTCGTAGCGGATTTCCTCGTAGGTCACGCCATCGAGGTTGCCGGTGGCCTTGTCGACATTGCGCTTGATGTTGTCGGCCGGCATATTGGCGGCCTTGGCCTTGTCGATCGCCAGCCGCAGGCGCGGATTCATCGCGATATCACCGCCGCCGGTGCGGGCGGCCACGATGATTTCACGTGTCAGTCGGGTCCAGATCTTGCCGCGCTTCTCGTCCTGACGACCCTTGCGGTGCTGAATATTGGCCCATTTGGAATGCCCTGCCATTACCTGCTGCTCCTGGCGAGCGCGCCCGGCTGCACAAGCGGCCGGCGGCTCCATATTTGTTGGATAGACTGCGATTTTACCTGTCGACACCCAACGCCCCCGGAGACCCCGAATGGCTGATCCCATCCTGCTGGCCCGCCACGGCGCCACCGAGTGCCTGCTGCTGCCCGCATTGGCCAACCGCCATGGCCTGATCACCGGCGCCACCGGCACCGGCAAGACCATCAGTCTGCAGACCCTGGCCGAGAACTTCTCCAAGCTCGGTGTGCCGGTCTTCATGGCCGATGTGAAGGGTGATCTCACCGGCATCTCGCAGACGGGCAAACCCAGCGAGAAGCTGCTGGCGGTGCTGAAGGAACGCGGCATCGAGGCCCCGACACCGCTGGCCTGTCCCACCACACTGTGGGATGTGTTCGGCGAGCAGGGCCACCCAGTGCGCGCCACCGTCTCCGACATGGGCCCGCTGCTGCTGGCGCGCATGCTGGCGCTCAACGAGACCCAGCAAGGCGTGCTGCAGATGGTCTTCAAGATCGCCGACGACAACGGCCTGCTGCTGCTGGATCTGAAGGATCTGCGCACGATGCTGCAGCATGTGGGCGACAACGCCAGCCAGTTCACCACGGAGTACGGCAATGTCTCTGCCGCCTCGGTCGGCGCGATCCAGCGCGGCCTGCTGCAGATCGAGGCACAGGGCGGTGACAGATTCTTCGGCGAGCCCATGCTCAATATCGCCGACTTTATGCAGACCGAAACCGGCTTGGGCGTAATCAACATCCTGGCCGCCGACAAGCTGATGGCCGCGCCGCGCCTGTACGCCACCTTCCTGCTTTGGATGCTGTCCGAGCTGTTCGAGACCCTGCCCGAGGTCGGCGACCTGGAGAAACCGAAGCTGGTGTTCTTCTTCGACGAGGCACACCTCCTCTTCAAGGATGCGCCGGCCGCGCTGGTCGAACGCATCGAGCTGGTGGTGCGCCTGGTGCGCTCCAAGGGCGTGGGCGTCTATTTCGTCACCCAGAACCCACTGGACATCCCCGACACCGTGCTGGGCCAGCTGGGCAATCGCGTGCAGCATGCGCTGCGCGCCTTCACGCCGCGTGACCAGAAGGCGGTCAAATCAGCGGCCGAGACCATGCGCCCCAAGCCGGGGCTGGACATCGGCGCCGCAATCACCGAGCTGGGTGTGGGCGAAGCCCTGGTCAGCCTGCTTGATGAGAAGGGCCGCCCCAGCATCACCGAGCGTGTCTTCGTGCTGCCGCCCGGCAGCCAGATCGGCCCGATCACGCCAGAGCAGCGTGCCTCGCTGATCAAGAACTCGCTAGTGGCCGGCGTCTACGAGAAGACGGTGGACCGCGAATCGGCCCACGAACAGCTCAAGGGCCGGACGGCAGGCACGGCGGCAGCACCAGGCGGCAAGGCGCAGGGCGGCGCGGGTGACCAGGCGCCTGCCGGCCAGGCGGCTGAAGGCAATGCCATGCTGGACGGACTCAAGGACGTGCTGTTCGGTTCCACCGGCCCGCGCGGTGGACGCCGCGAGGGCCTGGCCGAGACGGCGGCCAAGTCGGCGCTGCGCTCCATCGGATCATCGGTTGGACGGGAGATCGTGCGTGGCGTGCTGGGCAGCCTGCTGGGCGGCGGCTCTCGGCGCCGCTGACGCCGCAGCCACGGCCTCGCCCTTGCTGCCACAGCCCGCGCCCGGCGGTGAGGCTCGTGGACCGCACTGACGATTGGGCGGGGCCGCTCACGCCCCGCTGCAACCGCTGGCGCCCGGCCGCGGCACTTTGTCGCAAGACAGTGGCCGGCAGTTGCCGCGGCGGCCACAGTGCGGTCCATCCAAGCAGGAGCCCGCCATGAACACCACCGCTTCCCACCCCGCGCCCAGTCTGTCCGACATCCTTGCCCATGTGCCCGTCTGGGTCTGGGCCATCCTGGCCCTAATCCTCGTGCTGGGCACACAGCAAAGCCGCGAGCAGCTCATCGGCCGGGCCCGGCTGCTGATCCTGCCCGCCGTGTGGCTGGCGTTCGGTGCCTGGGGTATTGCCGCCAGCTTCGGCCTGAATGCGGCCGCGGCACTGGCCTGGGCGGGCGGTCTGGCGCTCGGCGCGCTGGCCGTGCGTCGCCTGGGCTGGCCCGGCCAGACGAGCTTCCTGCGCACGCAGGCCAGGTTTCGCGTACCCGGCAGCTGGGCCCCGTTGGCCTTGATGCTGAGCCTGTTCGCGGCCAAGTTCGCACTTGGCACCAGCCTGGCCCTGCATCCGGACTGGGCCGCACGACTGCCGGTTGCCGCAGGCTTCAGCCTGCTGTTCGGTCTGCTGGGAGGTGCCTTCGTGGGCCGGGCACTGAATATCCTGGCACGATCACGCGCATGAACACCGCCCGTTCCGCCCTGCCGCTGTGGCTGCGCGTCCTCGCCCAGCAGCTAGGCCTTGTCCTCTGCATCACGCTGGCGGTCAGCGCCGGCCTTGTGCTGCTGTTCCGCCAGGCCTGGACGCCGACGCTGATCTACACCTTCTTCATCAGTCTGGGCTGCGCCCTCTGCATCCAGGGTTTGCGCTACGGGGCAAGCTGGCTGCTGTCCCTCAAAGGAGAGCGATGCGTCGATGACTGGCCCGGCTGGCCCTTGATGATTCTTTGCCTTGTGGTCGGCACCTGGCTGGGCTACAGCATCGGCAACGAGATCGGCAACCTGCTGACCGGCTACAAGTCGGCCGCCCTGCATGACAGCAGCTTTCGAAGGGCCGTGACCATCATGATGATCTCGCTGATCCCGGGTTTCGCGCTGACCTTCTTCTACGTCGGGCGCAGCCGGGTCGCCGATGCCGAGGCGCGGGCGCAAAGCCTGCAGCGCCAGGCCGCCGAAGCGCAGCTGAGCCTGCTGGCCTCTCAGCTGGAGCCGCACATGCTGTTCAACACGCTGGCCAATCTGCGCGTGCTGATCGGCATGGACCCGGCTCGCGCCCAGGCCATGCTGGACCGGCTGATCGCCTTTTTGCGCGCCACGCTGCAGGCCTCGCGCAGCAAGTCGCATCCTCTGCGCGACGAGTTCGCTCGCCTGGGCGACTACCTGGCCCTGATGCAGGTGCGCATGGGTGCGCGCCTGCGCACCGAGCTGAGCCTGCCTGCCGAACTGGCCGAGCTGCCGGTGCCGCCGCTGCTGCTGCAGCCACTGGTGGAGAACGCCATCAAGCATGGGCTGGAGCCGCATGTGGAAGGCGGGCTGCTGCGCGTGACAGCGAGCCTCGAAGGCCCAACCCTGCTCCTGGAGGTACGTGACACCGGCGCAGGCCTCACCAGCACGCCAGGCCTGAGTGGCACAGGCTTCGGCCTGGAACAGGTTCGCAGCCGCCTTCAGACCCAGTATGACGATGGCGCCAGTTTCAGCATCACTGCAGCCAGCGACGGTGCCGGCGGTACGCTGGCACGCATCCGACTCCCTGCGGCCCTGCTGCAGCAGCAAGAACCTCTGACACCGACATGAATCGAAAGCCTACTGCCCTGATCGCCGAAGACGAGCCGCTGCTGGCCGAGCATCTGCGCCAGCAACTGGCCGCGCTGTGGCCCGAGCTGGAGATCATTGCGATGGCCGCCAGCGGGCCCGAAGCGCTGGCGGCGGCGCTGCGCCTGCAGCCGACCATCTGCTTCCTCGACATCCGCATGCCGGGCATGACCGGCCTGGAGCTGGCCCAGGCGCTGGCCGAGGACTGGCCGGACGAGCCGGCGGCTCCGTTCCCGCTGCTGGTGTTCGTCACCGCCCATGACGAATACGCGCTGCAGGCCTTCGAACGTGCCGCGGTGGACTATGTGCTCAAGCCCGTGCAGACCGAGCGGCTGGCACGCACTTGTGAACGGCTTCAGCTGGCGCTGTCTAAGGTTCCGGCCGTGCCCACTGCCAGTGAGCTGTCGCAGGGCACGCAAGGCGTGGTGGCCCAGCTCAGAGAGCTGCTGGCAGTGCCTGGTTTGGCCCAGGCGCTGGGGCAGCAGACACCACTGCCGGCGGCTTCATTGCGCGTGCTGCAGGTCAGCGTGGGCAGCGCCATCCAGATGGTGCCGATCGGCGACGTCGTGTTCTTCGAGGCAGCCGACAAATATGTGCGGGTGCTGACCGCGGACCGCGAATACCTGATCCGCGCCTCGCTGCGCGAACTGCTGCCCCAGCTGGACCCGCAAGTCTTCTGGCAGGTGCATCGCAGCGTGGTGGTGCGCATCGACGCGGTGGAGCGGGCGCAGCGCGATGAAGCCGGCCGGCTCAGCCTGCAGCTGCGCCAGCGAACGGAACGCCTGAACGTCAGCCGCTTGCATGCGCACCTCTTCAAGGGGCTGTGAGCCGCACGCCATCCGCGACGCGCCACTGACGGACCGCGCCGCTCCACGTCCATTCGTCGCGCCGTGCTGGCAAGCGCTTGCTGCAGGAGACATCATGAGACCAACCCTGACGCAAGCAAGGAGATCAAGATGACCATGGAAGACACCCCTGTGAGTGAAGAGCAGCGCCTGATGCGCGAAGCCAAGCGGCGCGTTGACATGAAGATGGGCTTCCTGACCCATCTGCTTGTGTTCGTGCTGGTCAACGTTGGGCTGTACCTGATCAACGGTTTCACCGGCTCCCAGCGCTGGCACCACTTCCCGCTTTGGGGCTGGGGGCTGGGCCTGGCTATCCACGGCATCGTGACCCTGATCGCGCTGCAGGGCTCGGGCCTGCGCGAGCGCATGATGGACAAGGAGTTGCAGCAGCTGCGCGAGCGACAGCAGCGCCGCGGCTGAAGCCGCTGCGACTCATCGATCGGCCGAGCATCGGGATAGGGGTGAGCCATTATCGACTCCACCCCTCCCACACCACCGGGCATGCGGGTCCGCACCAGGCGGTTCGAGCGCTTGAGGTTATGAGAGCCTGGGCAAGCCCAGTTTGTCGAACCAGG
>NZ_JBILQK010000087.1:0-13709 GCF_044373315.1 Roseateles sp. | reverse complement strand
AGGCGCTGGCGATATGGCTGGGCTTGCCGATCGGGCTCTGCTCCCAAGGCTCGGACAGGCCCGGCAGATGCAGGTTCGACACCGAGAAGCCGGTCAGGCCGGCCTTGGGCTTGGAGCCGCGGCCAGTGGCGCCTTCGTCGCGGATTTCACCGCCGGCACCGGTCGAGGCACCGGGATAGGGCGAAATGGCGGTCGGGTGGTTGTGGGTCTCGACCTTCATCAAGACGTGCGCCAGCTCCTCGCGTGCCTCGTAGCGCGGCGCGCGCTGGTCACCGGCGGGCATCCAGCGCTCGATCTGGTGACCTTCCATCACCGAGGCGTTGTCCGAGTAGGCCTTGACCGTGTGCTGCGGGCTCAGGCGCTCGGTGTTGCGGATCATGCCAAACAGGCTCAGGTCCTGATCCTGGCCGTCCACCGTGAACTTGGCATTGAAGATCTTGTGGCGGCAGTGCTCCGAGTTCGCCTGCGCGAACATCATCAGCTCCACATCGCTTGGGTTGCGCTTCAGCCCCTGGAAGGCGTTCACAAGGTAGTCGATCTCGTCGTCGGAGAGCGCCAGGCCGAAGGTGCTGTTGGCCGCCTCCAGTGCCGCCCTGCCCTGGCCCAGCACGTCCACATGCTGCAGCGGCTGGGCCTGCTTGGCGTCGAACAGATGCGCTGCATCCTCTCGCGCCAGCAGCACGCTTTCGGTCATGCGGTCGTGCAGCAACTCGGCGCAGGCGATCAGCTCAGCTTGGCTGAGCGTCTTGACGCCCCCAAGCAGGCCGGACTTCAGCGTGATGCGGTACTCGGTGACGCGCTCGACGCGATGGATGTTCAGGCCGCAGTTGTGCGCGATGTCGGTGGCCTTGGACGCCCAGGGGCTGACCGTGCCCAGGCGCGGTGCCACGACGATCAGGCTGCCCTCGCTGCTGCCGGTGTAGGCATCGCCATAGTTCAGCAGTGCTGCCAGCTTGGCCTTGGTGTCGTCGTCCAGGCTGGTGTCGCTCCAGACCCAGTGCACATGGCGCGCTTGCACGCCATTGATCCGTTCATTGACCGCCTGCAGTCTCGGCAGCAAGGCCTGGGCACGGAAGACGGAAAGGGCGTTGCCACCCTCGAAGTGAAGCAGCTGCTGGGTCGATGCCATGGAATCCCGAGGTGCGCACGCGGCGCGCTTGAGGTTGCGGCCCGGGGCTGGGCCGGACCGTGGAAACCCGGGATTTTACCGAGGCCTGGGCCATTCCCGGCACCAGGACCGATGTTTGCGCAAAGAAGAGCCCCCAAAGCCCCGGCGATACTGCGCCGCATGAGCGACTCCGACCCCAAAGCCGTCTGGAATGGGCGCTATGCCCGCCAGGCGCTGGCCTGCGACGAAGACTGGCTGCAGGCCTGGGACGCGCTGCTGCCCCGCTCCGGTGCGGCCCTGGATCTGGGCTGCGGCGACGGCCTCGAAACCACGCGCCTGCTGGATCGGGGCCTGGCCGTGACTGCCGTTGACATCTCCGAGCAAGCCTTGGCACGCGCCGGCCAACGCAATCCGCAAGCCCAGCACCGACGCTCTGACGCCCGCGAACTGGTCGGGATGGCGGACAGCAGTTTCGACCTGGTGCTCGCGCATCTCTCGCTGCACTACTTTGACCGTGCCGACAGCCTGAGAGCCTTCGCGGAAGTCGCCCGCGTGTTGAAGCCACAGGGTCTGCTGCTTGCCGGGCTGAACGCGGACGACGATGTGAACTACGGCGCGCCAGCCGACGCCAGCGGATGGGGCCTGACGAGGGTGGACGGCCTGCCCAAGCAGTTCTTCACCGAAGCCAAGCTGCTGGAGTTGCTGACCGCCACCAGCTTGCAAGCCGTACAACTTCGCAAGCGGCAAAGCCTGCGCTACGGCGCACCCAAGTCCCTGTGGGAGCTGGTGGCGCGCAAGGCCGGTACTTGAGCCAAAGGCCTTGGGCTCAGCGCTCCGTCTTCATGCGGGTGACGATCTCGTCAGCGCGTGCCAGCAGCGCGCCCTGATCGATGGTCTTGAGCTCGCGCTTCGCCAGCACGCGGCGGCCGCCAACCCAGACGTCTGAGACATGTTCGCGGCCAGCCACATAGACCAGCTGCGCATCGGCGTGATAGACCGGGCGGCACTCCAGCGCCTCCAGCGAGACGGCCACCACATCGGCCAGCTTGCCGACTTCCAGCGAGCCCAGATCGGCAGCGCGGCCCATGGCCTTGGCCGCACGGATGGTGGCCATCTCCAGCGCGGTGCGCGCCGAGACGGTCAGCGGGTCGCCCGTCACGCCCTTGGCCAGCAGCGCGGCGGCGCGGATCTCGGCAAACATGTCCTGGCGGTTATTCGACGCGGCGCCGTCAGTGCCCAGCACGGTGTTGACGCCCGCTGCTTCCAGCGCCTTCAGCGGCGCAATGCCCGACGCCAGCTTGAGGTTGGAGCTGGGGTTGTGCACCAGGTGCACGCCCTGCTTGGCAATCAGCGCGATCTCGGCCTCGTTCAGGTGCACCATGTGCACGGCCATCAGACGCTCGCTCAGTAGGCCCAGCTTGTGCAGGCGCTCCAGCGGCCGCATGCCGAACTGCTTGACGCTGCCGTCCACCTCGTCCTGCGTCTCGTGAATGTGGCAGTGGATCTGCAGATCATGCGTCTCGGCCAGCTGGCGCAGCTTGATGAAGGTCTCGTCCGACACCGTGTAAGGCGCATGCGGCGCGCTGGTCCAGTCCAGCAGCTTCTCGCCCTTGAACTGCTCATAGGCCGCCAGGCCCTTGGCGATGTAGTCGTCCGGCCCAGAGGCGTAGCCGGTGGGGAAGTCGATCACATTGATCGACACACCGGCGCGGATGCCCGCATCCAGCGCCGCGCGCGCCATCGCGGTCGGGAAGAAGTACATGTCGTTGAGGTAGGTGACCCCACCGCGCAGCGCCTCGGCGGCCGACAGCAGCGAGCCCTGGTAAGTCCAGTCTTCGCTGACCCACTTCTTCTCCAGCGGCCAGATGTGGTTGTTGAGCCAGTCCATCAGCGCCAGGTCGTCGGCCACGCCGCGCAACAGCGACATCGCCGAGTGCGTGTGGGCATTGATCAGGCCGGGAATCAGCACGTGCTGGCGCAGCTCGACACGCTCGGCTTGCGGGTAGAGGGCTTCGGCTTCGCTCCAGGGCAGCACGGCGGCGATGCGCTCGCCGTCCATGACCAGCGCATGCTCGGTCAGCACCGGGCTGCCAGGCTGCATCGTGACAATCCATCCGGCCTTGAGCAGGGTTGGGGTCGAAGTCATTGCGGTACTCCTTCTTGCGAATTCTTGAACAGCGACGCGAACAGCTTGCGCACGCCTTCGGCATCCACGCCGACGCAGACCTGCTGCGGCGGGCAGGCACTCCAGGCGTTGGGCTCTGCCCCGGGCTTGCGATGATCCTGGATGGTCTGGCCGCAGGCGATGCCGTCCAGCACCACCCGCACCGGGCCGCGGCGCTGGCGGAACAGCGCGGGTGCCACGATGTAGGCCGCCGCGCTGGCATCGTGCGAGAAGATGCCGCCGATGCCATGCAGGCCGTCGTAGAAATCCTGGTAATGCCGCGTGGCTTCCCACAGGAAATCACCTGCCGGGCTGCCGCGCAGATCGCCCAGGAAGTCATTCGTCATCACCACTTCCTGGGTGACATCCAGACCGATGATCACCACCGGCCAGCCGGCTGTGAAGACGATGTCGGCGGCTTCGGGGTCGTTGATGATGTTGGCCTCGGCCACCGGCGTGACGTTGCCGCCATGTCCGTAAGTGCCGAAGGCGCCGCCCATGACCACCACCTGGCGCACCTTGGCGGCAATGCCCGGGTCGTGGCGCAGGGCCAGCGCCAGATTCGTCATCGGCCCGACCGCCAGCAGCGTGATCTCACCGGGCGCGGCATTGACCATGTCGCAGATCAGTTCATGCGCCGGGCGCGGGTCGAGCGCGCGCGCAGCCGCCGGCAGGCGATGCACCATGCCGCCCAGACCGTCGTCGCCATGCACATGGGCCGGCGCATCGCGCTCGGCACCGACCCGCAGCGGGCCACCGGCACCACTGGCGATCGGCAGGTCCAGGCCGTAGAAGGCAGCCAGGCGCTGCGTATTGCGCGTGGTCACCTCGATCGAGGCGTTGCCGAAGATGGTCGTGATGGCGCGCAGATCGATATCCGGATGGCGCGCCAGCAGGTACAGGGCCATGGCATCGTCGATGCCCGGGTCGGTGTCGAAAATCACCGGAATTGCGCTTCTCACGTCAAGCTCCCAATTTCGCTGCGCCGTGGCATGGCCGATTGCACGCCGCTGCGGCTGACCGCAAGGGTGGCTGCTGCCAAGCCCAGCTGGACAGCTGGCGTGGCTTCCATACCTTCCGCCAGCCCGGTGGCCAGGCCACCGACAAAGGTGTCGCCTGCCCCCACGGTATCCACCGCATCGACGACCTGCGCAGGCAGATGCTGCGTGCCAGCGGCATCACAGAGCAAGGCGCCCTGTGCGCCCAGCGTCACCAGCACGCGGGTGGCACCGCGGGCGCGCAGGCGCTCGGCGGCCAGCGCAATCTGTGCCAGGTCGGCCACCGGCGCGCCGGCCAGCTCGGCAAGCTCGGTTTCATTCAGCACCAGCCAGTCGGTCTGCGCTAGCAGCGTGTCCGCCAGCGCCAGCGCCGGCGCGGCATTCAGCACCGTGGCCACGCCTGCCGCACGTGCCAGCGCGAAACCGCGGGCAATCGCCGGCAGCGGCACCTCGAGCTGGGCCACCACGACACGGGCCGCCTGCAGCAGGCCCGCTGCGGCCTGCACATCCTCGGGCGACAGCATCGCGTTGCTGCCCGGCACGTAGACGATGGAGTTCTCGCCGCCTTCGCTGGCCACCATGATCACCGCGATGCCCGGCAAGGCCTGCGGATCGGCGACCACCCCGGCGCAATCAACGCCTTCGCGTCCCAGCGCCTCCAGCAGGTCGGCGCCATGCAAACGCGTGCCCAGGCGGCCGACGAAAGCGGTGCGAGCGCACAGGCGTGCAGCCGCCACCGCCTGGTTGGCGCCCTTGCCGCCCGGCGCCATATCGAAGGCCTCGCCGACCAGGGTTTCGCCGGGCGCCGGCAGGCGGGCCGAGCGCGCCACCATGTCCATATTGATGCTGCCGATCACCACCACCTGGGGCGAACGGGCGTCTAGTCCTTGCTGCTGCATGAGCTCTCTACCCCCTTGTTCCAGTTCTCAGGCGCGCGGCGCAGCCGTGCTCTCACGAAGCACCAGGCGCGGCGTGAGCTGCACGTCCTTGAGCGGCGCGCCCGGGTTCTCGATCCGATCAATCAGCACGCGGCCGGCCTCGCGGCCCAGCTCGCGGATCGAGCAGCCCACCGTCGTCATGCCGGGGAACACGTAGCTGCTCAGCTCGATATCGTCGAAGCCGACGATGGACAGCTGCTGCGGCACCTTGATGCCTATTTCAGCCGCGGCACGCAGCGCGCCCAGCGCCATCAGGTCATTGCTGGCAAACAGCGCGGTCATGTCGGGGTGAGTGCTCAAGAGCTGGCGCGCCGCCTCATAGCCGCCCGAGCTGCTGAAATCGCTCTCGATCAGCAGCTGTTCGTCAGCATTGAAGCCTGCCTCCTCTTGCGCGCGGCGCCAACCTTCGACACGCTCCTGCGTCACCTCGAACTCGGCCGGGCCGCTGATGCAGCCGATCTTGCGGTGGCCCAGCCCCACCAGATGGCGCACGGCCTTGGAGGCGCCGTCCAGGTTGTTGACGCTGACGCGATCAGCGCGCGCTCCGGGCACCAGGCGGTCCACCGTCACAGCCGGCACCGTGGCCAGCTTGAAGATGCGCGCCAGCGCCGCGGCATCGCCGGCGGAAGACAGAAGCAGGCCGTCAACGCGCTTCTCCAGCAAGGTGCGCATGTACTGCTGCTGACGCCTGGGATCGTTGTCCGAGTTGCACAGGAACACCGAATAGCCCGCCAGGCGGCAGCACTCCTCGACACCGACCACCAGTTCGGCGAAGAAGGGGTTGTTCACGTTCGGCACCAGCACGCCGATGATCTTGGTTTCGCTCTTGCGCAAGGAGCGCGCCACAGCGCTGGGCAGGTAGCCGATCTCCTCGACAGCCGCCAACACCCGCCGACGCGCATCCGCACTGACTGGGCGGGTTTCGTTGAGGACGTGGGAAACCGTGGTGAAGGACACGCCCGCCAGGGCCGCGACGTCTTTGATGGTGCTCACGAATTCAGGCTCGGAACGCTGAGGTGCCCGGTGGGCTTTGGTGCCGCCGCGTCGGGTCGGGTCCCGCCGTGCAACGCTTCAGTCGGCAAACGTTTGCCGACAGGGGCGTAGCATAGCCGAAAGCCCCGCCAGCACACCACGCTGACCGGCTGCCACGCACGCCATGCCGGCTATAAGCAAGAAAGCCCCGCGGCTGTGAAGCACGCGGGGCTTGTAAAGGTCCGCGGCAATGCACGCGGGCCGGTCAGTCAGTCAATCAACGCTGAGCCAGCGGTTTGACGTCGCGAGCGGTGGCGCCGACGAAGAGCTGGCGCGGACGGCCGATCTTGTACTCGGGGTCGCCGATCATCTCGTTGAGCTGGGCGATCCAGCCCACCGTGCGAGCCAGCGCGAAGATCGCGGTGAACAGCGGCACCGGGATGCCGATGGCGCGCTGCACGATGCCTGAGTAGAAGTCCACGTTCGGGTAGAGCTTGCGGGCAACGAAGTATTCGTCTTCCAGCGCGATCTTCTCGAGTTCCATGGCTAGCTTGAACATCGGATCGTTGTGCAGACCCAGTTCGCCCAGCACTTCGTGGCAGGTCTCGCGCATCAGCTTGGCGCGCGGATCGTAGTTCTTGTAGACCCGGTGGCCGAAGCCCATCAGCTTGACGTTGCTGTTCTTGTCCTTGACCTGCTTGATGAACTCGCCGATCTTGGCCACGCCGCCCTGCTTCTGGATGTCGGCGAGCATGTTCAGGCAGGCCTCGTTGGCGCCACCGTGTGCCGGGCCCCACAGGCAGGCCACGCCGGCGGCGATGGCTGCGAAGGGGTTGGTACCGGAGGAACCGCACAGGCGCACGGTCGAGGTCGACGCGTTCTGCTCATGGTCGGCATGGAGCGTGAAGATGCGGTCCATCGCGCGCACCAGCACGTCGTTGGGCTTGTACTCCTCGCAGGGCGTGGCGAACATCATGCGCATGAAGTTGCCGGCGTAGCTGAGGTCGTTCTTCGGGTAGATGTAGGGCTGGCCGATGGTGTACTTGTAGGCCATCGCCACCAGCGTCGGCATCTTGGCGATCAGGCGGATCGCCGCGATCTCGCGATGCTCGGGGTTATTGATGTCGGTGCTGTCGTGATAGAAGGCCGACAGTGCGCCCACCAGGCCCGTCATCACCGCCATCGGGTGTGCATCGCGACGGAAGCCGCGCAGGAAGAACTGCATCTGCTCGTTGACCATCGTGTGGTTGGTCACGCGCGAGACGAACTCTTCCTTCTGGGACGGGTTGGGCAGCTCTCCGTACAGCAGCAGGTAGCAGGTTTCCAGGTAGTCGCAGTTGACCGCCAGTTGCTCGATGGGGTAGCCGCGATACAGCAGCTCGCCCTTGTCGCCGTCGATGTAGGTGATGGTCGAGTTGCAGGAGGCAGTCGACAGGAAGCCCGGGTCGTAGGTGAACTTGCCCGTCTGCGCGTACAGCTTGCGGATGTCGATCACATCCGGGCCGACCGTACCCTTGTAGATCGGCAGATCCATCTGCGGGCTGCCGTCGGAAAACGACAGGGTGGCTTTGACGTCGGACGGTGTCATGGGCGTTCCTTGTGACTCTTTGGGGATGGTTAGACGGGGACTCTGAGCATGGCCAGCACGGCGCGCACATCGGGTCGATCCTGCTCGCCTTCAGGCTCCTTGCGGGCCAGGAAAAGATCGAGCAGGTCGTTGTCGGCCAGCTCCATCAGCTGGCGCAGGCCTTCGGCCTGAAACAGGGTCAGGCTCTGCTCGTGACGCGCAAAGAAACGCTCGATGAAGAGGTCGTTCTCCAGCAGTCCGCGGCGGCAGCGCCACTTCAGCTTGGACAAGGCCCTCTCGTCGATCAGTTCGGTCGTTGCATCGGTGAGCATGCTGAGCCTGTCGATCAATCAGACGGCGCGACGCACCATCAGTTCCTTGATCTTGCCGATTGCCTTCGTGGGGTTCAGCCCCTTCGGGCAGACATCCACGCAGTTCATGATCGTGTGGCAACGGAACAGACGGTAGGGATCTTCCAGGTTGTCCAGGCGCTCGGCGGTGGCTTCGTCGCGGCTATCGGCGATGAAGCGGTAGGCCTGCAGCAAGCCAGCCGGGCCGACGAACTTGTCCGGGTTCCACCAGAAGCTCGGGCAGCTGGTCGAGCAGCTGGCGCACAGGATGCACTCGTACAGACCGTCGAGCTCTTCACGCTCGGTCGGCGACTGCAGGCGCTCCTTGTCAGGCGGCGGGTTGTCGTTGACCAGGTAAGGCTTGATCGAGTTGTACTGCTTGAAGAACTGGGTCATGTCGACGATCAGGTCGCGCACGACAGGCAGCCCCGGCAGCGGCTTCAAGACGATGGTGCCCGACAGGGTCCGCATATTCGTCAGGCAGGCGAGGCCGTTCTTGCCATTGATGTTCATCGCATCCGAGCCGCAGACGCCTTCACGGCAGCTGCGACGGAAGCTCAGCGTGGGATCCACGCCCTTGAGCTTGATCAGGGCGTCCAGCAGCATGCGCTCAGAGCCATCCAGCTCGACCTCGAGGGTCTGCATGTAGGGCTTGGCATCCTTGTCCGGGTCGTAGCGGTAGATCTGGAAAGTACGCTTGGTCATAGTGATTTACCTCTTAGAACGTACGGACCTTGGGCGGAATCGACTCGGCCGTCAGCGGCTTCAAGTTGACCGGCTTGTAGTCCAGGCGGTTGCCCTCCGAGTACCACAGCGTGTGCTTCATCCACTGCTCGTCGTTGCGACCGTTCGGGTGGGCGGGCGTGTCGCCATAGTCGTCGACCGTGTGAGCGCCGCGGCTCTCAGTGCGGGCTGCTGCCGACACGATGGTGGCCTGCGCAGCCTCGATCAGGTTCTCGACCTCCAGCGCCTCGATGCGGGCCGTGTTGAAGATCTTGGACTTGTCCTTCAGCGTGATGTTGGCCACCCGCTTGGCGATCTCGGCAATCTTGACCACACCTTCGTTCAGCATGGCCTGGGTGCGGAACACACCGGCGTGCTGCTGCATCGCAGCGCGCAGGTCGTTGGCCACATCCTGGGCATACTCGCCACTGGTGCTGGCATCCAGGCGCGCCAGGCGCGCCAGTGAGCGGTCAGCCGCATCGGCCGGCAGGTCCTTGTGCTCCTGTGCCTTCAGGCCGGCCTCAACGATGTGGTTGCCGGCCGCACGGCCGAACACCAGCAAGTCGAGCAGCGAGTTCGTGCCCAGGCGGTTGGCGCCGTGCACGCTCACGCAGGAGCACTCGCCCACCGCATACAGGCCATTCACCACGGCGTTATGCACGCCATCCTTGGGCACGACCACCTGACCATGGATATTGGTCGGGATGCCGCCCATCTGGTAGTGGATGGTCGGCACCACAGGGATGGGTTCCTTGGTGATGTCGACGTTGGCGAAGTTGTGACCGATCTCGAACACCGAGGGCAGGCGCTTCATGATGGTCTCGCCGCCCAGGTGGGTCATGTCGAGCTGGATGTAGTCCTTGTTGGGACCACAGCCGCGACCTTCCTTGATCTCCTGGTCCATGCAGCGCGAGACGAAGTCGCGCGGCGCCAGATCCTTCAGCGTCGGCGCATAACGCTCCATGAAGCGCTCGCCGTTGGAGTTGCGCAGGATCGCGCCCTCGCCGCGGCAGCCTTCGGTCAGCAGCACGCCAGCGTTGTGCACGCCGGTCGGGTGGAACTGCCAGAACTCCATGTCTTCCAGCGGGATGCCAGCGCGCGCTGCCATGCCCAGGCCGTCACCGGTGTTGATGAAGGCATTGGTCGAAGCCGCGAAGATGCGGCCTGCGCCACCAGTGGCCAGCAGCACGGTCTTGGCCTGCATGATGTGGACCTCGCCGGTCTCCATCTCCAGCGCCGTCACGCCCACCACATCGCCTTCGGCATCGCGGATCAGGTCCAACGCCATCCACTCGACGAAGAACTGCGTCTTGGCCTTGACGTTCTGCTGATACAGCGTGTGCAACATCGCGTGGCCGGTACGGTCAGCGGCCGCGCAGGCGCGCTGCACAGGCTTCTCGCCGTAGTTGGCCGTGTGGCCGCCGAAGGGGCGCTGATAGATCGTGCCGTCCGGATTGCGGTCGAAGGGCATGCCGAAATGCTCAAGCTCGTACACGACCTTGGGCGCTTCACGGCACATGAACTCGATCGCGTCCTGGTCACCCAGCCAATCCGATCCCTTGACGGTGTCGAAGAAGTGGTAATGCCAGTTGTCCTCGGACATATTGCCCAGCGAGGCACCGATGCCGCCCTGCGCCGCCACGGTGTGCGAGCGGGTCGGGAAGACCTTGGACAGCACAGCCACATTCAGGCCGGCCAGCGAGAGTTGCAGCGAGGCACGCATGCCTGAGCCACCGGCGCCGACGATCACGACGTCGAACTTGCGCTTTGCGAGAGTCGATCCGATTTGCATTTTCAAAGTCTCCACAGCACTTGGATCGCCCAACCGGCACAACCCACCAGCCAAACCAGGGTGAACACATGCAGCGCAAGGCGCACGCCCACCGGCTTGACGTAATCCATCCAGATGTCCCGAACGCCGATCCAGGCGTGATAGGCCAGCGAAATGATCAGCGCGAAGGTCAGGAACTTCATCCACTGCTGGCTGAAGATGCCCGCCCAACGCTCGTAACCCAGTTCGCCCGGCATCAGCACCTGCACCAGCAGGACGATCGTGAACAGGGCCATCAAAACTGCGGTGATGCGCTGGGCCAGCCAGTCACGCAGGCCATAGTGCGCACCGGTGACGATGCGCTTGGAGCCGAAGGTACTCATTGTTGTTGTGCCTCTTGGGTTCGCGAATCAGTACAGGCCGAACAGCTTGGCACCGAGGGCCAGCGTCAGGGCGACGCTTGAAGCCAAGGTGAAGATGGCGCTGCTGTGGCCTTGCGCTTTGGACACGCTGTGGGTGGCATCCATCCAGAGGTGGCGCACGCCAGCGATGAAGTGGTGCAGATAGCCCCAGATCAGGCCCAGGCTCACCAGCTTGATGAACCAGCCAGGCACGAAGCCGATGCCAGCCACAAAGGCGTTGGTGAAGGCGCCATAGCTGATCTCCGACGTGACGCTGGTATCGAACATCCAGATCACGAGCGGCAGCAGCACAAACAAAAGCATGCCGCTGATGCGGTGCAGGATCGACACGATGCCTGCGGGCGGCAGGCGATACGAAACGATCTGCGACACGTGGATGTTGCGATAGACCGGTCGTTTCTTAGCAATTTCCGTCATAGCCGACCTTCTGTAATCAATACGAAACCGAGGGATTTTATTGCAACGCAGCACGCCCAAGAGGCATTCAGTGCGGGCTGCGATGCAAGCGAAAGGGTCAATTCAAGTCGTTGCGATAAAAGTGCGTCGAGGTGTTGTACAAACCTCGGCGCAATTCCACCGGCTTGTCGCCATAGGTATACGAGAGACGTTCGACGCTCAGCAAGGGCGCTCCCTCAGGCACCTGCAGCAGCGCAGAACTGTCCGCATCCGCCACAACGGCCCGGATCTTCTCCTGCGCTCGAATCATGTGCACACCAAACTCAGTCTCGAACAAACCATAGAACGGCCCACGATGGCGATTCAGGCGCTCCGTGGTGAGCCCCTTGAACAAGTCACCCGGCAGCCAAATGTCGTCAAGCACCACCGGACGACCTTCGCTTTGCAAGATGCGGCGCACCTCCACCATCGCATCCCCTGCCCGCATGCCCAGCTGACGGGCAATCCAGGCCGGCGCACGCTGCCGCCGACAATCCAGCAACTGGCGCCCGAGGCCTGACGGCTGACCTTCGTCAGGCATCAAGCGGAGAAAGCGGTATTGCTGCTGCTGTTCGGCATGCGTGGCCACAAACGTGCCCTTGCCCTGCCGTCGGACCAGCAGATTCTCGGCGGCAAGTTCGTCTACAGCCTTACGGACCGTGCCCTGGCTGACGCCAAAGCGGCCGGCCAGTTCGATCTCGCTTGGGATCGCCTCGCCGGCCCTCCACTCGCCAGCCTGCAGGCGGGCGATCAACAGATCCTTGATCTGCCGATACAGGGGGCTGAACGACGGGCCGGTATCGGCACGCATGGCATCGCTCGGAGAGACTGGGGAGGCGGACATCGCCCGGCATTGCAGCACAAGCGGCTCAGCCAGTCTAGCGATTGCCAGCAGCCATCTTCTATAAGACATAAGACTGTCAGATTTGTGCAAAGCCGCACAGATAATCTGGATGTCCTGGCGATTTCGCAGCGCGGTCAAGTCGGGAAAGCCCAGGCTCTGTCCTACACTTGCGCCACCTGCGCCGGCAGGCGCTTTGCCCCGCCAATCGCGCATCGAACAGCTTTACTTCCTTCCTTTCGGAGACTTCCATGAGCAAGAAACCCGTTCGCGTTGCCGTCACCGGCGCCGCAGGCCAGATCGGCTACGCCCTGCTGTTCCGTATCGCTTCCGGCGAAATGCTGGGCAAGGACCAGCCCGTGATCCTGCAACTGCTGGAGATCCCGGACGAGAAGGCCCAGAACGCGCTGAAGGGCGTGATCATGGAGCTGGAAGACTGCGCTTTCCCGCTGCTGGCCGGCATCGAAGCCCACAGCGATCCGATGAGCGCTTTCAAGGACACCGACTACGCACTGCTCGTCGGCTCGCGCCCGCGCGGCCCGGGCATGGAGCGCTCGGAGCTGCTGGCCATCAACGGCGCCATCTTCACTGCCCAGGGCAAGGCCCTGAACGCCGTCGCTTCGCGCAACGTCAAGGTGCTGGTCGTCGGCAACCCCGCCAACACCAATGCCTACATCGCGATGAAGTCGGCGCCGGACCTGCCGGCCAAGAACTTCACCGCCATGCTGCGCCTGGACCACAACCGCGCTGCCTCGCAGATCGCTGCCAAGACCGGCAAGGCCGTGGCTGACATCGAGAAGCTGGCCGTCTGGGGCAACCACTCGCCGACGATGTACGCCGACTACCGCTTCGCCACCATCGGCGGCGCTTCGGTCAAGGCCATGATCAATGACGAGACCTGGAACCGCGAGACCTTCTTGCCCACCGTCGGCAAGCGCGGCGCCGCCATCATTGCCGCTCGCGGCCTGTCTTCGGCTGCCTCGGCCGCCAATGCCGCCATCGATCACATGCGCGACTGGGCCCTGGGCACCAATGGCAAGTGGGTCACGATGGGTATCCCGTCGAACGGCGAGTACGGCATCCCCAAGGAAGTGATGTTCGGCTACCCCGTCACCTGCGAAGGTGGCGAGTACAAGATCGTCGAAGGCCTGGAAATCGATGCTTTCTCGCAAGAGTGCATCAAGAAGACCCTGGACGAACTGCTGGGCGAGCAAGACGGCGTCAAGCACCTGCTGTAAGCCGGCGCGACCGGGTCGCGTCCTGCGCGACACTCCGAGGGCCGGCTTTGCCGGCCCTTTTTCATGTGCGCTCAGCATGAGCGCACTCTTGCGGGTGCAAGTCCCGCCGTAAGTTGATCACAGCGAACGAAGCGAAGCGCAACTGCACGAGGGCGACCGAATGTGGGGAGGAAGCGTGGAGC
>NZ_JBILQK010000022.1:0-49011 GCF_044373315.1 Roseateles sp. | reverse complement strand
CTGCGGCTGGATGATGCCCACTTCGCAGTGGCCGAACTCGAGCAGATGCTGGACTTGGCCGAAGCGCTGGACCAGGTGGCCGCCTCACTGCCTCTGAAGCAGCGTTTCATCTATGCCCAGGCCCCGGTGGACACGCGTCTGCCCGCACTGCTTCAGCAGTATCTGGACTGGGCCCACAGCCATGCGCGCCATGGCAAGGCCGGGCCACCGTGGTTCCTGGAAGGTGTCGATGGCCACAGCCGCCTCGACCAGATGGAGCAAGCGCTACGCTCCTGCACGCTGTGGCTGTGGCTGGATCTGCGCTTTCCCGGCGTCTACGGCCATGTCAATGAAGTGATCGATTTGCGCAGCCGCCTCAACGACGGCATCGAGCGCCAGCTCAAGGGCAAGCGCCCACTGTGGCAGAAGACGCGCAGTCGGGCCGGTAAGCACGGCTAGGCCCAATCAGCCAGGACCTGTTGACACAGCGTCAACAGGTCGCACTGCCGGCCCTGGATCAGGGCGGCGATTCACTCATTTCCAAGACAGCTTCGCCAGCCTGCGCCCAGCAAAAAAGTGCAGGCAGCCTTGGCGGAGCGCTGCGCGACGCCATGCTTCCACGATGAAATCGACCGCGCTCCGCTGTCAAGGCATAAGGCTGGGGATAAGTTTTGCGCAACAAGGGGCTTATCCACAGGCCGGACGCTGTTCCAGAACTTGTTATCTGTTGACGCTCCCGACAAAGAGCCCTCCGCCCACATGCTTGCGCTGCAGCCAAGTGTGCGTTCCAGCGAGGTTTTTTTGACTTGTCCACAGCACTGGCCGGGCACTACTACGACTACTACTTTGAGATCCACCCCTTCAATCATTGAGTGTGGACGAGCTTTTCTTTTTGCCATCAGCACGGCTGCTGCGTTTGAACCGTCAAAACCGGCTCATGTCACACTGGCAACCGTTGCACGTCAGCCGTTCAAGGCGATCTCTCCCGTTCCATGAAGCAAACTACCTACTCAGCCTCCTGCGGCTTTGAATCCGCCTGCCAGATTCCAGCCTTGCCGCTGTCGCACCGCAGCCATGGCCTGCATGGCCACAGCTATTTCGCGACCGTGCGCGCGCAACTGCCCGAGGGCTGGGCTCCGTTTGCGGGTGCTGAGGTGGAAGAACTAAGGAGGCGCCTGGAGGCCTGTGTCGCGCCGCTCGACCATGCGCTGCTGAACCGGCATATCGAACAGCCCACTGACGAGAACATCGCGCGCTGGATACGCAGCCGTCTTGAAAACGAATTCAGCGTGCCAGGCATCCTGCAGGTCGGCATACAGAGCACGGCGCAGACCGGTGTTGATCTGGACGCCAATGGCCACGCCCATGTCTGGCGTCGCTACCGCTTCCAGGCAGCGCACAAGCTGCCCAATGTGCCGGCCGGGCACAAGTGCGGCCGCATGCACGGTCACGGTTTCGAAGTCATCATCCACGCCAACCAGGATCTGGGCGAACGCGATCTTGCGATCGACTATGACCATCTCGACGAGATATGGGCGCCTTTCCAGATCCAGCTGAACTACCACTGCCTGAACGAGATTGAAGGATTGGCCAACCCGACCAGCGAAGTGATCTCCTCGTGGTTGTGGGAGCGCTTGAAGCCGCAGCTGCCCGAGCTGTCCTGGGTGACGGTCTACGAGACTGGCTCCAGCGGTGCCAACTACGATGGTCAGCGCTATCGGATCTGGAAGGAACTGACGCTGGACAGTGCGATCCGCCTGAAGCACGCACCGGCACACAGCCCGCTCTCCGGCATCCATGGCCACACCTATACGCTGCGTCTGCACCTGAGTGCCGAGCTCGATGCGCTGATGGGCTGGACCGTTGACTATGGCGATGTGAAGACTTTCTTCAATCCGATCTTCAAAGCCATCGACCACAGCCCGCTGTACGAGATTGCCGATCTGCCCGATGGCGATACCGCCAGCCTGGCTGCCTGGGTGCTGGACAAGGGCCGCGCTGCGCTGCCGCAGCTGGACCGGGTGGACATGTACGAAACCCGCGGCTCGGGCTCCATCGTCAGCCTGGAAGGCGGCGACGAGCTGATTCCGGTTTGAACCGGCACCGCAGGAGGGAACAGACATGACTTATGCGGTGAAGGAAATTTTCTACACGCTGCAAGGCGAGGGTGCCCAGGCTGGCCGCGCCTCGGTGTTCTGCCGTTTTGCAGGCTGCAATCTGTGGAGCGGCCGCGAGCAGGACCGCAGCACGGCGGTCTGCAATTTCTGCGATACCGACTTCGTAGGCACCGACGGGCAGGGCGGCGGCAAGTTTGCGACGCCGGACGCGCTGGCCGATGCGATCGATGCGCGCTGGCCCAGGGACGCTCAAGGCAAGCGTATCGGCAAGCCCTATGTGGTGTGCACGGGCGGCGAGCCCTTGCTGCAGCTGGATGTGCCCTTGATCGACGCTCTGCATGCCCGCGGTTTCGAGATCGCCGTCGAGACCAATGGCACGCAGCCAGCGCCGCCGGGGCTGGACTGGATCTGCGTCAGCCCCAAGGCCGATGCTGAGCTGGTGCTGACCTCAGGGCATGAACTCAAGCTGATCTACCCGCAGGCCTTGGCCCGGCCGGAACGCTTCGAAGGCCTGGCCTTCGAAAACTTCTTCCTGCAGCCGCTGGACTCGGTGTTGAAGACCCAGCACACCCGCGAGGCGGTGGCCTATTGCATGGACCATCCGCAGTGGCGCCTGTCGGTGCAGATGCACAAGGTGATCGGCATCGATTGATGCCTGCCGGGCCTGTGGGCAAACTTGTGGACAGTTTTTGAACAACTGATGGCTTGTCCACAGCTGGCTGTCCGGTGCCCGAGTTGTTATCACCCGGACTCGCAGCAAACCCGCCCTGGCGCACAGGCTTGTTCCCCTGCCAAGTGCCTGTCAGGCTGGTGATTTTTGGCGCTGTCCACAGCCCGGAGTTGCCTCTACTACGACTACCAAGTTTAAAAAAGACAAGGTATCCGGAAGAGATTCAGGCGCCTTCAGGCCCTGCGGGCTGCAAACAGCGGGGAAGCCTTCAGAAGCTGTAGTCGAGCGCGACGCTGATGGCGGTTGGGTCCAGCCGGGTTTCGATGGTCTGGCCGGTTGACAGCGTGCCGGTGGTTTTCAGCCGCACATAGGTGGCGGCGATGTCCACGCCCCAGCGCTTGTCCCATTTGTAGAGCGCGCCCAGCTGAACGGTCGGGCCTGAAGCACTCTTCATCGACAGGGTTGTGGGCTTGCTGGGCAGACCGCCGGTCAGGCCCGACAGCGCTGCAGTGCTGCGTGTGTCGAAGAAGCGAGCGTAGGTGGCACCTGCGCCGACATAGGGCCGCAGCTTGGCGCTGGCGTCGCCAAAGCGGTACTGGGCCAGCAGCGTCATCGGCAGGACCTGTACCGTGCCTAGGCTGCCGACGCCATCGATGGCACCGGCGCCCACGATCTTGTGCTCGAAGGGCAGTCCCAGGGGCAGGTCGATCACAAAGCGGTCGCTCAAGGCATAGCTGATGCCGCCGCTCACCTGAGTGGCATTGCCCACATCGATCTGGGTGCCGACGAGGCTGGGCGCGCTGAGGTTGCCGCTCTTGACGGCCGGCATGATGGTGGTGAGGCCGATGCGGGCGCTGACGCGGCCATCGAGCTTGAGCTGTGCCTGTGCATTGCCAGCCGCCAGCAGGCTGCCCAGCAGCAGCAGGCCGAACATTTTGTTGAAGCGAAGGGTCTTCTTCATGGTGTTCTCCGTCATGAGGCCGGGCTCAGAGCCAGCCCTTGTTGGCCAGCGTCCTGGAAATCAGCTGGCTCAGCAGCTGATGGCCATAGGGCGTCGGATGAAAGCCGTCGGAGAAGGCGTAGTTCTTCCACCAATCAGCGCCACTCTGGCCAGCCGGCGGCGCTGCGGACAGCGCGGTGGCGGTACAGGTGGCAAAGGTGTAGCTGGGCAGGCCGTCGCTGCCCACGCCGGTGATCGGGCAAGCAGGGGTCTTCACATTGCCGAGACCGAACTGCTTCGGGTTGCTGACTTGGTCATTGAAGCTGGTGTAGAAGTCGACAATGGCCACGCGTGGTTCGTCAGCAAAGCGCCTGACCAGCTCGGCGTTGTAGGCCTCGACCCAGCTCTTGAAAAGTGCTTCGGCCTGTGCCCGTGCCGCCGCGCCGGCGGTACCACCGCCACTGGCTGCTGCGATGCTGTCGAGCACGGTTTGGAATCGCGGCGTGTTGGTGATGCCCGGCATGTTCAGCAAGGCCACGCGGGTGGCACCCTTGTCGAGAGCGCTGGTCTTGATCGAGGCGTGGAACTTGGCCGCCAGCGCCTGCATATAGGCGCCACCGACGGTGGCCAGGCCGGCAGAGCCGCCGGCCAGTGCGCTGCCGATCTGGGTCGGGCTCAGCAGCGTGCCCAGCAGTGCGGCGTAGGCCGCAGCGCCGTCGCGCGGAGCGCGCAGATAGGCGCCCACCAGGTCGGCCGCGTCGTTGCCGCCACCGACGATCAGCAGCAGATCACTGCTCTTGAAACCACCTGCAGTGGCCAGCTGCAGCGGCACGCCGCGCGGATCCATCGGGTTGCCGTGATTGATCACCGCACCGCCGATGGCGTAGTTGGTGCAGCCGGTCTTCGGGTTGGCGGCAAAGGTCGTGCCGGTGAAAACATAGAAGTTGCACTGGCTCAGGCCATAGGCCTGGGCGATGCGCTCGGGGTAGATCAGCGACTCGCTACCCTGCACCGTGAACTTGATGCCGAAGGTTCCCACATCGGCGAGGCTGTCGCCAAACACCTTCAGCGAGGTGATGCCGGGGTCCTTCGGAGTCACATCGGAGCTGCCGCCACCGCAGGCTGCCAGCACCATGCTGGCAGCGAGCGCCAACAGCCGTATTTGCATCGTCTTCATTGCTGTCTCCATGTCTTGAGCCCGCGTCAGTTGCACAGGCTGCTTCTTGCATAGTGATAGCTACTCTACTGTCTGGCTCAATGCGGCCAAGGAGTGCAAACCCCTGGGCGTGGGGCGGGCGAGACGGGCCTGCCATGCCACACTGCGTGCATGGACATAGCCGACCTGCAGCGCCGTTTGCGCGACTTTGCCGCCCAGCGAAACTGGGAGCCGTATCAGACGCCCAAGAACCTGGCTATGGCGATGGTGGTCGAGGCCGCCGAACTGGTGGAGATCTTCCAATGGCTGACGCCGGAAGAATCGCAGGCCATCGCGCAGGACGCCGCGCGTCACCAGCATCTGGGTGAGGAGATCGCTGACGTGATGCTCTATCTGTTGCAGATCGCCGATCACAGCGGCATCGACATTGAGCAGGCGCTTGAACGCAAGCTGGCGATGAATGCGCTCAAGCATCCTGTCCCCTGAAGAGGCTGCCATGCAGACGATCGCGGTCATCGACTTCGAAACCACGGGCATCAGCCCGAACAGCGGTGGCCGCGCTACCGAGATTGCCGCTGTGCTGGTTCGGGACGGCAGGATCGTGGACCACTACCAGAGCCTGATGAACAGCGGTGCCTGGGTGCCGCCCTTCATCGAGCAACTGACCGGCATCAGCAATGCGATGCTGGCCGAGGCCCCCGACTCGACGCAGGTGATGCGCGAGGTGGCCGAGTTCACCCGCGGCTGCCCGCTGGTGGCGCACAACGCGGCCTTTGACCGCGGCTTCTGGCATTACGAGCTGGCGCAGGCCGGCACCGAGCCCGACCCGGCGCATGAGTTCGCCTGCACGGTGCTGCTTGCGCGACGGCTCTATCCGGACGCACCCAACTGCAAGCTGGGAACCCTGGCACGTTTTCATGCGCTGCCCGATTCGGGCCGCGCCCACCGGGCGCTGGCGGATGCCCAGACTACCGCGAACCTGCTGCTGCGCATGCAGCAGGACCTCGGCCAGCGATTTGCGGCTGAGCTGGGGCCGCTTGCGGTCGAACATGAGCTGCTGGGCAGCCTGCAGCGCAGCGCCAAATCGGCACTGGCACGCTGCGTGCGAGATTGGGCCAGGCGCCGCCAGGGGGCGCTAGGGGCTGTTCCAGACTGAGAGCCCAAAATTTAGAACTGTCAAGCGCTCACACAGCGCTGATTGGCAGGGACAATTCTGCCCTTTCGTGCGCTGTTGCCAGAGTATTTTCTCTCCCCCCTTTCTTTCCCCGTATGTCGAGTATTCAGGTTCGTCCGGCCACGCTGCGTGATGCCAAAGCCATTGCAGAAATCCATGTTGCAGCTTGGCAGGGTGCGTACAAGGGTCTGCTTCCAGACAGCCAGCTGGATGCGCTTTCGGTGCAGAAGCGTCAGGCTTTCTGGCGCGAGGCCATTGATCTGTGCGAGCCACAGGTGATGGTGGCGCATATCGATAACGAGCTGATGGGTTTTGTCGGCTTTGATCGTTCGCGTGACAAGGGCACGCCGTCCAGCACCGGCGAGATCTGGGCCATGTATGCCAAGCCCGTGCATTGGGACAAGGGCGTTGGTCTGGCGCTGTGGGACGCAGCGCGTGATGGCCTTCAGGAAGAAGGCTGCACCAAGGTCACCTTGTGGACCTGGCTGCGCAATGAACGCGCGCTGCGCTTCTTCGAAATGGCCGGATTCAAGCGCGAGCTCGGCAGCGCCAAGACCACCGAAGTCGGTGGTGTTCGCCTCGAAGAACTCCGCCTCCAACGGTCATTGGTCTAAGTCAGGACCGAGGGCAAGCCCAGTGGCTTGCCGGACGCCTGACGCAGGCCGGGTTGCCTGCAAGCAGCCGGGCTGAGCCCGCGCACGGGACCCGGAAGGGTCGCGTGGCTGAGCCCGAGCACAGGACTCACCAGGGTCAGGTCTTGCCTCCAATCCGGCAAGCATGTCGCGGCCATGAGTGACGGGACCTGATGCTTTGAGAACTTGTTGGCGCTTCTGGTATCGCGAGCGTCTTTGGTCAGCGGCCAAACCCTGCAGAATCCGGCCGCGATGAGCAGCTTCAAGCATTCGATGTCAGCCAGTATGTGGCGCGTGGTGTTCCACGAGCGGCGCGGCTGTCGCATTCATGTCGACAAGACCGGCCCCTGGCTGCCTAGCAAGAAGATGGCCGAGCAGTGGGCGTACTGGTTCACGTCCCAGGGCTATTGCGTGGCGCTGCAGGACCAGACGGGTGCTGTCGAGAAGCAGTACCAGGGTCTGCCGAGCTGATCAGCAAAGCCTGGCAGGCGTGGCGCCACAGCGCACTCAAGCGGCTGCGCGGAAGCCACGCCGTTCCAGCGCCCAGCCCTCAGTCGCTCGCGGCAGCGCATGCTGCTGCACATGCACCGTGCTCAGCCGCTTGGCGGCGGCACGCTGCACCAGAGCCTCGGCCTGAGCCGGGCTGAGCTGCAGCGCAAAGCGGGCCCAACGCTTTTGCACCAGCGCATCACTCCAGGCATCTTCCAGCGCCCAGCGGATCTCGTGTGCCAGTACCAGGCTGCCGGCATTCAGCACACGCGGCACCAGGGCCATCACGAAGCGGTTGAAGTCGGCCTTCACGGCCTCGTCCGGCAGCAGCGCCTCGATGCGTGCCAGGCGCTGGCTCCAGCCGGGTTTGGCCAGCTGCCGGGTTACCAGGGCCTGCAGAGCCTGGATCGGGTTGAACAGGCGCAGCCGGTTCGGCGGCAACATATGCATGGGCAGCAGCGCGGCCTGGGCGTGCGGCAACTCGGTGACGAAGCTGCAGAGGACAGCCACACGCTGCCACTCGGCGGCAGCCAGCCCGGCCACCTGCTTGAACGGACCTTGCTCCAGGCTGGCCGCCAATTCGCTGGCGCTGGCCCAGTCATGCCTGGCTTTGGCCGCGTTGGCACCGCGGCTCATGGTGGCCAGATTGCCGGCGGCATAGCCAGCGTCATCGCGCACTCGGTCGATCGAGAGCGTGCTCTCATCGAGCGTGCAGCGGGTGATGGGGCAATGCTCGGTGCCGATCTGCTGCAGGTAGTTGGGTGTCAGCTCCAGGGTTTCGAAGCTGCGGCCACGCGCCCAGGCATGGCTGCGCAGCTGCAGCCACAGTCGGGTATGGCGGCTGGCCTTGAGCGTGCGGCGGCCGAAGGTGGCACGGCCAGCCAGCCAGCCCTGGCGCAGCGGCGAGGCGGCGAACAGATGTGCAGTCGGCGGCGTGATGCCGTGATGGGCATGATCCCAGCCGAGCTCGAAACCCAGCGTCTGGTGGGGACTGGCCGCTGCGGGCGCGGCGGCAATGCCGAGCTCCAGCTGGGTCGTCGAGGCCAGGGGCTGATGTGCTTGAGCTGTTGCTGCTGCTGCGGGATGTGCCATGGTGTGCTCCGGTTGCGGCTGCCTGTCGATGTTTCAGCAACCATGTGGCACAGTCTGGGCGACAGCTGGCTCATGGCGTGAGCCACCTAGAAAGTCAGGGAAACCCCTGAGAACAGGACACCATGGACCGGACCGAGCGCTTCTACAAGATCGAGTTGCTGATCCGCTCGCGCGAGTGCGTCAGCTTTGCCGCGTTGCTGGATGCGCTGGAGGTGTCGCCGGCCACGCTCAAGCGTGATCTGCAATACCTGCGAGAGCGCATGGACGCGCCGATCGAGTACGACGCCGCGGCCAATGGCTACCGTTTCGGCCAGCAGTGGCGCGGCACCCAGCATGAGCTGCCGGGCGTCTGGTTCAATGAGCGTGAACTGCACGCGCTGCTGACCATGCACCAGCTGCTGTCCAGCCTGGACGAGAACGGTATCCTGAGCCGGCATCTGCAGCCGATGTTCGACAAGCTCAGCGGCATGCTGGGTAAGGACGAGGACGAGGCCAAGGAGCTGACGCGGCGTGTCAAGCTGATCAGCACGGCGCGCCGGCGCGTGGCCAGCGAGTTCTTCGAGACGGTGGGCAGCGCGGTGGTGCAGCGCCAGCGCCTGAAACTGCGCTACCGCAAGCGCGGGCGGGGCGGGGCGACGCTGTCGGAGCGCATCGTGTCGCCGCAGCGCCTGGTCCATTACCGCAACACCTGGTATCTGGACGCCTGGTGCCATCAGAGCGAGGGTCTGAGGCGCTTTGCGCTGGATGCGATGGAAGCGGCCGTCTTGCTTGAAGAGAAAGCCAAGCCGGTCGCTTTGAAGGCGCTGGAAGCCGAGCTGGACCAGGGCTACGGCATCTTCGCCGGCGGGCATGCCCAGCAGGCTGAGCTGGTGTTCAGCGCCGAGGCGGCGCAATGGGTGTCACGCGAAGAGTGGCATCCGGCCCAGCAGAGCCGCTGGCTGGAGGATGGCCGCTGGCAGCTCGATGTGCCCTATGTGGATGCCACCGAGCTGCTGATGGACCTGCTGCGCCATGCCGGACAGGTTGAGGTCAGGGCACCTGCGGCTTTGCGCACGGCTTACGCCAAGCGCTTGCGCGAAGCGGTCGCGGCGCTGGCTTAGTCGTCCGCTTCCTGGCGCTTCAGGCGCTCGCTGTGCCAGTAGACATCGTCGCCGCCCAGGCCGTCGAGGTTGGCGCGGTTGAGCACGCGTGCCAGCACGAACAGCAGATCAGACAGGCGGTTCAGATACTGGCGCGGCGCCGCATTGATCGTGTCCTGAGAGGCGAGGGTCACTACAGCCCGCTCGGCCCGCCGTGCCACAGTACGGCAGACATGGGCCAGGGCGGCGCTGCGCGTGCCGGCCGGCAGGATGAACTCCTTCAGGCGGGGCAGGGTTTCGTTGTAGTGGGCCAGCGCCTCATCGAGGCGCAGCACGGCCTCGTCCTTGATCAGGGTGTAGCCCGGCATGCAGAGCTCGCCACCGAGGTTGAACAACTCGTGCTGGATCGTGACCAGCAGCTCACGCACATCGTCCGGCAGCGGCTCGGCCAGCAGCACGCCGATCTGCGAGTTGAGCTCATCCACATCGCCCATGGCCTGGATGCGCAGATGATCCTTGGACACGCGGCTGCCGTCGCCCAGGCCGGTCGTGCCGTCGTCGCCGGTGCGGGTTGCGATTTGTGAGAGTCGGTTGGCCATGGGAAGGAGCAGGGCAGTCGTTGCAGCGGGACCCGCATCTTGCCTCAAGGGGCCTGACCCTTCGGGATCCGGCCCTTCTTTGTCAGTCCCGACGGCCGCTGCGGTGAATATCGGTGGGCTTGTTGGGTTTGCCGGGGTCGGCATGGCCGTGCGCCCCGCTCTTGCCGTGATAGGGCCCATGCGAGGGCGGGGGGCCAGGCGGCAGCTCGGGCTTGCGGCTGCCGAGCTTGAGCCACTCGCGCCAGATCAGGCCGAACAGATCGAAGCGCAGCGCGCCGACGATGGCCAGCGCCAACGCGATGGCGATCAGGATGGTGCTGGTGTCCCAGGCAAAGGGCATGGTGAACGCTCCCCGTCGTTGATGTGAAACCGGCTCCATGCTCTCACCGTCGGGGGCGGGGGGCAAGGAGCCGGATCAAAGACAGGCGCCGGGCGTCGACCCGCGCGCAGGCACGGGTCTCGGGCGAGCTTTAGAAGCGATGGTTGTACTGCACGCCGAGCAGCGCGGAGTTCAGCTTGTAGCGGCCGACCACGGTCGCGCAGCTAGAGGTGTTGCCGGCCGGGTTGCAGACGGCTGAGCCGACTGCATTGGTCTGGCCACCGTTGTCGAACGCGTTGATCTCGCCTGCAGCCACGTGGATGTAGCTCAGGGCGAAGTCGAGCGAGCGCTTGTTGTCCAGCTTCCAGTTCAGGCCTGCCGACAGCCAGCTGCGGTCGCCGTCAGGGATTGACGAGGTGCGCGTGGTCTGGGTCACCGGCGACTGGTCATAGGCCACGCCGCCGCGCAGCTGCAGGGCATCGGTCCACTGGTGCGAGACACCCAGCGACGCGCGCACGGTGTCGGTCCAGCCCTGCGGTGTCACCGAGTCGGGCAGGTTGTTGGCGAAGTCGACACGCAGCTCCTTGAAGCGCGAGTGGCGGGTCAGCGACACATCGCCCATCACGGCGGTTCGGGCGTCGTGCTTCTTGTAGAAGGAGAAGGACAGCGACTCCGGCGTCTTGACGCTGAGCTTGGCCGCGCTGTTGGTGTAGGCGCCCAGCAGCTGGGCCTGAACCTGGCTGCCGGCGCCAGGCAGCGCCGCATTGAGCAGGCCGGCCAGGTTGGCGGCGGCGGTCTGCACTTGCCACTGGGCATCGCCTGTCAGCGTGTGCTTGATGGCCGAGCGGTAGGCGATGCTGAAGCGGGTGCTGTCATCCGGGCTGTACATCAGGCCCAGGTTGAAGCCCACGCCCCAGTCCTTGCCTTCGACATCGACGCGGCCGGAGTAGGTGGGGTTGCCGGAGACGGTCTTGATCAGGCCGCCCAGCTGGTTGATCACGGCATTGCGGATGATCTCGGCCGGCACACCGGGGATGGCGTTGGCACGCACCTGGGCTTCGACGATCGAGGCCATGGCGCCGGAGCCGAAGTCGGCACCCTTGGCCAGCTTGCCCTCGATGTGCTGCGCGCTCACACCGGCGCCCAGGCTCAGGCGCTCGCTCAGCTTGTAGGCCAGCGAGGGATTGATCGCCAGGGTCTTCAGCTCGGTGCTGATGCCGTTGTAGCGGCCGGTCCAGTTGCTGTCGTACTCGCTCTTGGAGCCGAAGGGCACGAAGATGCCCAGGCCGGCCGTCAGTCGCTCGTTGTAGCGGTGGCTCAGATAGGCGTGCGGCACAGCAGCCGGCTCGACGAAATCACCAGCCTCACCGCCGCGTGTGGGCAGGCGGAACTGGGTGAAGCTGCCGCCATCAGTGAAGCGGCCTTTGGGCAGTACCAGGTTCAGCACGCCGCTGGCCTGGGTGCCGTCCAGACGGCTCAGACCGGCCGGGTTGTAGAACAACACCGAAGCGTCTGAGGCTTCGGCCGCATTGGCATTGGCCGTGCCTTGGGCGGAGGCAGACTGGGAGCCGAAGTGGTAGCCCGAGGCCTGGGCCAGCGGGGCAGCCAGGACACCCAGCAGGGCAAGCATCAAGGGGTTTACGACAGGGCGGTTCAAGATCATGTCTCCGTATCTTCGAGGGTAGGTCACGAGTGGTGACCAGAAAGTTTGATGATAGCCTGCTAGTTATCGCTAGCTTAGTCGTGCTAACCCACGTGCTGTGCTGCGAAAAACACAAGAATCAACGAAGGAGACATCCATGCCGCTGCGCATTCCCCATTCCATGACCCCTGTTGCCGCTTTGCTGGCGGGCAGCCTGATGCTGAGCGCCTGCGGCGGCGGCGATTCCGCGACGGGTACACCCACCACACCGGCACCGCCCACTTACTCGGCCGAGATCCGCTACACCAGCTACGGCGTTCCGCACGTCAAGGCCGAAGACTTCAAGGGCGCCGGCTACGGCTACGGTTACGCCTTCGCCAACGACCACATCTGCCTGTTCGCGCAGGAGCTGGTGACGCTGCGCGGTCAGCGCTCGCGCTTCTTCGGCGATGTGGACGCCAAGGGCGTGCCCATCACCTATCTGGGCCAGTTCGGCGACTTCACGCCGAATCTGTCGTCCGACTTCTTCTACAAGCTGCTGATGACGCCGGCGCTGGCGCAATCGATGAAGGCCGCCACCGGCCCGGATGTGCGCGACATGGTCAGCGGCTTCGTCGCGGGCTACAACCGCTATCTGCGCGACAAGGGCGTCAACGGCCTGCCTACCGAGTGCAAGGGTGCGGCCTGGGTCACGCCGATGACCGAGGACGAGGCCTACTGGCGCTTCAGTCAGGCGGCCATGGCGGGCAGCTCGCTGCAGTTCATCAACTCGATTGGCGTGGCCCAGCCACCTGGCCCGAAGCCCGCGGGTGCGACGACTGTGGCTGCGCTGAGCGCCAAGGCGCTCAAGCGCCCGAGCACGCAGCTGGCGGTGCTGAACAGCCCGCTGGTGCAGGGCACCAATGCGCTGTTCGAGCATGCGATCGGCTCGAATGGCTACGGCCTGGGCAAGGGCGTGACGCAGAGCGGCGCCGGCATGGTGCTGGGCAACCCGCACTTCCCGTGGTGGGGCGCGCTGCGTCTGCACAAGCTGCACATCACCATTCCCGGCAAGTACGACGTGTTCGGCTCCACCCTGCTGGGCACCCTGGTGCCGCTGATCGGTTTCAACAAGGATGTGGCCTGGACGCACACCTTCTCGACCGACAACCGCTTCACGCTGTTCCAGCTCAAGCTGGACCCGGCGGACCCGACGCGCTACCAGGTCGACGGCGCCTTCAAGGCGATGACGAAGACGGCGCTCAGCGTCGACGCCCTGCAGCCCGATGGCAGCGTGAAGACGCACCAGCGCACCATGTACGGCACCGACTTCGGCCCGCTGCTGAGCGATGGAGCCACCTTCGGCTGGACGGCGGGCGCGGCCTTTGCCATCCGCGATGCCAACTACACGAACTACAAGCTGCTCGACCAGGCCTTGCTGAACGGCAAGTCCACCAGCGCCGAGAGCCTGCGCGAGTCGCTGGCCACGCACAACGCGATGCCCTGGGTCAACACCATGGCGGCCGACAAGAATGGCAAGGCGCTCTACGCCAACTACTCGGTGGCGGCCAATGTCAGCGATGCCCAGCTGGCCAGCTGCGTCAACAGCCCGACCGGCCAGTTCCTGTTGGCCACGCGCGGCCTGGTGCTGATGGACGGCAGCAAGGCCAGCTGCAACTGGAACGGCGCCATCCCCAGCAGCCAGCGCCCGTTTGTGCTTCGCGACGACTACATCGTCAACGCTAACGACAGCCACTGGCTGCCCAACGACAAGGTGCGCCTGGCCGGCTACCCGAGGATCATCGCCACCGGCCCGGTGGCCGAAGGGCGTGAGCAGGGCGAGCGCACCCGCACCGGCATCGTCCAGGTGCTGGACCGCATGAAGGGCACTGACGGCCTGCCCGGCACCGGCTTCACGCTGGCCAATCTGCAGCAGGTCTATGCCAAGAGCCGCTTCCTCAAGGCCGAGGTCTGGCTGGACGAGTTCCTGGCGGCGCGCTGCGCCGGCGGCAGTCTGACGGCCAACGACAGCAAGGGCGTGGTGACTGATCTCAGCAAGGCCTGCGGCGTGCTGTCGATCTGGAAGAAGACCGAAGGCATGGTCGATCCGGGCTCGCTGCTGTTCCGCAAGTTCTATGAACTGTCCGGCGAGATGAAGGACGCCAGCCTGTGGCGCGTGGCCTACGACCCAGCCGATCCGGTCAACACGCCGCGCGGCTACAACACGGCCGACACCAAGGCCGTGACGCTGCTGGCGGATGCTGTGCAGTGGTTCAACGCCAACAAGTTTGCGCTGGAGGAGGTCAATGCCCGCAAGCAGGTGGTCGTGCGTGACAGCGCGCCACTGCCCTTCCCGGGCGGCCGCTACACCTTCAACAACGTGCGCGGTAACCTCAGCGCCGGTCTGTATGGCGATCCGGTCTATGGCAACAGCTATATGCAATTCGTCACCTTCGACGCCAACGGCCCGGTGGCCGAGGGCATCCTGACCTACTCGCAGAGCAGCCATCTGCTGTCCGCCAACTTCTCGGACCAGACCAAGCTCTACTCCGACATCTTCCTGAAGGGTGCAAAGTGGGCCAAGCTGCCTTTCAGCGAAGCCGACATCAAGGCGGACCCGAACTACCGCAGCATGATGCTCAGCGAGTGATGGACAGCTTGCAGGGTTGAACAGGGGCCGGCAATTGCCGGCCCTCCTTCTTTTGGTAAAGCATCGCGACACCGGCAACGCTGCTCGCACCGCGCCGGCCGCAGTCTTCCTAGAATCAGCGGGTCCGCCAAGCTTGGCGGCGAGGAGCCCCGCGATGAATGCCCCCCACGATCTCGAAGCGTTGCTGAAGGCCCGCAGGCGCCCTGTGCCCGAGGCTATGCTGGACGCGCTGCGCGAACGCTTTGGCGCACGCCTGAGCACCGCGCTGGCGGTGCGCCAGCAGCATGGCCGCGACGAGTCGCCTTTCGACGTGGATCCGCCGGACTGCGTGGTCTACGCCGAGAGCAACGAAGACGTGGCCGCGGTGCTGGCCTTGGCGCACGAGCACAGCGTGCCGGTGATCCCCTATGGCGCCGGCTCTTCGCTGGAAGGCCATCTGCTGGCGGTGCAGGGCGGCGTCAGCCTGGATGTCTCTCGCATGAACAAGATCCTGAGCGTCAATGCCGAGGACCTGACGGTAACGGTGCAGGCCGGCGTGACGCGCAACCAGCTCAACGCCGAGATCCGCCACGCGGGCCTGTTCTTTCCCATCGACCCGGGCGCCGACGCCTCCCTCGGCGGCATGGCCGCCACACGCGCCAGCGGCACGAACGCGGTGCGCTACGGCACCATGCGCGAGGCGGTGCTGGGCCTGAGCGTGGTCACGGCCACCGGTGAAGTTGTGCGGACCGGCACGCGTGCCCGCAAGAGCAGCGCTGGCTATGACCTGACGCGCCTCTTCATCGGCAGCGAAGGCACGCTGGGCGTGATCACCGAGGTGACGCTGCGCATCTATCCTTTGCCTGAAGCCGTGTCGGCCGCAGTCTGCTTCTTCCCCAGCATCGATGCGGCGGTGCAGACCACCATCCAGATCATCCAGATGGGGGTGCCGATCGCGCGCTGCGAGCTGCTGGACGCGCATGCGATCCGTGCGGTGAACCTGCACGACAAGCTGGGGCTGCGCGAGGCACCGATGCTGCTGATGGAGTTCCACGGCTCCGACGCCAGCGTGGCCGAGCAGGCTGAAACCGTGCAGGAGATTGCGCGCGAATTCGGTGGCGAGGATTTCGAGTGGGCCACCACGCCCGAGGCGCGCACCAAGCTCTGGACCGCGCGCCACCACGCCTATCTGTCGGCGCTGCAGACCAAGCCCGGTTGCCGCTGCGTGACCACCGACACCTGCGTGCCGATCTCACGCCTGGCCGAGAGCATCAATGAGTCGGTGCGCGAGGTCGAGGAGGCGGGCCTGCCTTACTTCATTGTCGGCCATGTGGGCGACGGCAACTTCCACCTCGGCTATCTGATCGACCCGAATGTGCCTGCGGAGCGCGATACGGCTGAGCGCTTGTCAGCGCAGATGGTGCAGCGCGCGCTGCGCCTGGAAGGCACCTGCACCGGCGAGCATGGCATCGGCCTGCACAAACAGGGCTTTCTGGTCGACGAGGCCGGCGCTGGCGCGGTGCAGCTGATGCGCCAACTGAAGGCCGCGCTGGACCCGAAGAACATCATGAACCCGGGCAAGATCTTCGCGTCCGCCCCCTGACGATTCGGTACGGACCAAAGCGTCCTGGCGGCCGGGCCCCGCAGACTCGTGGCATTCAAACAGAGGAGCCCCTCATGAACGTCGTCTGCTTCATCCGCTACGAGATCGATCCCTTCCAGCGCGAGGCCTTCCGCCGCTATGCCGTGGCCTGGGGTGGAATCATTCCACGCCTGGGTGGCCAGTTGCTGGGGTACTTCCTGCCGCACGAGGGCAGCAATGTCGAGGCCTGGGGCCTGGTCGGCTTTGCCAGCCTGGCCGACTACGAGGCCTACCGTGCCAGGTTGAAGTGCGATGCCGAGGCCCAGGCCAATTTCGAGTTCGCGCAGCGAGAGCGCTTCATCCGGCGCGAGGAGCGCCGCTTCTGCCAGGCCGTGGCGGAAACGCTGGCGGTGGCGGCATGATCGCGGTCATCTTCGAGGTGGAGCCGGCGGCGGGCGCCCTGGACGCCTATCTCCAGCATGCGGCTCGGCTGAAGCCGCTGTTGGCCGGGATGGATGGCTTCATCTCGGTCGAGCGCTTCCAGAGCCTCAATACGCCGGGCAAGCTGGTCTCGCTGTCCTTCTGGCGCGACGAAGCCGCCGTGCGCGCTTGGCGCGAGCATGCCGAGCACCGGGCCACTCAGGAGGCCGGTCGTGCCGGCCTCTTTGCCGGATACCGGCTGCGCGTGGCTGCGGTGCTGCGCGACTATGGTCTGGACGAGCGCGAGCAGGCCCCCGCTACCTGTCCAGTGCTACCCGTGGATCTGCTGTGACGGCAGGCAGCGGCGAACCGCGGCTGGCCCGCATCGCATCTGCGATCGCGGACCCGACGCGGGCTCGCACGCTGGCCCGCTTGCTGGATGGGCGCATGCACACAGCCGGCGAGCTGGCGGCCCATGCCGGCGTGGCGGCAGCCACCATGTCCGGCCATCTGAGACTGCTGCTCGATGAAGGTCTGGCCCGCGTGCGGCAGCAGGGGCGGCATCGCTACTACGGGCTTGCCGATGCCGCGGTGGCCCATGCGCTGGAGGCCTTGCTGCAACTGGCCGATGGCCTTGCTCCGGCGCCGATGGGCGAGCTGGAGCGCTGGCAGCGGCCGGCCCTGCGCGGTCTTCGGCATGCACGCAGCTGCTACGGCCATCTGGCTGGCGAGCTGGGCGTGAGACTGCATGAGGCGCTGCTGGCGCGCGGCTGGGTTCAGGCCACGGGGCTGGCCGGCCAGCCCTATGGCTTTAGTGAGGCGGGCCGGGCCGGACTGGCGGCGCTGGGTTTGGGTCCGCTGCCTACCGGAGCGGGCGGGCGCGCCTTGTACGACTGCATGGACTGGTCCGAGCGGCGCGACCATTTCGCCGGGCCGGCCGCGGTGGGCCTGCTGGACGCGTTCATCGACAAGGGTTGGCTGCGCCGTGTCGAGGGCTCGCGGGAATTGGCCGTGACGCCGACCGGCCGCCTTGCCTTGCTGGATGGCCTGCTGCGGCAGGACTGAGCGTCACTGCGCCTGCGGCCCGCGAGTGCTCCAGCGCTGCGCCACGTCGCCGCGCGCATTGATGCTCTCCAGGTGCACGTCGAAGCCCCACAGCCGCGCCACATGCTTGAGTACTTCTTGCGAGCTGTCATGCAGCGGGCGGTTCATGTGCTGGGTGTGGCGCAGGGTCAATGAGCGGTCGCCGCGCAGATTGACGTTCCAGACCTGGATATTGGGCTCGCGGGTGCTGAGGTCGTACTGCTTGGAGAGCGCCTCGCGCACATGCTGGTAGCCGGCTTCGTCGTGGATGGCCGAGATCTCGTACTCGTTCTGCGCTTCGTCGTCGACGATGGAAAACAGGCGGAACTCGCGCATCAGCCGCGGGCTCAGGTACTGGCCGATGAAGCTCTCGTCCTTGAAGTTGCGCATCGCGTGGTCCAGCGTGGGCAGCCAGGGGGCGCCCGCGATGTCGGGGAACCAAAGGCGGTCCTCGTCGGTGGGGGTTTCGCAGATGCGCTTGATGTCGGTGTACATCGCGAAGCCCAGCGCATACGGGTTGAGCTGCGCCATCGGCGGCTGCGCCACCACATTGGTGTGCGACTTCAGCCACTCGATCATCATGCCGTCCGACAGATAGCCGTCGTCGTACATCTGGTTGAGCAGGCGGTGGTGCCAGAAGGTGGCCCAGCCTTCGTTCATCACCTGGGTCTGGCGCTGTGGATAGAAGTACTGCGCCACCTTGCGCACGATGCGCACGATTTCTCTCTGCCAGGGCTCCAAGAGCGGCGCGTTCTTCTCGATGAAATAGAGCAGGTTCTCCTGCGGTTCGTCGGGGAAGCGACGCGCAGTCTTCTCGTCCTCGGCCTTGTCCCTGCCGCGTGGCAGGGTGCGCCAGAGGTCGTTGATCTGCTGCTGGGCATAGGCCTCGCGCTCGTGCTGACGCGCACGTTCCTCGGCCAGCGAGAGCTTGGTGGGCCGGCGATAGCGGTCCACGCCGTGGTTCATCAGCGCGTGGCAGGAATCCAGCAGCTGCTCCACCGCATCCAGGCCGTGGCGCTCCTCGCATTCGGCCACGTAGTTCTTCGCATAGACCAGGTAGTCGATGATGGATGAGGCATCGGTCCACATGCGGAACAGGTAGTTGCCCTTGAAGAAGCTGTTGTGGCCGTAGCAGGCATGGGCGATCACCAGGGCCTGCATGGCCAGGGTGTTCTCTTCCATCAGGTAGGCGATGCAGGGGTCGGAGTTGATAACGATCTCGTAGGCCAGGCCCATTTGGCCGCGCTTGTAGTTGCGCTCAGTGGCGATGAACTCCTTGCCATAGCTCCAGTGCCGGTAGTTCACCGGCATGCCCACCGAGGCGTAGGCATCCATCATCTGCTCGGCGGTGATGACCTCCAGCTGGTTGGGGTAGGTGTCCAGCCCATAGCGCTCAGCTGTTGCGCGTATCACCGCGTGGTAGTCGTGGATCAGCTCGAAGGTCCAGTCGCTGGGCGCGGGCAGGGGCTGGGCGGGGCGCTCCTTGAGCGGCCGCATCTGCTGCAGCGGCTCCTTGTGGCGGCGGCCGCCGTACTCGCGCCGGTCGGCGGCAATGCCCAGGTCGCGACGGTTGTCGGCGCTGATGGAGGGAAGCATGCTGAGCTCGGTTTCACTCATGACTTGGCCCCTTCCTTCTTGAACAGCTCACGGAACACGGGATAGATCTGCGAGGCCTCGACCGCCTTGCGCATCGCGAACTGGGGCACTTCGTCGGCCAGCTTGGCGTATTCCTCCCACAGGTTCTGCTCGGCCTCGGCCACTTGCACATAGGCGAAGTAGCGGCACAGCGGCAGGATCTTGTCCGCCAGCAGCTCGCGGCAGCGGCCGCTGTCGTGGTGCCAGTTGTCGCCGTCGCTGGCCTGGGCGCCATAGATGTTCCACTCGCTCGGCGAGTAGCGCTCGCGGATGATCTGTTCCATCAGCACCAGGGCCGAGGAGACGACGGTGCCGCCGGTTTCGGTGGCGTGGAAGAAGTTCTGCTCGTCCACCTCCTGCGCCTGCGTATGGTGGCGGATGAAGACCACCTCGATCTTCTCGTAGTGCCGCGTGAGAAAGAGGTAGAGCAGGATGAAGAAGCGCTTGGCCAGGTCCTTGCGCGCCTCGTCCATCGAGCCGCTGACGTCCATCAGGCAGAACATGACCGCGCGCGTGGTCGGCACCGGCACGCGCACGCGGTTGCGAAAACGCAGGTCGATGGGGTCGAGAAAGGGGATGTTGGCGATGCGTCGGCGCAGCTCGGCGATGCGCGCCTCGGTCTCCTTGATCAGCGTCTCGGCCTCGGGCTTGTGGCTGTCTTCGCGCTTGAGCACGACCAGGCGCTCTTCCAGCTCGTGCAGCTCGCGGCGCTTGTCCATGCCCAGCGCGATGCGCCGGCCTAAAGCGCCGCGCATCGAGCGCACCACATGCAGATTGGTCGGCGTGCCGTCGCTGACGAAGCCAGCGCGGTGGCTCTTCCACTCCGGCGTGTCGGCCAGCGTGGTGCGCGCAAGATTGGGCAGGGCCAGGTCGTCGAAGAAGACCTGCATGAACTCTTCCTTGCTGAGGTGGAAGACGAAGTCGTCCTCGCCCTCGCCGGAATCGCTGGCCTGGCCGCCGCCCTGGCCTTGTCCGCCGCCCTTGGGCTTGGGCACGCGGTCGCCTTTCATGTGCTCGGTATTGCCGGGCCGCACTACCTCGCGCACGCCGCCCTCGCCATGGCCGAAGACGGGCTCGCTCAAGTCCTTCTTCGGGATGTGCACCTCCTCGCCGCGCTCCATGTCGCGGATGCCGCGGCCATCGACCGCACGTTTCACGGCCTCGCGGATCTGCTCCTTGTGGCGGCGCAGGAAGCGCTCGCGGTTGCCGACGGACTTGTTCTTGCCCGAGAGGCGGCGATCAATGATCTGTTGAAGCATGAATGCTCCTTGATCGGGCGGCGGATCAAGAACTCTTGCGAACGCGCAGATACCACTCGCACAGCAGCCGCACCTGCTTGGCCGTGTAGCCCTTGTCGACCATGCGCTGCACGAAGTTCTCGTGCTTCTTGGCCTCGTCGGCGCTGGCCTTGGCGTTGAAGCTGATCACGGGCAGCAGCTCCTCGGTGTTGGAGAACATCTTCTTCTCGATCACCGTGCGCAGCTTTTCGTAGCTGGTCCAGGCCGGGTTCTTGCCCTGGTTGTTGGCGCGCGCGCGCAGCACGAAGTTGACGATCTCGTTGCGGAAGTCCTTGGGGTTGCTGATGCCGGCGGGCTTCTCAATCTTTTCCAGCTCGGCGTTCAGCGCGCCACGATCGAACACCTCGCCGGTGTCGGTGTCGCGGTACTCCTGGTCCTGGATCCAGTAGTCGGCATAGGTCACGTAGCGGTCGAAGATGTTCTGGCCGTACTCGGAATAACTCTCCAGATACGCGGTCTGGATTTCCTTGCCGATGAACTCGGCATAGCGCGGTGCCAGCTGTTCCTTGATGAAGCTGACGTACTTCTGCTCCAGCTCGGCCGGGAACTGCTCGCGCTCGATCTGCTGCTCCAGCACATACATCAGGTGCACCGGATTGGCGGCCACCTCGGTGGAATCGAAGTTGAAGACCTTGGAGAGGATCTTGTAGGCGAAGCGCGTGCTGACGCCACTCATCCCCTCGTCGACACCGGCGTAGTCGCGGTACTCCTGGTAGCTCTTGGCGCGCGGGTCGGTGTCCTTGAGGTTCTCGCCGTCGTAGACCTGCATCTTGGAGAACAGCGAGGAGTTCTCGGGCTCCTTCAGGCGCGTGAGGATGGCGAACTGGCTCATCATCTTCAGCGTGCCGGGGGCGCACTTGGCCTCGGCCAGCGAGGAGCCGCGGATCAGCTTCTCGTAGATCTTCACCTCTTCGCTGACGCGCAGGCAGTAAGGCACCTTGACGATGTAGATCCGGTCGAGGAAGGCCTCGTTGTTCTTGTTGTTGCGGAAGGTCTTCCACTCGCTCTCGTTGCTGTGCGCCAGCACGATGCCGTCGAAGGGGATGGCGCCAAAGCCCTCGGTGCCCTTGAAGTTGCCTTCCTGCGTGGCGGTCAGCAGCGGGTGCAGCACCTTGATCGGCGCCTTGAACATCTCGACGAATTCGAGCAGGCCCTGGTTGGCCAGGCACAGGCCGCCGCTGTAGCTGTAGGCATCGGGGTCGTCCTGCGCATAGGTTTCCAGCTTGCGGATGTCGACCTTGCCGACCAGCGAGGAGATGTCCTGGTTGTTCTCGTCACCCGGCTCGGTCTTGGCCACGCCCACCTGCTTGAGCACGCTGGGGTAGCGCTTGATGACCTTGAACTTGCGGATGTCGCCGCCGAATTCCTCCAGCCGCTTCACTGCCCAGGGGCTCATGATGCGGTTCAGGTAGCGGCGCGGGATGCCGTATTCCTTTTCCAGCAGCGGGCCGTCCTCTGCAGCGTTGAACAAGCCCAGCGGCGACTCATTCACCGGCGAGCCGGCCAGTGCGTAGAAGGGCACCTGCTCCATCAGGCTCTTGAGCCGTTCAGCAATCGAGCTCTTGCCGCCGCCCACCGGGCCCAGCAGATAGAGAATCTGCTTCTTCTCTTCCAGCCCTTGCGCGGCATGCCGGAAGTAGGAGACCACCTGCTCGATCGCGTCCTCCATGCCGTAGAACTCGGCGAAGGCGGGATAGATCTTGATGGTCTTGTTCGCGAAGATGCGCGACAGGCGCGGATCATTGCGCGTGTCGACCGTTTGCGGCTCGCCGATGGCCTGAAGCATGCGCTCGGGCGCGGTGGCGTAGGCGAGGGGATTGTGTTTGCACTCGGCCAGATACTCTTCGAGCGAGAGCTCTTCGACCCGGGTGCGCTCGTAGCGAGCGGCAAAGCTGCTGATCACGTCCATGCTGACCTCCTGTGTTCGGGAGAGACGCTGCCGTGCGTGTGCGTTCGCATCCGGCATCGTCTGGGAAGTTCTGATGGCGCCCCCAATACAGGGCTGAGGCGTCATCAGAGCTTTCCGAGGTTCAGCGCTTTGTGCTGAGCTCCAGCGTGGCTCAAAGACCGTGATCGTGAAACCAAGAATAAGGCGGTGTTGATCCCTTAACAACCAGAACTCACGCTACGTTGACACGCTGCAACGAGAGCTGTGCATTCAGTCTCGATAACTCGCGCTCGCTGCGCTTGGCAAGACCTGACCCCATTTGTCACGCTTGTGGTGATTACCATCTTGCATGTGTCGTGCCAGGCCTTGTGGCGCGCATGAAAAAAGCCGTGAGGGATTCACGGCTTTGGTGGCGGGCGCTGCAGCGAGTGGCTGCTGCGCGCATGATGGTCCGCTTAAGTGCTGCGCAGTTTTTCGATCAGGCCGTTCAGTTCGTCCAGCGAGCCGAACTGGATGGACAGCTCGCCCTGCTCTCCGCGCTTGGTGCGCTTCTTCACGCGGATCTCCACGGCGGCGGTCAGCAGATCGGACAGCTCCTCTTCGAGCCGCAGCACATCACGGCTCTTGCTGTTCTTGACGCGCAACAGCGGCGTCTGGCGGCCGGCACCTTGGCGCTGCACCAGCTTCTCGGCCTCGCGCACGCTCAGCTTCTTGGCGGCTATCTCGGTGGCGCAGGTGATCTGGTGCGCACCGTCCAGGGGCAGCAGCGCACGCGCATGGCCCATGTCGATATCGCCGGCCATCAGCATGTTCTGCACCGGATCGGCCAGTTGCAGCAGGCGCAGCAGATTGCTGGCAGCGCTGCGCGAGCGGCCCACGGCCTGCGCCGCTTGTTCATGCGTGAGGCCGAACTCCTCGGTCAGGCGCTTCAGGCCTTGTGCTTCTTCGAGCGGATTGAGGTCCTCGCGCTGGATGTTCTCGATCAGCGCCATTGCGGCCGCAGCCTCGTCGGGCACGGGCTTGACCAGCACCGGCACCTCGCGCAAACCGGCCAGCTTGGCAGCACGGAAACGCCGCTCGCCGGCGATGATTTCGTAGCGCGCCGTGCCGTCCTTGCTCTGCTCGGCAGCGATGGGGCGCACAAGGATGGGCTGCATGATGCCCTGGCCCTTGATGCTCTCGGCCAGCTCGTACAGCGAGCCTTCGTCCATGCGCGTGCGCGGTTGGTACTTGCCGGCCTGCATCTGCTCCAGGCGCAGGCTGCTGGGCTCGCCGTCGCGGGCGGTAGCGGGCGTATCGCTGACTTTGGGGCCGAGCAGGGCTTCCAGGCCCATGCCGAGCCCCTTGGGTTTTTTCGTGACCATGGCCGGATTGTCCCTTATGCCATCCAGTCGGCCAGCAGGGCCCGGCCCTCGGGCCACGTGCCCAGATTCGAGGCGGTGTTCAGATGCCCGCGCGGGCCGGCCATCAGCAGCTCGGCACCCCAGTCGGCCGCCATCTGGACGCCACGTTCAGGGCTGCAGTAGGGGTCGTCGCTGCTGATCACAGCCACGGCGGGGAAGGGCAGTCGGGTGCGGCGGATCGGCCGCCAGTTGTGCAGCTGCGGCGGCGTGTCCGGCGCTTCGGTGTCGGGTGGGGCCACCAGCAGCGCGCCCTTGACGCGAGCCGTGTGCGCCGAGTGTTCGGCCCAGCTGGCCACCAGCTGGCAGCCGAGCGAGTGCGCCACCAGCACCGCCGGCCCGGGCCCGGCCAGCACGACCTCGTCCAGACGGGCCATCCAGTCACCGCGGCGTGGCCAGTTCCAGTCGGACTGCTCCACCCGCTCGTCGCCATACTGACGTTCCCAGCAGCTTTGCCAATGCTCGGGGTCGGAGTTCAACCAGCCTGGCAGCAGCAGCACGCGTGTCGTCTCGGTCGTCCTCATGCCTTATGCTTCGCTTCCTTTGTGATCAATTGTGCTGGAGAAGTCATGACGTACGCGGTGTTTGTGGATGGCCAAGAGGGCACGACCGGCCTGCGCATTCATGAGTACCTGGCCGCGCGCCGTGACATCGAGGTGCTGCGCATCGACGCCGACAAGCGCAAGGACCCGGCCGAGCGGGCTCGCCTGTTGAACGCTGCCGACGTGGCCTTCCTGTGCCTGCCCGATGCGGCATCGCGCGAAGCCGCCGCCATGATCACCAACCCCAACACCTGCCTGATCGATGCCAGCACCGCGCACCGCACTGTGCCGGGGTGGACCTATGGTCTGCCCGAGCTGCGCGCCGGCCAGCGCGATGCGATTCGTCAGGCCAAGCGCATTGCCAATCCTGGCTGCCATGCCACGGCCTTCATCCTGGCCCTGCGGCCGCTGGTTGATGCCGGATTGCTGGACGCGCAGGCGCTGATCAGCGCGACCTCGATCACCGGCTACTCGGGCGGTGGCAAAAGCATGATTGCGCAGTACGAGGCGGGCGGTGATGCCAAGCTCAACTCGCCGCGCCCCTATGCACTGGGTCTCAAGCACAAGCACCTGCCCGAGATGATGGCCTGCACCGGCCTGCAGAACGCGCCGGTGTTCATGCCCATCGTCGGCAGCTTCTACAAGGGCCTGTCGGTGACCGTGCCGCTGCACCTCAGCCAGTTGCGTGCCGGTACGACACCTGAGCAGGTGCAGCACGCGCTGCAGGCGCATTACGCGGGTGAGCGCTTCATCCGCGTGAAGCCGCTGCGCGATGCCGCGACGCTGGAAGAGGGCTTCTTCGACGTGCAGGCCTGCAATGACACGAATCGCGTGGACCTGTTTGTCTTCGGCAGCGACAGCCAGATTCTGGTGATGGCGCGCCTGGACAATCTGGGCAAGGGCGCCAGCGGCGCCGCCGTGCAGGCCATGAACGTGCACCTGGGCCTGGACGAGGGCCTGGGGCTCTGAGCGTGAAAGCGGCTGCCCGCCTGTGGCAGTTTGATGGCCAGGTGCCGGCTGCGGCATTGACGCTGATCGCCGACGGGGTGCGCATCGCCGAACAGCAGCTCAGCCAGGGCAGCGATGCCCAACCCATTGCCTGCGCACTCTACGAAGGCGAGGCGCTGCTGGCCGGTGCCGCCGGCCGCAGCGAGGGGCGGCGGCTGTTCATCGAGCAGCTGTGGGTGCGTGCCGACTTGCGCGCCCAGGGCCTGGCGGGCGACTGCCTGCGGCAGCTGGAGGCGCAGGCACTGCGGCGTGGCTGTGTGGATGCGCTGGCCGAGACCGTGTCCGATGAGGCCGCGGATTTGTTCGAACACCTGGGCTATGCCTGCATCGCCCATCTGCACGACTACCTGCCCGGCTTGACCCGCCACACCCTGCTCAAAGTCTGGCAGCCGCGCGAGAGCTGAGCTGGCGCTCACTTCTTGAGTGCCTTGGCTGTGCTCAGGCCAGCTCGGGTGTCGGGCTGCGGTAGTGATAGCGGTAGGCGAACTCGAAGCCCAGGCGTGCATAGACGCGTTTGGCGACCTCGTTGTCCGAGCCCACCTGCAGATAGGCCTGCTCGGCGCCCTCGGCGCGGGCTGCCAGCAGCAGCTGGGTGCAGAGCAGCCGCGCGCGGCCCTGGCCGCGTTGCTCCGGCGGCGTGAAGATGTCGTAGATCCCAACCATGCCGCCTTCGCGCGTAAACTGCCCGCAGGCGAGCAGCTGGCCGTCCGCATCCAGCAGCACGAAGCCTTGGTAGGGCACGGGCGACTGCTGGAGGCGCTCGGCATGCGCGGTGATCTCGCGTGCTGAGGAGCCGCGCAGCTGGCCGACGGTCTGCGCATAGCGCTCGGTGCTCTGCGGCTCGAAGCGGACGTCGGTTGGCAGCGCCGCATCGGCCAGTGCGCCCAGGCAATCCAGCACCATCACATCGGCGGCGTCGAAAGCCGGCCAGCCCAGTGCAGCCAGACGCGCATCCAGATCGCTAGGCTGGCTGAAGGGGGTGATGCGCACAATCAGTGGCAGCGCGGCTGCAGCGAAGGCGCGCTCGCAGCGTGCCAGCATCTCCTCCAGTGGCAGCGTGCCTTCGGCCAGCGCGTTGACGCAGCGCGAGCGCTTGGCCTTGCCGGGGGACAGTCGGATCAGCCAGCCGGCGATGTCGGCCTGCTGCGGTGGTGCACTGGCGTTCAGGCCGGCTTCTTCGGCGCGGCGGGCGAGCTCCTGGGGCACGGCCGCCACGGGCTTACATGGTCCCCACGCGCTGGACCATCTCGCGTGCGAAGTCGACAAAGGCCTGCGCGCCCTTGGACGAAGGGTCGAACACCACGCCGGGCAGACCGTAGCTGGGTGCCTCGGCCAGGCGCACATTGCGCGGGATCACGGTGTCGAACACCTTGTCGCCGAAGTGGGCCTTGAGCTGTTCGCTGACCTGCTGCTGCAAGGTGATGCGCGGGTCAAACATCACACGCAGCAGGCCGATGATCTGCAGGTCCGGGTTCAGATTGGCATGCACCTGCTTGATGGTGTTGACCAGGTCCGACAGGCCTTCCAGCGCAAAGTACTCACACTGCATCGGAACGACCACACCGTGGGCGGAGCACAGGCCGTTGAGCGTCAGCATGGACAGCGAGGGTGGGCAGTCAATCAGCACGAAGTCGTAGTCCGCATTGGCGGCGGCGATGGCGGTCTTGAGCCGGCGCTCACGGCGCTCCAGCTCCACCAGTTCGACTTCGGCGCCGGCCAGCTCACGGTTGGCGCCCAGCACGTCGTAGCCGACCTTGTCATTGCGTTGCTTGGCTTCGGCGATGCTGGCCGACTCCAGCAGCACGTCATAGACGGTCAGTTCCAGCGCACGCTTGTCGATGCCCGAGCCCATGGTGGCATTGCCTTGCGGGTCCAGATCGATCACCAGCACGCGCTGGCCCACCTTGGCCAGGCCGGCCGCCAGGTTGACGGTGGTGGTGGTCTTGCCGACCCCTCCCTTTTGATTGGCAACGCAGAAGATCTTGGCCATGGTTTTCTAGTTTTCAGCGAGCTGTGATGGTAGCCGGTAAGGATCGGGCTGCGGCCGCTTCAAGCCCGCGGTTTGATCCAGACGAGACAGCGCTGTGCGTCCAGCCCAGGCACCTGCAGTGGTTCCACGTGAAACACATCCAGCTCGGCGGGCAGGGCAGCCAGTTCCTCGGCAGGATGCTGGCCCTTCATTGCGAGCCAGATCGCGCCTGGTTTCAGGTGCTGGCGGGTCAGCGTGGTGAAGTCCAGCAGCGAGGCAAAGGCCCGCGACGTGATCAGGTCGAAGGGCGCGGCGCGCAGCTCTTCGACTCGCGCATGCTCGCCATGCAGATTCTTCAGGCCAAGCTCAGCCGCCACCTGCTTGATGAAACTGGCCTTCTTGGCCACCGCGTCGACGCAGCTCACGTCGATGCTTGGCTCGCAAATCGCCACGACCACACCGGGCAGGCCGCCGCCGCTGCCCACGTCCATCAGCCGCAGCGCGCGGCCTGCAGCGTGCCGGTGCAAGGCTGGCAGGAGGCTCAGGCTGTCCACCAGATGTTGGGTCAGCATGGCTTGCGGGTCGCGCACCGCGGTGAGGTTGTAGACCTTGTTCCACTTCTGGATCAGGCCCAGATAGGCGAGCAATTGGTCGAGCTGGGTGTCGCTGAGCTGCAGCCCCAGTTGCTGGGCCGCGGCGGCGAGGGCTGGGCGCATCGTGGCGGTGTCTGCGGTCGTCATGCGGCGGCACTGGGTTCAGTTTGGGCGGCAGCGGTGTTGTCGCCACCAAAGCCTTTGAAGCGGCCCTTCTTCAGGTGCACGAGCAGCAGTGAGATGGCTGCTGGCGTCACTCCCGAGATGCGGGACGCCTGGCCCAGGGTTTCGGGCTTGTGCTTGGCCAGCTTCTGGCGCACCTCGAAGGAGAGGGCGCTGACTTGCGCATAGTCCAGCTCGGCTGGCAGTTTGAGGTTCTCGAAATTCGCAGCGCGGGCCACGTCTTCGACCTGCTTGTCGATGTAGCCGGCGTACTTGACGCTGGTTTCGATCTGCTCGATCACGGCGTCCGCCATGCTGGCGCCCAGCTCAGTGCGGAGCGTTTCACGTGAAACAGGCGCTTCTGGGCGAGCAATCCGTGCCACCTCAACCAGCGTGTCGAACTGCACCTCTGGCCGGCGCAGCAAGTCGATCAAGGTGTACTCGCGCTCCAATGCCTTGCCGACCAGGCGCTCCGCGTCAGCTGCCGGCAAGATGCCGGGATGCACCCAGGTCGACTTCAGTTTTTCTGTTTCACGTGAAACAGCATCGCGCTTGCGGTTGAATGCTGCCCAGCGGACATCGTCCACCAAGCCCAGCTCGCGGCCGACTTCGGTCAGGCGCATGTCGGCGTTGTCCTCGCGCAGCTGCAGGCGGAACTCGGCACGGCTGGTGAACATGCGATAAGGCTCAGTCACGCCCTTGGTGATCAGGTCATCGACCAGCACGCCCAGATAGGCCTGGTCGCGGCCCGGCAGCCAGGGGCCCTGCTCTTTGACCTGCAGTGCGGCGTTCAGTCCGGCGAACAGGCCTTGTGCCGCCGCCTCCTCATAGCCGGTGGTGCCGTTGATCTGGCCAGCGAAGAACAGGCCGCTGATGGCCTTGGTCTCGAAGCTGCTCTTCAGCTCTCGCGGGTCGAAGTAGTCGTACTCGATCGCATAGCCCGGGCGCAGGATGTGCGCGTTCTCCAGGCCGGGCATCGATTGCAGGGCGGCCAGCTGGATGTCGAAGGGCAGAGAAGTGGAGATGCCGTTCGGGTAGAACTCGTGCGTCGTCAGGCCCTCGGGCTCCAGGAAGATCTGGTGGCTGTCCTTGTCGGCGAAGCGGTTGACCTTGTCCTCGATCGACGGGCAATAGCGCGGGCCCACGCCCTCGATGACGCCAGTGAACATGGGGCTGCGGTCGAAGCCGGAGCGGATGATCTCGTGCGTGCGCGCATTGGTGTGCGTGATCCAGCAGGGCAGCTGCTGTGGGTGTTGCGAAGCTTCACCGAGGAAGCTGAACACCGGCACAGGGTCGAGGTCACCGGGCTGCTCCTGGCAATGGCTGAAATCAATCGTGCGGCCGTCGATGCGGGGCGGCGTGCCGGTCTTGAGCCGGCCCTGCGGCAGCCTCAGCTCCTTGAGCCGTGCCGACAAGCTGATCGCCGGCGGGTCGCCCGCGCGGCCAGCACTGAAGTTCTGCAGGCCGATGTGGATGCGGCCATCCAGGAAGGTGCCCGCGGTCAGCACCACGGTGCGAGCGCGGAAGCGGATGCCGCTCTGCGTCACGGCGCCCACGACGCGATCACCTTCCACCATCAGGTCGTCGACGGCCTGCTGGAACAGCATCAGATTCGGCTGGTTCTCCAGCCGCTGGCGGATTGCGGCCTTGTAGAGGATGCGGTCCGCCTGGGCACGGGTGGCGCGCACGGCTGGGCCCTTGGAGCTGTTGAGGATGCGGAACTGGATGCCCGACTCATCGGTCGCCGCGGCCATCGCGCCGCCCAGCGCGTCGACTTCCTTGACCAGATGGCCCTTGCCGATGCCGCCGATCGAGGGGTTACAGCTCATCTGGCCCAGGGTCTCGATATTGTGCGTGAGCAGCAGGGTGCGCACGCCCATGCGGGCCGCGGCCAGCGCAGCCTCGGTGCCGGCATGGCCGCCACCGACCACGATGACGTCGAACTCTTTCGGATAAAGCATGGCAAGAGTCAGCCGGGCGCGCTGTGACGCCGGGCGGACGAGCAGAGGGGAGGGGGGCGATTTTAACGGGGGGCTGTGGATAAGTCACGGCCAGTGGCATGGGCCGGATGGACAATCCGGCCATGAAATGCAGAGATCACTGCGCCGCCTGCTGCATCGCGCCCTCCATCAGTTCGCCCATCCCCGGCATGCCCGTCGTCGACGGTATCAGCAAGCCCGCGGGCGTTCGTTGCATCCAGCTCGACGAGCAGGACCGCTGCAAGATCTTCGGTCGTCCGGAGCGGCCCGCCGTCTGCAGCTCGCTGCAGCCCAGCGAGATCATGTGTGGTGAGAACCGCGAGCAGGCCATGCGCTGGCTGGGCTGGATGGAGGATCAGACAGCACCTTGACAGCGCTCAGGCCTAGACTGGTCGGCACAACGAACAATCCAAATGGAGACAAGCCCGATGTCAGAGAGCCGCCGTCTTTTGCTTCAGTCCGGCCTTGCCGGTGCCGCCAGCCTGTTGGGCGTGCCCGCCATGGCGCAGGCCAACTGGCCCAGCCGATCGATTCGCCTTGTGGTGCCTTTTGCACCTGGCGGCAGCAGCGAGATCGTTGCCCGTGCCACCGCGCATGAGCTGACCAAGGCGCTGGGCCAGACCGTCTATGTGGAGAACAAGCCCGGCGGCGGCGGCAATATCGCGATGGGTGAGGTGGCCCGCGCCGACGACCAGCACACGCTGATCCTGGGCCATATCGGCACTCTGGCGGTGAACCCCTTCATCTACGACAAGCTGCCCTTCGATACCAACCGCGACTTCAAACCGGTCACGCTGCTGGCCAAGGTGCCCAGCCTGTATGTCGTGCATCCCGATGTGCCGGCGCGCAACCTCAAGGAGTTCGTGGCCCTGGTGCGCAGCAAACCGGGCCAGCTGAACTACGGCTCAGCCGGCAACGGCAGCGCCGGTCATCTGGCGATGGAATACCTGAAGATGGCGGCGAATCTGTTTCTGGTGCATGTGCCTTACCGTGGCACCGGGCCGCAGCTGACCGACCTGCTCGCCGGGCGGCTGGAAGCTGCTTCGGTGGGCGCGCCCGCCATCCTGCAGTTCATCAAGGCCGGCAAGCTGCGCTGCATTGCCACTGGCTCCAAGGAGCGGCTCCCGCAGCTGCCCGATGTGCCGACCGTGGCTGAGCAAGGCTTCCCTGGCTTCGAGATGACTCAGTGGTATGGCCTGACGGCACCGGCCAGCATGACGCAAGCGCATATCGACAAGCTGGCTATCGAAGCGGCAAAGGCCATCCGATCAGCCTCCGCCCGAGAGCGTCTCAGCGCCGATGCGGCCGAAGCGGTGGGCAATACGCCGGCGCAGTTTGCGCAGTTCGTCGCTCAGGAGCAGCAGCGCTGGAAGGCGGTCATCGCGCGGGCCAAGATCAAGCCGGATTGAGTTCGTCCGCATTCGCGCTGCCGTCCACCGGACGGCGTCCGCCGGGCAGGTACTGCGCGATCCGATCCCAGTGCTTGTCGTGGAAATAGTGCATGACGGTATTCACCGCCGGCTCGACGAAGGTGATGGCCCCAGCGATGGCTACATCGCCGGTCAGCGCATAGCTCACGCCAAAAGCGGTGGCCAGGTGCATCACTCCGAAACTTGCTGTCTTGGCCATCGCAACCTCTATTGATTTGAGAATTTCAATAGATTAATGCTAACCATCGTTGGGCTTCAGAGCCAGTTGGATCTGGCCATGGTCGCGATAGCCAAAGAAGGCTCAGTCAGGGCGGGTCGCGGGGCAGGGCACGCTGCGCAGATCCTGCGACACGCGCCCCTGCTGCAGCGTGATGACGCGCTGTGCGGCGGCGATGGTTTCCGGACGGTGAGCGATCACTATCCTGGTGAGCGGCAGCGCGCGTAGCGATGCGTTGACTTGGCGCTCACGCTCGACATCGAGTGCGCTGGTGGCTTCGTCCAGGAACAGGAACTGCGGCCGCTTGTACAGCGCTCGCGCCAGCAGCACGCGCTGGCGTTGGCCGCCTGACAAGCTGGAGCCCATGTCGCCGATCAGCGTCTGGTAGCCCATCGGCATGGCGGCGATGTCCTCATGCACACAGGCCATCTGCGCGCACTGCTCGACCCAAGCCATATCGGTCTCGGCGTCGAAGAAGCTGATGTTGTCGGCGATGCTGCCGGCAAACAGGTGGTCGTCCTGCATCACCGTGCCGACGCAAGCTCGCCAGGTCTGCAGGCCCAGCTGGGCCAGCGGCTGGCCGCCGATGCGGATCTCGCCGCCCTGCGCATGGTGGATGCCCAGCATCAGCTTGAGCAGGGTGGTCTTGCCGCTGCCCGAAGGCCCGACGATGGCCACCGATTCACCGGGCTCTATCGTCAGGCTGCAGCCTGACAGCACGGGCGGCTCACCCTCGGCGTAGCGGAACTGCACGTCCTTCAGCACCAGTGTCGGGCGCACTGGCAAAGCCTGGGTCGCATTGCCTTCGTTCTCCGGCGCTGTCAGCACGATGTCGGCCAGACGCTCGCCCTGCAGGCGCAGCATCTTCAGCTGCACCGCCTTGTCGATCAGCGCGCTGATGCGCAGGCTGAACTGTTCCTTGTAGGCCAGGAAGGCGAACAGCATGCCGACTGACAGCTCGCGATCCAGCACCAGCAGCGCGCCCAGCCAGACGATGGCCACGCGCTCCAGCCCGAACAGCAGCTTGTTGCCGACGCTCATCCACAGTTCCAGCTTGCGGCCCACCAGGCTGGCGTTCATCTGCTCGACCACGAGGTTGGCGAATCGCGAGCCACGGTCGGCCTGGGCGCTGAACAACTTGATCGCCTGCGCGCCGCGCAGCGATTCCAGGAAATGGCTGTTCTGCCGCGCTTCGTGGATCAGCGTTTCCTCGGCCGCTTCGCGCAGCGGCCGAAACAGCGCCCAGCGCAGCAGGCCATAGCCCACGACGGCGGCCAGTGCCACGGCGGTCAGCCGCGGGCTGTAGACCATCATCATCGCCAGCGTGATAAGCACCAGCAGCCCATCCAGCACCGCCTCGATGAAGGGGCCGGTCAGCGTTTTCTGGATCTCTTGCACGCTGGCGAAGCGCGACCAGATGTCGCCCATGTGGCGCTTCTCGAACCAATCCAGGGGCAGGCGCAGCAAGTGCGCGAACACATTGCCCAGCCACTGCAGGTGCAGCGAGGCCGACAGATACAACACCGCCCAGGAGCGCAGCGCGCTGATGCCGGCTGACAGCAGCACCAAGAGGCCGAAGCCCAGGCCCAGCGTGACCAGCAGATCGCGGTCGGCGCTGACGATCACGCCGTCCACCACCCACTGCAGCAGGAAGGGCGCCAGCAGGGCCAGCAACTCCAGACCGAGCGCCAGCGCCAGGATCTGCGCCAGCGAGCGCTTGAGTCCGGTGATCCGCCCCAGCAGCTGCCGCCAGCTCACCGCCGGTGCCGCCGCCTTGGGCGTGAAGTCAGCACCGGGGCGCAATTCCAGCGCCACACCGGTGAAATGCTTGGAGAGCTCGTCCAGCTTCAAGCGCCGCTCACCGCGTGCCGGATCGAGCACGACAGCCTCGTCGCCGCGCACCGATTGCAGCACCACGAAGTGATTGAAGTCCCAGTGCAGGATGCAGGGCAGCTGCAGCCCCTGAAGATGCACCGGCTCGGCGCGCAATGCTCGCGCGACCAAGCCCAGCTGCCCGGCCATGCGCACGATGCTGGCCATCGTCACGCCCTTCAGCGAGACGGCGAAGCGCTGCCGCAACTCGGTCAGCGTCCAGCGCTGGCCGTGATGGCTGGCCACCATCGCCAGGCAGGCCAGGCCACACTCGGCGGCTTCGCCCTGCAGCACCATCGGTGTGGCGCGGCGCCAGCCGGGGCCTAGATTTAGGCGTCCGAGCAAGGAAGAAGCGGAAAAGGAAGGGGAAGGCTCAGACACGGCGCGCCAGGCTCAGCAAGGGTTCGAACAGCCATTCGATCAGTTTGCGCCGCTCCAGCAGCACATCCGCGTCAAGCTGCATGCCGGCTGCCAGCGCTTGCTCTTCGCCGTAGGCGGCAACGGTCTGGCGATCCAGCGTGACGGTGATGCGGTAGAGCGGCTCGGTGGCCGCGCCCTGGGTGAGTGTGCTCGGCAAGGCCAGTGTCGCCAGCTCGGCCGGGGCCAGCGGCGTGCGCGAGATGCGCAAGACCTGACCCTGTTGCTGGCCGAACTTCTGATACGGGAATGCCTGATAGCGCAGCTGCACCGCATGCGCTGGACGCACAAAGCCAACGGCGCTGGAGGGCGCATACAGATGCGCCTGCATCTGCGTGAGCGCCGGCAGCACATTGGCCAGCGCCATGCCCGGTGCCACCGGTTGGCCGGGCTCGGCCAGCACGGTGCTGACGATGCCGTCGCTGGGGGCGCGCAGCACCAAGCGGCGTTTGGCCTCGGTCTCCAGGCCCAGCGCCTTCAGGCCGGCGAGGTCGCGGGCGATCTCGCCTTGTTGCACCTCGCCGCGCAGCGGCAACTCTCGACGCTGGGCTTGCAGGGACAGCAACTCCCTGTGCAGGCTCTCGCGCTGGCGCGCCAAAGCCTGCTGCTGCCCTTGCAAACCCAGCGTCTCTTCACGCTTGGCCTGCACCTGAGCGCTCGACACGAACTGGTCACGCCCCAGCGCTTCGGTGCGCGCCAGGCTTTGTTGCGCCAGGGTCAGGCGCTCGTTCTGCAAGCGCGCCTCGGCCGCCAGTTGATCCAGCTCGCGCTGCAAACCGGCCACGCGTTGATCCAGCGCCAGGGCCTGGGCGCGCAGCAGTTGTTGCTGTTGCCCGGCTGCCTGACTGAGCGAGCGCTCGCGCTCGACCAGGCTCTGGGCAATCCCTTCACCCGCCTGTGCCGCGCCGCTGTCCAGCGACAGCACGAACAGCACATCGCCGGCCCGCACCGTCTGGCCCTCGCTGACCTCGCGCGACAGCACCGTCGCCGCCTGCGGTGGCGTGATGCGAAGCACGCCCCGGTCCGGCACCAGATAGCCGCTGACACGCGCCTTGCGGGTGTATTCCGCCGTACAGAGGAACACACCCACCAGCGCCACCGCACCCAGCGCCGCGGCCGTCAGCAGATGCAGCGGGACGGGGCGGTGGAGATTGATGGTGCCGAGGCGGGCGGAGTTGCGCCCGTGTTGCGCTTCAGCGCGGAAGAGAGGCATTCAGAGCGCTGAACGAACGTGACAGATCACCAGCCTTTGACGGGGGCGGAGTTTGCTTCGCCATTGCCACCGCTGACCAACTCAAGGCATTCAAGCGGCACAACGATAGGGCTCTGGTCTTGGGCCGCCGTAGGGGACGCGCCGGAACCATTGACGGCATCAACTTGGTGGAATCCAAACTGCTGAACGACCTTTTCCATTTCAAGCTCCTGTTTGAGTCAACGTCTCTGTACGTTGATCAAATTGGAGCAGCGGAGTCGCGCTTAAGTAACTGTCAAGTCTTACAGGTTTGGATCAGACAGTAACTCGTGAATATCACCGGATTAGACCAAGTCGCAAGGCCTTGAGCACTGCTTGGTGCTTGCTTGAACAATCCAGTTTTCGCATGGCATTGTTGATGTGCAAGACAGCCGTTCGCTCACTAATGCTGAGAATCGTGCCCACTTCCCACGCAGTTTTGCCCTCCATCGTCCACCGCAAGCATTCCAACTCGCGAGGTGTGAGGTGCGCGTTTAAGGACTGAGCGCTGAAATGGCTAGGCATCAGAAGGCGCCATGCAGCCTCCTGTGCGCACACCGCAAAGAGCTGAAGGTCGGCGACAAGCCGCGTGACGTCTCCACCTTCATCATGTAACGACTGTGCACGGTCAACGCCAAGAATGAAATGCCTTCCTTCGGGCATGTGCAAGGCCAGACAAATGCCAGTGTGATATCCGTAGTGCGCCTGCGATTCCCACAACTGGCCCAGCCCTGCAGTTGTGTAAGTGGACTGGTCCCAAACGATGGGCATGCTGCTGCGCTTGCAATGCTGGGCGACTGGGTCAACTCTCCAATTGCCGACGTCTTCGAAGTGCTCAAGGTAGTCGGGGCGGATGTTGTCCACGCTTTCAAAAACTGCGTGGCCTACTGATTGGTCCTGAACCGCCGTTGCTGAGACGGACTCAAACCCCAAGCCCTGCGCAAACCGAATCACCTCGCCGCGAAATTCTTCGCGCGAGCGGGCTTCTAGCACCGACTGGTAACCCCCGTGCAGCATCAATCAAATCCGGTTGTTTGATGGATTCACGCCAGGCCCAAAGCACGGCCTGCTCCCCTGAGTATCCCTGACAAGGTTTACAGCTAGCGACATTGCGTGCGTCTGCCGAAACTCATGTCATCGGGCTTCACTCAGGCCCCTATACCCTCAACTTCATCAAACGAGATGACTCCTGCCTGGATTGTGTACGCATGGCCGCGTGTTTTGTGTGATGCGCACCGCGCGCCGCGTCTTCATTTTGCACATCTGAGTACCCGCGTGTTGGTCGCGGGCGACGCCAGCCGCCCGGCCTCCGGGCAAACCCTTTGGTTCGGTGAGTCCGAGCGTGGTGCGGCCGGTGTGGCCTGGGATTGGGTATGCCTGCCCTATGGCATCGTGGCCATCGCCGATCCGATGGCGCTCATCACCAATATGCAGCTCGTCAACACTGCAGGCGATGTACTGGCGCCGATGGAATCGGTGCGCCAGCTCAACGAGATCGTGCACATGCTGCCCTGGCAGGGCGAGGTGCAGCGCGCTCTGACGCTGCGCCATTGATGATGAAGAGCGCGGCAGCCGGCCCCAGCCTCAGGGCGGCTGGCACCGCGCTCAGCGCGCCACCGCCTGTTTCATCGAGCGCACTACCAGGGCCAGCGAAGCCAGCGTCAGCAGCGCGCTGACCGCCAGCGAGGGTGCCACCTTGCTCAACAGCAGCGGGTCGCCCTTGATCACCATATTCATCAGCGTGGTCTGGGCAAGACCTGGCACCCAGAGATACCAGCCCTGCTCGCCGCCGGGGTTGAGCAGCGCGATAAGCGGGGTCAGGCCGAACAGGCTGACCAGCAGGCCGGCACTGGCCTGGGCTTCCTTGAAGGTCTTGGTGCGGATGGCCATCGCCATCAGCATGGCCGCGCAGCTGGCGCTCAGCGGCAGCAGCAGCAGCCAGGAGCGCAGCGCCTCGCCAACGCCGAACTGGAACATCGCCTTCAGCTCGTCGTTGCGGATCAGCAGCTGCGAGGGCACGAAGCTGAAGATCGCCGCCAGCGCCACCGCTACGCCCAGCAGCGCCACGGCGGCCCATTTGCCGCCCACCAGCGCAAAGCCCGGGACCGGGTTCATCAGCAGCGGCTCCAGCGAGCCGCGCTCGCGCTCGCCGGCGGTGCTGTCCAGCGCCGCGGTCAGCGCGCCCATCAGCACGGCCATGATGATCAGCATCGGGATCATCGCGGTCAGCTGCGCGCCGCGGGCCTGCTGGCCGGCCAGATTGATGTCGTCCACCTCCAGTGGATCCAGCAGATCAGGCGGAACGCCGCGCAACATCAGCGTCAGCGAGACGCGTTCGCGCTCGAAGCCCTGCAGCACCCGGGTGGCCTGGCGCGCGCTGATCTCGGCGCGCTGGTTGCCGCTGTCGCTGACGATCTGCAGCACCGGCTGCTCAGCCGCCTGCAGCTTGGCTTCGAAGTCGGCCGGCACGCGCACCACCGCTTCCAGCAGGCGCGTCTTGCGCAGCTGCTCTTCGTAGTCCGCGGGCGGCGCCTTGATCGTGTAGCCCTGGCGCTCCAGATAGTTCTGCAGGCTGGGCGCTGCGGCGATGTTCTCGATCAGCAGCTCGCGCTTCTCGGCGCGCTCCTCCAGCGAACCGATGAAGGCCGACAGCGCGAAGATCATCAGCGGGCCCATGAAGAGCATGGGCAGCAGCGTGCGCATCAGCGTGCGGCGGTCGCGCAGCGCGTCGAGCAGCTCCTTGCGGAACACCAGGCCCAGGTAGTGGGCGAAGGATTTCTGCGGGTTCATGGCTGGGCCTCCATGGCGACTTTGTTGTTCTCGTGGGTCAGCAGCTCAGGGAAGGCGAGCTGCACAAAGGCGTCCTCGAAGCGCGCCTGGCCGGTCTGCGCCTGCAGCGCAGCCACGCTGCCCTCGGCCACGACGCGGCCATGCGCCACCACCAGCACGTGGTCGCACAACAGTTCCACCTCTTGCATGATGTGGCTGGAAAACAGGATGCATTTGCTGCCGCCGGCCGGGCTCTTCAGGTGGCGCAGCACCTCGCGCAGGCTGCGCGTGGCCAGCACATCCAGGCCGTTGGTCGGCTCGTCCAGGATCACGTGGCTGGGGTCATGCACCAGCGCGCGCGCCAGTGCCGTCTTCATGCGCTCGCCCTGGCTGAAGCCTTCGGCGCGCCGGTCCATGATGGCGCGCATGTCCAGCAGCTCGGCCAGCGCGTCGGCGCGGCCTTGCGCCTGCGCGGCATCCATGCCCTGCAGGCGGCCGTAGTAGACGATGTTCTCGCGTGCCGTCAGGCGCGGATACAGGCCATGTGCGTCCGCCAGGATGCCCATGCGTGCCAGCGCCTCGCGCGGCTGCGCCTGCACATCGATGCCGTCCACCCGCAGGCTGCCGCTGTCGGGCGCGAACATGCCGGCCAGCATGCGCAGCGTGGTGGTCTTGCCGGCGCCGTTGGGGCCCAGCAGGCCGGTGATCTGGCCGTTCGGTGCCTGCAGGCTCAGGTCATGCACCGCCTGCACATGCTGGGGTGCCGCCTTGCGCCAGAAGGCCTTGCGCTCCCCCTGGCCCTTGGCGACGAAGCGCTTGGAGACCTTGTCGATCTGGATCATTTGGAAACCTCGCTGGCGGCTGGCTTGGGCGTGCCGGGGGGGATGAAGGGCAGGGCGCGCGGCATGCGCTCCAGGCAATCGGCTTTCAGTGCCAGCGCCTCGTCATCACTGGCGGCGTTGAAGAAGCGCAGCAGCGGCTCGCGCAGGCAGGCCGTGCGCATCACGCCATGGCCGGCATTCGGCGCCACCAGATGCAGGGCCTTGGCGCCCAGCGCTTCGGCCACGCGCTGGCCATGGCGCGGCGGCGTCACCGGGTCGGCGCCGCCGCTGAGCAGCAGCACCGGGCTCTGCGCCGCCGAGGTCTTGTAGAACGCCGCCGGCACCTCGCCGCGCGGCCATTGCGCGCAGACCTGGCGGTACAGGCGTGCATCGGCCTCGCCGAAATCGCGGCCGCTGGCGGACTGGCCCTCAGCCGCCAGGCGCGGCCCGTCCTCGGCGCAGATCACCGAGAAATGCATGCCTTCGAACAAGCGATCCTTGCCCGACATGCCCATGCCGCTGGCCAGCCCGGCCAGTCCGTCGAAGCGGCCTTGCGTGGCGGCATGCAGGGCCGCTGGCAGCGCGGCGCTCATCGCCGGTGTGTACAGCGGCAGGCGCACCGCGCGCAGCAGCGCGTCGCGTTCCAGCATCACGCGCTCCGGCGCGCCGGTCAGCGGCTGCGGCAGGCTCACCTCACGCGGCAGGCTCTGCAGCAGCTGCTGCCAGCGCGTGCGCAGCTGCGGGTAGGCCTGGGTGCAGCGTGCGTCTTCCTCGCAGGCGCTGAACACACGGTCCAACGCCGCCTGGGCATCGGCCGACATGCTGTCGGGCAGGGTCTGATCAGGCGGCGCCATGCCGTCCAGCAGCGTGCGGCGCACCGCCTGCGGGAACTGGCGCTGGTACTCCAGCGCGGCGCGCGTGCCGTAGGACGCGCCGATCAGGTTCCAGCGCTGTACGCCCAGCTGCTGGCGCACCGCATCGAAGTCCTGCATCGCCACGGTCGTGGTGTAGAAGCGCAGATCGCCATGGGGCAGCTTTTGCAGCTCGGCGCTGCAGCGCTGCAGCAGGCGCAGCTGGCCCGCGCTGCTCATGGCTTCGGCCATCGGCAGGCCGCGCGCATCGGGGCATTGCAGCGGCGCCGACAGGCCGGTGCCACGCTGGTCGATGAAGACCAGGTCGCGGCGGTTGTTCAGCCCCGAGAGGCCGCCGATCATCTTGGGCGCCAGGCGCGTGGCGCTCTGGCCCGGGCCGCCGGCGAACAGCACGATGGGGTCGGGCAGCTTGCTGCGCGACTTGGCCGGCACCAGCAGGTAGTGCACCGTGATCTTGCGGCCCTGCGGCTCGGCCGGGTTCAGCGGCCGCTCAATCTGCCCGCAGCGCAGCTCATTGGGCCAGCCCTCGACACGGCAGGGCTTGGTCGGGCCGGTCTCATCCGCCGGATTGGCGGCCAGCGTGGGCGTGGCGGCCGACAGCAGGGTCAGCAGCATCGCGGCCGTTGCCGCAAGGGTCAGCGCCGGGCGCCGCGGCGGTCGGCCGGCGGGGCTGCGCATTTGAAGGGCTAACGTCATGGGCATCCGTCCTTTTCAAGGTCGGGCGGATTGTCAGCGCAGCCATGTCTTCACGGTGGCGCCGCTGTCGCGAATGGCAGCCGGCGCGGATGAGTGGCGGAGATTAGCCAGCGGCTGGCGGCACCTCGGCCCCGGCAGCGGCCTCGCGCCGGCCGAACATGCCCCAGCCTTCCATGGTCAACACGGTGTCGCCATGCTGGTTGCGCACCTCCCACTGCGAACGCACCAGGCCGATCTGCGGGCGGTTCTTGCTCGGGCGCGCTTCCAGGATGCTCATGCGCACGTTCAGCGTGTCGCCGGGGCGCACCGGCTTGAGCCAGCGGATGTTGTCCAGCCCCGGTGAGCCCTGGCTGGTGGAGTTCAGCAGATAGCCGTCGCACATCATGCGCATGGTCATCGCGCAGGTGTGCCAGCCGCTGGCCGACAGGCCGCCCAGCACCGAGGCATTGGCCGCCTCTTCGTCCAGGTGAAAAGGCTGCGGGTCGTAGGCGGCGGCGAAGGCCAGCACCTCGTCACGGTCCACCTGCCGGCCGCCGAACTCGAACACCCGGCCGACCTGGAAGTCTTCGAAGGCAAGTCTTGATTCTGCTGTGCTCATGCGCCGGACTATAGACAGGCGCGGGACGGCGGCCATCGCCAGCGCGACAGGGGCTGGTTGGCCGCCTTCAAATTTCGCCCATGCCCATCTGCGACAGCACGTCCGGCTGCAGCAGCTCGTTCAGCGTGGGATCGGGGCGCAGCCACCAAGCCGCCAGTGCCACGCCCAGCGCCAGCACGACCAAGGCGCGCGCCATGCGCTGGCGGCGCGTCTGGCCCAGCAGCAGGGCCGGGCCGGCGGCCAGCAGCGTGGGCTGGCCCGGCGGCGGCTGCTGCGCATGGCGCTGTTGCCATTGCGCCAGCACGCGCTGCTGCAAGGCCTGGCTGTTGGCGGCCGGCGCGCGGTTCTGGCGCAAGGCCTGGCGCAGCGCCAGATCGTCGTCGGTGTCGGTCGGGGTCGGGTCTTGATTCATGAAGGTTCTCCCTGGGCCAGGCGCAGCTTCATGGTCTGCTTGGCGCGGTGAAGCAGCTGGTGGGCTGCATTGCTGTCGATCTCCAGTGCTGCGGCAATTTCGGGCACCGAGGCATCGGCATAGGCCCACATGGCCAGCGCCATGCGTTGGCGCGCCGGCAGGCTGTGCAAGACCTCGCGCAGCCGCTCGGCTTGCTGCAGGCCTTGGGGCTCACTCGCGTGCGCGGGCTGCTGCGCGTCGGACAGCTCGGCCAGGGCCTCGGGTTCGGTGGCCAGTTCACGGCGCTGCGTCAGCAGGCTCTTGCAGCGGTTGATGACGATGGTGTTGAAGAAGGTCGCCAGCGTCGCCCCCTGGCTGTCGCTCGGGCGGCTGCTCCACAGGCGCAGAAAGGATTCCTGCACCACGTCCTCGGCATCGGCGCGCTGGCGCAGCAGCTGCATCGCCAGGCCCAGGGCCTGGGGGGTCAGCATGCGCACCAGCGCCGCAGCGGATTCGGCATCGCCCCCACAGGCGCCATGCCACAGCGCCCAGTCCTTGGGCGGCGGTGCCAGCTGGCCCAGCCAGCGCGTCAGCCGGCTGCGCGGGCGGGCGGCTGGGGGCTTGAGCTCCAGCACCGGGGTTTCGCTTGAGGGGTCGAACATCGCTGTCCTTGTTCGTCAGTCCCGGGGCAGCTTCTCGCGCAAGGCGCGGCGCTCTTCGGGGCTCAGCTTCTCAAGCATCGCGCGGCGCTGCTGCACCAGCTCGCGGCGCTGCTCGGGCGTCATGCCCTTGATCTGCTCGCGGCGCTCGTCCATCAGGCGCTGGCGCTGCTCGGGGCTGAGCGAATCCCAGCGGTCGCGGGTCTGTGCGGCCAAGGCCTTGCGGTCCTGCGGGCTGAGCGTTTCCAGGCGCTCGCGCAGCTGCTGGCGGAAGGCCTGGCGCTCGGCGGGCGTGGCCTGTTGCAGCTGGCGCTTCAGCGCGGCGCGGCGCTCTTCCTGCTGCTCCGGTGTCAGCGCCGCCCAGCCCTTGGGGTCGGGCACTTCGATCGGCGCGGCATGGGCAGCAAGACCGGTCAGCGCCAGCAGCAGCGCAGCGAACACGGGGCGGTAATTGACTAGGCGGTTCTTCATGGCAGTTTCAGCGGATCGCACGGTTCATGATGCCAGCGCCGGCTCAGGCGCGCCAAAGTGCCAGGCGCTCGGCCGACGCCGCGCCGGGCAGCACACCTGCCTGCAGCTGGGTCGTCGACAGCCCGAACTGGCGCTGAAGCACGGCGCCGATCACGCGGCGGATGTCCTGGGTCGGGCGCAGATCGCGGCCGTCCAGCAGCTGATTCGGGGCCAGGCCCGGCCAGTCGCTCAGCACGCGGCCGCCGGCCACCGCGCCACCCGCCAGCAGGGCCACGCCGCCGCTGCCATGGTCGGTGCCACCGCTGCCGTTGAGCACGGCGGTGCGGCCGAACTCGGTCATCACCAGCACCGTGGTTCGGGCCCAGTGCGGGCGCAGCGATTCGCGCAGCGCAGCCAAGCCTTCGTCCAGGCTGGCCAGCTGGCGCTGCAGGCGGTTGGCCTGTTGCGAGTGGGTGTCCCAGCCGCCGGTTTCCAGCCAGGCCACGCGCGAGCCGCGCTCGGCCGACAGGAAGCTGCCCGCCTGGCGGGCCAGCGCCGCAAAGCCATTGGCGTTGCCGGCAGCGCCCATCTCGGCCATGCCCGCCTCGCGCGCCATGCCTTGCTGCACCAGCGCCTTGGACCAGGCCTCGGCCAGCTGCCGGTCATCGCCATACAGCCGGGCGATGCGGGCCAGCGTGTCCGCGTCATCCGCACCGCGGCGGCTGGGCGTCCAGGTGCTGGCCTGCTCGGAGCCGCGCAGCGCCACCGGCATGGCCGGGCTCAGCGCCACCGCTGGCTTGCCCGAGGCATGCAGCGCCCGGCCCAGCCAGCCGGTCTGCAGCGCGAAGGGCCGCTCGCCGCCGCTTTCCAGCAGCTGCTGGGCATCGAAGTGCGAGCGCTCGCGGTAGGGGCTGGCGATGGCATGCAGCACCAGCAGCTGGCGCTCGCCCCACCAGCGATGCAGGGTGTCCAGCGCCGGATGCATGGCGAACATCGTGCCGTCCAGCGGACGTGGTTGCTGGGCGTTAGGCGACGGCGCTTCCTGGCCGCGCAGTGCTGCCCAGGCCGGGTCGCCCAGCGCGGGAACGGCGGCTAGGCCGTCGAGCGCGCCGCGCAGCATCACCACCACCAGGCGGGGCGATTCGGCATCGCTGCTGCTGGCGGCCAGCGCCAGCTTGGCGGGGAGGGCGGCTGCACCGAGGCCGGCGGCCAGCCATTGCAGGGCCGCGCGACGCGGCAGCTTGTGGTTAGCGTGCATGGTGTTTATCTCCGCTGGAATTCAGGACTGGCCAGCCACAGGGCCAGGGCCTGGGCGCCGCTTTCGGCGCGCTCGATTTGCTGCTGAGTGGACGCGCTCAAGTCTTCGCCCATGGCGAGCTGTGCCAGCAGCCGCGCATCCGCCTTGTCAGCATGGCTGGCGGCAAAGCGCTCGGCCCATTGCACGCGCTTGAACAGGGCGTCGGGCGACAGCCAGTCTTCGCTGCGGTCGGGCCAGCCCTGCGGCGATGGCGCGCGGCCCAGGCTCTGGCCCATGGCCTGCACCGCCTGCGCGCCGGCCTGCAGCTGGGCTTCGCCGAAGGGCAGCTTCAGCATGCGGTGGGCCGACAGCAGCAGCTCTTCCGGGCGCTTGAACTTCCCGGCGTGCGCGGGGCTCCAGGCCAGCGGATGCTCGAGCAGCGCATGGGCCGTGGCGCGCAGATCGCCGTCGCTGGCCCGAAAGCGCGTCGCCACCGCATCCACCAGCGCCGTAGGCGGATCGTCGGTGACGAAATGCCGCGCCAGCTTGGTGGCGATATGGCGCGCGGTGGCCGGGTGGCGGCTCAGGTCGATGAGCAGCTCGTCCAGCGCCTGCGGGCCTTCGGCATAGCGCTTGCCGAGAATGGTCTTGGGTCCGGGCTGATGCAGCGTGGCCTGGAAGCCGGCCTTGCCGTCGGTGGCGTAGCGCACCGTCCAGCCGGTCAGCAGGCGCGCGGTTTCAGTGACATCGGCCTGGGTGTAGCCGCCATTCACGCCCAGCGTGTGCAGCTCCAGCAGCTCGCGCGCCAGGTTCTCGTTGAGGCCCTTTTGGCGGCGCTGGCCGGCGCGCGAATCCGGGCCGATCGACTGCGCGTTGTCCAGATACAGCAGCATCGCCGGGTGCAGCGTGGAGGCCTTCAGCAGATCGACGAAGCGGCCCTGCGCATGCGGGCGGATGGCCTCGTTCTCATGCGGCCACACCAGGCCCAGCACGCTGCCCTTGGTGGCGGCCACGCAGAAGTGGTTGGCCCAGAACTGCAGCCAGCGCTCGGCCACCGGCGCCTCAGTGCTGATGATGTGCTGCCAGCGCCGCTGCAGGCCTTGCTGGTTGATCTGGCGCAGCGCCTGGCGGGCTTCGCGGCGGGCCTTGTCCTCGCCGTCTTGCGGACGCAGCGCGGCGCGCAGCACCTCGCGGGTGACGCGCACGGCGGCCGAGCTGTCGGCCAGCCCCTGGGCGTCAAAGACATTGGGTGTCGGCCCCGTGGCCGGGAACTGCGCCAGTACCCAGGCCTTGGGATCGGCCTGCAGGGCGCGCAAGCTGGTCTCGGCATAGCCGAAACGGTGGGCGGCGAGGGCGGCGGCATGCATGGTGGGCGGGGAGCGCAGGCGCTTGGGGTGGTGATGCTGCTTGAACTGGCGCAAGGGCGGGCTCTTACGGGGCGCCGGCAATCCCGACTTGGGCGCTGGGGATTGAGTAAGGCGGCCGGGCGAGCCAGGTTCAAGGGGCAGGCCGGTGCAGATGACGGACCGGCCCCCGATGTTTCCAACGACGCCCGCTGTTGCCGTACAGCCCCAAACAGGAGTCCCCCGCATGAACAAGTTGTCCATCAAGAGCACCGCGCTGACCTTCTTCGTCGCGCTGGTCGGCTATGTGGTGCTGATGGGCCAGGCCATGGCCCAGACCGATCCCGCCACCACGCCGCAAGAGCAGCGTGTCGACAATCGCCAGGCGCGCCAGGCGGACCGTATCGCCTCGGGCGTTGCCGGTGGTGAGCTGACGCGGCGCGAACAGCGCCGCCTGCAGCACCAGCAGGCCAAGACCGCGCGCATGGAACAGCGTGTCGAGGCCGATGGCCAGGTGACGCGCAAGGAAGCAGCGCGCCTGGAGCATCAGCAGGACCACAACAGCCGCGCCATCCGCCGCCAGAAGCACGATCCGCAAAGCCGCCCATGAGTCGCGCTGAAGCTGCCCGGCGTCGGGCTGTCTGGCTGGGCGGCCTGCCGATGTTGAGTGCTGCGCTGCTCGGCTGCGGCGGTGGTGGCGGCGGCAGCGAGCCACCGGCCCCAGCGCCGGTGCCCGCACCAGCACCCGCGCCCGCGCCCGCGCCCGCGCCAATCAGCGACGCGGCGCGTGTGGCAGCCGCCAGCAGCACGGCGCTCAGCAACAGCAATGCCTGCGCCGCGATCCGCCCGTTCTACTGGGAAATCGGCGACCGCAGCGCGCGTCTGGGTGCGGGCTCGGTGCTCGCGTCTGGCAATCTGACCGTCTACCAGGCCGACACCGTGATGCCCATCGCCTCGGCCTCGAAATGGCTGTACGGCGCCTATGTCGTCGAACGCCGTGCCGGCCAGCCCAGCGCGCAGGACATCGAGGCGCTGAACTTCCGCAGCGGCTACACCAGCTTCGGCTTCTCGGGCTGCGAGCGTGGCGACACCGTGGGCAGCTGCGCCACCCGGGGCGACAACGGTCTGCTGACGCCCGCCCATGTCGGCAAGTTCTTCTACAACGGCGGCCATATGCAGGTGCATGCGGCGCGCGCGCAACCCGAGGGCATGGGCATCGCGGCGCTGGACAACGAGGCCCTGGCCGCCGAGATGCGCCGCGTGCTGGGCACCGAGCTGGCCTTGAGCTACACCCAGCCGCAGCTGGCAGGCGGCGCGCGCATGAGTGCCAGCGCCTATGCGCTGTTCCTGCGCAAGCTGCTGCGCCAGGAGCTGCAGCTCGGCCGCCAACTGGGCAGCCATCCGGTCTGCACCAACCCGAGCAGCTGCGCCAGCGCGCTGTCCACGCCGATGCGCACCGAGCTGGACTGGCACTACTCGCTGGGCCACTGGGTCGAAGACGATCCACGCCAGGGCGACGGCGCCTTCAGCAGCGCGGGTGCATTTGGCTTCTACCCCTGGATCGACGCCGCGCGGCGCTACTACGGCATCGTGGCGCGCGCCGAGGCTTCAGGTGGCGGCGGCGCCGATTCGGCCAGCTGTGGCGCGCTGATCCGCAAGGCCTGGACCAGCGGCGCCGCGCAGTAGGAACATCATCGCCATGCCAGAGGACGCCCAAGCTCCGCCAGTCTGCTGGTTGCAAGAGCAGTTCGCGTGGCTTGAGAGCACGCTGGCCGAGCCGGGCTACTGCACCGGTGAGCCTTTCACGTCGGCGGAGGCCTATCTCTTCATGCTCAGCTGCTGGGCCCAGCAGCTGGGCGTCGACCTCAGCCCCTACCCGCGCTTGATGGCGATGCGCGAGCGCGTGTCAGCGCGGCCCGCAGTGGTGGCAGCGCTGAAGGCCCAGGGCTTGCTGAAGTAGCGCCACCGCAACGCCAGCCAGCGAGCCAGCCCGCCAGCAGCGACCGATCCGGTCGTGATGACGCCATGAGTGAGCGTCTGGATCAGCCAGATAATCCGGCCCACCATGCGCCATCAAGCCCAACAGCAACTCCGCGACTATCTCGACCTGTTCCCTGCCGAGCGCCAGCGCCTGCAGGCGCTCAGCCTGCAGCTCGATGAAGACCCGCAGGACCCGCTGAGCCGCGCCAATATGCGCGGCCATGTGACCACCAGCGCCATCGTGCTGGACGCCGCCAGCGCGCGCGTGCTGATGATCCGGCACCGCATCATCGGCCGCTGGCTGCAGCCCGGCGGCCACTACGAGCCCGGCCAGAGCCTGTGGGACTCGGCCTGCCGCGAGGTGCGCGAGGAAACCGGCCTGCAGACGCTGCGCGCCCACCCGCTGTGGGCCGCCGCTGTGCCGCTGGACATCGACAGCCACGCGATTGCCGCCAACCCGCGCAAGGGCGAGGGCGCCCACTGGCACCACGACTACGCCTACCTGCTGCAGGCCGGCGGCGACGACGCTGCCGCCGAAGCCCTGCAGGCGCAGGAGCAGGAAGTGGACGGCGTGGCCTGGTGGCCGCTGGCCCAGCTGGCCGGGCAGGGCGAGCCGCGCTTTGATGCGGTGCTGGCGAAGCTCAGGGCGCTGGGTCTGAGCGCGGGCTGATCTGTGGCCCATCGAGGCGGCCGCTCAGCAAACGCTTTGGCTTCTCTTGGCACCAAGGAGGCCGAGTCACCGCCCAGGCCGGCCTGACTCGTGCATGCGTTTCGCTTGAAACTGAGCGGGCGCGTCAGTTCCTGCCAAGGAGTAAACCATCGGGTGCAGGTGTTTGCAGGCTGGTGCTAACCCGCCGAGTCGTGGCAACATGCACCGCTACTGCGCTCCGGCAAGGCTCAGAAGTCGATGTAGCAAGCTGCCGGATTCGCAGGCGAGTTTTGTTTTGTATGAACGTACAGAGAAACTGAAGGAAGACGCTTTGCATCAAGCACTTAGGGGGACGGCCGCGTCCGAAGTTATGCAGCATCGCCCGAGGTTAGGGCGCATCGCCTGTCGCCATAAATTACGTTATGCCTCTTGAAATGCGCGTTCTACTTGTAGGCATTCAAGTCGCCATCGGCTACTTGGCTCTTTCAGTCTTGTTTGGAGCGGCGCAGTCCCCCGAGTTCAACGTAGCCGAGGTTGTCGTTGTCGCCACGTTTTTCGTTGGGCTGTTTCTCATCACATTGTTGGTTCCACGGCTGGGGCGCGGCGCCAGGCTATCGCCCGTTCGGTCAAAGCGCCTTGGTCTGGTCGGCTTCCTTTGCCTTCTGGCAATCGGTATGGGCACAGTAGGGCATGGCGTACTGGTAGGTGTCTGGCGCGGGCCGGCTAGGCTGACGGCCATTCATCGCTTGTCCGAGCAGTTCGCTAGCGTATGGGCGCTTGCTGCGATCTTCTTCCTTGTTGGTGCGCTCTGCCTCGTGTACGCCGCAAAGGTCCTTCAGCATGCAGAGGCATAACCCTTTGGTCAAGCTGACCTGCGCCAGCTACGCTGGCTTGTCCGCATAACAAGAACGTTACTCCTCAGAAACTACACTCTCGAACATGAGCAGCGTATTCCTAAGTCACTCCCACGCCGATAAGCCTTTCGCCCGGAAACTCGCGGCCGACCTGCGCCTTGCCGGGCACGCTGTTTGGATTGACGAGGCAGAGATCAACATCGGTGACTCACTCGTCCTGAAGATCCGAGAAGGGTTGGATCAGGTCGACTTTGTTGCCGCAATCATTTCTTCTCATTCGGTAAACAGTGAGTGGGTAACCCGGGAACTGGATATTGCGTCGAACCGAGAGATGAAGGAAAAGTGAATCGCCCCGGGTTTCGAGGAGGCTCCGATTCTGGAGAATGGAGCCATGAAGAAGTCCCCGAAGTTTTCGCCTGAGGTGCGCGAGCGTGCCGTACGCATGGTGCTGGAGCACCGCGGTGAGCATC
>NZ_JBILQK010000193.1:0-3384 GCF_044373315.1 Roseateles sp. | reverse complement strand
GCCTGGCGTTGTCGGTAGGCACGGCAGGGGCCGACACGATCTTCGGGTTTGACAGCCACGACTTGCTTAGCGGTGCAGGCGGCAATGACCTGCTGGATGGCAGCGGCGGCAACGACACGCTGGATGGAGGTGAAGGCAACGACACACTCAACGGCGGCTTGGGCAACGACTCGCTGCTGGGAGCGGCAGGTGCAGACAGCCTGGTCGGCGCAGAAGGCAATGACGTGCTGGAGGGCGGCGACGGCAACGATACGTTGTGGGGCGACGCCGGGAACGACTCTTTGCAGGGCGGAGCGGGCAACGACACGCTGTACGGCAGCGAGGGTGCAGACACGCTGGCCGGAGGCACGGGGGGTGATTGGCTGGGCGACAACTCGGCGACCTCGGGTGACACGTTTGTGTACAACCTGGGCGATGGCGCCGATACGGTGAGCGACACCGGAGGAGTGGATGTCGTGCAACTGGGCGCGGGCATCACGGCTGCGGCCACGCAGGTGAGGCGAGACAGCAGCGGCAGCCTGGTGCTGACGTTCTCGGACGCAGGCACGCTCACGCTGAGGGACCAATACAACTCGAGCACGGGCGCGGCGCAGCCGAGCTTCCAGATCGAGCAAGTGGTGTTTGCGGACGGCACGGTTTGGGATCAGGCGCAACTGCGCAGCCTGGCGTTGTCGGTAGGCACGGCAGGGGCCGACACGATCTTCGGGTTTGACAGCCACGACTTGCTTAGCGGTGCAGGCGGCAATGACCTGCTGGATGGCAGCGGCGGCAACGACACGCTGGATGGGGGCATGGGCAATGACACTATGTCAGGTGGGGCCGGAAGCGATATCTATATCGTTGACTCCACCGCTGACGCGGTAACGGAGAACGCCAACGCAGGCGCGGACACAGTGCACAGCGCGGTCACCTATACGCTCGGAAGCAATCTGGAGCATCTGCTTCTGACGGGCACGTCTGTCATCAACGGTACCGGCAATTCACTCGACAACTTTTTGACGGGCAACGCCGCTGCCAACGTGTTGAGCGGAGCGGCTGGTGCGGACACATTGGATGGCGCAGGCGGGAATGACACGCTCCTGGGTGGAGTTGGGGCGGACACGTACCTGTTCGGTACGGGCTATGGCGCTGACACGATCCAGGAGAACGACGCAACAGCGGGCGTCAAGGACATCGTGCGACTCGCCAATGGCATAGCGCAAGCGGATCTCCAGTTCCAGCAGGAAGGCAACAATCTGGTTATGAGCATCCGAAATGCGCCTGATCGGTTGGTGATCCAGGACTGGTACTTGGGCTCGCAGTACCAAGTTGAGGAGTTCCGCTTCGGCGACGGGAGCGTGCTCATCGCCTCTCAAGCGCAGGCCCTTGTTGGCGCGATGGCGGCCTTCCCGAGCGATCGCGCTTCGATGATGTCGACTGGCTCAGCTCCTGACAGAAGGTACGCAGGCATCTCGACTGATGGGCTCGCCGTTCAGCCTGTCTGATTCGGCACCGCGGAGACATTGCAGATTGCCGCGGGCCTGTGTCTAGTGTTCACCGAGACCAGGCCTGTGGTTGTTTACGACTTTGCTTGCGCAATAGAGCACGCCTGAAAGGAGCCGGAAAATGCCCGGCCAACAGGTATTACAAAAGCGATACACTGGTGCCATGAAGAGCACCACCATCCCGCCTGTTCGCGTTGAACCCAAGTTCCGAGAGGAACTGGAGCAGTCTCTGGAAGACGGCGAGTCGATCGCTGCTCTGGTAGAGAAGGCGGTTCGCACCGAGGTAGCGCGTCGACGTGACCATGCTGAATTTGTTCGTCGAGGCATGGAATCGATTGCTCGCTCCGAAGCTGCCGGGGACTGGGTCCCTGCTGATGAGGTGCTAGCCAAGCTAGACGCCAAAGTGGCCGCAGCTCGTGCGCGTCAGAAGGCTGCCTCTGCATGAAATATCAAGTCGTCTTCAGCCGCGAGGCCGAGGAGGATCTTGACAGGTTGTTTGAACACGCATTCGAGCGTGAACTGAACAGCGCAGCCGGTGATCTCGACATTCCTTCGAACGCTATTCAAGCGATTCGTCAGGCCTGTAGGTTCCTGGAGATCAGTCCGTTCAGTTGCCGCAAGGCAGAGAACAGCCCGTTTGCGCGTGAGCTCATCGTTCCCTTTGGGGCCAGCGGCTATGTCGTGTATTACGAGATCAAGACCGAGGGTCGAGTTCACATCGGTGCTGTACGGCACCAAAGAGAAAGCGATTACCACTAAGGAATCGCGCAATGCGGCCTCCCGGTCGCATCTATCAACCCTGGCCATGGGTGGAGCACTTTGACTTGCCACCGGGGTTATGCATGATTGAGCGCCGCAAGCTTGCCCCGCTACGCCGAGAAATCGGTTTAGCGGAGCATTTCTGCTCCCCGTTCATGCAACGTGTTCAATTCCCTATTTGCAGTGAGGGTGCGGTGGGGGCAAATGTTGGGGGTAACTTTGAGAGTCTGCTTCGAGTTTCATGGAGGGGTTCAATTCCCGCCGGCGGGACGAAGCGCGCGGTGCGATCGAGACGGCCCATCGAATCAAGCATGCCTGTGTGGCCAGGCCTTTCGGTGCGGAATCGCCACGGGGATGTGCAGACGCAACCTGGCGGCCGACCTGCAGGATGTGACCTGCATTAGCAGCCACAGAACTTTGCCCAGTTGTCCATCAGGGGGCGACGTTTGGCCAGCAGATCACCTCGTAAGTAGGCGGCAACCGTTTGGCTCGACTCGCTGTGGGCGAGGGCTTTGTCATAGACCTTGAAGTCGTACTCAGTAGTCTCCGCAGCCCAGTCGGTGAGAGTTGACCTGAAACCATGAACGGTGACGCGTCGCCCGTCCATCCTTGGATCGGTCCATGTGTTGGGTTCGCGTTCATGCATGTTGCCGATGACGTTCAACATGGACGTGTTGTGAAGCCCGACGCCGTGCCACTGAAACACCAGCGGGCAACTGTCTTCGTGTTGGACCTTCATCAGCCCAATGATCTCCATGGCACGAGGCGACAAAGGCACCCGCATGGGAAACCTACCCTTCATGTGTTCTGCAGGCACTGTCCAGAGTAGCTTTTCCTCGTCGATCTCGCGCCATTGGGCCAAGATGATCGGATTGGTCCTCATGGCAGTCAGGATGGCGAACTCCAGTGCCAGCGCTGGTGAGATCGAACGGCGAAACTTGATGTTGGCATCCTGGATCTCGTGGAGCCTCTTCATGAAGGTGCCCATTTGCTCGTAAGGCAGGGATGGATGGTGGCCTTCGTCTTGACCTTGTCCCTGAAAAACGTATCCCTTGCTAAGTGGTCCAATCCAAGCAAGAGGAAACGAAATGACGAAGGCAAAGGCAGTTACGGCAAGGGCGCGTTACACGCTGGAATTCAA